>DAHVDE010000044.1 GCA_027313705.1 Actinomycetota bacterium | reverse complement strand
CGCCGCGGTCCTCATCTCCTGCTCGACCGTCAGCTTCGCCCTGGCCACCCCGGCCGAGCAGGAAGCGATGACCGGGGTCCTGGCCCGGTGGCTGAACTCGCTGACCTGCCCCGCCCAGATAGTCGTCCGCGCCGAACGGGCCGATCTCGGGCCGATCATCGCCCGGCTGGCCGAGGCCGCGCCCGGCCTGCCGCACCCGGCCCTGGAAGACGCCGCGCTGGAGCACGCCGCGTTCCTCACCGATGTCGCGGCGTCCCGTGACCTGCTGTTCCGGCAGGTACTGGTCGTCATCCGCGAGCCCGCCGCCGGCCCCGGCCGGGACAGCGCCGCGGCCCGCGTCCTGCGGTGCGGCGAGTCCGCAGCCCGCGCCCTCGCCGCCGCCGGGATCACCGCCCGGGTCCTGAACGGGCAGCAGGCAGCCGCGGTGATCGCAGCGGCCTGTGACCCGTTCAACCCCGCTCCCGCCAGCCAGGACGGCCCCGTGATCACCAGGGCCGCGACATGATCGGCATCAGGCGCCGGTCCCCGCGCGGCCGGCCGGGGGAGCCGTCGCCGCTCGGCCCGGACAGGGTCGAGGTCAGGCCCCGCTCACTGCGCATCGCCGGCCGGGTATGCGCATCCTTCGCCGTCACCGGCTACCCGGCGGAGGTCCCGCTGGGCTGGCTGGAACCGCTGCTGACCGACCCCGGCCGGGTCGACGTCGCGCTGCACATCGAGCCGATCCCGCCGCCAGTCGCCGCAGCCCGGCTGCGCCGCCAGCTAGCCCGCCTGGAAGCCTCATCCCGGGCCGGCAGCGAGCGGGGCCGCCTGGCCGACTTCGAGGCCGAGGCCGCCGCTGATGACGCCACCGAGCTCGCCGCGCGGCTGGCCCGCGGGCAGGGGAAACTGTTCCGCGCGGGCCTTTACATCACTGTCCACGCCCGCGACGATGACGAGCTGCGGGACGAATCCGAGCGGATCCGCGCCCTCGCCGCATCGCTGCTGCTGGACGCCCGCCCGGCGTCGTGGCGGTCGCTGCAGGGCTGGGTGACCACGCTGCCGTTCGGGGTGGACGCGCTGCGGATGCGGCGCACCATGGACACCGACGCCCTCGCCGCCGCTTTCCCTTTCACCTCACCCGACCTCGCTGCCCCCGCCACCGATACTGCGATCCTGTACGGCCTGAACACCGCGTCGTCGTCGCTGGTGATCTGGGACCGGTTCGCGCTGGACAACTACAACTCGGTGATCCTGGCCAGGACCGGCGCGGGGAAGTCGTTCCTCGCCAAGCTGGAGCTGCTCCGGTCGCTGTACAACGGGGTCGAGGCCGCGGTCATTGACCCGGAGAACGAGTACACCCGGCTGTGCGACGCGGTGGGCGGGACCAGCATCCGCCTCGGCGCGCCCGGCGTCCGCCTCAACCCGTTCGACCTGGCCGCCGGGTCCGGGCAGGCCGATGAGCTGACCCGCCGCGCCTTGTTCATTCACACCCTGACCGCGGTCCTGCTCGGTGAGCAGCCCGGCCCCGCCGGCCGCGCCGTGCTCGACCGGGCGATAGCCGCGGCCTACGCCGCTGCCGGGATCACTTCCGACCGGCGGACCTGGACCCGGCCCGCTCCGCTGCTCAGGGACCTCGCCGCCGCCCTGGCCCGCGATAGCGACCCTGCCGCCTCGGACCTGGCCGGGCGGCTGGCGCCGTATGTCACCGGGAGCTGGAAGGGCCTGTTCGACGGCCCGGCCACGGTCCGGCCCGAAGGGCACCTGGTCGTGTTCTCCCTGCGCGACCTGCCCGACGAGCTGCGCGCCGCCGGCACGCTGCTGACCCTGGACGCGATCTGGCGGCGGGTAACCGACCCCGCCGACCGGCGCCGCCGCCTGGTCGTGGTCGACGAGGGATGGCTGCTGATGCGCGAGCCCGAAGGCGCCCGGTTCCTGTTCCGCCTCGCGAAATCCGCCCGCAAGCACTGGTGCGGCCTGACCGTGGTCACCCAGGACGCCGCCGACGTCCTCGGCACCGACCTCGGCCGCGCCGTTGTCTCCAACGCATCCACCCAGATCCTGATGCGCCAGGCACCCCAGGCCATCGACCAGGTAGCCGGGGCGTTCCGCCTGTCCGGTGGCGAGCGGGCGTTCCTGCTGTCCGCCGAGCGAGGCGAGGCGCTCCTGGCCGCCGGGTCGCAGCGGGTCGGATTCCAGGCGATCGCTAGCCCGGCCGAGTACCGGCTCATCACCACAGACCCTGCCGATCTCGCCGGGCTGGATGACGAGCCCGGCCCTTACCCCGAAGGAGAGTGACCGCCTTGCGAATCCCGTTTCTCGGCACCATCGCCGCGCCATCCGGGACGCCGTTCGGCGAGTTCATCACGAACCCGCGCCGAGAACTCGCCCATCTCGCCGAACTGCTTATCCACGGCCTGCGCCACGCCGGCCCGGTCGCCGGGCCAGCGCTGGCCGCCGCGGTGATCGCGGTGGCGGCCGGGCGGGAATGGGTGCTCAGGCGCCGCCACGCCCGGCTCGCCGACGGTGCGCGGATGGTGCGGATACTGCCGCCGCCAGAAGCCGACCCCGGAGGCGGGCAGGCCCTGTGGGGCAACCTCACCGGGCTGCTCCGCCCGCCCTGGCGGCAGCTGCTGACCGGCCAGGCCCACCTGGCCTGGGAATACGCTTGGAGCCCGGCCGGGGTGACGATCAGCATGTGGGTTCCCGGGACGGTACCGCCGGGCCTGGTCGAGCGCGCCGCCGAGGCCGCCTGGCCCGGTGCCCGCACCCGGGCAGAGCCCGCTGCCGCCCCGTTCGCGGCCGGCGCCCTGGTAGAGGCTGGAAGGCTGCGGCTGTCCCGGCCCGATCACTACCCGCTCCGCTCCGATCATGACGCTGACCCGCTCCGCGCGCTGCTCGCCGCTGGCGCCGTCAGCGCCGCCGCGGATAGTGCCCTGGTGCAGGTGCTGGCCCGGCCGGTCACCGGCCGCCGGCTGATGCTCGCCATCCGAGCCGCGATCCACCTCGCCGGCGGCCACCAGGCCCGGCCCGCGTCACGGCTGCTGGACCTGCTGACCCCCGGCCCGGCCGCGCCGCCCCGGCCGCAGCCGGCAAGCGGCCACCCGGAACGGGCAGCCGAGATCCGCGCCATCCTCGGCAAGGCCGCCCACCCCCGCTGGGCCGTCGACATCAGGTACGCCGTCGCGACCACCGGCACCGGCATCGGCGTCCCGGACCCGGCGGTACGGCGGCAGCTGCGGGGCCGGGCACACGCACTCGCCTCCGCCCTTTACACCGGGCACAACCAGCTCATCCGCAGGCGCCTGCGCCGCCCCGCCAGCGCGCTCGCCGCGCGCCGCCTCGGCCGGGGCCAGCTGCTTTCAGTGCCGGAACTGGCCGCGCTGGCCTACCTGCCGCTCGACCCGGCCATCCCGGGACTGGCCCGCGCCGGGGCCCGCGCCGTCGCCGCCCCGCCCGGCATCCCCTGGCCCGGCCCCGGCGCCAAGCCGCTCGGCGAAACCGACGCCGGAATCCCCCGGCCGGTAGCGCTGCGCGTCGCCGACGCCCGCCACCACGTCCATGTCCTGGGCGCCACCGGCGCCGGGAAATCCACCCTGATCGCCAACATGATCCTCGCCGACGTCCAAGCCGGCCGCGGTGTGATCGTCATCGACCCCAAGGGCGACCTGATCACCGACCTGCTGCCCCGCCTGCCCGAGCAGGCGGCGGGCAAGACGGTCCTGTTCGACCCTGATGACGGCGGTCCGCCGCCGTCGCTGAACGTCCTCGACGGGCCTGACGCCGACCTCACCGTCGATCACCTGGTCGGGATCTTCCACCGGATCTTCGACAAATTCTGGGGGCCAAGGACCGATGACGTGCTGCGCAGCGCGTGCCTGACCCTCGCCGCCCGGCCCGGCGCGACCCTCGCCGACATCCCCCGCCTGCTCGGCGAGGCGCCGTTCCGCGCGCAGATCACCGCCGCCGTCTCCGACCCGATCCTGCGCGGGTTCTGGACCTGGTACGACGGCCTGTCCGACGCGCACCGCTCCTACGTCACCGGGCCGGTGATGAACAAGCTCCGCGCGTTCCTGCTCCGCCGGTTCGTCCGCGCCACCGTCGGCGCCCGCGCCTCCAGCTTCGACATGGGCGCCATCCTCGACGGCGGCGTGTGCCTGGTCCGCGTGCCCAAGGGCGTCCTCGGCGAGGAGACCACCCGGCTGCTCGGCTCGTTCGTCCTGGCCCGCGCCTGGCAGACCGCCACCCACCGCGCCCGCGCCGGCCAGGAAGACCGCAAGGACGCCGCCCTCTACATCGACGAATGCCAGAACTTCCTCACCCTGCCCCACGGGCTGGAGGACATGCTCGCGGAGGCCCGCGCCTACCGGATCTCCCTTGTGCTGGTGCACCAGAACCTCGCCCAGCTCAGCCGGGAACTGCGGGAGGCGATCTCCGCGAACGCCCGCAGCAAGATCATCTTCACGGTGTCGCCGGAAGACGCCACCGGGCTGCAGCGCCACGTCATGCCGAACCTGTCCGGCCATGACCTGGCCCACCTGGACGCGTTCCAGGCCGCGGCCCGGCTGGTCAGCGGCGGAGCCGAAGCCCCGGCGTTCACCCTGCGGACCCGGCCGCTGCCGGCCCCCGTCCCCGGCCGCGCCGCCCTGATCCGCGCCTCCGCCCGCGAAACGTTCGGCGCCCGCGAAGACGACGGGAAGAAGAAGACACTGCGGGCCGCCGACCCCCGCCGCCGCGCCGCCTCGAACTCAGGCCGGACCCGGTGAGCCCGGTCCCGGCAGCGGCTGTCCCCCCGGCCTGGCAGGGCCGCCCGGTCCGGCCGGAGCGGCAGGCCCGGCCCAGGCTGTCAGCGGACCTGCTCACCACCCTCGCCGCGCGGCTCACCAGCCGCGACCGGTGGCTGCTGGCCATGCTGTGGGAGCACCGGGTACTGACCACCTTCCAGATCGCGCAGCTCGCGTTCGGGTCGGTTACCACCTGCGCGCACCGGATGCGGCACCTGTGGTGGCTGCGCGCCGTCGACCGGATCCAGCCATTCACCCCCACCGGGTCAGCACCCATGCACTACGTCCTCGGCGACGCCGGCGCCGCCGTCCTGGCGACCCGGCTCGGCATCACGATCGCGCAGCTCGGCTACCGCCGCGACCAGGCGATGGCGATCTTCCACTCCGCCATCCTCGCCCACACCACTGGCGCCAACGGCGTCTTCACCGCCCTGGCCGCCCGCGCCCGCGCCAGGCCCTTCTGCGAACTGGCCGAATGGTGGCCCGAAACCCGCTGCGCCGCCGTCTGGGGCGACCTGGCCCGCCCCGACGGATACGGCCGCTGGCGCGAGCACGACACCGAAACCGATTTCTTCCTCGAATACGACACCGGCACCGAGACGATCCGCCAGGTCGCCGCCAAGCTCCCCGGCTACGCCGACCTCGCCACCGCCACCGGCATCACCACCCCCGTCCTGTTCTGGTTCCCCACCCGCAAACGCGAGACCAGCGCCCGCGCCGCCTTCGCCGGCACACCCGTTCCCGTCGCCACCACCATCGCCGAGGGCGGCACCCAGCCCGCCGGGCCGGTCTGGCTGCCCATCGCCAGTAACGGCCCCCGGATCCGCCTGGCCGGCCTCGGTCACCAGCACCACGGCGGCACCACCGAACCGTCCGAGTCGGCACCACCACAGGCCGCGCCAGGCGGGCCAGCCAGCCGCAACTGGACCCCGCCCGTGCGGCCCATGCCACCCGGCCGGGAGACCAGCACCAGGAAGTGAGACCCCATGCCCGGCAATCCCCCGGTGGCCAGCCGCGTCCTAACCACCAGCGTCCTTCAGGCCGCACTGGAGCAGGGCTTCACCGCGCCCGGGCTCAGCCAGCAGCGAACCACCGGAAAGGAAAACGCCGTCAGCACCGCGGCCGTCACCGCGATCCGCGACATCGGCGGCACCTCCGTCACTTTCCTGGTCACCGCCCGCCAGGACCTCGCTGCCGCAGGCGCGGCGAGCCAGGTCACCATCAGATACGCCGTCACCATGACCCTGACAGCCGAAACCTGGAAGGTATACGCAATCGACCTGGCCACCGACGGGCAAGCCGGGAGCATGTCGTGACCGCTCCGGCCAGGCCGGCCCGCGGCCCGCGGAACGGCGACCAGGGCGCGGCCAGCGCGGCCGTCGTCATCGTGGTCGCCGCTGTCGCGCTGCTGATCCTCATGCCGCTGCTATTCACCAGCGCCGCCTCGGTCCTCAGCACCGCCAGCTGCAGCCAGTCCGCCGCCCAGCCCGCCCCGGCCCCGGCGGCATCCGCGATCCCCGCGAACTACCTCGCGCTCTACCAGCAGGCCGGGAGCACCTACGGCATCCCGTGGACCATCCTGGCCGCGATCGGCGAAGTCGAAAGCGGCCACGGCGCCAACAACGGGCCATCGACCGCGGGCGCCCTCGGCCCGATGCAGTTCCTGCCCTCAACCTGGGCGATCTACGGCCAGGGCGGCAACATCTGGAACCCAGCCGACGCCATCCCCGCCGCCGCCCGCCTCCTGGTCGCCAGCGGCGCCCGCACCAGCATGCCCGCCGCCATCTTCGCCTACAACCACTCAGCCGACTACGTCGCCACCGTACTGAAATGGGCCAGCACCTACGCCGCCGGCGGCTACACCATCACCGCGGCCCAGCAAACCGGGACCGCCTGCACGATCGCCATCGTCAGCCAGGCACCCAGCAAGATCGCCGCCCAGATCATCGCCTTCGCGCTGGCTCAGATCGGCAAGCCCTACCAATGGGGAGCAACCGGTCCCGACGCGTTCGACTGCTCAGGGCTGATCTACGCAGCCTACCGCAGCGTCGGCATCACCCTGCCCCGCACCACCTTCGGCCTGTGGCCACTCCAGCCCCACATCCCGAAAGGCCAGGAACAACCCGGCGACCTCGTCTTCTTCAACACCGGCCCCGGATCAACGCCCAGCCACCCCGGCCACGTCGGCCTCGTCATCGGCGGCGGCCAGATGGTCATCGCCAACTGCCCTACCTGCGGGCCGATCACCACCATGGCCTACCAGGACACCCCCGCGCTTGTCGGGTTCGTCCGCCCCCTCGCCGACCCAGCCCTGACCGGAAACCTTCCGGGTGGGTGATCGGGCCGGCCGGGCGTGCCCCGGCGGATACCACGATCAGGAACTGGTCGCGGCTCCCGCCGCGCAGCTAGCGGGCGGGGGTGCGGTGTCCGGCAGGTTCTCCAGACCGCGCAGGACCCGGCGGAGTACGGCCGGATCGCGCTGCGGAGCCGCCGCGCGCACTATCCACGTCCAGGATTCACCGGGATCGCGGCCCGGAAGGTCCGGGCATCCGGGCGCACCGGGTGCTGGCGGTGGCTCGGTCATGGCGCGGCAGGCGGGCCGGCGCTCTCGGTCGGCTGGGCTAGGAGGAGGACGATCCTGCGGGCGGCGCCGACCGGGTCGTCTGCGGGATGAATGGCGTGAAGCGGCCGCCCGGTGCCGCTCAGCCTCCCCAACCGCCACCACAGCCAGCCAGAGCGGCACATGACGTTGAAGCCGCCGGGCAGGATCAGGACGCCGCCGAGGCGGGTGAGCGTCATACCGGTTATTGCGACACCCCTGATGGCCAGCGCGGCCCGCAGTGCCGCCAGCACCAGAACGGGCGTCAGATCCCTGGGCCAGCTCATCGAGGACGCCTGGCCTGGGAACGTGGCCGCAGTGAAGTCTCTGGTCACCGGTTACCTGCCGATACGGCGGGGACGGCCAAAGTGACGAAGACGGTCTTTCCGGTGCCGTTCTGGTCTTCCGCCACGCCCAGCGCACCGTGGTGCAACTCCGCCAGGTCGCCGAGCAGTGCGAGACCCCGGCCGTTCTCATCATCGGCGCCCGCTAGTCGGCGGACCGGGCGGCCGGTACCGTGGTCGTGGACTTCGGTGCGAAGGATGCCGCCAGCGCAGGAGATCCGCAGCCTGACCGGGCCGGCTCCGTGGCGGACGGCGTTGGTCACGAGCTCTGAGACGACGATTGCGGCCAGGTCCGCCAGATCGCCGAGCCGCCATTCACGTAGCGCCCGGCGGGCCAGATCGCGGGCCCGGGCGACGTTCGCCGGATCCGGGTCGAGCAGGCAGCCGGCGGAACGGCCGCTGGCAATGGTCGCCGGCATTTCATGTCCTCACAGCGGCGGGAGCGCGCTGGTACCCGCGTTTCGCCGCGTACAGAACTGCTCGCGTGTTCGCGCTCATGGCCGTTTAGCCTGGTCGCTCGCCGGCCTGTGATCGCTCCCTGGCACGGGACACTTGTCATTCCCGGCCGTGTCTGGCGGTGACCTGCGGAAACTGTACTGAGAAGGGCAGGAAATTCGGCACGAGCTGCGGATGCGGGCGGCCTGGCCATCCGGCGGTTACGGTAGATCCTGGTGGCGGCGTTAGCGGTGGTGCCCTGGGCCGGGAAGGTGAGCCGGATGGCGTATGCGAAGACCAGTGAGCGGGCCGAGCGGCGCGCGCTGCGGGAACGGATGCGAGCCCAGGGTTTAACACACCGGCAGATCGCGTTCGAGTTCGGCCGCCGCTACGACATGCGGCCCCGCGCCGCCTGGCGCCACGCCCGGGGCTGGTCGCTGCAGCAGGCCGCCGGGCAGATCACCAGCTACGCCGCCCGATCCGGTTCCAGTACGGCCGTGGTGATGACCGGCCCGCACCTGTGCGAAACGGAAGCGTGGCCCGGGTACGGGGCGAAGCCGTCCGGCCGTAGGCCCACGCCGTATCTCCTGTCGCTGCTCGCCGCGGTCTACGGCTGCGGGCCAGCCGACTTGCTAGACCACGCCGACTACGAGCACATGAACCCCGCCGACCTCCTGGTGATCAGCAAGACCGCCGCCGCCGGCGGACCGGAAAGCGACAGCGGCCGGCCCGGCCAGCAGCCGTTGATACACCCTGCGGCCCGGATCGCTTACACGCCGCCTCCGCTGGCGTCCGCACGGCATCTCGGTCCGGACCCGGCGGCGGACCTGCCGGTCAGGGCCGCCGCCATCACGTACTCGCCAGGACTGGCTCCCCTAGCCGGTGCCCTGACATCGGCGCAGCCACCAGGCGATGCGCCGATCACCGACCTGGCGGGCCAGGCCGCCGAAATGTGGCGGCTGCGGCAGGCTGCCCGCTACCGCCAGCTGGCCGCGGAACTGCCGGCGATCCTGACGCTGGCTCGCGGATGCGAGATGAGCCGGCCGCAGGACCGCCGGGTAGCGGCTGTGCTCACCCACCTGTACAACGTGGCTTCCTCGCTGGCCAAGACATCGGGCTCGCCGGAACTGGCCGGAATCGCCGCTGACCGGGCCATGCGCGCCGCAGGCAGCACCGGTGACCCGCTGCTGTCCGGCGCGGCGGCCTACCGGCTGGCGAACGTGCTGCTGTCGGCCGGGCACCTGGAATCGGCCCGAACCCTGGCGGTCACCGCCGCTGATCAGCTCTGCCCGGTCCTGAACGCCACCCGATCGCACACCGCGATGTGGGGCGCGCTGCTAGCCACAGCCGCCCTCGCCGCAGCCCAGGCCGGCGACGCCGCGCAGGCGCGGGAACTTCTCGGCGCGTCGAAGGTAGCGGCGGACCTGCTCGGCACAGCGGAGCAAGCCGACCTGTACTCGATCTTCGGACCGGCGAACTGGCTGATCCACGCGGTCAACGTAGCAGCCGACATTGGTGACGGCACCGGAGCCGTCACCAGGGCGGCGCAGATACCGGCCGGGAAGCTCCCGGCCCACCTCGCCGAACGGCGAACATTCCTGCTGCTCGGCAAGGCACGCGGCCACGCCCTCTGCGGCGACCAGGAGTCAGCGGCGCTGGCGCTCCTTGACGCCGAACACGCAGCCCCCGAGGAAGTACGCCGCAATCCCGGCGCCCGCGGCCTCGCGGCTAGCCTGCTGCGAGCCACCCCGGTGCCGGGCGAGGCCTTGCTCGCACTCGCCGCGAGGATGAGCTACCCGGGCGAACAGGGGGCATCATGACGGGCGGACCGGAACGGCCAGTGCTGTACCTGATCGCCTGCGGCGGTCGGCCAGCCGGCGACCTTCCCGACCTGGCCGCGTACGCCATCGGGCAGGGATGGGACGTGTGCGTGATCGCGACCCCGTCAGCGGAGAAATTCATCGACCCTGGCCGCCTGGCCGAACTGACCGGCCACCCGGTCCGCTCCGGATACAAGCGTCCCGAAGAGCCGGACATCCTGCCTCCCGCTGACGCGTTCGCCGTCGCCCCCGCCACCTTCAACACGATCAACAAGGTCGCCGCCGGGATCTCCGACACCCTCGCCCTCGGCCTGCTGAACGAGGCCATCGGAGCCGGGCAGCCCGTGATCGCCGTACCGTTCCCGAACCAGATGCTCGCCCGGCACCCGGCCTTCACCGCCAGCATCACCGCGCTGCGCGAGTGGGGAGTGCGCCTGATCTTCGACCCCGCCCGCTACCCGCTCCCGGTTCCCAGCCAGGGAGAATCCGGCAACGCCCTGTTCCCCTGGGCCGCGCTACGAGAAGAACTCGACACTGTCCTGGCGGATCTGAAGCGCGGCCGGTGACCCCGCCCGGCCCGCGCGGGCATCCGACCGGAAGACAAAGACCATCAGAGGAAAAGGTCCGGTCCGCCAGGTCACCCGGCTGGGAATCACCTGGTTCCCGGGCGGTCAACTATGGGAGCAGCGGAAACGTCATGGGAATGACGATCTGGTTCCCCGCCGGAAAATGCCCGGTTGCGCTGCGGCCCAAGACCATTACCGTGAAAGCGCACGCCGTCACCGCCCGCCCAGGGCCGCGCAGGAAGACCCCGGAATGCCCCGAGCGAAAACCAGCCAGCGGGCGGAGCAGCGCGAGCTGCGGGAGAAGATGCGCGACCGGGGGATGAGCCAGCGGCAGATCGCGTTCGAGTTCGCCCGCCGCTACCATTACCGCTCCCGCGCCGCCTGGCGCCACGCCCATGGCTGGTCGCTGACCGAAGCCGCCGAGCAGATCACCGCCTACGCGGCGCAGGCCGGCCTGGGACATGGCCTGACAACGGTGGCCATGACCAGCTCCCACCTTTGTGAGATGGAAGGCTGGCCCGGAGAAGACGCCAGTGGCAACCCGGTCGGCCGCCGCCCTACGCCGTACTTGCTATCGCTGCTCGCAGCCGTGTACGGCTGCACTCCCGCTGACCTGCTGGACACTGCCGACTACCAGCACCTGCGCCCTGCCGACCGCATCGTCCTCGGCAAGGCACCCCGCCCGGAAGAGCAGCAGGAAACGACCTTGGGCCCGCCGGTTTTCCCATCAGTGGGCGAATTGCCTTGCCAAGCCCATCCAAGCGTGACGGATGCCGAGCCGGGCCTTCAAGAACTGGTCAGCGCGAACGTCGTTAGTCCCGGCGAGACCTTTCATGGCATAGTCCGGGCGAATTGGCCGGGGGTACGGCTGTCGCGAGCATGTATCGGTGACGGGACTGCCTGGCACGCCGAGTTCCCAGGCGGCCGGCTCATCGACGGCGGCGGAGCGGCGACGATGCGCGTGATGCGGCTGAAACAGAGTGCCGACGGAAGGATGCGGCTGCAAGCCACTGACGACCAGGCGCCAGACGGCGAGCCGGCACTGGCCCGCCGGGCAATGCTGATCGGCGTAGATCAGCACGACGGGACCGCGCGACTGCTGCGCGCCGGACCGCGGTACCCCGCTGATCTGGCCTGGGAGAACAGAACTGGTCCGGGCACCGTAGTTCCGCGGGCTTACGAGCTGGACGATGTCACATACGCGATCATGTGGGCGGTGGCCAACCTGGACGACGCGCTGCTCACGGACGATTACGCGCTTGACCAGCGTCGCCGGGAGCTGAGCGGCTATGAGCGCGTGCCGCAATCCGCCGCTGGCCGTGAGGTCGCAGCGGGCCTGACATCTGTGGCCAGGATGTGGCTGGGGTCAAGCTTCTGCGCCCGGCATATCCTGCGAAGCCTGGCCCGGCCAACCGGGGTGCCGGTGTTCTGGACCCGTGAGCAGCGCGGCGAAGAAGCCGCTGTCTGGCTGTTGTTCCGTCACAAGCTCGAATACTTGCGACGGATCAGCACCCAGTTCACCGGGCATAGCACCGAACTCGCTCGCGGGTTCTGCGTCCCGGAAGACGCGGTAGTGCTGTCCCCGCGCTGGGAACGCATCCTGCTGTTCCTGGCCATGGCGCTCATGGAATCGCTGGGGATCCGCACCATGGTGGCCGCCGACCCCGGATACGCCGAGGTCGACGGGTTCGCGCTGCTTCCCGGAGAACAAGCAACAGTCGCCACCTGGGTCCGTTCCGAGGAGACCTGGCATGCGGGAGTGACCTCAAGCGGCACCGCCCTGCGGGAGTTCGCCAGCGTCACCGGGAACGCGGCCGCGCGTTCAGTGACCGCCGCCGCTGCCCCGGTCGGCCGGCTCGTGGCGCTGGCCGATTACCTTGGCCTGGACTGGCCCTGGCTGTCCAGGCGCTGCGCGGAACTCGGCACATACGGCTGCGCCGGGATCATCCGCCCGTCCAGCCGGCTGCTGTCACTCGACGGGCTGGATACCGCGCTGCGCTACGCGGGGACTGCAGGCCGGGCGAGCTGTGATTGATTCCCGCGCAAGCCCCTGCCTGCCCCGTCCCGAACTGGAGCTGATCTGATGACCGCACCCCTGGCAGTGCCCAGAGTCGTCGTGTTCACCCTCGGTGGCACCGTCGCGATGACAAGCGAGCCGGGACAACCTGGCGGCGTCGTACCAGCGCTGAGCGGCCAGCAGTTGCTGTCAGCCGTGCCGGGCCTGGCGGAAACCGGCATGGGAGTCGAGGTGCGCGACTTCCGCAAGATGCCGGGAGCGTCGCTTGCAATCGGCGATATCAGCGAACTGGCCGAAACTATCAGCAAGGAAGCCACGGCTGGCGCGACCGGAGCCGTGGTCGTCCAGGGCACCGACACGATCGAGGAGACCGCGTTCCTGCTCGACCTGCTCTGCGACGGCGGCACTCCGGTCGTGGTAACCGGCGCCATGCGGAACCCTGCACAGGCCGGCCCTGACGGCCCCGCCAACATCCTGGCCGCTGTCACCTCGGCGGCCAGCCCGCTGCTGCGCGGGCTGGGCTGCGTGGTGGTCTTCGCTGATGAGATCCACGCCGCCCGCTACGTCCGCAAGGCCCACTCCACGAGGCTGACGGCGTTCGCATCGCCATCAGCCGGGCCAGTCGGGCACGTAGTGGAAGGCCAGGTCCGGCTCATGACCCGCCCCGCTGGCAGGCCAGCGCTCCCGGGTCCGGCCACGCCTGCCCGGCAGGTGCGCACCGGCCTGATCGTCGTCACGCTTGGCGACGACGGTGAGCTGCTTCGCGCCGCGCGAGGACGGTTCGACGGGCTCGTGATCGCGGCGATGGGTGCCGGGCATGTGCCCGCAGCGACCGTCGCCGTCCTGGCCGAGCTAGCCAGCCAGGTCCCCGTGGTCCTGGCATCGCGCACCGGCGCGGGCCCGGTCCTCGCCGGTACCTACGGCTTCCCCGGCTCCGAAACCGACCTGCTTGGTCGGGGACTGATCAGCGCCGGTTTCCTTGACCCGCTCAAAGCCCGGCTGCTGCTGCACGTCCTGCTTTCCCGGGGCGCGGACCGCGATCAGATCACCGCCGTGTTCACCTCCTACCCCGGCGGCTCCTGATCCGCCACGGGCACAGAAAGGAAGGAGATGCGCTTGCACGCGAGTGAGCTGACCACCGGCCGCACCTTCGGGCTCCGGCTCGACCCGGGAGAGGAATTCTTCTCCGCCATGGAGGAGTTCTGCCGCAGCCGCGGCATCCGGCACGGATACATCCCCATGTTCCTGGCCGCGTTCGCTGACGCCGACATCGTCGGCGCCTGCGACAAGCTGGAGGATCCGGCCGCCCCGGTCTGGTCGAAGGTCCACCTCACCAACGCCGAGGCACTGGGCTGCGGGACCATCGCCACCGATCAGGACACCGGCCAGCTCCTGCCCCATATCCACACCACGCTGGGCCTGAAGGAGCGTTCCGCCACCGGCTACACCAGCCACCTGCTCGCGGCCCGCATCCAGTTCCTGGCCGAGCTGATCCTCGTCGAAGTCACCGCGCCCGCCATGACCCGGCCCGCCGACCCCGCCATGTATGACGTCCCCCGCCTCACCTTCGGCTCCCTGCCCAGCGCGGTCCCCGACTGAACAGCAACTCCTGGCTTAATCAGTCATAGGCGTGATGGTGAACGAAGTCAGTCTGGGCCTGGCGGATCTGGAAGCAGACCTGCCCCTTCTTGAAGATGCCTTCGCACTTGGGCCGATCGTGGTGCGCCGGTATCTGGCCACCGGCTGGATGAACCGGAACTGGCAGGTCGCCGCTGGTGATGGCTTCTACGTCCTGAGGCGGATCCTGGCTATACCTGCCAGTACGGCACGGAGCATCTTGGCCGTCATGTCGGCACTGAACAACCAAGCCGTTCCGGTGTGCTTGCCAGTCCGTTCAGCGACAGGCGAGACGGTCGTCACGGTCAACGAGCGCTGCTACTGCCTAACGCCATGGATCGAGGGCGTCCACCGGCCCGGCAATGATCTGTCCATGCCCGGCGTCATGAGCCTAGGTCGGCTGGTCGGCGCGATCCACCAGGCCCTTGCCGGATTGCCGGCTGACTTCGATCCACCGTCCGCACCGGAGGGATCGGACGCGAAGGTCGCCAGCGCGGATGATGCCATACATCTCATTACGCGGATTGACCGGATTATCGGAGGGCTTTGTGCGCCCGAACGCCATGACCTCATGGCCCGGACCCTGCTGAGGCGCCGCCTGGAGTTGCTCGGCGAGCATAGCCATCTCCGGCCTGAGACTCTGGCTCCGGCTGGTTCGTTCGGCCGCGTTCACGGTGACCTCAACCCCCGGAACCTGTTGTTCCGCGGCGAGGACGTCGTAGCGGTCCTGGACTGGGATCGGATGTGTGTCAGCCCGTATGCGCGGGAGGTGGTAAGGGCTGGGATCGCCTTCTTCGGCTCCGCTTCCGGCATCCAGGACTTGGCCAGGGTATCGGCCTTCACGGCCGCGTACCGGACCGTGCTGCCATTGGATGAAGCCGCACTGGCTGACGCGGTGTCGCGGTTGTGGTGGAAACGGATCACCGACGTGTGGCCCGCAGAGTTCCGGTACGTGCGTAGTGATCGGAGCGAGCGGATAGCCAGGATGTTCGTCCTGGACGAGCGCGCCATTCAATGGTGGACCCGTCACCTCGATGACGTGACCGCCGCTTTCGCCAGCTGACCCTAGATGCCGTAAGCCGCCGAGCCGACGTCGGTTGATGGCTGCTAGCGGAATCTGCTCACCGACCGTTACGCAAAAGCTGTGATGGTCGTAACAGAGAGTGAGATTGGCTTCCGGTTGCAGAACGGCCAGCTTGTCGCCGATGGCTGACTCGATGCGGCGATGCCGACCGCCCCGATCGCGGGCGCGAGCGTCGACAAACCGGCAAAGACTGGCCTTCGTCCGCACTAGCCTGTAGAGCGTGAACGAGCCTTGGGTGCTTGCTGACGTGATCGCCGAGCATCTCGGCGTGGCGAAGGACAGCGTCTACACCTGGATCGCGAAGCATAGGATGCCCGCGCACAGGATCGGTCGGCTAAGTTCCAGATAAGCGAGGTCGATGCCTGGGCGTGCCGGAATGGCGCCGACGAGACCACCCGATCGTGAAACAGCTCGGGTTATCCATGAAGATAATGCAACTGCGCGATGTCGAGAAGTCCAAGGTCAAGTAGGCGCGCAAGGTTCTTCGAGTCGCTGAACGCGAAGGCCAGTGCTGAGCAGATCAAGTACGACGTCGTCACCGACTACGCCGAGTCGCGCTCGCTGGTGGCTGGGTAGGAGGCCACCAGTTGGGTTTCTGGCACACCGGTTATGTGGAGTTCCACGAGCCGACCGGGGAAGGGTCCTTTGCCCCGACGGCATCGGTACCGCCTAGTTACCCATGCCCGACGTGCGGCCTGGAGTTCTCGAGCGAGCGCGATTTCCGTGTACATGCCTTCGAGGGGCACGCCACTCCGCGGCCGGTTCTCGTCCTGCGGGGCCGCGAGTGTGGCGCTAGTCGGCTCACGGTTACTACGGAGACGTCCACGGCTGATTGGGTCATTCGGAATGCCCAATCGGTGGTTGTGAATGGGCGGCTGACCACCGTGGATCAGGCAGTCGCCTTCATGGCGTCACAGCAGAGCGGGGTCATCGACGTCACGCTGACCAACGGGGACGTGAGCCGGACCTTCGAGTTCGAGTTCGCCCTAGCTGACGAAGCGGATCTCGACGGAGTAGACGCCGCACTCAACCGCCTCATCGACAGTGGCGAACTGAGTCTTCGGGCGATCGACGACTTCATCATGCGGTCGAAGCGCTATCCGACAGCGTCTCGGTACATGTCGGGCCTGGCGAACTACCTGTATGGAGTGCTGGCTCGCGAGGGTGCGGCCGAGTCTGGGATCCTCGACAGGTCGCATGACCTGGGTTACGAGGCGAAGTATGACCAAGCTGTCGGGACCCTGGGAAGTTTCGACCGCGCCCCTGCCGAGGCGATATGCGGGATCGTTGCCTTCCACTACAACCAGTTCGACCGGGCGATGACCAAGACCAAGAGTCAACGCGTTGCCGAGGTCTCGCTCCGATTCCAGGCCATGCTCAAGGGAGAACTCTGGCCCAGCGGAGACCTTTCGCTGGCGCCTCATACAAGTCTCGACTTCGCGCTGAGCGATTCAGTCATCGAGGAGATCCTGAGGTGGTGCACCGTGGCGTTGGATGGTACCGCCGCTGCCGGCGTTGCCGAACTGGTGGCGAATCTTGAGTCGCAGCGTCCCTACGATGCACTCAAGCTGCACATGGTCGCTGCTGAGCACTTTCGCTCTGTCGGCGATATGACCTCTGCGCTTCAGCACGCCGAGTGGTTGCGTCATGGGCGCACGACGGAAGGCTGGTATGAGGGCTTCCGCCGCCGAGTTCAAGGAGATTCTGAACAGTGACCGACAACGCCGGAAATAGCGACGTCCTGCCGGAGAAGGCCGCCGGCTCGGGAGCAGACGCGGCGCCCGGCAGTGCTGCTGCCCCAACGGCCAAACCGGATGGCGGCCGGAAGTTGCGGCCGAAGACGATCCTTGAACTGGTCGAGTACGCGTACGCGGAGGGCGGGCGCAGGCTGAGCCTTACGCGCAAGGACTTTGACGAGATCACAGTGCAGCCCGACTCGGCGGACGCCGAGATGGGTTCACTGCGCAAGGCAGCCGCAGATGACCCATTTCTGGCGGTGCCACCAACCATCTTGGTTGCCCTGGCAGAACTCGGCGTCCAGGCTCCCGTTCGCCGGCGCATCCTCGAACTGGTGCTCGCCTCGCTGGTAAGCCATCCAGTGTTCGCGACGCTCTTGGAACGCCTATTCGAGCCGACTGCGGGGCCAGTCGTGGTGGCTCGGGAAGTGAGTGAGGCCGCGAGGAGCGTGACTTTCGATGCTGTCGGGCTCAAGGAGGCGGCTGACTTTAAAGCTGCCGCTCGCGAGCGATTGCGAGTCAACGCAGTCACCGCATTCGAGATGTATCGCGTGCTCAGCGACGGGTGGACTATTGACCGCTTCGTACAGGATATGACGTCTCTCGTCTGGGATACACCGAGTTACCAGCACGCCTCCAAGACCGCCTCGGTTCTGGCATCGGCCAAGAGCACCGACGCGTTGAGCCAACTGTCACGCCACTTTGAGCGTCTCATGCGTGAGGCCGAGCAGCGGACAGGCGAGGCGCGCGCTGAGGCGGCGCAGCAAGCACAGCGAGCGGAAGCGGCTGAGGTCGGCAAGGCCGGGCTCTCGGCACAGTTGACGGCTGAGAAGGAGCACGCGCGAGGTCTCGCTGCGCAGGTCGCCGACCTGACCGAGAGACTTGCGGCCGAGCAGAGCGGCCGAGTCGTGGACAGGAGCCACCTCGTCGACGACTTCGAGATACTCCGGACACAGGTCATCCGACGCCTTAGCTCCCAGGTCGACCTCCTGAGCGATGGCTTGCACGCGCTCCGAAACGGAAGCACGAGCGTGGCCGAGGAGTTCCTTGACCGCTCTTTGACTGCGATCGAGGCTGAGGTCACGCGGCTGAAAGAACTTGATGGGGATGGACAGTGATTGTCGGATTCGATTTCGGGACCACCAACAGCCTGATATCGGCCGTTTCTGGCAACCGCGTCATCGACGTGCTCGATGAGGAAGGCCGCCCACACCCATCGGTCGTCCGCTACGAAGGGGAAGCCGTCATAGTGGGCCGCGAGGCGCGTCATGCGCTCGAAGAGGTCGGCCTCGGTGTCTATGGCAACACCGTCCGATCGCCCAAGGTCCTCCTCGGTCAGGAGGTCGTCAGTGTTGGCGGGGTCGATCGAAGCCCGATCGACATCGTTGCCGACGTGATTCGGCACGTTCGCAGCGAGTCAAAGCGAAGCCGTCAGCGGCAGGTGCTCGGCGATCTGGATCGCGCAGTGGTGACGATTCCCGTGAGTATGAACGGACCACGCCGGGCCGCTCTTCGTCAAGCCTTCGCGCAGGCCGGAATATCGGTGGCCCAGTTCGTCCATGAACCACTAGCCGCTCTGTACGGCTACCTCCGCAGCTCGACCGATGCGGACAGCGCTGTCAGAGGCCTGATGCGACGTAACGTCCTCGTCGTCGACTGGGGTGGCGGAACGCTCGACCTCACCCTGTGCCGAATCGAACCTGGGCGCATCCTCCAGCTCCGCAACGGTGGCACCGAGCGAGTGGGTGGTGACAAGTTCGACCAGGTCATACGGGACGAGGTCGTCGCCAGATTCTCGAACAAGAACGGGATCGCAGAGACGGACCACCCAACGCGAGAGGCCCGCCTCAGGCTGCTCCAGACCGTCGAACGCAACAAGATCGAGCTTTCCGAGCAGCCACGCGTCACCGTCTATGGTGCCAGCTACTTCCCAGAATCCGGCAAGACGCTGGAGTACCCTCTGAGCCGCCAAGAGCTCGATGAGATCACCCGGTCGCTTGTCACGACAGGAATCCGCGAGATTGAGTCACTCCTTGACAGCGCTGAGAGGGCACCAGCGCAGGTCTCCCTGTGTCTTGTGGCAGGAGGCATGGCTGCGATGCCCAGCATCCGCAGCAGGCTTCATGAACTCTTTGGGCCCGAGCGGGTGCTGGTGCCCGGCAACAGTGCAACGCTCGTGCCGCAAGGTGCTGCGTGGATCGCCCATGACGTGCAGCGGCTGGTTCTGGCCAAGCGGATCGAGCTTGAGCTGGCGCGCGGTTCTCGTCTTCCTCTTCTGCGGGCGGGCACCGCGATGCCCAGTCACGGCGAAGTGCGACGGGACCGATTCCACTTCTATTGCACCGACCCATCCGACGGCGTGGCCAAGTTCTCGATTGTCGTCCCGAAAGAGTTGTCCGAGCAGCCGCAGGCCAGCGATCCTCGGACCTCGCTCGGGATGGTGACCATTGAGGTCGACAAGACAGCGCCGCCGCTTGTCGAGCGACTGGAGTTCGACGTCGAGGTGGACGACGACCTCATCCTTTCGGTCAGCGCGATGTCGAGCCAACGCAAGGACCAGTCAGGTGCGTCCTACTTCGACCTGGAGTTCGGCATCGGCCTCCCAGGCAGCGAAGCGCTCGGACCAATCGACGCAGCCGAGACGGACACCACGGTACCGGCGGGCGGTCTCGTGGTTCGGGCCAACGTCGCGGACAAGAAAGACTCGGCGCTCGTTCCCGGCGACGTTCTCTACAAACACGATCCGCGAGCTTTTGCGCGACTTCCCGGGCCTGGACGGGCCACCGACGAGCAGTTGACGGAGCACCTCTACTATCAGCCCTGCGCAGTCTGCAAACGCCAATGGGGCGATCCCGCCTGCAGGTGCGCGTCGGGGGCCTGAGCATGGCATCCACTCAGGTCGTTGTCCGGGTTCTGGATGGACCATCTGCTGTCGACGAGTCCATTCGCCGTCCGGTGCGTCTGACCCCGGATGGATTCTCGGGGGTCGTCTATGCCGGCGCCGTCTATCCCCTACTGAGTGACAACACCATCGATATCGCCGGACCCTCGTGGGAGATCGAGGACTGCAACCGCTTCCTCTTGGCAGGCGCCCCGATTCCGTATGCTCCGAGGCAGGACGAAGCTCCATCGGGGCCAGAGTTCAGCGGCTCCGGTGGCGAGTGGAACGTCGACACGAACCGCTTCGGCCATTACGTCATCTTCAATGCATCCGAACGAATCGCCACGGGAATCGTTGACGCGTTGGAGAACGGAGGGCTCTCTGTCCAGCGCTGGGATGTGAGTCACCGACCAGCCAGTGACGGCAGGTTCTACGACTGGTTCGCCCGCCTCCGGTTCAAGGGCACACGCGAGGAGTGCATCGCACGCGTCTCCGCGATCTTCGCACTAACCGTCTCCGATATCCCAGCCCAGGTCGCGCCCGAGTCATCCACCGCGCGGCTGGAAGAGTTGGAGGCGCAGCTCGAGCAACTCCTTGACCAGGTCGTCCGGCTAGGTGCTCGGCTGGATGCCGGAGAAAGGGAGGCCGCCGAACTACGTAAGGAACTGGCAGGAACGACGACTCGAGAAGCTAAACTCTCAGCCGACCTCGACCGTTCCTTGGAGCATCAGAAGTCACTACACGAGCAACTAGACGCAATTCGCGACTCTCCTGAGCACTCACCAGATACCAGCGCATTGTTGGCGCAGCAGTCAGAGACCGAAGAGTTGTTGGAGCTAGCGCTCGCGGAGAACGCCGACCTACGGCACCATGCCGGGTCCCTTCGCCAGCAGACGACCCAAGGCGATGCAAGGATTCGGACGCTCGAAGCAACGGTCCTTGGCCTGCAGGAACGGCTGGAGGAGATCGGCGAGCAGGAGCGGGAGCGCCGTCGGTCGACCATGGCGCGATTTGCGCCTCAGCGAGGCGTCCCCGGATTCCTCGACTCGGCATTTGCCAGACTTGCATTCGTGCTGGACAGCGTGGAGGTGCTGGCCAACCTCGAAGCGCCCGCTTCGGTGCTCCGCTGCCTCGTCCGGATCGACATGGGCGAGTTGGTCGGGAAGGACCTCGAAGGCCTGCGCGGCTGGCGCGAAGTCTCCAAGCTTGCTACTGGTATCGCCGGAAGCGAGGATATGGGACGGATTTACTACAAGCCGGGCGGCAACCGCGTCTTGGTGAGTGTGCATGTCAAGCAGGACGAAAAGGAGCAGCGCCGTCACATCAAGAGGCTTCGCTCAGTCTGAGGTCGGCTGAATGGCGACGTTCTCGGGTGACTCCCACCGGATGGATGCATGAGGTTCGGAAGCGGATCAAGCGCGGCCGTGGCCGAGCGGGAGTCACATTCCGTGATCGGGATGACCGTCTCCGCGCCGTTCCAATGACTGCCAGCAATTAGTCCGCTCGCCGTGGCTGATCCGCTTCTATGACGCGTCGCCAGGCTGGTGTCTTCCCGTCCAGGACAAGCAACTCTGAAGGAACCGCGCCGATGGCAACCGGCCAGGCCAGACGCCCAATCCCAGGAAGGTAATGCTCGTCGTATCCAGAGGGGAGAAACGGGAGCGGTCGGCGGCCAAGCTGGAGCAGCCCGGCTGGGTTGCCGTGGCTTGCGAGGGAGCCGGTCACGGACTTCCAATCGGCTTCGGGCTCGACCAGGATTACGGTGCCAGCTCGTCCGTCATCTTCAATGTCGGCCAGGGTCGGCCAGGTAAGGACCACGGCGCCGTTCGTTCGTAGCGGAGGATCTGTCCGGCCATCGCCGGTGCTGATTCCGGTGCTCACCGTTCCGGCGATCCCGTCAATGGTCAGGGCGGTTCCGTCGGGCAGGTTGCCTAGGTGCTTCGGCAGCCCGGTTACGCATGGGATGCCGAGTTCGCGGGCGACGATAGCGGCGTGCGAGAGCGGCCCGCCTGTTGTGGCTGCGATCGCTGCCGGGTGCTGGAGGAGGACGATCGCCGCGTCGGGGCCGAGGTTTCCGCAGACTACGACCATGCCAGCCGCCGATTGGGCTGGGTGGCCGAGCTGCAGCGATGGGCCGGTGGCCACACCGGGTGAAGCCGGAATGCCCTGCCAGCCAGCGGAGGTCGCGCTGCCGCGAGCCGTCGCCGGAGATCGCGGGATCGGGCGAGTCAGCGGCCGGGCCTGGAGCAGATGCAGTTCCCCTCCACGAGTGATCGCCCATTCCATGTCGATGCTTTCGGCCTTGATCGCCTCAGCCGTTGCCATGGCCAGTTCAAGGAGCCGGGCAACGTCCTGAGGCAGCAGTATCGGCCGGCTCTTCCAAGTCGGTGGCCGGAAGACGGTCACAAGCCCGCCTGCTGAGGTCCGGATCTTCGCCCGCTCTGGGTAGCCATCGCGGTCGTCCACCGTGATCCGCTCGCCCGGAGGGAGACGCAGTTCTTGCGGAGCGCCTGGGACCACCAGGTCAGCGAGGACATCTAGCATGAGCGCACGGCCGAGATGATGGACCTCGCCAGAGACCTGGCCGCTGGTAAGGGGCGCCGCGACGCCATGCACCGCCTCGATCTGCCAGTCATGCCAAGTGCCGTCGCGGATCTGCCCAGCGAGGACTCCGGCGCTATAGGCGCGGATCGCGGCCTGGACGATCACGGCGACTCCAGATGGCGCTTCTATCTGGCTGGCCTGGGCGTATGCGCGGACGGTCGGCGATGAGCTGGACATTCGGACCGCGCGGATCGCAGCCTGGACGTCACGGGATCGCGTTGCGGCGAAGAACGACGAGTAGAGGCCGGCGAAACTCGTGTGGTTCCCGTCCTCGGCCGGCGCGGATGACCGGATGATCAGGCCGTACTGCGCCCGGATCGCGGCCGCCCACGCAAGGATCTTGTCGGTGACGGTCGCGATCTGATCGGCAGGCAGGTCAGCGGGGATGACGACGCCGTCCGGCACCGGCAGTCCAGCGGCGGCCAGCCGCGCGAGCTGGACCGCTTTGGCGCCGTGTTTGGCCAGGTCCTCGCACTGTCGGCCGACGATCAGCGCGTTCATGAAGTCCGTCCGAGAAGATCGGCCGTGGTGATCTGGCCAGGGTCCAGCCCAGCCGCAGCGCACCAGGTCCCGACGGCAGCGAGGTAGCGGGTACGGAGTTCGTTGCGTCGTTCCTCGCTGGTCGCGGCCCAGCCCAGGACGGCGGCCAGAGCCCGGACCTCGCTGAGCGCAGGCCCGTCACCAGCCGCCAAAAGCGCGGCGAGATACCAGGCATCCCGGCGCTCGCGGGCGCGGATTCTGCTGCTCGACGCGAACTGGCTGGCCTCATCCCCGGCCGAGGCTGTGCGACCGTGGGCGGCGAGGATGTGGCTTGGAGTGTCGGGGAGTTGCAGCGCCGAGAGGCAGGTCAGGGCCTCAGTCCTGGTGCCGAGCAGGCTGGTAAGGAGCGTCTCCCAGTGCTCCTCGGGCAGCAGCCAGTTCACTATGTGGGTGGCGTTGACGCGCAGGAGCCCGGCTGTGGCCGCCTTGAGAGCAGGAAGAATCGCGGAGTCGGCCGCCGCGGCGCAGCTATCGAGTGCTGCGCTGGTGTCGCTACGGTCTTTCCCGGTGTCAGCGATCAGGCCAGCGACGAAGCTGGGTTCGGCGAGACGCTCGTGCCATTTCCTCGTGAGGATTTCGTGCACGTCCTGGCTGATGTCGACGATGCCAGGCCGCCGCAGCTGGCCGTAGGGAGCAGGCTCGCCCATCAGCGCCGCTGGCCAGCTGATCAGTGATCGGGTGTACAGATCCCATTCAAGCGGGCTGGCGTCCGGACGGGTCCGCTCGTAGTCGCAGGTGAGGATTCCGTTCCAGACCGGTTCCATACATCCTCCGCAAGCAGCGACTACAGGGCGCGCGTGTCGCCGGGACTGCTCCAATACCGGTGTGGCAGGCTTTCGGGCCAGGGCAAGGCCGCATGCGGTCCGCGGGAACAAGTGATCCGAGGGAGTCATGGGCGATCTGGTCCAGGAACTGACCGCGACGAACTTCGTCTTCCGCCGGTCGCCGGAGACCGGCCAATGGCTGACCGGGATGATGTGGCACGCCCGGCTTGAGGGCTGGCTTCCGGCCTGCGGACATGTCGAGGTAGGAGAGACCCCGGCCCAGGCTGCTGAACGCGAAACGCTGGAGGAACTGGGCTGCCGTATCCGGCTGCTGGCCGCGCCGTCCCTGCCCTTGCCGGACGGATTCCCGCACCAGCTCGGCCCTGCGGCCTGGTGGGTCGTCGACATGCGAGCCAGAGCCGACAACCACACGCCGGACCACCACCGCCACCAGGACCACGTCTTCGTCAGCGAATGGATCGAGGACACTCAGGAGCCTGAAACCAGGGTCGCCTGGCTGTCCGAGCTGGAAATCGCCGAACTCCCGGATCTCGCCGAGGACAGCCGGCTCCAGGCCAAGGTCCTTTTCGGGCATGTCCGTGATCTCCTCGGGCAAGACGCCTGACCAGGACTCAGAACAGCGTCGGCTGCTGCGCGGCATCGTCCGCGTTCGCCCGTTCGGGTTTGACCTGGACACCGCCAACGGCGTCCAGGTCGCGTAGCGTCGCCCATTTTCCCGCCGCGAGCCCGGTCGTCAGGATCTGCTGCAAGACGGCGACGGTGAGCTCGACGTCTGGGAGCGCGCGGTGCCGGTCAGCTGGTCGCGGGACGCGCAGGTAGCGCAGTAGCTCGTTAAGCGCGTGGCTGCGCAACTCCGGGAACGCGATCCGGGCGAGCTTGACCGTGCACAGCAGCGGCGTGGCCGCCAGAACGGGGCAGTATCGCCGCTGCCCTGCTATCGCTGCGGCCTCGGTTTGGGCACTGTGCGCGACCAGCCGGTACGGGGGTTCGGTCAGTCGGTTGTCCAGTTCGGCCATCACTTCCCCAGCTGGCCGCTGGGTGCGCAAGAATTCGGGGGCGAGCCCGTTCTGCGCCAGGTCGAACCTGGTGACCGGGACGTCGTCCGGGGGGCGCATCAGCGCGCTGTACCGGCTAATCTCCTGCCAATGTCCGCTACCCGCGAATCGGCCCGCGATCGCGGCGACCTCAATCGGCTCGGCTGGCCGTCCGGCTGGTGTCAGGGTCTCGAAGTCGATGACTACCAACGTGGTCGCCAGGAACTGCGGATCTGTCAGCGCCATGCGGATACCTCTTTCCTGATCAGCTGCGCGATCCGGGTGATCCTGGAGTCATCGTCGGCGGACGTCAGGGGCACCGATAGCAGCGTGTCAGCCATGCGCTCCGCGCGTGGACACACCGCCGGGTTCAGTTCGCGGCAGGCCGGATTGGCATGTGCGGCCTTCAGCCCGAAGGCGCCCACCGAGTTGATCACGCCCGCCGTGGCGAGCCGCTCGCAGAGGGCGCGCGGCCTGGGCGCGGTTATCCTCCATATCGCGCTGAATCCGTTGGGTTCTTCACCTGGCCCGGCCGGGATGACTTCCAAACCGGGCACGTCCCCACTCAGCCCGGCCAGCAAGGTGGTCTGCTCCCTCCGCCGCCGCACAGCGGCCCCGTAGCTGGTGAGGTTGTGCCTGGCCAGCGCTGCCAGTGGCTCGGCAAGGCGGAAGTTGTGTCCTAGGCGGCTGCCTGGCGGATGCTCCGGAATCCCGGTCTGCCAGTGGGTCCGGAACGCTGCGGCCCGGCCGGCGATGTCCGGGTCATTGGTCAGGATGTAGCCGCCCTCACCGCAGGACAAGATCTTGCCGTCTTTCATGCTGAAGCAGCCAGCGTCGCCGATCGTGCCAGCCAGGCTGCCTCTGAACCAGGAACCCTGCGCCTGGCAGGCGTCCTCCACCAGCTTCAGCCCGATGCGGTCGGCGAACGACCTCACAGCGCCAAGGTCGCCGATCCGCCCGGCGATGTGCACCGGCAGTATCGCGATGGTCCGGCTAGTGAGTTTCGCCTCAGCGTCTGCGAGGTCCAGGCCGAAGCCATCCGCGCTGGTTTCGACGAATACGGGTCGGGCGCCTGTTGCGACGATAGCGGCCACCGTCATGACGACCGTAAGCGCTGGGACGAGAACCTCAGTCCCCGGTCCTGCCCCGCAGCCGATGAGAGCGGCCTGGATCGCGGCGGTACCGGACGACACCGTGACCACGTGCCGGGTGCCGAACTCAGCGGCAAGGCCCGACTCCAGCCCGGTGACCTGCGCCTGGCCGGACGGACTGGGCATGGCCAGCAAGGCTTCCTCAAGCAGGGGCAGTTCCGGAATCCGGGTCATGCTGGATCTCCGATGATCTGACTGAAGTCCATCAGCGGCCACATGTTGACGCAGTCGCGGGAGAACAAAGCGCAGTCGCCGCAGTCACCGGGCTGGAACAAGGTGCGGGCGTCGGCGTCTGCGATGGTGCGGCGCCGTTCTGGCGTCGTGGCCTCGATCCGGTAGGTAGACGGGCAGTCCCACAGCCTGCCGTCGGGCTGGGCGAAGAAGAGGGTCCGCCCGCCGAAGCAGCCAGTGACCGTCGCCAGCGGATGACTGATCGAAGCCTCGAACTGCTCCGGGTACCGGCCTCGGGGTATGTGCAGCGACGGTGGGCTGGCGCCCAGCGCGGCGAATCTGTCCCGCAGTTCAGGGATGTGGTCGGTGGCCAGGGACATGTCATGCAGATCGTGGTCTTCGGTTAGGGCTAGCGGCTGCGGTATGAAGTAGTCGCAGCCGAGTTGCTCGGCGAGCTTAGGCATGGCCTCCAGATCGGCCAGGTTCTGGTTCGTGATGACGCTGTAGATCCCGATCTTCGGATATTCATGGTCGCCGCGTGCGGTGATAAGCGCCTCGATGCCTGACACCACCCGTTCCCATCCGTCCTTGCCGTTGCGCGGCGGCCGGAGCTGGTCGTTGTAGGTAGGGTCGACGGAGTCGAGCGATACCGAAACCGCGTCCACGCCCAGCTCGATCAGGGTCTGCGTCATTTCCGGCCGGTTCAAGGCGGTGCCCTCGGTGCAGACGATTACCTGCAGCGCGCCGTCCTTGAGCACCCGGATCAGCTGGAGTATCGGCGGCCATGCAAGGGGTTCTCCGCCTGCCAGGACCACCCTGCGGATACGGGAGCCTGGCAGGGTGCGGGCGAATGCCAGCACCTGGCCTGGGCTCAGGTCGTCGCAGCTCAGGTGAGACAGCTGCCCGATCCCGGTAACCGGCCGGGCCCTGTGCTTCTCGACCGTTCCGAAGTAGCAATAGAGGCAGCCCCTGGGGCAGGGGGAGCGAAGCGCCCACAGCAAAGTCGCCTTTGAGCGGTGATCTGGCTGGCGGGCGACCGCCTGCTCGGCGCTCCCAGCGCCGTTGTCCTCAGGCATCGGCTGGGCTCGCCTCCCTGCTAATGCCTGCTGCCGCCATGGCGCATGCGCCGGCGATCGCAGTCACGCACTGTTCCTCATCCAGGAGCCGACGGTCGATGATCCGGAAATCATCTTGGTCCTGCGCCGCCAGCAGCTCGTAGATGCGCCCGACTCGCCTCATCAGCGCAGTCTCGTCGCCTCGGGCGGATCGGCCGGTGCGGGCCTCGAACCGGGCCAGGCATGCGCTGGCGTCGTCGGTCAGCAGCAGCACCTTCTGCGGCAGCGGTCGCCACGAACCGATAAGCCCGAGGATCGTCCGTGCCGCGTCAGCGAGTTGCCTGTCGGGGGCGTCGTTGCCGCAGAGGATCGCGGCCTGGTACACCGCGACGGTGTGCGGGCCGCGGTCTTCGAGGACGACCTGGCCCGGCCTGACGGTCACCGACTCGTGACGGTGGACTTGCAATGCGGCGAGCAGCAGCGTCTCAGTCCGGGGCACGCCGGTCCGCAAGAACGGGTCACCATTTCCGTGCAGCGCCGCGATGATCTGGCCCTGGAACTGGGTCTGCGGGGAGTCGGGTAGTTCGCTTACCAGAACGCATTGGCCACCAAGGGCCTCGGCGGCCTGGCGCGCCAGATGAGTCTTTCCGACGCCGTTGACTCCCTCCAGGGCGATCCACGGCATCAAGGGCTGGCCGCTCAAGGGAATCCCCGCTGCTGTCACCACCGAGCAGGTTCCTTCCCGGCCCAGGTCTCGGTTCTGGATCCTTCCGCGAGGGTCCGCCTTGCTTCGGTGCCCCGATGTAGCAGCAGGTCCAGGGCGGAAAGGCCGGGCACGAACGGCTGTAGGCCCCGTCGATAAGGCCGGGCGTTGTAGGAGGCGACCTCAAGGCCGATGCCTGCCTCAGCCAGGGCAGGCAGGTCCAGGTAGCTGATCGCGCCGGTCCCGACCCGCAGCGTCGTGTTGCCGGTAATCCGGCACAAGTCGATGAGCATCCGGGTCTTGTGCCCTGTCGGCCTCAGGTCGCTGCTGCGCAGAAGGTCAACGTGAATCGCGAAGCCGTCGAGCAGTAGCCGGAGCAAGGCATGGTTGAGATCGGCGAGCCGTTCCCACCGTTGTCCGTAGATGGCGGCTAGGCGCGGCGCCCATTGCGGCCAGGACTCTGCCTTGCTGTAGGCCTCTTCGAGGGTTCGCCAGTGCCGCGGGCGCCAATCGTCGCCCGCGACAACTGCCTGGCTAATCGGCTGGCCTGAGCGCCTGTATACCGGGACTGTCATGAGCAGGCGACGGTCTGAGCCGGCCACATAGTTCCGGTGCTGCCACTCTCCGCTGTACTGCACATGGTCCAAGATCACGAACCGGTCCACGTCCGTCAGCCGAGACAGATACCCCGGCCACGGCAGGTAGGCGGGCTGGTGAGCGACAAGCACCCCGGCACGGCCGTTCATGTCGCAGTCATCCGGTAGAGCGCGAACATCTCTGCGGCATGGACATCGCACGCCGCGCCGGCGGCCTTATCCAGCGCCTGGATCTTCTCCAGGCTGCGCGGGTGGGGATCTTGCCGCAACTGGCTGCCGTAGCAGAGCAGCGCCTTCGCCTTTGCCGGCGCTGCGTTCGTGATGTCGACCATCACCGGCCGGTCGAGGCCCGCGTTGAGCCAGATGCGATCCTCCGGGCCGTCGAAACCGAGAATGATTCGTGGCAGTGGCCGTCCAGTGCGGCGGCCGGGCCGGACCGCGGCCAGACCCGCGCGGTGCACAGCCGAATGATCTTGGTGATGCCCTCCGGCCGGTATGAACAACGCCGCGGGAGCGGTGCGGGCCAGAGCGTCTTCTATGAGCGCGACCAGTTCGACGGGGAAAGCACCTGGATTGGCGGCCCGGGCGTCATCAGTCCAGGCGATCGCACCGGTGACGCCCAGGACCTCGCAAGCGTCGCGGAACTCCGAGTGCCGGGTCGCCGAGTCGGAGATCCCGCCGAGCATCGGCGCGGACGCGCAGGCGACAGCGAGGACCTCGACCTGGATTCCAAGATCGGACATCGTGGCGATAGTCCCGGCCATGCCGAGCGTTTCGTCATCGGGGTGCGCCGCCACCACTAGCGCCTGGTCTCCGGCGCGCAGCCCGAGCATGTGCGGCCTGGTCATCGGGTGGCCGCCAGGAATGCCTCTGCGGCCATAGCGGGGGTGTGAGGTTCGATCCGGGAAGGCGCCGCCGCGCTGGCGGCGTGGTAGGCATCGTGATCACCGAGCAGCGCTCGTGCCTCTTCCCATAGCCCTGCGAAGCCGCCGCCGAGAGGGACCGATCGTCCGGCAGCACCCGTGAGCGCGGGCACATAGCCGAGGTCGTAGGTGATGACGGGCGTGCCAGCCGACAACGCCTCGGCTGCTGTGTGGGAGAACGTCTCGGCGCTCGTCGAGGAGATGATCGTGATCGCTGCCCCGGCGAAGAATCCCGGTACTTCCCGCCATGGCAGGGCAGGAAGAAGCCGGATGACATCCGGGCGGCGTTCTTGCTGCCGTCGGCACGCGGCGAGAACCTGGCCGGTCTCACCCCTCGCGAATTCGAAGTCGGCACGGGCGAGGACCATTTCGGCCGGTCTGTTCCACCAGTCAGGAAGTGCCTCAAGAAGTCCCGCGTGACCTTTGTCGAGCGCCGCCCTTGAGACCGTTCGCAGCGGACCCACTCGGCGAAGCCGCTCGCGCTCGGCATATCCAGGAGGATCCGGGCGTACCAGCACGGCGTTCGGCACGACCTGCCACGCTGACGAATCCCAGCCCGCTCGGGCCGCAGCCTCGACCAGGTACGGGCTGGCGGGCAGCACTACGTCAGCGGCGTCAATGGCGCGCTTCCACGTGCTGGCCGAACTCGGGCGGATCTCGTTGTGCGCCATAAGCGCGGTCCGGACCCCGGTCGGGGCCGGACTCAGGTGACCCAGTCCCCACACCGGAGCGCCCCAGCAGACTATGTCAGCTCTGTGATCCCGGAGAATGCCGCGAACCTCGGCCATAACCGGGGCCGGGTCAGCGAGCGCAGCCAGCACGTCGTCGTTGTGAGCTGGTCGCGGCAACCGGACCGACGCTAGGCGGATCAGGCCTGGGTCGGCCGCGTCGCTTGGCTCACCGGGGCCTGCGGCGATGACCAGGACCTTGTGACCGAGGTCCCGCAGGCCGGTGGCCAGGGCGGCGATGCTCCGCTCGATGCCGGACGGGTGGTCGGGACGGTAGGTAAGGAGACAGAACGCGATCGTCGTTACTTCTCCCAAGGGAAGATCACCCATCCTCCGGCCCGCTCGCCGACGTAGTCCGGCTCGCGGTTTCCGCATCGCCAGTTCCGTGTGTTCAGCCTCAGCACAGCGACCCGCGTCCGGGCCGCACCGCCTGCGGCAAGCAGGTCGCGGCCGCTGGCAAGGGTGTCCCCGGAGCCAGCGACGTCGTCTACCAAGAGCACGTCCTGGCCGCTGACGTCCCCGAGTCCGCCTGGATCAGATACCACTGGCTCATCGGTCTTGACTGCGTTCACCTCGTCGGTCAGAGTCCTGCTGATTGCGACCGACCTCACGCGTCGCGCCCCGATCGCGTGGGCGATCATCACCGCCGGGATCAGCCCCCCGCGCGAAATTCCGACGACCAAGCCGGGCGGACCGTCCTGGACAACGGCGTTCGCGAGCGTCTTCACCAGAACCTGAATGTCATCCCAGATCAGGGTGTGCATGTCATCGGCCACGAGCACCGTCCCAGATCAGGACATGCTCGCGGGTGCTGAGGTTCCAGCCCCGCGCCAGCGCGGAATCCGCGACCAGCCGCATCCGCTCGACAACAGCCGTCGGCGTGCTGCCCTCAGGGCTCAGCCAGATCTCGGTGAGCCCGAACTCCAGCTGGAGCTCGGCGATCTCAGCCATATCCTCGGGTCCGCAGACAACGAACTTCCACCTTGCCCGGCCACTGGCCTGGATCTCCGCGATGGCGCCCTCTTTGATCCGCAGCTTCCTCGGAACCGCGGAAGTCGCCAGCTTTAGGCCGGCGTTGAAGACCACGCTGGCCTGGATCAGCTCCGGCCCCGGCCTGATCGTGGCGTTTGTCTCGATCTCCAGGCTCCGGCCGGTAGCCGAAGCCTGCGCCGCGAGGTAGAGCACGGCATCCTTGTGCAGCAGGGGCTCGCCGCCGGAGACCACGATCAGGCCAACCGGCGCCAAAGCGGGGCACTCCGCGGACGGGTCGAGCCTCACCATCTCGTCCCAGATCTGCGGCGGCGTCAGATGCCGGACGCCTCCAGTGAGGTCGTAATCCGCGCGGTTCCACGTGTAGCTGGTATCGCACACCATCTGGCCCGCAGCCGCAGTAGCAGCGCGCCTGGGCATGCTGGGGTAGCCGCAAGTCAAGTTGCACCCCATCAGGCGAACGAACAGGGCACGGCGGCCGAGGCTCGGCCCCTCACCCTGAAACGAATAGAACATCTCAGCGACGGGCACGGCACCTGACGCAGACGGCACGCCGCGTTTGCCGATGCTCATGACGCATTGCCTGGCAGGTACGTCGCGCGGGTCGTCGGTGTCTCAGATACCCGCACAGCGGTGACCAGGGAAGCGAGATTGGACGGCAGCACACGCGCCGCGGTCTCGTACAAGTGGCGGGCCAGGTGCTCGCAAGTCGGTTGCGGCAACAGCGGTCCGGCGTCTGCACCGTCCGCGCCGGTGATCCTCAACTGGTTCAGGTACCTGTGATCGAGGACTGTCTTGATGTAGTCGCCGAGGGGATCGAGATCGGCGAAATCCGTCACGAAGCCGTTGTCGTCGAGGGCGGGAGAGCCCAGCTCGATTACCACCGCGTAGGAGTGCCCGTGGACATTCGCGCACTTATGATCTTCGGCCAGGCCGTTCAGGTGATGAGCCGCCTCGAACCGGAAGGTCTTCTCGATCACGAACATCGGGCATCTCACCTCTTCCGAGCCGGGTCGCCAGAACGAGGCCGGTTCTGGACCGTCGCCAACGTAACCGCCCTACAGCGGTACGGTCGTTCCCACCGCCGGGAAGAATTGGATGGCTTAGGCCCGTCATTCCCGGACCGGAGCCACATCTTCCCGCCGCTGGGAGCGACTCGCGGCAGCGGAACGGCGAGCATTGGCCGCGTCTCCAGCCGCCGATCCGGCCTGCCGATGGGAAGGGCGCCATGACCACCACAAATACGGGCACTGTGACTCTGCCGGTCCCGGCGGTCCCTCAGCGAGTACGAGATAACCCGGACAGCGGTCAGGTCGCGTTCACGGACGGGCATCATTTCACCGCAGGACAGGGCGCCGATCCGGTGGCGCTGGCGGATGCCGCGACGGCGCCGTTGTCGGTGATCGTCCAGGTGACCAGGCGATGTGATTTCGATTGCGGCTTCTGCTCCGAGACCGTCCCGATGCCCGACCCGACGCTGGAGCAACTCGATGCGATCCGGGCGAACCTGGCTGGCGCCCGGCGAGTGTTCATCTCCGGCGGGGAGCCGCTGCTGCGCCGCGACATCACCGAGATCGCGCAGATGTTCTCCGGTTTCATCGTCGGGCTGCCGACGAACGCGACCAGGGGCCTAGCCCTGGCACCGCGGCTGGCGGGGCTGGTTGATTTCGTCAATGTCGGGTTCGATGGCCCCCGCTCGACGTTCTCGCGGGTCCGCGGCGACTACGACAAGGCGATGACCGGGGTCCGGGCACTGGCAGCAGCCGGGCTGCCGCTATCACTGTCGGCCGTGGTGCTCCGCTCGACGGTGCACGCCCTGCCGTACCTGTGCCAGATCGCGGACGTCCTGGACGCGGGGAAGGTGAAGCTGATCCTGCCGCTGCGCAAGGGCAACGCTCTCGGCTTGCCCGAACGTGAGTTCATCACCGCCAGCGAGGCCGCTGAGGCGTTCGGCCGGCTGACCGAGCTGCGGGCCGTCCACGACTGGCGGCCGGCGGTGCGGATGACACCGTGGACGCCCGAGACCGAGGGCCACATGATCGTCGTCGAGCCGGATGGCAGCGCCCAGGCCTGGCCGGTCTACGACGAGCCTGACCTTTTCGGCTACCTCGGCAACCTGCTGCACGAGCCGGTCACCGAGATCTGGGACCGCTACCCCTACAAGGCGAACCACTACGCCAAGTACCTGGGCGCCAGCATCCACGCCGCCCCCCGCGCCACGTCATGACTGGCGCCGCCCGCTACACGAACCTGGCCTGGCCCGGCGACCCGTACCGGACCGGGCAGCAGCTGTTCCGCAAGCCCGGCCCGATGCTCGCCGCCTTCACCCTGGCATCGGGCACCCTGGCATCGGACCCGGCTGATGATGCCGGGCGGGAAGCGCTGGTGTCGGCGGCGATGGTCTACCTTCCGCTTCACCGCACCAGGGCGATCCTGGTCACCGGGCAGGCGATCGCGTTCGGCTTCCAGGTCACCACCGCCGGCGGCACCGCGCTGCCAGGGCTGGCGCAGGCGGCCGACCTTGATCTGGCGCGTGCCCGCCGCCACGCGGCCATCCTGGCCGGGCACCTGCTCGCCGATGACCTGACCCGGCTCCAGGCCCTGGCCGGCGAGGCGGTGCTGCGCGGCGTCGCGGCGACGGAACGGGACTGGGCCACCCGGCAGACCCCGGTGAAAGGGAAAGCGATGATGATCGACTGCGGCGCCGATCTGCCCGCCAGGTCGCTCGGCCAGGCATGCCGGCAAGCCCAGATCATCCCTGGTGCCGGATGGGACAAGACCGCGCCAGGCCGTGCAGCGGACAGCGAGCTGGCCGCCGCCCTGGCGGTAGGACGGGCGCTGATGCTCGCCTTGCTATCCGCGCGGCATCTGGGCCGCGCCAGCTGGCAGCAGGACCTCGACATCACCGAGATCATCACCGCGAGCGCGTGGGACTGCTTTCCCCGCCTGCGCGCCAACGAGGCGAGCAACGCAGCCAGGCAGGCGCTGGCACTGGCGGCGGGACCGGTTACGGGCGGAGCGAAATGAGTGGTACCGGCGGTGATCAGCCTTCGCTCGGCTGGCTGTATCGGCCGCCGTTCACGGTCTGGATCGGAGGACCTGGTGCTGCGTGACTCGATCGTGCTCGCCGTAGAGGGCACCCACGCCTCTGGCAAAACCACCCTAACCCATGCATTGGCCGCATATTACCGGGAGCGCGGAGTCCATGTCGCCACGGTCGAGGAGCCGGCCCGCAACAGCCCTTTCATAGAAGAAATAGTCGTCCACGGCAAGGGCGCGTTCGACCTGGAGACCGAGGTCGACCTGTTCGCCGCCCAGCTCTCCGCGCAGCTCCGCGCCGCCCGCCAGCATCCGATGATCATCTGTGACAAGACGATCGCTAACGTCCTGGCCTACGCATGGCTCGTCCTGGAGACACCGCCCCGAAGCCGCGCCGCCGCCGCCCTCGCCGCGATGGAGGAGTTCTGCCGGGCGTGGGCCGGCGTATACGATGCCGTGTTCTACTGCTGCGACCAGTACAGCCAGCACCAGCCAGGTGATCCCTACCGGGCCAAGGTCCTGGACCTGCAGCCAGCCGCAGACCGGGTAGTCCGCGCCACCTGCGGCACTGTCGGCCAGCGCGTGATCGACATTCCGCCGAACATGACCACTGCCCAGCGCGTCGACTGGATCGCCAGGAAAGTCGCCAGGCTCCGGATAATCAAGGGAGAGTAGCCAGCGCTGCCGTCACCGGCTGGCGTTCGCCTGGACTGGCAGAAGGCGCCCGCTGGCTGTTACCAGCCGTCGAGAGAAAACGGTGCTGCCTGGCTGATGCTGGCGAGCGCGGCGGCGGTGTACGGAACGGTATTGGCTGGTGGGCGGGCAGGGTCAGCCCACAGCACTCCGGCGCACTTGTGCGGCTCCATGTTGGCGGGCTCGCCCTGCCAGCGGGTGGTGGCGAAGAAGAACCCGACCCGTCCCTGGCCCTGCGGGTTGCGGTGGTGAACGACGTGGCTGAAGGACAGATCAGCCGGCTCGATGATGACCCCTGTTTCCTCGCGCGCCTCGCGGATCGCGGCGTCGATCACAGACTCGCCTTCCTCCAGATGCCCCGATGGCGGGCAGAGTTGGCCGTCGGCGTAGCCAGTGCCGGCTCGCTCCAGGAGCAGGACCATGCCGTCATGGCGCCGGAGCAGCACGTAGACATCCACGATGCTGCGGTAGCGATCCGTCACCCGCGTCCTCCTCGATTCTCAGTCGGCCCCGGAACCGGAGCACTTGGCATCAACGCGGTTCCGTCCTACCGCAGTTGAAGACCGGCCCGAGGCCGGGAACCACAACATTCCCAGTGCGGGGAGCGTCCGGCCGTGCTGCCCCCTGGAAGCGTGGGCCTGGTGACCAGCGACTGGCAGGAAATCACTGAGCCGGAAGGGCCGAGCGTCTCCCGCGTGTACGACTACCTGCTCGGCGGCTCGCACCACTTCGCGGCGGATCGGGTAGCGGCCATGGAATTCCTCGCCCGGTGGCCGGACGCCACCGAGACCATGCGCGTCAACCGGGCCTTTCTCGGCCGGGCCGTTCGCTACCTGGCCGAGCGGGCGGGCATCCGCCAGTTCCTCGACCTGGGCTCGGGCATCCCGACAGCGGGCAACGTGCACGAGATCGCTCAGCGGGCCGCGCCCGACGCCCGCATCGCCTACGTCGACATCGACCCCGTCGCTGTGCTGCACAGCAGGGCCATCCTGGCCGGCAACGACAACGCGATCGCCATCCAGGCCGACCTGCGCAAGCCCGGGGAGATCCTCCGGCACCCAGACCTGCAAGCCCATCTGGACCTGTCCCGGCCAACCGCGTTGCTGCTGGTCGCCGTGCTCCACTTCTTCCCCGACGCGGACGAACCAGCCAGGCTCGTTGCCGAACTGCGCGACGCCCTGGCATCGGGAAGCTATGTGGTGATCAGCCACGGCACGACCGATGGACAGCCGCGGCACGTCGCTGAGGCCATGAGTCATTACGCCCAGACCACGGCACCGTTCGTGCCGCGCGGCCACGCCGAGATCCTGCGGTACTTCGACGACCTCGACCTCATCGAGCCCGGCCTGGTAAGAGCCCCGCTGTGGCGACCCGACGATCCGCGAGACGCCGAGAACGCGGCCCAGGTGGCGGTCTACGGCGGCGTCGGCCAGATCCAGTGACCGTACGGCCGATGATCATGAAGGTAGGCAGGCCTCCGCTGGTGCCCGCTCTGCGGCGGATGTGAACGGGCCGACCAGTATCGGTTTCGGGATTGCGGGCTGAGGGGCGGCAACGGCCAAAGATGAATATCAGCGCCGCAGCTTACACTTTCAAGCTATGACGGAAACTCCTGAGCTGCCCTTAGCTGAAGCCGTTGGTGAGGCGGCCGTTCTCCGTGTCTACCAGCAGGTATTCGCGGTGCTCGCCCGCGAGGCGGGCGCCATGATCGCCGACCCGGCGTTGGTTGATGTGGACGAAGCGATCCTGGGGGCGTTCGCCGATGCGGGTACTGAAGGGCTCGCCATTGAGCAGGCGGTGTTGGCCTGCCGTCAGTTCAGGCCGGGTCTTGTGCAGCGCCGGTTTGAGGTCTTGCGCGAATATGGCGCGATCAGCAGGCTGGTCGACCGCCCCAGCGAGCGGTTTCACCGGGCGGCCTTCGCGCCATACGTGATGCTGCTGTTCCTGCGCCGCATGGCTGCGCAGGGTGGCCAATCGGAGCTGCATCAGCTGCTAGCTATGGAGCACTTGAGCGTCAAGGCCGAGAACGCGACGGCGGCGGACGGTGTGGCGTCGGCGCACCGCCTGACCAAGGTGTTCAGGCTCCTGGCTAACGAGCTCGGGATCCTGGTGGCCGGAAGCCCGGTGGAGACGCTGAGAGACAACGCCCAGCTGCTCTGGGGCAACCGGGAGCTGATCAGCCAGACGGAGGAAGTCCACGCGACCGTGCTGAAGAAGTGGCCCGAGCTGGGCCGTGATTGCGCCGCGTTGCGCATCGCGCTGGCCGCTTACGGGGACGCGGTCGAGTCGGCGGCTAGCCGGCTACTTGAACAGGTGGGCGCGACCCGTGCCCTTGGGCTGCTGCCGCCGGAGGCATGGTTGAGTTTCGCGCGAAGCGCGGATGAGGAGAAGCTGGCTGCCGTTCTGGATCAGTTCGTGTTTGACGCTCCGGCGCCGTGGTTCTCGCCGCAGGCATTGATGGAGGCGGTGGAATCAGGGCGACCGGTCGGACCACCTCGCATGGCCCCGCCCCGTACAGATGTGACGGATACCGGGCCGGAAACAGGCGGAGAGATGGTCGATGACGCTGAGGATCTCCGGGCGCTCGCCGAGCTGATCCTCGGCGAGCGGAACGAGGTACGCATTCCGGAGATTCTCAACGAAGCCGGCGACTGGCTGGCAGGGAGGCGAGTCCTTGCGACAGTGACCAGCATTCATCAGCATCCGGCCCTCGGCTACGAGCTGATCTGGGAGGACGGGCTGCGCATCGAGCCGGGCGCAAGCCCATCATGGGTATCTGATGGGATCTTCCGCCGCCTGGGCATCAGCCGGGATGACGACCATTCAGGCGCTGGATGACAGAGCAGCCGCTGGCTCTGTGGTGGGCGAAGGCAAGGTCGGCGGGCCCGCTGCCCGTGGCCCTGGGAACCGCCGTGCCAACTGGGATGCTTCGCCTGGCTGAACCGGATGCCGCCACTGCGTGGCTGCTGCCGGTCCTGCCCGACGGGGCCACGCCGAGCGTGCTGGACGAGTTGGGACTGCCCAGCCTTGCGGTCGAGCACCCAAACGACACGGCGAGGGTGCTGGCGGCCTGCGTCCGCTGCTGCTGGCTGGACCAGGCACGCCCGCTGTGGCCGGGCTCAGCCGCGCAACTGGATGAGGTGGCAACGGTGTTCGGTGCGACTACCGGCCGGGAGCCGATGGCGCTGAACCGGGCACTGCTCGGTGCCATCCGCCGCCTGGCAGGTGCCGGCTGGCTCCTGTGGGATGAAGCCACCCGGCGGGTTCGGCTAGGCCCGCGGGTTGCGACTTGGAGCCCGGCCGAGCTGAGCACCCTCCGCGAACTTTGCCGCTGGGCGCTTGCGGGTGCCCGATCCGCAGGCGCAGGTAACGATCACGTGAGCGAGGAAGGCCAGCGATGACGGTGCCTGACGGGGAAGATCCGTTGTTCGGACCAGTCCTGGCTGAGCTGAGCGATCAGCAGCGTGATGAAGTGCTCGCCGCCTACGCGGCCGTGGAGCACAGCCCTAATCCTGTCCATGAGGCGCAGATGGCCGCCTTGCGGAACGCTCCGCTTCGCCGCCACCTCGAACTTGTGCTGCGCCTGACCGGGCGGACCCTCGTGCAAGTCGCGCCAGTCCGCTGGACGTCGGGATACCGAGATGAGATTACCGACGAGCTTGTCAGGAGCGGCTGGCAGCCGCTGCCGGTCATCGACCGCGCAGTGCTTGTCCTCGTCCTTATTCACTCAGTGGCGATCCCCCGGAGCCGAGGTGGCCTGGAAAGTGATTCGTGGACGTCCGGCCACCTGACATCTATGGACGATTTGTTCCGCTACACCCAGCTGCCGCGCACCGAGGTGCGTCTGGCGCTGCAGCGGCTACGGGCAGCAGGACTGGTGCATCTCGTATCTGACCGGGGTAAGGCGGGCGTGAAGGGCGCCGGGTATCTGCCCGGGCCGCAGTTGCATCGCCTGACGCCGGCGGCCAGGGGGCGCCTGCAGCAGGAGCTAATACTTGCTGCCGCCCCGGACAGCCCGCTCGCGGCAGCAATCCGCGCACGTCGTACAAGCACTCGGCCAGGCCGCGATGGGTAGATCCCCCGCATGGGCAGACACCGATGTCGCTTCCGGGCCCGTCGATGTCGTAGGCGGCCGGGTCCTAGTGGGCGCCCAGGTTGTCGACGTCTCCCGGCTGTCGGCGCATCCTGTACCGATGATCAGCCAGGGCCTGGTAACGGTCGCTGGCCAGGGGCCCACCGACTCTAACGGGGCAGGCAAATCGTCCTTCATCGCCGGGCTGAGCCTCCTGCACGCCGATGAGCAGTGGAAGCTGGCCAGTGGCGCGCCTCAGGCTGCCGAACTGCTGTTCACCGCAGAACTCGCCGCCCAGGAAGAGCGGTTCTCCAACGCCGACCGCGGCTACATCATCGGCGTGTTCGCTGGCCCCGCCGCGAGTACGGTAGCGGAGCTGGAGACAAGTGCCCTGACCGTCTGGCTGCGCATCAACCGCAAGGCACCGCATTTGCAGCTGCGGTGGCGCGATGGCCTCTACGTCCCGTTCGGGTCAAGTGAGGTTGAGCGGGCCAGCGGAGCAGACGCGCTGTGGGAGGCGCTTCCTCCCAGCAACGGGCGAACCGATTTTCATGCGAACCGGCTCTCCACCGTGCTCTACGGCAACACGGTGCGCTGCGTGTCGTTCTTGTCCACCTCGGTAAGAACCAGCGCGGCGGCGAATCTGCTGGCACAGCCCCTGAACGAGCTGACCCCGGCCCGGATCTTCCACGCGATCGCGACCCTCACGGGTATTGACCGTGAACTGGTCGACGAGCAGGCGTTGCGCTCGGCTGAGCACACCCACCACTCCAGAGTGCGGGAAGCTGAAAGCGATCTCGCCCGCTGGGAACGGGAAATGAAGATCGTCGAGGATGGCATTACTAACCGGGCCAATGCCCGCCAGATGCTGGGGACGGCAGGCGTGGCATGGCGCACGCGTTGTGCCCGCCACCTTGCTGACGGCGCGGACCGCGATGCGCGGATCGATTCCGAGCTGGCCAGACTCGGCCGGGAGACGAAAGAACTCGACCAGAGGCTGGAGGCAGCCAAGAAGGAACTAGCCGCGCTGGCCGATGATGAGGAAATCGGGCGGAGCGTCCGTGAAGCGGAGCGTCAATGGAAGGAATTGGACGCTCGCGACCGGGATCTTGACACGCAGATCCAGGTCCAGGCGGGCAGGCTTGAGGACCTGGCCAAGCAGCGGCGCGTGCTGCTAGAGCAGGCCCGCGTGGCCGACGGCCGCAGTGCGCAGGACGCCTTGGCTGAGTTCGAACAAGCTCAGCGGGACCTGGAACATGAGGTCTCGGCGCAGGCTGTGGCCGCTGATCTGGAACGCAAAGCACGGGACCGGCTCGCCGCCGCAGAAGCCGGAAAGGACCTTGCCGCCGCTCAGTTGCGGTGCCTGAGCGACGCGGGAATCTCGGCAGCGGCGCTGCTGGACACCGTGGAACTCGACGCGGACCAGCGCGCGGCGTGGGAGCCGCGCTTGATGATCTACCGGGACGCGGTCGTGGTAGACGCCGACGACGCAACAGACGCCCGCAGGGAACTTGCGGGGCTCCCCGGTTCCGTGCTGATCCTCGCCGATCCGCCCCAGCAGGCGGGCAGCGGGGAACTACCGGACAGCGAGGGGCCCCGGTTCGGCCTCTCCGAGTTCTTGTCCGTCCTCGCTGAGCGACCTGGCTCCGCAGACGGCTTTGTCGACGAGGCCGCGCGCGTGATCGTCATCGGCGGCCTGGCCGAACCCCTCACCGGCCGGGCGACCCGCATCGCCACTGCCAGGAACGAGCATCAGACGGCGGCGCAGGCGGCCGCGGCTGCGGCCAAGACAGTTCGCTCGGCCCGCGCTGCCCTCCAGCTAGCGGAGACCCGCAAACAGGCGGCTGAGTCAGCGGAAGCCGCAGACAGGATCGGTGGGACGATCACGAAGCTGAGGAGCGAGAACGAGCAACGGCAAACACAGCGCGAAACCCTCGCCCCGGAGTTGACCGCCGCCCGCGCCGAATATGTCGAGAAGCTCGGCGTGGCAGCGGGCCGGGAGGCTCAGATTGGCAATCTCAGGAGTGCCCAGAGCCGCATCGAGGCCGATCTGGACAAAACGAGGAATCAGATCGCCACGTTCACCGCCGAACGTGATCTCCTGGATCTCCGTGCCCGCGAGGCAGCATGGGGTGATTCAACAGAGGCGGCCCGTCAGTTCCTCCTGATGCTGCACGAGAACCAGCGATCGCGGACCATTGGCCAGTGGAACGAAGAAGCCTGCCATCAGCTCAATGAAGCGGTCATGAGGTGCTTTCCGGAGGGAGCACCTCATGAGGAGATGACCGCTGAGATCCGCGAGCTCCTCATTGAGCAAAGGTGGCGGCGTGGTGGCCTGGAGACCCGGGTCGGACTGGTGCCCTCCCTGCTGCGGGCGCTGCATACGCACCTGAACCAGACTGAGCAGCAGGACACGTACGAGCAGGGCAAGATCAATGCGCAGCGCGCCGAACGCACCAACTATCTCGGGCAAGCCCGTGACGGCCTGGCCGAAGCGGAACGAACAACCCGCGCGCATCGGGCCTCGCTCGCGCAGGGAATCAAGTCAACCCTGAAGCAAGTCGCGAAGGAATTCGACCGGCTTGACCAGGCATACGGCGGCTATGGCGCTGACCTGGAGTACCCAGAACCAGATCCGCCCGCAGAGCCGGATAAGCCCTGGCAATGGACCGTAACGCCGAAGTGGCGCCGTGCTGAGGGTAAGCGGATGTCGGGCTACAACCTGCGCGGCAACACCGCTCAGATGGACGAAAAGGCCGTCAAGCTGGTCTGCGCCGCTGCGCTGGCGGGCGGCGGGGAACGACCGCTGCTTGTCATCCTCGACGAACTTGGCCGCAACCTCGGAACACAGCACCGGCGGGAAGCCGTGGCCCTGTTCGAGCGTATCGGCCGGGACCGGAACATCACCGTCGTAGGAGCCCTGCAGGATGATATGGAACGCTACGCCATCGAGGCGTCCGGTCTTTACATCAGGCTCCGCCGAAGTTCCGACACTCTGGCCTTCAACGAGGCTCCGGTCATCGTCGGCGACGAATCTAACCATGCCCGCGTTGAAATGCTGCGCAATTGGCTGGCCTCATACCGGCCAGAACTCGGATCGGCCGGTTTCGACGGGGATGAGAGCGCTGCGTGACCGAAGCACCATCATCCACACCGAACGGCGAGTTTCCGCTCCGCGGACACCCGGGCGTGCCGGAAGGCCTCCTCGCATACGCACAGGCTTCCAACCCCGACGGCACCTTCGCTCAAGATCGCTCCGGGAATCCGAAAGTCCGCCGGGTTCAGCTCCGGGCTGACCCCCCGGTTGAGCCGGAACGGCCAGGCGGGCTGCTAACCGACAGCGAGTGGCGCTGGGCGACTAGTACGGTCCGCTACTGGGCTACTGTCACCAGTACCTTCGGTGACCGCGCGTCAGTCGTCGCCCTCGCGCTCGCCCGAAGCGGCTGCGTCGCGCTCGATCACGACTACCGCTCTGGCGTCATCCGCCAGCCACCGCGGACCTGGACACCACACTCCGCGCTCTCTGGCCGCATCGCAGCGGACCGGGACGCACGCCGTGCTAACCAGCACAAGCTGAGCGACCAAGCCGCCGAACTCCGGGAAGCGCTGAGCAGCGAATGGCCAGGAGTGGCCGAAGCGCTGGCCATTCCAGCCAAGGACCCCCGCCTGACCTGGATCGTCCGTGCCGCCGAGGACTTGCGCGCTGACCGTCACCACGACGGTGCCCGCGCCTTCGTCCAGCATCACGCAGGAAACACGAAGGCCCGCGACGATCTTCCCAGGTTGCTGGCGGATGCTGGTTTCGAGGCCGACGCACTGGTGATCCTCGGCGTCAGCCGCAACCCCTACGTCGGTCTCGGCGGCCCTCTCCGCGCCCGCATCGGCGAGCGGACCCTGGACTTCAGCGGCTGGCCAGGCCCGCACGACATCCGGCTGCCCGCGAACCGCCAGATCACAGCCAGTGCCGCACCAGGCACCCGCTGCCTGCTCGTGATCGAGAACAGGCAAGCAGCCGAAGCCATATGCGACAGTTACCCCGCCGTAGCCCTGATCTGGTGCCACGGCCAGCCGCCCAAGCCCATCCTCGACATTGTCAATGAGGTCGCCGCCACGGTCGAGCACGTCGTGATCTGTCCCGACGCCGACCTCGGAGGCGTAGCCATTGCCGGACGCATCCACGACAGCCTGCCGGCCAGCATTCGCCGTACCGTTATCGACATCGGCACCGCCGACCACGTCCCCGGCCCCGCATTCAGCGCGGAGCTCCGCGACCGCATCGGCCGCTTTGCCGGACGTGATGACAGTGTCGGGGCGCTGGCGCGAGCCTGCTTGGAACGCGGATACGTCATCGAACAAGAAGCCCCGGCCCGCTCGGCTTTGCGCCACATTCTGTAGCCAGGCACGCCGCGACCGGCCGTCTCGCTTGACAGCAACCCCTCTCAGGGGCGGGACTCAGGGGAGATTCGGGGGACTCGGGTTCTCTATAGTGTCTGGATCTGGCCAGAGGCCGCCGATTAGCCATTCCTTCACGATCGGGCCCAGGTTGCCAGAAAACAGATCACCCTTTTTCCAAATTAGTTCGGTGGCCCATTGCCGACCAGCGCCTGCAACCCAGTCAGCGAGTTGCAGTTGGGGGGCTCCCTTGCTGTCTGAGAATTCAATCGTAATCGCGGGCAGCGAGGACATAAGCCTTCCGGGACGCGTGGGATCGGGAAGCTCGTTAGTATTCAGGAGCTTCAGTGCATGTCTTGCTACAATTTTTGATGTGTCATGAATTAGCATAAACTGGCCTATTCTCCGCCCAACGTCCCACACCAGCGCGGCGAGACAAGGAATGGCGGGATCAAGTTCATCGCGCTGGCGCCCGCAGGCAATGTCTTTGATAAGATCTTCAGCTTCATCCCGCATGTACATGAAGAGATCTATAGTTTCGCGCCACTCGGGCGTTGCCGTCTGGCAATAGCTATCGATCGCTGTAAACAAGTCGTCCACAGTTGCTTGACTATTGCTGCGAACCGCTTTCACGAAGGTTGAAAGCATCTTGTCGTAGGCCAACTTATCTCCGAGCACTGGGCCGACAACGTTCATCAAGTTGGCAAACGCGACAGCCGCACCGTCTTCATACATGTTGTAGCCGTCTTTATATGCCCTGGGCTCAATGAGCAGATCAACCATCTTTGATTCCACCATAAATCGTTTATGCGCTACATAGACTCGCACGCTGTCGCCAGGTAGCCTGCTGAAGCACTCCAGCAATGCCGCTCGTCCGCGCCCAGTCTTTGCGAGGGCGGTATACTTTGGTTCGCCATGCCCTTTGGGAAGTTGACTCTTGACATCATCGACCAATGTGGTAGCTAGGTCATCTTGAATATTGACCGACGCTAGACCGAAAACTGGCTGTGAAGGGTCAAGTAGATTCTCGCCCGTACTGTTGGATTCATCGACATAAACCTTCGGGAGGATCATCAGGCTCATTTCTTATGCTCCATCAATACTTAACCCCTTGTTGCCAGCCTGTCGTGTAGGTTACCTTTTATACCTCACGGGTATACATGTCCAGGTCGCACGAGAAATGGTGGCTCGGCTCAGTGCCCGAGTTCTACACCGTGCGTTGGCCCGCGTTATCGACAGGCAACGACCGGATGCGCTGATATCCCGCGGCCCTACCGCGACGAGTACGCGATCTTCGCACCGTTGCAGCCGAGTAGGTCTTCACCATCCGCACATACGGAGGCGCCAGGCAATTCTACGGCTCGGCTTAGTGCGCCCTACACTCGCCGCACGTCGGGAAACGGCAGGTCAGCGCAACGTCCCGGTCGTGACTCCATGATCGTGAGCCGAATCACGCCGCGACCGGCCGTCTCGCTCTTAGCCAGGCAGCCGCCGGAGGTGGCCAGCGTCCAGCAGGGCGATGAGATGGTGCCGGATGGCCGCTGGCTGCGGGCCGCCCCGGACAAGGAAACCGCACTCAAGGTTCGACTCCATGGCTCGGGTGGTGAAGTTCGCGCTGCCAACGAGTGCGATCCGGTCGTCGACGACTATGATCTTGGCGTGCAGCGCAGCGCCTGGCGGGCGCTGGCTGGCTGGCCAGTGCAGCCGGGTGGCGGCGAGTCCGGGGAATGGCGATCCGGTGGCGGTGTAGGAGGGGTTGTCCTCGGTCCGCTCGACAAGCAGGGTGATCTCCACGCCGCGTCCGGCCGCGGTGGCCAGCGCTGCGTCGATGGCCGACTCGGTGCGGGTGGCGTAGCTGACGATGGTCAGCTCCCGCCGGGCTTGTCCGATCAGGTCGGTGATGGTAGCGGCGGTGAGCCGGTTGGCTCCGGTCCCGGGTTCAGGTCCGGTCCAGACGACGTCTAGCTGCCGGTGGGTCCTGGCGCGCGTGGTAGCTCGCCCGGCGCCCGCCAGCATGCCTGCCAGGGCCGCGGCGTGGGGCAGCGGATCAGCCGGGTCTGTCTCCGATCCTGCTGCCAGCCTCCGTAGCAGATGGTCGCAGGTACTGCGGAACACGGGAGATCCGGCTCGCTCCCGCAGTGCCCGGACGGCGGGCGGGCCGCCAGCGGCCGCGCGGGCGAGCTGACGGATATCGCTGGCCGGGAGCTGGTCGGCGACGCGGCTGGCCCAGTCGGCGTCGTCCGCGCTCAGCAGCGGTGCCGGGCTCATAGTGGCAGGGCCAGTCCGTCACCGGTCAGGTCTGCCAGCACGGCCCGGTCCAGCCACCGGTTGTTCGTCTCGCAGGTGGTCTCCGACGCGAACAGGCAGGCGTGGCACGCCGCGGCATGCAGTTCCGCTGACGGGTCGATCGGCACGTGCTCGGCGCAGAGCGGGTCGGATGAGCATCTCAGCGCGTCGTCGAAGGCCTGGTCGAGCAGCCGTTTGAGGAACCGCCGCTGTCCGAGCGCGACCAGGCCGCCGAGCGTGCCCTCGCTGTCGCTGGCCGCGGCGAGCCGATCCGGCGTGCTGTCTAGCGCGTTGCCGACCCGGATGGACAGGCTGGCGAATTCGGCATCGCACTGCCTGCCCTTGAGCTTTGCGGCGGCGAGGCCGGTCGCGGTGATCGCGGCAGCGGCGTTCGAGGACCGGGCCGCCGCCAAGGCTCGTGAGATCGGTGCAACACGGTGGGTGCTGGCCGTCCCGCAGGTTTGGCGGATCAGCTCAAGCGAGATCTCCACCCGCGCCGTATCGAATCACCCGCTTCGCGAAGACGAGCAGGAGGCCATCACCTGGACGGCCTACGATCACCAGGACGGCGACGACTACGGCCGAGTGGCGTATACGCGCCGACCAAGCGGCGAACCCGTATTCGCGGAGCCCCAGGTGCTAACAGTTGCTGTGCGTCCTGGCGATGCAACCCCCGGCTACGGGCTGCTTCGTACCGTGCTGGAAACCGACAGCGACGCGACAGATTCATAGATGGTGCGGCTCAGGTCGGCCGATTACGTGTTCACCGTTCTGGACGGTACGGAGACGGGGCTGGCGAACAGATCATTCGATATCACTTGTGACACTCAGACTACTAGGCTCGCTATCAGAAGTTAGGGCCGAATACCTTCTGCCAGAGGGCCGCGCTTCGGGCCTGGTCTTCCTCGGCATGAGCCGCTTTCACTCTGGCGGCGAGCATGCTGATCTCGTCTCGGAAGTGTGCGTATCGCCGTTCGTCCCATCGATGGTTGAATGTTCTATCCGGGCGGCTCGGGTCGATTACCGGAGGCATCTTCTCGTGTTGCTGAAGGTAGCTGTCCATGCTGCAGATGAGTCTCATGAAAGCCGTGGGTAGATCCTTGTAGCCTTCCCAGAATGCCCACCAGCCGCTGACTTGATTCCCGATCAGGGTGGTCAGGATGATGGATGGCACCGAGAAGGCGTTCTGGCGATCTCGCAAGTATTTCAGGAGCCGAATTGTCTTGCGCAGGTTGTTGCCTGCTTGCCGGTCTTGGCGCTGCAGCCAGGAGGTGAATGCTTCCGGGTCAGTGCGTTCGAAGGCGTTGGTAGTGTGGTTAATGATGACTTTCTGATTTCCGAAGAAACCCCGTACCAGATATGGAACCACGTCGACGTGGCAGTCATTGGCATAATGAATGCGCACACAGCGGGTCTTCTTCTGAACCTTGTCCCGGTAGGTCGCCGAGCGCCTGAACGCCTGGTATAGCTCGTTAATATAGGATCTAGGATTCTCGGACCACTCTTTGACGTCTGTCAGCTGAAGGAGGATGTCGGCGTCAAATTCGTCGCCCGGCAGCGGCTTAATGATCGTCCGGTGTGCCCACGACCCTTGCCGGATATGGGTTTTGACGAGCGGCCCGAAGTCCTGGTCCTTCCTCAGACAGTTGATAATCGCAGTGACTCTCTCGTCGAGGTCGTCGAGCCTGGACTGGTTCAGGTTGACCGTCTTGGCGAGGAACGCCTTGAGCCGCTCGTCATGTTTCATAGCCTGTCACCGGATCACAACGTCATGATGATCACTTGCGACAACCTGGCCAGCCTTCACGATGTATGCCTCGACATAGTGCCGTCCCCGGTATCTCGTGGTTTCTGTTCTGCTGCCTGAACCGTCGTCGGCGAGAAGTTGGCCGCGCAAGCCGCCGGGCACGGACGCAGCATCGGGGCCGCTGTTCCGGACCTTCCACCACACCTGGTAGGGGCGAGGCACGTCACAGGACGTAATGCGGAACTGGAGGACTCGGCCCTTGTCGACCCATGGCATCGACCTGAGATGGGCCCCGTCTCGGAAACCAGGCCTTCGATCCACCGTGCAGTCAAGCCGCAGCTTGTAGCCGCCCGCGAATGCGTATCCCCTGTCCTCGATGAACTCCTCAAGCGGTGCCCGGTCAACGGTCGGCATTGCCGATCGCTGCGTCAGGGCCGTGGTCGCCATCGCCTTGGTAACCGGCTGGGTGAACTCGGGGCCAAAGATCTGCTGCCATGTGGCAAGACTGGCCGCCTTGTCCGGCTGGGCGTACGCCTCAGTGATACGGGCGGCGTAGAAGGTGGTCCACTTACCGAAGTTCTCATACCGGGCCTGAGTCCAGCGGTGGTTGAAGCTTGTGCCGGGGCAGCTCGGATCCTCCAGGAGTGGCATGTCCGGGTTGAGCTTCAGCCACGCGTCGAGATCGTTCATCAAGTTCAGCAACGTCGTCGGAACATCGCTGTACCTGTTGGCTTCATCGAAAGGCTGGACTCGCTCCCCGAGGAGCGTGGTCAGGATCACGGACGGGATCGAGAACGTCTCCTTGAAGTTGCGGATGTATTTCATCAGGCGGATTACCTTGCGCAGGTTGCCGTTCGCGAGGCCGTCCTTTTCCCGCATCCAAGCGGTGAAGCCCTCCGGGTTGGTGTCCTCGAACTTGTCTTCGGCGTAGTTGACGATGACCTGCCGGCCGTCCTTGAGGATGAGGTGGGGCACTACGTCCACGTGGCAGTCACCGGAGTATCCGATCCGGACGCATCGGTTCTTCCGACGGACCATGTCCGCGTAGGTCGCGGAGCGCCTGAAGGCGGCGCGGACCTGCTGGAGGTAGATCTTCGGGCTGGCCGACCATCCCTCGACCTCGGTCAAGGTCAGCAGGAAGTCGGCGTCGAATTCGCGGTTCTCGACTGGCCGGATGATCGTTCGGTGTGCCCAGGAGCCCTGTGGCACGTGACCCTGAAGCAGCGGCTTGATGACGCTGTCCCGTTCCAGCGAGCTGACGATGGCCTGAACCCGGGCATCCAGCAAGTCGAGCCTGGTCTGGTTGAGGTTCACGACGTCGGTGAGGAACCCGTCGAAGTAGCCGAGGAGCTTCACTTGACCTCCAGCACCGGCTCGTAGCCGCTCTCGGCGCGGTCGTAGATGCGGAGGCGCGGATGGACCTGGGGATCGCGGGCGCGTCCTAGCATCACGGCGGCGGCTATCGGGAGCGCCGCGAAGACGTGGAGGACCTTCGTTGACTTCGCGGTCGCCTCAAGCTCGGCGAAGAGGCTCCGGACCACCACCTCGAAGGCGTCTAGGTCCGCGCGCTTGGTCAGGATGTCGGGATGAGGCGTGATACCGACAGGCGTGATCCGCCAAACCGGAAGGCTTGCCACCGCAGCGGGGAGTTCGTCGGGCTGGATGGTTCCGGACAGATTGAGGATAAGAACGCCTTCGCTGATATCCGCAGCGAATCCGGACCTTTCGATCTGGAAATCAACGGCAGATTTGGCCTCGGTCCACTGCCAGGTCTCGCGGGCCCGGTGCCGTTGATAGATATCGGCCTGGACGGTGTCATCTAGCCGGGCACCGAGGTAGACCAGGAGCGGGAGGCGGGCGAAGGCAAACACGCTGAGATGACTAATGTGATCGCGGACCACGCCCTCGGCCAGCTTGTGGCCGAACACCTCGTCAATCAGCGCCCGCGCGGCAGCGTAATAGGCAGCGCCGCCGTCAGCCTCGCCAGGCAGGGTCCGCAAGTCGATTTCGACGCCCTGTCGGTCGTAACAAAGCGGGAATGCCGGGAATCGCTCGCCGGAGCGGATGACCGTCATCGCCGCCGTGTCCTGGTGCAGCTCGATCGTCTTCCCGCGCACGTTGCCCAGCATCCGCAGGACTACGGTGCGCTGATCCGGCAGGAGACCCGTCAGGTGTCTGATCAGGTTCTCGTGGTCTCGCTTGCGGCGGTGCAGTTCCTCGACCGTCATAACACCCGCCGCTCGCTTATGATCGATCTCCTTATGGCAGGTGTCGCACGCAAGCATCACGTTGTCCGCGGTGTCCCGCGCGTTGTCTGGTAGCGGATCGAGGCCGCGCGGCGACCGGGCGCTCCTCTTCTGGCCGACGATATGAGCGCCTTCGCCGAGCGGCACCTCCTGCCACGTAAGGTCACCCTCCAGCAGGTAGCGCTTGCACAGGGTGCAACGGCCGCCGGCGCGCACCCACACCTTCCGTCGTTCTGACTCGGGCAGGTCAGCTCGCCGGCCTCCGGTGCGCTTGGTGTTCGCCATCAGTACCTCCTTGTCACGCTGCCGGGCGCGGGCCGCCCTTCGCGTACTGGGTGGAGGCGCACGATGTCCCCTATTCGGGTGCTGGGTGCGCGGCCGGCTCTGGTGCCGAACACGCCTACGCGTTTCACTACCGTGCGGCGAGCTCGGACGGCGATCGAGAACCTGCATCGGAACTTGATTTTCGCGCAGAAAAACTCTCCCACACTTGATCGCGTGGCGCCAACTCGCGGTCCGTTGAGCTAGCCTGACTGGCCTAGATACGTTACGCGGCTAGACGGCAACTCAGTGTTACGATATGAAGATGTCATGTACTGACATACCGCGCAGCTAGGCACGTATGCTTTATTTGAGTACCTATGACTGACATCCCGGCTTTCTTCAGCGAGCGGCCGATAGTGACCCGTGAGGCGGCTGTGAGTCTTTCGGGTGCAGCGGAAGCCGCAGGCCTCGAAGCCGCGATCGCGGCCAGTGCGTTGTTCTCCGCACGGCGGCTGCGACTGGCGCGCGAGTCGCGCAAGCTGACCCAGGTTGCCGTTGCTCTCGACGCGGGGATTACTTCAGCGGCTATCAGTCAATTCGAGAAGGGCGACTCCCGCCCGTCGCCCCAGACTCTGGCGCGCCTGGCCTTGGCACTGGACTTCCCAGTCCATTTCTTCGCGGCCGGGACCGCGCCGTCCAGCCGCGACCCGCGCCTTGACGGCCCGGGCGACCAGGGCTTCTTCCGATCGTTGCGCTCCATCAGCGTGACCGATCGTCGGCGGGCGCTCGCACTAGCCCAACTGATCCGCGACATCGCTGATCGCCTGAGCGAATCCATCAGGCTGCCGACGCAAGATATCCCGCGCCACCCCACTTCTGTGGACGCCAGCCATCTCATCCCGGAGGAGTACGCGGCGCAGGTCCGCGATGCATGGAACATCGCCCGTGGGCCGATCCCTGATGTGGTGAGGACGCTAGAGCGGCGGGGCATAGTGTGTGCTCGCTATCATGCCGGCACACACGCCGTCGACGCCTTTAGCGTCCCGTTCCCCGAACGGCCTGTGATCGTCCTCGGCGACGACAAGGCGAAGCGCGACCGCGAGCGCTTCAGTGCGGCTCACGAACTAGGTCACCTCGTTATGCACGAGCTAGATGGCGCGGGAACCAAAGGAATCGAAAACCAGGCCGACCGCTTCGCGGCAGCGTTTCTCATGCCCGCCGCCGACATCCGGCATGAGTTGCCTGCCACACCAGTATGGAGTGAGCTACTGGCCCTCAAACGCCGCTGGGGCGTATCCATCGGAGCACTCCTAATGCGTGCCCGAACGCTGGCTGTAATGCCCGAGGCCACCTACGTTCAGGCCATCCGGTACATGAGCATGCGCGGATGGCGTACTAGCGAACCTGGCAACCTCGGCGCAGGGGAATCACCACAACTCCTCGCGCTCGCGGTCGCGACCGCAAGGCAATCGGGCATTACCGTCACAACTCTGTCAGCCCAGACAGGCTGGCCGGAGTCCATAATCGGAGAGGTGCTCGCTGCGAGTTCCGATCCACGTCCCCAGTTGTTCATCTAGCAGCATGCATCACGGAGGAGCTAAGTATTGACGGCCTGCCTTGGCGTGCCGTTTCACCTTTCGGTGACAGCTACCAGTCATGTTTCGAGCTGATCCCCGGTCGGTCACTTGAGCCGAGGTTTGGCCCGAGTTCACTCGCCCTCTCGATGAGGTCGCGCAACCCATGACGGCCGATGACGCCCGGCTAGGACGTCGTCCACGAGTTGGGCGACGATGCCGGGCACCGCTAGGTCCGGGCGGAGAGCTGCTAGTGCCTCGACTTCGCTCGGGGTGAGGCGGATCTTCACCTGGATCACGCGCTTCTCTCGCTCCGGGAGCGGCGGCAGGTCTGTGTCTGCCGGACGTCGGCGCGGCATGGCGTGTTCCCTTCACCTCGGATTCGCGGACTTGGTCTGAGACTGCCACGCCGGACCGCGTCCGCGCCCAGGTACCGCAGATCGGTACCAAGAACTGAACGTTGAGGTACCGTGAATAGGTACCGAAATTCGGTACCCGACTTGATCAGACCATCTCGATTCCGAGGAGGCGCTCAGTGACAGGCGGGTCGAAATTCAAGGGCGCATCCGGCCAGCGCCCAGGCACTGGCGGCCACCGGCAGGCGGTCAGCGCGGGAGCGGCTGGAGTCGGCCTGACCGCGCCAGAGCCCAGATGGCCTGCGCATTCGGAACGATCGAAAGGAGGGTGACCGTGCGGGGCAGTGTCTTCAAGCGATGTGGCTGCCGGGACCCCGAGACCAGGCGATTCCTGGGCAACGGCAAGTGCCCGCTGCTGAAACGGAGCAACCATGGCGCCTGGTGGTTCCGCTATGACGCGCCTCCGGGACCGGATGGCAAGCGGCGCCAGCCGATTGTCGGCCCGTTTGACACCGAGGACGCGGCGCAGCAGGGCCTGGTGACCGAGCTTGCGCGAGTCGGCGGCGGCGGACTCGTTCAGGATCGCTCAATCCTCGTCGGCGGCTACCTGGACAATTGGCTGGAGGCCAAGAAGCTGGAGCTGAAGCCGAGAACTTACGACTCCTACGCCGAAGCGGTGCTCCTCTACTTCAAGCCCGCCCTAGGTCACCTGCGCTTGGTGGACCTTCGTGACCACCACATCCAGCAGCTCGTCCGGGAGATGCTGAAGATCAACCGCCCGGCACCCGAGCTGGCTGAGCGCCCGTCTGAGATGTTCCGCCGCCTGATCGAAGCGCGCGCGGACGACGAGCGCCGGGACCTGCCGCCCGGCGAGAAGCGGCACAAGAAGTCAACCCGCCCACTGTCGCCAGCCCGGATAAGGCGCGTCATGGCCGTCCTGAGCGTTGCGCTCAACGACGCCGTGCCGAGGAAGATCAGCTTTAACCCGCTCGACTCGGTCAAGCTGCCGCGGATCAAGCAGATGCCGAGACCGCGGCTATGGACCGTCGCGCGCGAGGCGAAGTGGCGCGCCAGCTACGAAAAGAGGCTGGCCGAAGCCAAGGAAGAGCGGCAGCGGACGAGGAAACGGCGGCCGACGGGCCTGGAAGTGTGGCAGTCGACACCGCGCCCGTCGCCGGTGATGGTGTGGCTGCCCGTGCACACCGGGCGCTTTCTCGACTTCATCGAGGGCGAGCGACTGTACGCGCTGTTCCACCTGGTTGCTTTCGCCGGGTTGCGGCGGTCCGAGGTCATCTGGCTCGCCTGGGCCGAGGTAGACCTAGACGAAGGTGTCATCTACATCCGGGAAACCCGCGCGGATGAGGAAGACGACCCCGACGACCCGAAGAGCAGGCCCGGCGACCGGGTCGTCCCGCTGGATGCCCTGACGATCGCCATCCTCCGGGCCTGGCGAAAGCACCAGGCCGCCGAACAGCTCGCATGGGGCCCAGGCTGGACCGACAAGGGCCTGGTCTTCACCAAAGAGGACGGCACGCCCCTATCGCCGCAGTGGGTGTCAGTCCGGTTCGAGTCGCTCGCGTACCGGTGCGGTCTCCCGGCTATCCGGTTCCACGATCTGAGGCACGGCGCGGCCAGCCTGAGCAAGGCCGCCGGCCACGACACGAAGATCATCAGCGACCTACTAGGACACAGCCGCACCAGCTTCACCGACGACGTCTACGTCAATCTCTTCCCCGAGATCGCAAGAGAAGCCGCTGAGGCACGCGCGGCCGTGGTGCCAAGGACCCGGAAGGCGGCATCATGAGGCCAGCCTGTGCGCACGAAATGCGCACGAACAGACCGCTACCGATCGGCAGTAACCGACATCGACCGGAACGCATACAATGCGTTGACCTGCAAGAACGACAGAATCTGGGTGCCCCCGGCACCATCCGGAACGCGGCGAACCGGACTGCTAATGCGGTCTGGGTTCGCGCCCATCCGGGGTTCAAATCCCCGAGCCTCCGCTAATCTGCCGGCATGTCCGCGTGACAGGTCGGGCACGTGGTCGGCGGGTCGGTGTCGGCCACTGAGCCGCATTGCTGGCAGACGCGCCTGAGCAGGCAGGCGGGGTCGCCAGGGCGGTCGTCGTCCAGGCTGCCCGGTGGCGTGTCTGGTCGGAGGTCGGTCATCGGGCTGCCAGCCGTTCCGCTAGGACCGCGGCTTCGCTGCGGTCAAGATCTTTCGTCGCCGTGAGCAAGGTGATAACACCTTGAGCCGCATCGGTCACCAGATGGTGCCAGGCTTCTTCGTGGTCAGTGTCGGCAAGTTCGCTGGCGTACCGGCGCTTGAACTCGGCGAACTTGGCCGGATCGTGCCCGTACCAGCGGCGCAACTCGTCAGACGGGGCGACCGTCTTGGCCCACTCGTCGAGTTGAGCGGCCTGTTTCGAGACGCCGCGCGGCCATAGCCGGTCGACCAGAACTCGTTTGCCGTCATCGGGCGAAGGTGTTTCGTAGATCCGGCGGACTCGCACTTCAGTCGTACTGGACATGGCCTCATCGCCTCCCGGAATCAGCCCTCAGGACTCCACTTTGAACGGCGGGGACTCAAGAGGGCAGACGTGGAGTCAGAGTTCGTCGTCAGACGAATCAGATCCGTCAAGAACGAACGTATCGTCGCCTTCGGTGTCAAATTCCCCGGTTTCTGCCACGAAGCCGGTTCCGTCGTCTTGCCCGGCCGAGTCCTTGAAGATTCTTCCGCAAATAACCAGGTAGAGCTGCTCTGGATACGGAATATGGTCAATACGGCGCAGCGCCTGGTCTTGCCCGGCCGACTCGACCACGAAGTCGCCATACCCGAGCATGCGGCCGGCAAAGGAGCGATGGAAACTCATGTCGGTGACCTTGCTCAGTGGCATCATCGCGACGCTCCTGGTGAAGATCCCCGAGGTCAGCAAGATCCGCTCCGAGGTAATCACGAAGTAATCGACAGCCCAGTTGACAGTCTTCCAGATGAGCCTGATCAGCAAGACCGCCCACAGCGCCCACACAATTCCCGCGAAGATCGTTTCGTTCCGCAGGAACGTGGTCGACAGCACAGCCGCGACGAGCAATCCGCCGATGGCCTGAGCGCTCGATCCGAGTAGCACGGCCGGATGCCTGCGCACGGTCGCCACGCGGACTTCCCGCGGCAGCAAATACTTGTCTACCGCAGCCTGGTCATTCCTGGTCGTTGCGGCTCGGCTCATGGGTTACAGATGTATTTGGTTGAGGAACGCGCCAAGTGAGTTACCAGCGTTGCGAAGCCAGTGCAGGGCGCCAGTGACCACATTGGCGGCTCCCCCTGGGTTGGTAACAAGGTAATAGACCAAGAAGGCTATGCCTCCCCAGGTCAGGACCTTCTTCACCATGGCGTTCACCTCCCAACGAGCCGCTTTGACAAGACCTACCGCTGCTGAGCACAGCATAACCCAGCGGCTAGGCAACACCAATGGCCGAGCCACCGTTGCGCCCAACCCTAGCCTCACGGCAGGCTATCAGGCGCATCCACGCCGATTCTTGCCGGAAAAGCCGTTACTGTTCTTGCTGCGGCGCGCGCACGGTCGGCGGACGAGGCGCTCGGCGACCCCCTGCTCATTCGTATCGCTGAGTTCTCGGCGCTGGACCGTGGAGTGACTATGACCGAGGTGACGAGCGGTGACTTCTGCATCGCGGTCTACCGCGAGGACGAGGTCTGGGAGGCCGAGGCGCTTCCTGTCGCGGTCACGGAAAGCCTGGACTCGATCGTGCAGGCGCTCAGGCAATTGCCGAGCATCGGCGGAGTGCTGGGACTCGTGGCTGTTGGTGATGATTTTTTTATTATTGTCCGGATTCTCGGCAGTCAGGTTTCGCTGTTCGTCTCGGATCTGACCGCTTCTGTCGACTGGCCGCTGGCCAGGCAGGTCCTTGAGTACCTGGACATCGACGTGCCCTATGACGAGGATCTCGACCAGGTGCTGCCCGCCGGTGAGCTGTCGATCCTGACTGATCTCGGCGTCGACGAGATGGAACTGTGCGCCCTGTCAGGTGACCTTGACCTGTTCCCCGACGAGGTTCTTGCCAGCTTGGCCAGGCGGATCGGGTTCGGGCCGGTATTCGACAGGGCACTCGATGCCGCTGCCAGGTAGCGAGACAGGCTACGCGGCTGGCTTCGAGCCAGGCATGCGGCTCGCGCTCGGCGAAGTCGCCGGCGGGACCGGCCCAGATGTGCCTGTCGGTGCGGTGGTGCTCGGGCCAGATGGCGCCGTCGCGGGCCTGGGGCACAACTTGTGCCTGGCTACGGGCGACCCGACCGCTCATGCCGAGATCGTGGCGATCAGGCAGGCGGCCGTCGCGCTCGGCTCCTGGCGACTCGATGGCTGCACGCTGATCGCGACGCTCGAGCCGTGCACGATGTGCGCTGGCGCGGTGCACGCGGCCCGTATCAGGCGGGTCGTATACGGTGCGATCGATCCGAGGGCAGGAGCGGCAGGGTCGCTCTGGGATGTGCTGCGTGACCGCAGGCTCGGGCCGCCGGTTGAGGTGATCGGCGGAGTGCTCGCCGAGCAGTGCGGTGAGTTGCTGAGCGACTTCTTCGGCCGGCTGCGTTAACGGTGCGGGCGCCTTATGGCTCGCTTGTCATGTAGGCTCTTCGGCGGTGGAGTCGCCTAGTGGCCGAGGGCGCACGCCTCGAAAGCGTGTGAAGATGCAAGTCTTCCGTGGGTTCAAATCCCACCTCCACCGCCAATCTGAACTCCTGGGGATCAACGGGGTGCCCGGGTAACCAAGCAGGCCGCCAGCCGGGGGTGTCTGGCGCTGTATCAGGAGAGCTTTACTTGCCGCAACCGCAGAGCACAGCTTTCTTCTTGCTTCTGCTGGTGATCTTCGCTGCCCTGATGTGCTGGCTCGTACTGACCAGGCATGTCGTGCTCAAAGTTCTTGCCGCCTGCCTGGCCTTCCTGCCCGCCGTCATGTTCGGCGTCGCCGCAGTCAACAAGTACTACGACTACTACCAAACCTGGAATTCTGCGATAGCCGACGTCACCAGCGCCGGAGTGCCTGGCACGGTCAGCGTGCCGGTGGGAGTGTCGCAGCCGGGTAACGAGGCTGCAGGCCGCGGCGTCACCAGCCTGCTCGGCGTTCAGGTAATCACCAAGCTTGCCCAGACCGACGGTTACACGGTTACGATGCGGGTCCGCGGTCAACTCAGCCACCTGACCAGGACCGTTTATGTGTATTTGCCGCCGCAGTACTTCCAGCCCGGCTACCGCAACTACAAGTTCCCTGCCATCGAGCTGATCCACGGTTACCCTGGAGCGCCGCAGGACTGGATCACCGTGCTTGACGTCACCAGTACCCTGGCGGGCCTGATCAGCCAGCACCTGGCCGAGCCCGCCGTGCTCGTGATGCCTGATGCGAACGGGGCCAGGGGCATCTCGCTGCAGTGCCTGAACTCGCTCGACGGCCCGCAAGATGCCACGTTCATCGCCCGTGACGTGCCCGACTACATCAGCCGGGTGCTTCGCGTCTGGCCGCCAGGGCGGGCCTGGGGCATCGCGGGCTATTCGGAAGGCGGTTTCTGCGCGGCCAACCTCGGATTGCAATACGGCAGGTACTTCGGCGTGGCCGGGGTGCTCAGCGGCTATTTCTCGCCTGCAGACAACCAGGAAGGCACGCCGCCGCGGCTGGTCAACCCGTTCGGCGGCGATACGCAGCTTCGCAGGGAAAATACCCCCATGGTTGAATTGCTCAGGCTACCGCCAGGCGCGTCGATACCGCAGTTCTGGATCGGCTCTGGCACCGACAGGGCAGACGCCAGGGCGGCGACGGCTTTCCGGCAGCTAGTCGAGCTCAGGCAGCCTGCCGTCCAGCTTGAGTTCGTGCGCGGTGGCGGGCACACGATGGCAACCTGGCGGGTGCTCGTGCCGCAGCTGCTCAAGTGGATGACGCCGAAGCTGGCGATCAACGTCAAGCTGGCGCAGGCACGCGCCAGGCGGCTGGCATCGCACCACCTGGCATCGCACCACCTGGCACCGCGCCGTCCCGCCTCCTCCGTGCCGCAACCTCGCTCCCGCACCCGCCGGGTGCCAGCCGCCCGCACCGATCACCCGCTGGGGATGGTACGGTCGGCTTGACGAACGGCGACCATGCTGACGGTGAGCACGCAGCACTGGCTGGCCAGATTGTCGATCCTGGCGCTGGCCGCCGCGCTCTGGCTACTGGTCGAGTTCGCCGGACTGCTCAGCCTCGCGCTGATCGGCTTCGCCATCCTTGGCATCTGCGTAACGGTGGCCTGCGCCTACTGGTTCATCGCCTACCGAGGGGTGGTGCGCTGGGCCTCGCTCGCTGTGGCCGTAATCGCCCCTGTCGGCGTCACCGTGCTCTTCGCAACGCGCGACGTGCTCTGGGTGGCACTGGCAGTCCTGGCGCTGTTGCTGGTCGCCGTAGCCGTCGCCAAGGCGGCGATGGAGCCGGTCAAGGCCGTGCTGCCTAAGCGCGAGCACAAGGCCGCGCACCCGGAGCGTGCCTTCCTGATCATGAACCCGCGATCGGGTGGCGGCAAGGTAACTAAGTTCGGGCTAAGAGAGAAGGCCGAGTCGCTCGGCGCCCAGGTCGCCATGATCGGCGGAACCGGCGTCACTGACATCGCCGCCCTGGCCGAGCGGGCAGTGGTCGCCGGCGCCGACCTGCTCGGCGTCGCAGGAGGTGACGGAACCCAGGCCCTGGTAGCTGGCATCGCGGCGGCCCACGACCTTCCGTTCCTCTGCATAAGCGCCGGCACGCGCAACCACTTTGCCATCGATCTCGGCCTGGATGCAGACGATCCCGCGGCCTGCCTGGACGCGCTCAGCGATGGGGTTGAGCGCCGGATCGACCTGGGCAGGATCGGTGACCGCACTTTCGTCAACAACGCGTCCTTCGGCGTTTACGCCGAGATCGTCAGGAGCCCGGCTTACCGAGCCGACAAGCGCGGCACTACCTTGCAGATGCTGCCCGACCTGATGCGGGAAGAAGGCGCCGGGCACGGGCTGACGGCGAGCACGAACCGTGCCCGCATCGAGGCGCCCCAGGCCGTGCTGGTGAGCAACAATTCTTACGAGATCTCCGATATCGCCGGCCTCGGCAGGCGCGAGCGGCTCGACACCGGGACGCTCGGTCTCATCGCGATCAAGGTCGACAACGCCGCCCAGGCCATTGGCCTGCTACGGGCCGGTCCGGCCGCCGGGCTGACGGTACTAACCGCGAGTGAAGTCACCGTCGATTCGGCAGAACCAGAGATCCCGGTCGGCATAGACGGCGAAACCACCGTCATGCCCACCCCGGTGCGATGCTCGATCAAACCGGGTGCCCTGCGGGTAATAGTGCCAAAGCACCGGCCAGGCGTCCGCAGCGCCCGCCCGGCCTTGAACTGGATCAGGCTAGTCATCCTGGCCGGCGGTGGCGACTCGGGCCTTCCGGCACGAGCGCGGACCTCCATACGATGAAGAAATGAATGCGCCAAGCTCTGCCGCCGGTGCCGGCACTGCCGGGATGCGCGCGGCGATCGTGACCGTCGACGACGATCCTGGCGTGTCCAGGGCCGTGGCCAGGGACCTGCGCCGTCGGTACGGCGAGCGGCATCGCATCGTGCGGGCCGAGTCTGGTGCGGACGCGCTCGAGGCCCTCGCCGAGATGAAACTGCGCGGCGAGCAGGCGGCGGTGATTCTCGCCGACTTCCGTATGCCGGAAATGAATGGCATCGAGTTCCTTGAGCGGGCCATGGATATTTATCCCGCCGCGCGGCGGGCGCTGCTGACCGCGTACGCGGACACCGGAGCGGCCATCGACGCTATCAACATCGTCGATCTCGACTACTACCTGCTCAAGCCGTGGGATCCGCCGGAGGAAAAGCTCTACCCGGTCGTGGACGCGCTGCTCGATACCTGGATGACGACGGATCACCGCCCAGTGCCTGAGCTCAAGCTGATCGGTCACCGCTGGTCGGCCCGATCGTCTGAGGTACGCGAATTCCTGGCACGTAACCAGGTGCCCTACCGCTGGTACGCGGTCGACGAGCCTGAGGGCCGCAGGTTGCTCGAGGTCGCGCAAGTCAGCGACCTGAACCTGCCGGTCGTCATCACGCCGAGCGCCGAGGTCATGGTCGAGCCATCCGACACCGAGCTAGCCGACGCCGTCGGCCTGGCGACCACGCCGTCGACCGACTTCTACGACCTGGTCGTGGTCGGCGGCGGGCCGGCCGGCCTCGGCGCGGCCGTCTACGGCGCTTCTGAGGGGCTGCGGACGCTGATGGTCGAGCGGGTCGCCACAGGCGGGCAAGCGGGTCAGAGTTCGAGGATCGAGAACTACCTTGGCTTCCCTGACGGAGTCTCAGGAGCGCAGCTGACCGACCGGGCGCGCAGGCAGGCGGCCAAGTTCGGGGCCGAGATCCTCACCACCAGGGACGTGACCGGCCTTGAGGTCAACGGCCAGACCCGCACGGTGCGGTTCGCCGAAGGCACCGTGGTCGACGCGCACACGGTGATCTTGGCCACGGGGGTCAGCTACCGGCAGCTCAGCGCGCCGGGGCTGGCGGAATACACCGGGGCGGGCGTTTACTACGGTTCCGCGCTGACCGAGGCCGTGAGCTGCGCGGGCAACGACGTCTACATCGTCGGCGGTGCCAACTCGGCCGGGCAGGCCGCCGTTTACCTGGCCAGGAATGCCAGGTCGGTGACGATCCTGGTGCGCGGGCCCTCGTTGCGCAAATCCATGTCGCATTACCTGGTCGAACAGGTCGAGGCCAGGCCGAACATCAAGGTGCGCACGTGCACCGAAGTGATCGGGGCGCACGGGACTGGCCACCTTCAGCGGCTGACGCTACGCGACAGCGAGAACGGCGCTACGGAGACGGTCAGCGCTCAGTATTTGTTCGTCTTCATCGGCGCGGCACCGCTGACGGACTGGCTGGACGGCGTGGTGCTTCGCGACGGTCGCGGCTTTTTGCTGGCCGGGCCCGACCTGCCAGACGCTGCGCTGAAAGCCAGCGGGTGGCCGCTTGACCGGACGCCTTACCACCTGGAAACCAGCGTGCCTGGCGTATTCGCGGCCGGTGACGTTCGGTCAGAGTCAGCGAAGCGGGTCGCGTCCGCCGTCGGCGAGGGCGCCATGGCAGTCATGCTCGTGCACCGCTACCTGGAGATGGCCTGACCATGCCGGCGACGTGCAGCGCGGACGAACTGCGCAGTCTCTTCTTGTTCGAAAAGCTCACCGACGAGCAGCTTGCCTGGTTGTGCGAGCAAGGCAAGGTTGAGAGTTTCTTGCCTGGCAAGCTTTACGCCGAAGGCGAGCCAGCGGAGTACCTGTACGTGCTGCTCGACGGCACCCTGGTAATGTCACGCCGGATCGGCGACGACGACGTGGAGACCGTGCGCGCGTCAAGCCCCGGCGTTTACGCTGGCGCCTTCTTCGCGTACCTGGGTGACCGGTTGCCGCAGGTCTACAACAATTCTGTCCGGCTCACCGAGCCTTCGCGGTTCTTCATGCTCGAGGCAGGCAAATTCGCGCAATTGATGACCGAGTGGTTCCCGATGGCGACTCACCTGCTTGAAGGCCTGCTGTTCGGCACCAAGAGCACCCAGGAAGCGATCGGCCAGCGTGAGCGCCTGCTGGCGCTTGGCTCGCTTTCCGCGGGTCTGACCCATGAGCTCAACAACCCGGCTTCCGCCGCCGTCCGCGCCACCGCAGCGTTGCGCGAGCGGGTCGCGGGGATGCGCGCCAAGCTCGGTGAGATCGCAGCCGGGCCGGCCGAACGGGAGGCGCTGCTCAGCCTCATCGCCTTCCAGGAGCAGGCCGTCGACCATGTCTGCTATCCCAAGACGCTCAGCCCGCTGGCCGCAGCCGATCGCGAGGACGAGCTAGCCGGATGGCTAGAAGACCACGACGTGACCCGGGCATGGGACCTGGCCGCGACCTTCACCCAGGTCGGCATCGACACGGAGTGGCTCGATCAGGTGGCCGGCGCGGCGGCTCGCCAGCCGGCGGGCACCTCGTCGCTTGACCGTGCCGTGCACTGGCTCGGCTACACGGTCGAGAGCGAACTGCTGATGGACGAGATCACCGATTCTGTCACCAGGATCTCGCGGCTTGTCGGGGCGGCCAAGCAGTACTCGCAGCTCGACCGTGCCCCCTACCAGGTCGCGGACGTACATGAACTGCTCGATAGCACGCTGGTCATGCTGGCCGCCAAAGTCGGTCCCAAGGTCAAGATCGTTAAGGATTACTACCCGAAGGCACCATCGATCCCCGTGTTTGCTGGCGAACTCAATCAGGTGTGGACGAACCTGATCGACAACGCACTCGCGGCGATGGACGGCGAGGGCACCTTGACTGTCCGCACCTCGCTCGAAGACGAATACCTGGTAGTGGAATTCGCCGACACCGGAGCGGGGATACCGGCTTCGATCAGGGACCGGATCTTCGAACCGTTCTTTACGACCAAGCCGGTGGGCCAGGGCACCGGACTTGGCCTGGATATTTCCTGGCGGATCGTCGTGCAGAGGCATCATGGTGACCTGCGGGTGGAGTCTTCGCCAGGAGACACTCACTTTTTCGTAAGGTTGCCGCTAACCGGACATGAAAGCGATCGGGAGGTTTGATGACCGCGATTCCCGGGATTGACCCGGCGACGCCGCCGAGCGGCACGGGCTGCCTGGAATGTGAGGCCAGCGGTGGCTGGTGGCTGCACCTTAGGCGGTGCGCCGAGTGCGGGCATATCGGCTGCTGTGATTCCTCGCCCTCGCAGCATGCGAGTGCCCACGCGGCCAATTCAGGGCACCCCATCATCAGGAGCTTCGAGCCTGGCGAGGACTGGTTCTGGAGTTACCAGACCGAGGAGTTCTACGACGGTCCCGACCTGGCGCCGCCAGAGCACCATCCGCTCGGTCAGACCGTCCCTGGCCCGTCTGACCGAGTACCCGGCGACTGGCGATCGCACCTGCATTGAGCGTAAGCGCAGGGCAGACACCGCCTCCACAATCAGATCGCCGAGGTCGCGGAGCACACCAGCCGGGCGCCCGCGAGAGCGGCAGGGTCAGCCGGATCTTTCTGGTGCGGGCTTGCCCTCGCCAGTTGTCCTTTGACATGACGACCCCGAAGTGGTGCCGCAGTACGGCCTCGTCAAGCATCGTTCGATCAGGGCCGCTGGCACCGAACTGCCGACCTGAGCGGCTCACCTGGCCATCGTCGGGCGAAAGGGGACCCCACGTTGTGGTGTTGTGGGTGCTATGGCACCCACGCTGTGGCGTTGTGGGGGTTGCCGCTTCGCGGGGCGGCCGGGTGGCGCGCACGTTGTGGCCGGGGTGGCGGAGCCTACGTTGTGGTGTTGTGGGTGCTATGGCACCCACGCTGTGGCGTTGTGGGGGGTTGCCGCTTCGCGGGGCGGCCGGGTGGCGCGCACGTTGTGGCGTTGTGGGGGTTGCTGCCTGGGGGGCGGGGGTTAGGGGGCGGGATTAGGGGGCGGGGCGGGGTGGGGGGTGGGTGCGGTGCTGGCGGTGGGCGATTGTCCCGACGGTGACCCAGCCTGCGGCGATTGCGAGCCAGAAGCTGATGACGCGGTAGACGAGGGCGGCGGCGAGTGCGGACGGGCGGGCCGCGCCGTAGGCGACCAGGATAACCGCCAGGCTGCCTTCGACGATGCCGATGCCGCCTGGCACGATCGGCAGCGTCCCTGCTACCTGGGCGACTCCGTAGGCAAGCAGGATGCCGTCCCAGGGAACACTCGCGTGAATCGCGCAAAAGGCGCACGCCAGGCACAGGAAGTCAAAGAACCAGACGGCAGTGGCGATGCCGACCACGCCGATGGCCGAAGGCGGGGCCAGCGGGATCTCGCGCATCCGGGCCAAGGTTGCCTGGACTCGCTCGGCTAGCCGTTGATGGCCGGGGCGCCGCCTGGCGGCAATCCGCCCGATCAGGCCAGCGAGCGCTGCGGCGAATTCGAGAATCATGTCGCGCCTGACCAGCACGGCAACCGCGACGACCACGATGACCAGGCCGGCCAGCGTGGCGCCAGCATCCCTGGTGCCACCGCTTGCCAGCGCCGCGAGGACGCCGAGCAGGAGAATCAGCGACATTCCGATCGCCTGGGCGAGGAGGACCGTGAAGATCGTCCACCCGGCACTGGCACTTGTGGCGCCTTGCCGCCGGTAGAAGCGGTACCGATAGGCGCTTGAGATGGCCGGCTCGCCTGGGACCGTGTTCGCGATGGCGTCGTTGGCCAGGCTGAGCATGGCGAGCGGTGCAAGCCTGATGCTTGCACCGCCCAGCTTCAGCACCCGGTGCTGAAGGGCCGCGAAGGTCAGCAGTGACAGCGCCTGCGCCACGATGGCGGCGGCCACCCAGGCCAGGTTGGCCTGGCCGATCTGGTGCCATGCTGGCCGCAGTTCGGTTCGCTTGCCGAGCAGGAGCAGCAGAACGATGACTCCGATGGCGACGCCGACGAGGTAACGGACGATTTCCTTCCGGCTGCGGCTCGTGCCGCGAACCGCAATCTCGTCCGTCATAGAGCAAAGTTACCGATGTGAGCGAGAAGAGGAGTGAGCCCTTGGCACCGGAATTTGGCGGCCGGATCGGATCGGACTGGCGGGACTCCGAGCCGTGCTGGCCGCCCGAGCCTGCCCCGCCGCCCGGCGCGCCCAACGTAGTGCTTGCCGTGCTCGACGACGTCGGTTATGCGCAGCTTGGCTGCTATGGCTCGGACATTGAGACACCCGTGCTCGACCGGCTCGCGGCGACAGGGGTACGGCTGGCGAACTTTCACACCACCTCGCTGTGCTCACCGACGCGTGCGTGCTTGCTGACCGGAAGAAACCATCATCGAAGCGGTATGGGAAGGGTGGCTGATTTGCCGGTCGGCTTCCCTGGCTACTGGGCCAAGCCGCCGCGCGAGAACGGCTACCTGTCCGAGATCGTGCGAGCAGCCGGGTACGCCACTTACGCGGTCGGCAAGTGGCATCTGTCGCCTGAGGACGAGACCAACGCCGCGGCCTCCCGCGCGACCTGGCCCTTGACCAGGGGGTTCGACCGCTGGTACGGGTTCCACGGCGGCGAGACCCACCAGTTCGCACCAGCGCTTTTCCACGACAACCACCCGGTGCGCCCGCCCGCGCGAGACGGCTATCACCTGACCGAGGACCTCGCCGACCGGGCTATCGAGTTCGTCGGTGACCTGCGGGCAGTCGACCCGGACAAGCCGTTCTTCCTTTACCTGGCGACCGGCGCGTGCCACTCGCCGCATCAGCCGCCGGCGCGCTGGCGTGAGTACTACCGGGGTCGCTTTGACCTGGGCTGGGACGCCTGGCGGGAGCGAACGCACGCCAGGCAACATGCCTCGGGCCTGCTGGCGCCCGCCACCGGCCTGTCTGAGCGGCCGCCCTGGGTGCCAGCGTGGGAGTCCCTCAGCGAGCAAGACCAGCAGGTCGCCGCCCGCTTTATGGAGTGCTTCGCCGGGTTCCTTTCTCACACCGACGAGCAGATCGGGCGGGTGCTCAGCTTCCTTACCGAGATCGGCGATATCGGCAACACGATCGTAGTCGTGGTCTCTGACAACGGCGCAAGCTCGGAAGGCGGCGTGACCGGGTCGATCAACGACGTGCGGCTGACCAATCTTGACCCGGCATCAAATGACGAGATGTACCGCCGTATCGCGGAAATCGGCGGTCAGGGCACGCACAACAACTATCCGTGGGGCTGGACGATGGCGGGCAACACGCCGCTTCGGCGCTGGAAGCGCGAGGTGCACGAAGGCGGGGTCGCCGATCCCTGCATTATCTCCTGGCCGCACGGCGATCTTGAGCATGGCGCGATCAGGCACCAGTTCACGCACGCCGTCGATGTGCTGCCCACGCTGCTCGAACTGGCCGGGGTTCAGGTTCCCGCGCGAATCGACGGGGTGCCGCAGAACTCAGTCGACGGGATCAGCTTCGGCTACCTGCTGCCTGCGGAAGGCCGGTCGGCGCCCGAGCGGCACGAGACTCAGTACTTCGAGATGCTAGGTTCACGGGCGATCTACCATCAGGGGTGGAAGGCCGTCACCTTCCACCCGGTCGGGCCGCTCTATGACGACCAGGATCCCAATGCTCCTTTTGCCGATGATGTCTGGGAGCTTTACCACGTTGCCGAAGACTTCTCTGAGACGACTGACCTGGCCGGGGAACGGCCAGAGCTGGTGGCCGAGCTAGTCGGCTTGTGGTGGCGGGAGGCCAGGCGCAATCAGGTGCTGCCGCTTGACAACCGCGCACTCTGGGCGCTGGTGAACCCCAAGCCAGACCGCCGACGGCCCCGCGATAGCTATCGGTACTTTCCCGGCGGGGCGCCGGTGCCGGAATCGGTCGCCGTCAACGTGCGCAACCGCTCGCACGCGCTCATCGTCGATGTCACCATCACCGACCCCGACCCCGGCGACGGTGTCCTGCTCGCGCTGGGATCCGTGCTCGGTGGCTGGTCGCTGCACGTACTGGGCGGCCGGCTCAGGTACGTGCACAACCTGTACGGCAAGGAGTGCCATCTGGTAGAGGCCGACGCGGTGCTCGGTGCGGGCGATCACGTCGTGGAGTACGAGTTCACCAAGGACGAGGGGCTCGGCGGGATCGGGGTGCTGCGCTGCGATGGTGTCGAGGTCGGGCGGGCGCCGATCCCGCGTTTCACGCCTTCCGGCTTCAACGCCACTGGTGTCGGCCTCACCTGCGGCTATGAGTGGGGCCCTGCGATCGGGCCCGGCTACCTGGCGCCCTTCACCTTCGGCGGGGTGATCAGGCGTGCGGTGGTTCAGACCCGTGGCCCGGTCGTCCGTGACCCGCTGGCCGAGCTAGAGGCGATCCTGTCGCAGCAATAGCCGGCCAGGATTCTGGCCGGTGCGAGCCGCCACAGCGCGCCGGGCAAGCCGCTGGCTGGTCCCGACGTTGTGACAGCGCGGGTGCTCTGGTGCCCACGTGGTGGCGGCGTGGGGGTTGGCGCTGCGGGTTCGGGGGTCCCGCGATGTCGCGTCGCGTGGCCTGCCAACTGGTCCTGGATCGGAGAAAGCAATCCGGTTCTGCGTTCGGCCGAAGACTCGGTAGGCTTGCGGGCGGAGGATTCGCCTAGTGGCCTAGGGCGCACGCTTGGAAAGCGTGTTGGGGGCAACCCCTCAGGAGTTCGAATCTCCTATCCTCCGCCATTGGCCTGGTAGTACGATGCCCAGCCGACGACACCCTGGCCCTGGTTCTGGGCGAGTACCCGGGTCTCGGCCGAGGTGTGCGGGTCGAACCACAGCAAGCCAGAACTTCCCATGCAGTGTTGCGCCACGATGAGCAGCCTGGACGTGCTCGCCGTCACGACGACGGCACCCGCGTTGAGCTTGGGCACGTTGACGCCGGCGAGGTGCCCGTTGCGAAGCACAGTGAGAAAGCCCGTGCCGCACGCCGGGCCGGTCTCCTGGACGTAGATATGGCCAGCCACCGACCACGCGCCCTGCACATACCGATAGGAAGGAAGTTTCGCTGGCGTCAACGGCTTGGGCCTCGCACCGCTGATCGGGGTAAGGAACAGGCGCTTGCCGCTGCAGTCGCTCGTCAGTAGCTCACGCGCTGTCCACCAGCGCTCGAAGTAGCAACTGCCTGCCGAGGTGTAGCGGCGGATGAGCCCGCCGGCGTTGCCGATGAGAAGGGTCTGCTCCGGGCTCTTTGCCTTGCCGGTATCTACGGTCAAGGCAATGGTGGTGCCATCTGGGCTATAAGGAGAGAACCGCTGGCTGGTGTTGAAGTAGCCGCCGCCGTTGCTGCTGTTCGTTCTCTGCGTGAACACCACCTTCTCAAGCGCCCCCGACAGGCTGTACCTGACTAGCTGGATCTCAGCCAGGGACTTCCGGATGCGGTAGGCGAGCACGGCAAGCCCATCGGGCCTGGTGTAGCCGATCGGCACGACCGCGCCTGGCAGCCTCAGCCTGGTCAGCTTGCCGGTAGCCAAGGTGAGCTGGTCGAGTTGCTGGGCAGAGCTGGCCGGGCTCGTGGCCACCTCGAGCATCGCCCTGGTGCCGTCGCCTGACCAGGAAAGCAGGCTCACGCCGCCATAGGCCGGCACATGCCGCCAGCGGTACATCACGTACTTGCCGCCCGCGGGATCCACGAGGTACAGCGTCGTGACCCCGGGCTTGGGATGGGTCGCGAATGGGGTCCCTGTCGTGTCCGTCACTAGTGCCCAGCCTGGGCCTACTTGCCTCCATGGCACCGCCGGGCGGCCGGCGGTAATTCCTGCACCGGCCATAGCGGTGGGCTGAGCTCGCCGGGGATGAGTACTTGCCGTGGCGGCAGCCGCCCCGCAAAGGGCGAGAGAGACAGTGATGGTAAGGGCGGCGAACGGGGTCGCGACCCGCATACCACGGTGCATCAAAAGGACCTCCGGCAGCAGTGCACTAGCGGTCCTCTCACTGTGTCATGGTTTGGTCAGATACGGAATCGCCTGATTCTCCCTGACCTCACGGCACCTCCGGCTGGCCGGTGGTTTGCTCGCGCTGCTAGCGTCGTTGACGATGAGCGCGCTCGACTTGAACACATTGCTTGCCATTGACGTGCATGTGCACGTCGAGGCTGACAGCCACGGGCATTACGCACTGGACGACGAACTGCGGCAGGCGGCCTCGAAGTACTTCAAGGGTGAGCCTTACCACCCGACAGTGCCCCAGATCGCCGTCGATTACCGGGCACAGAGCCTGGCCGCGGTCATCTTCACGGTCGACGCGGGGGCCGCTACCGGGCAGCCTTCCCTGTCGAACGAGGAGATCGCGGCGGCGGCGGCCGAGCACTCCGATGTGCTCATCCCGTTCGCTTCCGTCGATCCCGCACGCGGCCCGGCCGGAGTCAGGGCCGCGCGGCGACTGGTCGAGAACCACGGAATGCGCGGCTTTAAGTTCCACCCGTCGCTGCAGGCCTTCGAGCCGAACGATCAGCGGGTCTACCCGCTGTATGCGGAGATCGAAGCGCTCGGGGTTCCCGCCATCTTCCATAGCGGCCAGACCGGCATCGGCTCTGGCCTGCCTGGCGGTCGCGGCATCAAGCTGCGCTACTCCAACCCGATGCTGCTCGACGACGTAGCGGCCGACTTCCCCGGCCTGACCATCATCATGGCGCACCCCTCGGTTCCCTGGCAGGACGAAGGAATCGCCGTAGCTCAGCACAAGGCCAACGTCTACCTGGATCTTTCCGGCTGGTCACCCAAGTATTTCCCGCCCCAGCTCGTCCGCGCCGCGAACACTTTCTTGCGGCACAAGGTGCTGTTCGGTTCTGACTATCCGCTGATCCGTCCCGAGCGCTGGCTGAGGGACTTCGCCGAACTCGACCTCCGCGATGAGGTCAGGCCGCTGATTCTCAAGGAGAACGCGATCTCGGTGCTCGGTCTGGCCAAGGAGCGTGCCGATGCGTAATGCCGGGCTGGGTTCCTGGCCCGAGCGGCGGCTGCGGATGAACCCGGCCAGCGACGCCATCTGGTTCGAGGGCGCGGCCATGTCGCATGCCGGGTTCGCCATGCGGGTTCGCCAGGTCGCGACCGCGCTTAGCCGGCTGGGGGTGCGGCGCGGTGACCGGGTGAGCTGGCTGAGCTCTAATCATCCTTCGGCCCTGGAGACGCTCTACGCTTGCGGGCAACTCGGAGCGATCTGGGTACCGGTCAACGCCAGGCTCACCGCCCCTGAAGCGAGCTATGTCCTAGAGCACTCAGGCGCGACAGTCCTCTTCCACGGCCCTGACCAGGCTGATCTTGCCGCCGCACTGCGCGGTCAGGTATCCGGGGTGCGGTCATGGATCGCCGTGGAGCCTGGCCAGGACGACTCGCTGCCCTACGAAGGGCTGCTTGCCGAAGCGGACCCGAAGCAGCGTGACGAGCCGGTGTCCCTCGATGATCCTTGCCTGATCATGTACACCTCAGGCACTACGGGCCGGCCCAAGGGCGCGGTGCTCACCCACGGCAATATGACGTGGAATGCCACGAATCAGATCCTCGGCTTTGATTTCGCAGCCAACGAGCGGACGCTGGCCCTGGCGCCGTTGTTCCATATCGGCGGCCTGAACGGAACGGTGAACCCCGCTCTGCTGCGCGGCGGCTGCGTCGTCATGGTGCGCCGGTTCGATCCGGCCGCCATGCTCGAGGTCATCGAGCGGCAGCGAGTCACTTCCTTCTTCGCCGTGCCCACGATGCTAGACGCAATGGCCCGCGATCCGAGCTTTCCGACCAGGGACCTCTCCGCCCTCCGCAGCATCGGCGCGGCCGGAGCACCGGTACCGCTGCCGACGTTGCGCACCTGGCTTGGCCGGGGCGTGGTCATGCAGCAGGCGTACGGCATGACGGAGGCCGCCCCTGGGTGCACGGTGCTCGACTCGGCTGACGCCGAACGCAAGATCGGCTCGGTCGGCAAGCCGGTGTTCTTCACCGACCTGCGCGTCGTCCGTCCCGACGGCAGCGAGGCCGCCGCCGGTGAAGTGGGCGAGGTCATCGTGTCCGGGCCTAACATCATGCCCGGCTACTGGAACGACACCGAGCGAACCGCCGAGGTACTGACCGAGGACGGCTGGTATCACACCGGCGATGCGGGCTCGCTGGATGCCGAGGGTTACCTGTATATTCGCGACCGCTACAAGGACATGATCATTTCTGGCGGCGAGAATGTGTACCCGGCTGAAGTCGAGTCAGCGTTGCTCGAGCTGCCAGGCGTGATCGAGGCGGCTGTCATCGGCGTTCCCGACGAGACGTGGGGTGAGGTTGGGCTCGCGCTACTGGTCATGGCGGCCGGCGCTGCCGCTGATCCTGGTGCCATCCAGTCAGGGCTGCGGGAGCGACTGGCCGGCTTCAAGGTGCCAAGGCGAATTCAGTTCGTCGCTGACCTGCCGAAGACCGCTACCGGCAAGGTACGCAAACCAGAGTTGCGGGCCAGGTACTCGCCCGCGAAGGAGACACCGGCATGAGCACTGTCACGACGATCGCTGAACTGCCCGGACTCAAGGGCAAGGAGCTTGGCACCAGCGACTGGTTCGAGGTGACGCAGAGCAGGGTCAATACGTTCGCCGACGCCACGGACGACCATCAGTGGATCCACGTTGATGTCGAGCGCGCGACAACTGAGGGCCCGTTCGGCGGTCCGATTGCTCACGGCTACCTGACACTGTCGCTGATCATTCCCATGTGGGCACAGGTGCTGAAGGTCACCGATGCCACCATGGGCGTCAACTACGGGCTGAACAAGGTTCGCTTCCCCGCCCCGGTGCCCGTCGGTGCGCGGATCCGTCTGGCCGCGACGCTCAAGGACGTCGAGGAGGTGCAAGGCGGCTTGCAGTTGACGGTGGGCGCGGTGATCGAGCGCGAGGGAGGCGACAAGCCGGTCTGCGTCGCCGAGCCGATTTTCCGCGTCTACGGCTGAAGCCCTGCGCCGCTCACACCGTCAGGGCCGGGGTAGCCTGACCACATGGGAACTCGGGTGGCGGAAGGTACCTGGCACTCGCTAGAGGGCGACCTGCTGGCTCCTAGCGGCAGCCTGGCTGATCCGAAGACGATCGCGGTGATCGGGGCCATGCTCGGACTGCTCGCGGTGGCACTGATCGACATCAAGCGGCGGCCTGGGAGTCAGATTCGCGGTTCCAAGGGGATGTGGGCCTCGCTGTCCATCATCAACTGGGTCATCGGCCCGGTCGCCTACTTCGTCATCGGCCGTCGCCGTCGGCGGTCTTAGCCTGGCCGGCCCGACCGGACGCGGGCTGTCCCTGGCGTGGCTAGACTAAGCGGCAGACCCCTCGTGCGGCGTTTACCCCGCTAACCCCCCCAGGGCCTGACGGCAGCAAGGGTATGCGGGCTCTGACGGGTGTGCGAGGGGTCCCTTCCCTTCCCCGGCGAGGATGAGGTCATGGCAGGTGACGCCGACGACGGTCAGGTCCAGCCAGCGACGGTAAGGTCCGCGACGGTCAAGAACTCACCGCTCGCGCTCTATCGCAGGTACCGTCCGGCCACCTTCGCCGAGCTGAAGGGCCAGGACCACGTCACCGAGCCTCTCAGGCAGGCGTTGCGCAGCGGACGTGTGCACCACGCCTACTTGTTCAGCGGCCCGCGCGGTTGCGGCAAGACCTCGAGCGCGCGGATCCTGGCCAGGTCGCTCAACTGCGAGAACGGGCCTACCCCTGATCCGTGCGGCAAGTGCGCCTCGTGCGTCGCCCTGGCGCCTTCAGGTCCGGGCAGCATCGACGTGATCGAAATCGACGCCGCCTCACATGGCGGCATTGACGACGCGCGCGATCTGCGTGAGCGGGCGTTCTACTCGCCAGTCTCGGCACGCTTCAAGATCTACATCATCGACGAAGCGCACATGGTGACTGGCGCGGGATTCAACGCACTGCTCAAGCTGGTCGAGGAGCCGCCTCCGCATCTGAAGTTCGTCTTCGCCACGACCGAGCCGGAAAAGGTCATCCCGACCATCCGCTCGCGCACTCACCATTACCCGTTCAGGCTGATGCCCCCGGCCGTGCTGCGGGAGTTGCTCGAAGAGATCTTGTCGGCCGAGAAGATCGGCTTCGAGCCTGCCGTGCTTCCTGTCGTCATCAGGGCGGGCGCTGGTTCGGCCCGTGACACCCTCTCGATACTCGACCAGCTCATGGCCGGGGCCGACGACGACGGTCTCCGGTATGACCGGGCTATAGCGCTGCTCGGGTACACCGATGACGCACTGCTAGATGAGATGGCCGATGCGTTCGCCGCCGGAGATGGCGCACTTGTCTTCCGCGCGATCGACCATCTCGTCGAGGCTGGCCATGACCCTAGGCGCTTCGCCATGGACCTGCTTGACCGGTTGCGCGATCTCATCGTGCTCGCCATGGTGCCGGACGCCGGCTCGTCTGGCCTGCTCGACCTGCCGGCGGACCGGCTCGCCTTGATGGCCGAGCAGGCGGGTAAGTACGGTCAGGAGAGGCTGGTAAGGGCGGCGGAGACGGTCAGCAGCGGGCTGGTCGAGATGCGCGGCGCTACCTCGCCGCGGCTCCTGCTCGAGCTCATGTGCGCGCAGGTGCTGCTCCCCGCGGCTGGCCGAGGCAGCGAACCAGGCAGCAGCGCGGCTGGCAGCAATGGCCAGGGTGGCGGCGACCTCGATGCCAGGATCGAACGATTGGAACGCCAGCTAGCAGCGGCGCTCGACCGGCTGGCAGCCGGGCCTGCGCTTCCGGCGGAATCCCGCCAGGCCGCCGGTGCCTCTTCTGCCCACGGGCGCGGGTCAACGGCGGCAGAGCCGCCGCGTGGGCAAGCACGGGAGCAGGCGCGAACCGCGCAACAGCCAGCGAGCCGGCCTCAGCGCCAGGCAGAACCTGCGCCAGCTGGCGGCGGTGGTCAGTCAGGGACAGACGGTACCGCAGCTGGGTTCGGCGCGGCGGAGTTGCTTGGCCGGTGGGACGAAGTGCTCGGCGCTGTCCGCGAGGTACGCAAGGTGGCCTGGATACTGCTTAGTCACGCCACCGTGGAGTCGGTCGACGGCGGCGTGCTAACCCTGGCCTTCGACGGGGAAGGCAACGCCAAGGGCTTCGGCACCAGCGGTTGCGATCAGGACCTGGCGGATGTGCTCGAGCGCATGTTCGGTTCTAGGCCGATGATCAGGGCGTCCGTTCAGGCAGTCGTGCCTCCTGGTCGCGGTGGCGTCCGGCCGTCCGGCGATAACCGAGCAGCCGACCCGGGCTCAGGCAGGCAGGCCAAGGCGGACAGCCCGCCGGCGGACGCTCAGGTGGCGGACGCTCAGGTGGCGGACGGTCAGGTTGCGGACGGTGCCCGCAGGGATAGTGCCCGCCCGGACAGCCCGCCGCCAGCTAGCGCCCGGTCCGACGGTGCCCGTGCTGGCGGCGCCCGTGCTGGCGGTGCCCGTGCTGGCGGTGCCCGGCAGGAAGGCGGAAAGGCGGAAGGCAGGAAGGCCGCATCGCCTGCGGACAGACCCGCCAGGACTCCGCGTCCTAGCGGCGGAACGGCGGGCGCCGCTGGCGCTGCCGACGATGACGACCCGCGCTGGCTGACCGATCCAGGCGCGGCTGGCGCCGCCCCTGACGTGACAGGAACTGACCTGATCATGCGGGAGCTTGGTGGCCGGATAATCGAGGAAACAGACGAGGACTAGCCGGCCAGCCCGGCTGGCGGCGCTAGCTGTCCGAGGCGGGCCGTAGGCTTTAGCTGCTTGGCGTAGCAAAGGACGCCTGGCCTTCGTCAGGGGGCCGCGGGCAGGGAGATAGGTGAGGGCATGGAACCAGGCGGGCAGCTTGACATGCAGCAGATCTTCGCCGCTGCGGCCCAGATGCAGAACCAGCTAGCGCAGGCACAGCAGCAACTGGCCGAGACCGAGGTCGAGGGGACCGCAGGCGGCGGGCTGGTGAAGGTGACGGTCAACGGCCAGGGTGAGCTAGTCGACGTGAAGATCAGCAAGCAGGTGATCGACGCCGGAGAGGCAGAGGAAACCGCGCAGACCGTCGCTGACCTGGTTCTCGCTGCTTGCCGTGACGCCTATGGTGCCCTCGGTGATGTCCAGGCCGAGATGATGAGCCCGATCGCTGGCAGTCTCGGTGGCCTTGGCGACCTTGGCGGCCTTGGCGGAGGCGGGCTGTCAGGCATTCCTGGCTTCCCTGGTGGCCGCCCTGGCTTGCCAGGGTCTTCGCTGCCTGAGGAGTACGAGGAAGAAGAAGAAAAGGACGAGGACTGAGGTGTACGAGGGAGTCGTCCAGGACCTGATCGACGAGCTTGGCCTGCTGCCAGGCGTGGGCCCGAAGGGCGCTCAGCGTATCGCGTTCTACCTGCTAACCGCCGATCCTGCCGATGTCCGCAGGCTGGCGGCTACCTTGCTCGAAGTAGTCGAGAAGGTCAAATTCTGCCGCACCTGCGGCAATGTGGCTGAGAACGACGAATGCCGGATCTGCCGTGATGTCAGGCGTGATCCATCGGTGATCTGCGTGGTCGAAGAACCCAAGGACGTCGCGGCGATCGAGAAAATCAGGGAGTTCAGGGGCAGGTATCACGTCCTTGGCGGCGCGATCAGCCCGATCGACGGGGTAGGTCCGGAAAACCTGCGCATCACCGAACTGATGGCCAGGCTGGCTGACGGCGCGATCACGGAACTGATACTCGCCACCGACCCGAACCTCGAGGGCGAGGCGACGGCGACCTACCTGGCCAGGCTGATCAAGCCCCTCGGCCTGCGGGTGACGAGGCCAGCGAGCGGCCTGCCGGTCGGCGGAGAGCTTGAGTACGCCGATGAGGTGACGCTCGGCCGCGCCTTCGAAGGTCGCCGGACGCTCAACGTCTGACCTGCCCGGTGCGCGGGTAGACTCGGTTTCCGCTGGCCAGAGCAGCTCCAGCGGCTGGAGCCGCGGGTAATTGCCTTGACCTTATATCGGCTGCCGATATAGTGATGCTATGCGAACCCTGAGGAGGGCCGTGCTTTGACCCTCGTTGTGCAGAAGTACGGCGGGTCCTCACTGGCTGACGCTGACGGAGTCAAGCGCGTCGCGCAGCGGATCGTCGCGACGCGCAAGGCTGGCCACGACGTGGTAGTCGTCGTCTCAGCGATGGGCGACACTACCGACGAACTTCACGACCTGGCCCTGCAGGTTAGTCCGCTGCCGCCGGGACGTGAGCTCGACATGCTGCTCACGGCGGGCGAGCGGATCTCGATGGCACTAGTCGCGATGGCGATCGCGAACCTCGGTTTCGAGGCACGCTCGTTCACCGGTTCGCAGGCCGGCGTGATCACCGACTCGGCGCACGGCAAGGCGCGGATCATCGACGTCACGCCTGGCCGGATCAGCGGTGCGCTGACGGACGGCGCGATACCCATCGTCGCGGGCTTCCAGGGAGTCTCCCAGGTCGGCAAGGACATCACGACCCTTGGCCGAGGAGGTTCAGACACGACCGCGGTGGCACTCGCCGCCGCGCTGAGCGCGGACTTGTGCGAGATCTACACCGACGTGGATGGCGTCTTCACGGCCGATCCGAGGATCGTGCCAGCGGCCAGGCGGATACCCAAGATCAGCTACGAGGAAATGCTCGAGATGGCCGCCTGCGGCGCGAAGGTGCTGCACCTGCGCTGCGTCGAATACGCCAGGCATTACGGCATGCCAATCCACGTCCGTTCCTCGTTCAGTAACAGGGAAGGCACCTGGGTAACGCTCCCGGCCGAACAGAAAGAGAGCGGCATGGACCAGCCGATCATCACCGGTGTCGCGCACGACCGCAGCGAGGCCACCATCACCGTGGCCGGCATCCCTGACAAGGTTGGCGCCGCGGCCAGGATCTTCCGCACCGTCGCGGCCGCGAACCTGAACATCGACATGATCGTGCAGAGCACGTCGCGCGTTACCGGCCGGGCCGACATCTCCTTCACCCTCCCGCGGGCAGGCGGCGCGGCGGCGATGACCGCCCTGCACGACATCAGGGACGAGATCGGATTCGAGTCGCTTGCCTTCGATGACAGGATCGGCAAGATCTCGCTCATCGGGGCCGGCATGCGCTCGCATCCTGGTGTCAGCGCCGATTTCTTCAGCGCACTCGCCGATGCGGGGATCAACATCAGGATGATCTCCACCTCAGAGATCAGGATCTCGGCGGTGGTCGACGCGGCGGATCTCGACTCGGCGGTGACCGTCACGCACCGGGCCTTCGGCCTCGACGATGAATCCGCCAAGGCGGTCGTCTATGGCGGTACCGGCCGATGAGCGCGGTGCGGGGCGACCGCCCGGTACTAGCCGTGGTCGGTGCCACGGGTGCGGTCGGCAGCGTGATGCGCGAGGTCATCTCCGCCAGGCCGGATATCTGGGGTGAGATCAGGCTGATCGCCTCGGCCAGGTCGGCGGGAAGGCTGCTGCCGGTCAGGGGCGAGCAGGTGCCTGTCACCGAGCTGAGCGCCGAGGCCTTCGACGGGGTCGACATCGCGATGTTCGACGTACCCGACGAGGTTTCCGCGCAGTGGGCACCGGTCGCGGCTGCTCGCGGTGCCGTCGTCATCGACAAGTCCGGTGCGTTTCGCATGGACCCGCAGGTGCCGCTCGTGGTCCCGGAGGTCAACCCGGCCGCGGCGGCTAACCGGCCGAAGGGCATTATTTCCGTCCCAAACTGCACCACGTTGTCGATGATCGTGGTGCTGGGCGTACTGCACCAGGCATACCGGCTTCGCGAACTGGTTGCCGCTTCTTACCAGGCCGCGAGTGGCGCGGGTCAGGCGGGCACCGACTCGCTCTACGACCAAGTCGCGGCGGTGGCCGGTCACCGGACGCTTGGCCAGCGTCCTGGCGACGTGCGCGCGGCCGTAACTGACACCGGTCCGTTCCCCGCACCGCTCGTGCTGAACGTCGTGCCTTGGGCCGGCTCGCTGAAGGCGGACGGCTGGTCATCTGAGGAACTTAAGATCAGGAACGAGACTCGCAAGATTCTCGGCACCGACGACATCAAGATCACCGCAACCTGCGTCAGGGTGCCGGTCATCACCGGTCACTCGCTCGCGCTGCACGCGGTGTTCGATGCCGAGGTGGACAGGAACGAGGCCGTCAGGCTGCTCGAAAAGGCGCCAGGCGTCGAGGTCATCGACCGGCCGGAGGCTGGTGTATACCCGACCCCGGTCGACGTGGCGGGCACCGACCCGACGATGGTCGGCCGCATCCGCCAGAACCAGGACGACAGCCACGCGCTCGAACTGTTCGTCTGCGGCGACAACCTGCGCAAGGGCGCGGCGCTCAACGCCGCTCAGATCGCCGAACTGCTTGTCGCGGGCTAGGCCGGATGCCGGCCGGCTAGGCTAGGCCAGATGCTGGCCGAGGAACGCCAGCGAAGGCGGTTCCTGCGCCGCGAAGAACGAGTCCGTGTGGCACCCGGCGGAGATGTCCACGACCGCGCCGCGTGGCAGCTTCCTGACCAGTGCGACTACGCCAGGATGGAACGGATCGTCAAGCCCGGAGGCGACTCGGACCGGCAACCCGGCCAGCGCGCCCGCGTGAGTAACCGCGTCCGCTGACGCGAACGCCGCCGCGTCGGCATATGCGCCAGGATTGACCGACCTGGCCTGGGCATAACTGGTCCAGATCGCAGGACTGATAGCCGCGACCGCGCCGACGAGCCCTGGGTACTTTTCCGCGACCAGGATCGCGCCGTAGCCGCCCATGGAGATCCCGAGCGTGCCGATCCGGCGCCGGCCTCGTCCGAGGCCCTGCCGCTGGCATCTCGGGATCAGTTCATCGACCACCATGCCAAGCGGGTTGTCGCCAGGATGCGGGTTCCAGTAGCCGCCGCCGCCGTCGGCGGCGACGATCGCCATCGGCGGCAAGGCCAGGCCGTGCACCCGCAGGGCCAGCGCCTGCGCCAGCGACATGCCGGTAAGCACCCGCTGGTGATCGCCGCCGTAGGCGTGCAGCGCCACGATCAGCGGCAGTTCGCTGCCAGGGCCATGACCTGGCGGGTAGGCGATCGTGTAGCCGACCCTCTGCCGCCTTGCGGCCGAATAGAACCGGCCAGAAAACGACGGGCCGAGGCGGCCGAAGGCAAACGGCGGCGACGGCACCTCGCAGGCGCCGTCAAGCTGGTCAAGGTAGCTCTTGCCTGGCAGCACCCCGTGGCTGACCAGTTCAAAGCCGGTCACCCCGGCCACCGCCACGCCGAGTGCGCCGCCGAAACCCGCGCCGAGCACCAGACGGCGGTTCAGGTGCCCGCTCACCGCGCGCCAGTCCTGGCCAGCGCGAGGCGCGCCCGCGTCGTGCCGCGCAGTGCCCGGCCGCTCAGCATGAGGGAAGTCACGAGCAAGGCCATCGCTGCGAGGTCGATCGAGCCGACGTGGAACGCGGGCATCACGCCGCCATCTGGTGAGATCAGCCAGCGCGCCGCGCCGGTGATGAACAGCGCCATGCAGGCGCTCGCCGCCCGTCCGAGCCAGATCGCGTACCTGAGCCCGGCAGGCGGCTGGTCGAGCCTGCGCAGGAACTGCCCGGCACCGCCGGCGAGCGCGAAAGACGCGATCGCGCTGCACGCCATCCAGGCCAGCTGCCCCGGCGGGAAAGCCGCGAGCGCGGCCGGATGTGCCAGGTACGAGGTCATCCACATGGTCGCCGCCCAGCAGAACGCGGTCAGCCAGGCAGGGATGTGTGCTTGCGCCAGCAGCAGGTGACCGCCGGTACCCGGCCAGCCGTTCTGGAAGTGCCTGGCACCGAAGAAAAGCACCGCCGCGCCCGCCAGCACGACGGCGGCAGGTCCTCGCAGTTCGCGCCCGCGCCCCCGCCTGATCGCGTCAATAGCGGCCTTTGCCAGGCCGGCGATGGCCGGCAGCGCGATCAGGGCAAGGCCGAGCAGTGCCACCGACATCAGGTCGAGGGCCCAGGTTACGCCCTGATGCCTTGGCCTGGCCCATTGCATGCCGATCGCGACCTGCGACCACATCGCCAGGCCGGCTAGCAAGAATGCCGCACCGCAGCGGGCCGCGGTGGCCAGGCCAGCGCGGGCAGCCGTCAGGTGGTCAAGCGGATGCGCGGAAAGGCCGGCATCGGCGAGCCTGGCACGCAGGCCGCTGGCCGCCACGTCGGCGGTGCGACGGGCCGAACGCGGCCGGTCGGCGAGGTCGGCGGCAAGCAACTCGGCGAACTCCTCTCCGTACCTGGCACGCCAGGCCCGCGGATACCAGCGGAGCAGCCTGGCCGCGCGGTCGGCGTGCGTGGTCATGCCGGCGCCCAGTTGCTGGCCAGCCGTCGCAGTCCGACCTCGGTGACCTTCTTTTGCGTCTCCAGGTAGCTGCTCAGCGCCGCCGCGCCCGCCGCGGTGAGGCGGTAGGGCCGGCGCCGGTCCTGGCTCTCGAGCGCCTCGATCATGCCGTGCGCCTCAAGCCGGCTGAGCGCCTCGTACAAGGTGCCTGGCGCGATCCTGACCCCGGCGAACGACTCGATGTCCTTGGTGAGCGCGTAGCCGTGCTTGGCGCCGTCGGCCAGGCTGGACAAGATCAGGCTGGCCGGACCTGAAGACCGGCCAAGTAGCCCTTCTGGGTTCGCTGGTTCTGGCGTGCCCTTCATGACCGGCATCCTATATCGGCTAACGATGGATCGGTAGTCGAACATGTCGATACGGGAAACGCGGACGTCACAATACTTGCCGGTTCATGCGAAATCGCGCCTGTCCTGGTAATTTTCGCCGTGACCAGCAACGATGCAGCGTAATCAAGCCATTACGCGGACTTGGAGCAAGGACATGGCGATCAGAAGGGCCACGATGAAGGCCCAGGTGGTAGAGAAACTTTCTGCCAGTGCCCCGGCCGGAGAACAGTTCATCGCCTGTGTGCACAGCGAGACCGGTCCGAGCCCCTACCTCAACGCGGTGTTCGATGAGGTGCCCCTCCTCGGCCTCATCGTCGCGTTGAGCAGGAAGATGTACTTCTTTACCCTGACCAGCACCTCGGTCATCGTGAACTCGGCGAACCGGTGGACCAACCGGCCCGGCGACGTCGTCGTGGTGTGGCCGAGGGACCAGTTCCCCGTGTCGAACTACAACCGCGGCGCCATGTGGAGCAAGTTCTTCGTGCAGTTCCCTGGTGCCTCGAAGCCGACGCGGCTGAACGTGCACCGCTACTGGCGGGCCGAACTCGACCAGCTCGCTGAGGCCTTCCCCGCCTCGGCACTGCCAGGTAACGGCGGCGGCTCAGTCGCAGCCTGAGGCAGCAGCCAAGGGACAGCGGGCGGCTAGTAGGTCACCGTGATAGTGCGATTCGCGCTGTCGACGGTGACCTCGCCGCCGAGCGGAATCATCAGCTGCGGGTCGGTGAAGGCGGCATGAATGTCGGCCGCGCGCTCGGCGGGCGACGCCTTAGCTGCCTGGTCGTCGGGTACTCGACAGGCACCAGCCCGAAGTCCTCACTCAGCCTGGTCAGGCCGAGATCTAAAGGCGCGGGAAACCTGGCCGCTGACCGTCCGGAGGGCGAAAGCACCGCGACCCGGTCGCTGCGGGCCGGCTTGGCCGGGTAGGAAAACTCAGGCATGACGCTTAGCTCCTATCGGTTCCGCCAGCAGCAGGGAGTCGCCTTCTGCGATGACCGGATCAGCGCCGATGCCCATAGAGAACCTACCGTTGTGCACGATGCCGAGCACGAGACCGGCGCGCTCGTCCCTGATCGCGCTCAGCGGGCGGCCGATCGCGCTCACTTCTGCGGTCACCTCTGACAGGCTGTGCTCGTCCGAGTCAACAAGCTGGGATAGCAAGTCGGCGGCGTGCGGTGCCTCAAGGCTCTTGGCCACCGTGTGTGCGACCAGGCCGGCCGGCGACAGCGTCCTGGTAACGCCGAGTTCGCGCAGCGCCTCGCTGACCGAGGCGGACTTGACCAGCGCGATGATCTCGAGTTCCGGTGCCAGCCTGCGAAGCAGCACGGTGCTGACCAGCACGTCGCCGTCGTCGGCTCCGGTGATGAGAGCCTGGATCGCGCGTTCAGGATGCGCGGCGCGCAGCACGTGCACCTGGGTCGGGTCGCCTTTGACGACATGGACGTCGTCGCCGACCGTCGCCTGGTCCACGTCGGCGACCAGCACCACATGCTCGCCGGCCTTGGCCAGTTCTTCGACAATGGCGGGCACCGGGCCATCCATCCCGATAACCAGGCGATGTCCTTCGTCTTCATGTTCGCGCATGGCAAGGATTCTCCGTAGTCCGGCCGCGGCGGTCGCGCCAGTGGCAAGCGCGAATACCGACGCGAGCAGGGGAATGGTAGTGAGCATAGTGGCCGAGGCGATTACCTCGCCGATTCCGTTATGCGGTGTCACATCCCCGTAACCGACAGTAGTAGCCGTGGTGATAGCCCAGTAGACGCCCCGGCCGAAAGAGATGCCTTGCGTGAGAGAGAAGAGCCAGGCACCGATGAGAACGCAGGCCAAGGCACTAGCCAGCAAGATCATGATGTGCTTGCGGTGCCCGGCGCCGATGATGCGGACGAAGAGAGCGATCACCTGGCTATCGTCTCGCAGCTTATGCGGCGACGATCCCAGGATGGGATTATCTGGCGAACCAGGCAACCAGCGCCAGCAATCCCGCCAGCGCGATCAGCATGTATCCGAGATATGACGCCAGGCGACCGGATTGCAGAAGTCTGGCCGTTCGCACTATTGCCGCCACGACTGGCACCAGCGGCCGGTAGAGATAAGCCTCGACTACCTCGATCACGTCCGTGCTGTAACTGAGGCTGTAACTGAGCCGCGGCCCTTGGTCCTGCTGGCCGTCCTGACCCTGGCCAGGCGTCAGCGGCTCCACTTGCGACCTGGTGTGCAGCACCGCGCGGAGTATTCGCTTAGTCGGGTTGGCGTAGCCGCTCGCGGTATAACTGGCCTGACCGTTCACCCCGGCAGTGGCCGACTGCCAGGCCGGGACGCGCCTGACCCGCACCATCCGGCGGCCGGCCACGAGCCAGGTGAACGCGAGCACGGCAAGTGCGAGCGACGGCATCACGATCCACAGCCAAGACGGCGACAGGACGGAAAATCCGCTGAACACCGGCTGCAGCACCCAGGGGGACTTGAGCGCGCCGCGGCTGACCGCCGGCGCGACCACCGGCCGGAGTCCGGTCGCCAGCACCCTGATGATCAGCGGCGAGAGGGCAGCGACGGCCAGGCAGCCAGCGGAGAGCAGCACTATACCGGCGCGCCCGAGCCAGCCGTAGTCCCAGTCGCCGCTTGCCTGGCGGGCTGGCGTGTCCTGGCCCTTCTGGCCGAGCACGACCAGTCCGGTCAGGCGGACGAAGGTGACTCCGGCGAAACCAGAGGTAAGCGCCACCGCGGCTCCGGCGACGGCAAGCAGCAGGCGGTAGCCGAGGGCGGAGACCCTGAACTGCTGCATCAGCGCCTCGAGCAGGAACCATTCCGACACGAAGCCGATCGTGAGCGGCAGGCCAGCCAGCGTCAGCGAGCCGATCGCGAGCCCGGTACCGCTCCAGGGCCGCTTGCGGGCCGACCCGCCGAGCACGTCGAGCAAGTCAGCCGGGCCTTCGCCCGCCTGGCCGGCGTCGCCATCCGAGGTGATCGCGGCGCTGGCCGTGAACAGCAAAGACTTGGCCGCCGCGTGCGCGACGACCTGGAGAGTCCCGGCGAGCAGGCCGACCGCGGCAAGTTGCTTGTCGCCGGTGGCCGTGCCGACCAGCGCTACCCCGTAACCGGCCAGGATCAGTCCGCTGTTTTCCACGCTCGAGTAGGCGATGACGCGGTGCAGCCTGGGCTGCACCGCCGCGTGCGCGATGCCGAGCAGCGCGGTCAGTCCGGCGAGAACGAGCAGCGTGCCGATCAGCCAGGCGGGTGGCGCTCCGAGCAGGGCCAGGGTGCGCCACAGACCATAGAACCCGACGTTCACGGCCACCCCGCCCATGATCGCCCGCGCCGGGCCAGGGGCGGCGGCATAGCTGCGCGGCAGCCACACCTGGAAGGGAACCAGGCCGACCTTGACCGCGAAGCCTGCGATCAGCAGCGTCTGTGCGGCCGAGCGCAGCACCCCGCCAGGCACGTGCGCGAACGTGGCGATCGCGAGCGAGCCGGAGCGGGCGGCGAGCAGCAGCAGGCCGAGCAGCAGCGCCGCGCCGCTGACCTTGCCGAAGGCGAGCGTGATCAGCGCCGCGCCGACCCGGTCATCGCGCCGCCGGTCGAAGCCGGCCAGCAGGTAGCAGCCGACGGTGAGCAACTCCCAGGCGAGCAGCATCGTGAAGGCGTCGGCAGAGGTCAGGAAGGTCGCGACGGCACCGAGCACGAGTGCGTAGCTGGCGCCTAGCCCGCGCCTGGCGTCAAGTGCTGGTCTGACCGCCCAGGCGGCGAACGCCAGGGACACTGCGAAGCCGGCCGTGCCGCAGATGACGAGGAACAGTCCGGAGAGCCGGTCGATCATGAGGCTGGCCGTACCTGAACCGAGCCAGCCTGCGACGTCAAGTCCTACGTGCTGGCCGGCTAGCGCACCGGATCCCGCCACGGTGAAGCAGGCCGCCGCCGCCGCTCCGAGCAGGTAGGAAATGCCCATTCTCCGGCCGGGGCGCGGCTTGACGAGCAGGTCCCAGATTCCGGCGAGCAAGAGAAGCGCCAGGCCGGCGCCGAACGTCGTGTTCATCGCAGCCTTCCGGTCGCGATGAGGAGTGCGTGCAGGATACTGAACGGCGGCGGCGGCGACCCTGGTACCCAGATGTCAACAGGCAGCAGATCACCGATTCCGCCATAGGTCACCGGAGGGCCGGCCAGCAAGCCGCCGCTCACCGCGTCCGTGCCGACCGCGATGACGACCTTAGGGTCTGGCATGCCCGCATAGGTCTCCCGCAAGGGCTCGGCCATCCCGGTCGTCCCGGTGCCGCTCACCAGGAGCACATCGGCGTGTCTCGGGCTCGCAGTGAAGAAGATGCCTAGCCTGTGCAGGTCATATACCGGATTGAGCAGGGCGGCGATCTCCTGTTCCTCCGAGCCGTCTGACCCGGCGTCGACGTGCCGCACATGCACCGAGCGCCGCAGCGCGGCCGTCCTGGCCGCGAGCGCAGCCCTGACCTGCGCCAGGCCAGCGTCGGTCTCCTCGGCGGCAGGCACGACCAGTCCGGCCCTGGTCAGCGCGGCGACCTCGGCTCCGGCCGACCAGCCGAACACCTCGGGCCTGGCCGTCACGCAGCGGCCGCACAGCACGCACTTGCCCTGGTCAATCCGCACGGTCTGATCGGGTCCGGCGCTGATCGCGCCAGCCGGGCAGATAGCCGTGAGCTCGTCCGATACCGGCACCTGCCCTGGCGCAGCCGCGGGTCCGCGCCAGGAACTGGCGTAGTTGTCCGGCCGGTTCGGCCACCTGGTCGTCACGACGCCCTCGCGCAGGCCGCGCAGCACCCACGGGCTCATCGGGCCGCCCCCGCGACTGACAGGCCGAAGCTGGCCTCTATGAAGGGAAAGTCGGTCAGGATGTCGCCGGCGAATACCTCGGCGAACAACGGCAGGTTGTGGAACGACGCCGACCGCGAATGGCAGCGGGAGATCAGGCCATCGTCGATAGCCACGTCGTAGATGACTTCGCCCTGCGGTGCCTCGGCCCAGCCGGCCGCCCGGCCCTCGGCCGGCCCGCAGGGCAGCGCGAGCGGCCCGTCGCCAACCGCGACCAGTCCATGCGCGGCCTGCCTGATCAGGTCGAAGGCCTGCCTGAGCTCGTCCCAGCGCACGTTAAGCCTGGCCAGCGCATCGCCGTCGCGGTGCTCGCGGGCCTGCCCGATGTCCAGCCTCTGATAGGCGTCGTAGGGCCGGTTTCTCCTGGCGTCGTCGGCGAACCCTGACGCCTTGCCGATCGGGCCGAGCGCACCATGTTCACGGGCGCGGTGCGGCCGCAGCGGCCCTGTCCCGCGCAACCGGTCAAGGAACGATGCCGTGCCCATGAGCAGCCTGGCGTCTGAGGTGATGGCCCGCTCCAGGCGGCCGATCTCGGCCAGGAAGTCCGCGCCGGCCACCGCCGGCATCTGGCTCACGCCGCCGGGCACCACGACCCCTCGACCGAACCGGCTGCCGCACATGCGGCTTACCAGCCTCGCGAGGTGCTCTTTGTGCGATCCGAATCTTGCCGTTGCCACGGCGAGCCCGGCGGAGTCCGCTAGCCGCACGGCGATGTCGAGGTGGCTGATCAGGCGCTCAAGCTCGGCGTGCAGCACCCGAATCAGCGCGGCAGCCCGCGGCACCTCGCAGCCGGCGATCCGCTCGACGGCGTGACAGAAGGCCAGGGCGTGGGCAACGCTGGCGACGCCTTCTGTGCGCTCTGCCAGCAGGACGCCGTCCACTGGCGTGCGCTGGCGCATCCGGCCCTCGATGCCGCGGTGCTTGTAGTACAGGCGCACGCTCAGGTGCGGTATCTCCTCGCCTGGCGTTTCGAGCAGGTACTCGATCGACTCCATGACGCCCGACCTGACCGGACCGTGCGGGATCGTGAACAGTCCTGGCCCGAGCACGTGCGGCGGCATCGCGTGCGGCAAGAGCAGGGATTCGAGCCTCGGATGGCCTGCTGGCCTCAGGCCGAACAGGTCGCTGATCTCGCGTTCGTACCAGCAGGCCGCGCTCAGCCGCGGTGTGAGCGCCGGATAGGTCGTGGTACCCGCTGGCACAAGCGCATCGTGCGTGGCAATGCCGCCAGGCCGCGCCAGGTGCAAGGAAAGCAGTACGCCGCCCGCCTGCCCGGTCGCCATCAAGCCGGCGAACCTGCTGCCGCGCTCGACCTCCTCGGCGGCGAGGTCCCAGATCGCCGACACCGCCTCGGTGGTCGCCTGCCCGGTCATGCCTGACCGCGCAACGAGGAGACGGCACGGGCTAGCAAGTCGGTAAGTTCGCCCGGCGGATGCAGCCCGAGCACGAGCAGCGCGACCACGCCGGCCACGACGGGCACGACCATCCACGCACTCGGCTCTCCGCGTCCTGGCCCGTCGTGAACCGCACCGGAGTCACCGGCCCTGGCTGGTCGCGAAAGCAGCATGCGGTTGGCGGTCAGTGACAGGCCGAAGAACGCCACGGTGACCAGTACCACGAAGACCGCGGCGACCGTGTCGTGCGCGGCGGAAAGGCCACCGGAGACGATCTCGAACTCGCTGCGGAAGATACCGAAAGGCGGCAGTGCGCACAGCGCCAGGATCGCGATCATGAAGAGCGGGCCGCTCCACGGCAGCAGGCTAAGGCCACCGGACACCGAGCCGATCTGCTTGGTGCCGTACTTGCGCATCAGGACGCCTGCGCCCATGAACGCATTGCCCTTCGCCGCCGCGTGGGCGAGCACGTGCAGCAGCACGCCGGCCAGGGCGACCGGAGCGCCGAAGCTGACGCCGATCGCGAGTATCCCCATGTGCTCGATGCTCGAATAGGCGAGCAGTCGCTTGTAATCACGCTGGTCGAGCATGTATAGAGCGGCCAGGAGCAGCGAGCCGATGCCGAAGGCGAGCAGCACGTCGCGCGGGAAGGTACTGCCGAGCCTGGCGGCGGCGATCTGGTAGAAGCGCAGGATGGCGTAGAAACTGACTGCGAGCAGCGAGCCGGACAGCAACGCGGAGACCGGGGTGGGCGCCTGCGAGTGCGCGTCAGGCAGCCAGGTGTGCACGGGGAACAGGCCCACCTTGGTGCCGTAACCGAGCACGGCGAGCACGAAGGCGAGGCGGACGACGGTGGCGGGCAGCCTGGGCGCGGCGCTGAGCAAGGGCGAGAAGGCCAGGTTGTAGGACTGGCCGAGCACGTGAGCGCCTGCGTAGTAGGCGAAGATCGTGCCGAGCAGCGCGATGGCCAGGCCAGCGGAAGCGAGCAGCACGTACTTCCAGGCCGCCTCGGCCGCGCCGTCCGTGCCCTCGAGCGCCACGAGCAGCGCCGAGACGATCGTGGTGACCTCGATGGCGATCCATAGCAGCGCCAGGTTGCCCATCAGCGGTGCGGCGAGCATCGACCAGGCGAACAGGTTGAGCCCGATCCAGAACCTGCGGTCGTAGCGGTGATCCCTGGTGTGAGTCTCGGTGCGCAGGTAGCCGATGGAGTATAGGCCGACGCAAGCGTAAAGGAAGCTGGTCGCGAGCAGGAAAACCACGCTGAGCGCGTCGATGCTGACGAAACCGAGCGTTCTCACGTCGTGCCTGGCCAGGGTCGGGATCAGGCCGAGCACCAGGCAGAAGCTGGCCAGCCCGACGGCGGCGGTGACCGGGCCAGATGCCGGCGATGGCAGCCAGACGGCGGCCAGTCCGGCCAGGGCTGGTGCGATGAGCAGGGCAAGCGCGATTGCGGTCATGGCGTTCCTTATCCGCGCAGGCTGGTCAGGCCTGCGGTCGACAGCGTTTCCGCACGACCGTGGTGCAGGCGGATGAGCAAGGCGAAGACGACGACCGCGAGCAGGAGGTCGAAAAGCAGCGCCAGCTCGAGTATGAGCGGCAGGCTGGCGGCGACGACGAGCGCCGCCAGTGAGATGCCGTTCTCGAGCGAGAACAGGCCGACCGCCTGAGAGGCGACGTCGCGCCGGTGGATCATCAGCACGAACGCGACCAGCACGACGGAGAGCGAGACGGCAAGCGCCGTGGTCGGGGCCGCGGCCGAGTTGACGGGTACCGCCCTGGCGGCGAAGATGCCGAAGGCGGCGGCGACGATGCCGATGAGCACCGTGGTCGCCAGGCTGAGGCCGCCGGTGCCCGCGATGTCGGCGCCGGCTCCTGTGTCCAGGTCGTCGGCTGGTTCGGCGGCGGGTGCAAGCCTGGTCATGACCACCGGGATCACGACCACCTTGAGCGCTATCGTCAGGGCGGCAAGTGCGTAAAGCTCGGGCAGGTGCCTGGTCGCGGCTACCAGGGCGGCGAGCACGGCGATCAGCCCTGACTGCGCCGCGTACAGCCGCACCTGGTCGCGGAACAAGGCCTGGCGGAACATGCCGAACTCGATCAGCAAGATCAGCACGGCGATGACGTTGGCGGCTCCGGTGTAGGCGCCTGGTGCCTGGATCGGACCCATCAGCCACCCCCGAGGTAAAGCGTGAACACGCCGAGCACGGCGAGCAGGAACGCCGCGGCCGCGAACTCGGTGATCTTGAATAGCCGCAGCTTGGCGAACGAGTTGTCGATGACGGCGACGATGACGCCGAGCACGCAGGCCTTGGCAGGAAGCGCGATCATCGCGATGATCACGTTGACTGGCCGCGCGGTGGCCGCGAGGCCCCAGGGTGCGACGAATACATTGAGCAAGATCGTGTACAAGATCAGCTGCTTGGCAGCCGAACCCCACCGCAGCAGCGCGAAGTAAGGTCCCGAGTGCTCGAATGGCCTGGCTTCCTCGATCATGCCGAACTCGTTGGTGCCCGAGTGGGTCTCCACGGGTATCCGGCCGGTCTCGTACAAGATCACCATGAAGAGCGCGGCGGCCGCGAGCACATGTGCCGGGCGCACTATCTGGCCGGCCGATGCCCGCACGGTGGCCGCCAGCGCGTACGGCAGGTCGGTCCCGGTCAGCAGCGCGACCGTGAACACCACGAAAAGCACCACGGGCTCGGTGATCGCGCCGAAGGTCTTGGCGCGGCTCGAGCCGAGCTGCGCGTAAGGGCTGCCGGTTTCCAGTGCCGCCACGGCGAGGAGAAAGCTGGCCAGGGACAAGACGAAGCCGCCGCCGAGTATGTCCCCCATGTAGCCGAGCGGCAATGGGAACGTGGTCAGCACGGGGATCAGGAGCGGAACGGTGAGATAGCAGGTGAACGCCCCTACCGGTGCCGCCAGGAACACCCAGCTCGCCCCCTGCGGGGCCAGTGCTTCCTTGCGGAAGAGTTTGGCGAGGTCATAGTAGGGCTGGGCCACCCGCGGGCCGCGGCGGCCTTGCAGCCTGGCTTCGACCTTGGCGATGACGCCCGAGACGCAGGGAGCGGCAGCGGCGATCGTCAGGACCTGAAGTATCTGGACAACGGGGATTGGCAGCACGATGGGTCACCTGGTCCATCGCGCGAAGGGCTGAGCGCTGATCTTAGGCTCCTCTTCCTGAGTAGACACTCCGGTAGAAGCCATCAGCGGTCAGACCGCGGTTCTGGCGAGCTTCATCGCCTGTGCCATTGTTACCTACGAGCCGGCTGAGGCGCAAATCCGGCGGCCGGTTTCAGCGGTCTGGTGACGCGCTTGTCATGCCGCTGGCCAGGAACGGCGCCGCGGTGCATGCGGGAGAACTCCTCGTCGAAGTCCGCCGCCGCGGTGCTGATGGTGAGAGTGCCTCCGTCTGGCATAGCGTCACGCGAATTGACAGCCAGGTTCACGAGCACTTGCTCGAGTTAGCTGACGTCCGCCAGCGCCTTGGGCAACTCCCTCGAGGACGGGCCGAGCTCCCGCTTCCACCTGGGCCGAGGAACACGGCTAGATCCGTCACACTGGGTGAGTGGCTGATGTGGTCCGCTGGCTGATGCTGATCTACCGGGTGCCGAGCGAGCCGTCGCGGCTGCGCACCGCGGTGTGGCGGCGGCTGAAGGCGCTTGGCGCCGTGTACGTGGCGAACTCGGTAGCTGTGCTTCCCGAGTCGCCTGAGGCGACTCGCGGGCTACGGGCGCTGCGGGCCGAGGTCGAGGAGATGGGTGGTACAGCGCAACTCGTCCGGGCTGAGCCGCTGACCGGGCTGGCTGATTTCACCGCCAAGTACAACGAGGCGCGGGACGAGGAATACGCAGAAGTGATCCACCGCTGCGAAGACTTCCTCGCGGAGATCGCCGAGGAGACGGCGGCCGAGCACTTCAGCTACGCCGAACTTGAGGAAAACGATGAGGACCTGGCCAAGCTGCGTGGCTGGCTGGGCAAGGTCGAGGCCAGGGACATTCTCGGCGCGACCTCGGCGGCGCGGGCGCGGGCGGCACTGGCGCGGTGCGCGGAGGCGCTGGACGGGTTCGCCGGGCGGGTGTACGCGGCCGACGGAGACAAGGGCTAGACGGAAGTGTGCAGCCGTCACAATAATGTCGTGACGAACGCACGTGACCGACAGCCCGGAGGATATGGCCGTGACACTGACCGAAGATCCGGTCCGCGGGGCATTGCTTCGCCGCGGCCTTGCCCTGGAGTACTCGACGCTTGCCTGGAACGTCATCGGCATCGTGGTGCTGGCGATAGCCGCGGTCTCTGCCCGGTCGGTGGCGCTGGCCGGCTTCGGCCTCGACTCGCTCATTGAGATCGGTGCGTCAACCGTCGTGATCTGGGAGTTGTCAGGCACCGGGGAAGAACGCCAGCGGCGCGGGCTGCGGCTGATCGGTGCCGCGTTCGCCGCCCTCGCCGTCTACCTGCTCGCGCAGTCCACGGTGGTGCTTATCACTGGATATCACCCGCATCATTCGGTGCCGGGTATCGCCTGGACCGCGATAACCGCGGTGGCGATGTTCACGCTGGCGGCAGGCAAGGCCAGGACCGGCCGGGCACTGGATAACCCGGTCTTGCGGACCGAGGGCCGGGTCACGATGGTCGACGGAATCCTGGCCACGGCCGTGCTGGCCGGGCTGGTACTGAACGCCGCGCTTGGCTGGTGGTGGGCCGACCCGGCGGCCGGCTATGTCCTGGTCTTCTATGCCGTCCGCGAGGTGCGGGAGATCTTCTTCGCCGGCCACTGAGCACAGTCAGTCTTCGCAGCTTGCTTGCAAATGCAACCGCCACGTAGTTGCTGAGGTGCGGCACTGCGACTTTTCTTGCATGCTGGCGGTATGAATCATGAGCATGACCATCACGCCGGGGTCGCTGTCAGGCTCTTGCATCTCCTGCGGCCGCACTCACACGAGGCCGCCGACAAAGTTGATGCCGCGATGGAAGCCACCGCGGCAGGTATGCGGGCGCTGTGGAGTTCGCTGGTCATTTTGCTGATAACCGCGGCGATCCAGGCGGCGGTGGTCGCGCTCTCCGGTTCTGTGGCACTGCTAGGTGACACCCTCCATAACGCGGCGGATGCCCTGACCGCAGTACCGCTCGGGGTCGCGTTCTTGGCCGGGCGGCGGCCCGCGACGCGCAGGTACACCTACGGCTACGGCAGGGCCGAAGACCTCGCGGGGATCATCATCGTGGCGCTGATGGCGGTGTCTTGCGTCGTCACGGTATGGGAGGCGGCGTCACGGCTGGAAACGCCACAGCCGGTGAGCGACCTGGCGCTGGTAGCCGTCGCCGCTGTCGTCGGGTTCGCAGGTAACGAGCTTGTCGCCGGCTACCGGATCAGGGTTGGCCGGCGGATCGGGTCGGCCGCGCTGGTCGCCGACGGACTGCATGCCAGGACGGACGGGTTCACGTCACTGGCGGTGCTGCTCGGCGTGGGTGGTCTGGCCATCGGCTGGAAGTGGGCCGATCCGATGATGGGACTGATCATCACGATCGCGATCTTGGTCGTGCTGCGCCAGGCGGCGCGGGAGATTTACCGCCGCCTGATGGATGCCGTCGATCCCGCGCTGGTTGACCAGGCCGAGCAGACGCTTCGGTCGGTGCCAGGCGTCCTTGACCTTGGCAACGTCAGGCTCCGCTGGCTCGGCCATCAGCTCAGGGCGGAATGCGAGATCGTGATCGCCAGCGACGCGTCGGCGGTACAAGGCCATCAGATAGCCGTCGCGGCCGAGCATCGGTTGCTCCACGCGCTGCCCCGCCTGTCCGCCGCGCTCGTGCATGCCGACCCGCAATCTCGCGAGGGCACCGACTATCACGCTGAACTGGCCACACACCGCTGAACGGCGGCACAGCCTTTGCTCGCCGCTGCCTGGCGCGTTCTCGCCCGCTTCCCTGAACTCCTCGCCGTGCTGGCGGCGGCTGTTCTCGGCCTGAGCCTCCAGCCGCCGCTGGCCTGGGCCGCCGAGCACCAGGGCATCGATATCCTGCTGGCCGTTCTGGTCTTCGCCACCGCGATCACCATCGAGCCAGCCGCGCTGCGCCGCCTCACCTCGGAGTGGCCGCGCTTGCTGGCCGCGCTTGCCGCCGGGATCACCGTGCTGCCCGCACTGGCCTGGGTAGCGTCCAGGATCGTCGCGGCCGGGTCGCTGCGCGAGGGCATCATGACCATCGGCCTGGCGCCATGCGAAATCGCGTCAGTCGCCACAACCGCGATGGCCGCCGGTGAAGCGGCGATGTCCGCCGGGATACTCATCGGCTCCACGCTGGTCACGGTCGTCGTGGCCGGCCCCGTCCTAGCCATGGAAGCGGGTAGCGCGCCGGTCCGTCCCGCGCGCATCGTCGCCAGCCTCGCCCTCATCGTCGCGCTGCCCCTCGCCGCAGGAATCGCGCTGAGGACCCGCCGCACGCTCAGCGCCAGCGCCGAGCGCGGCGCCGCCGCTACCGCTGTGGTGGCGGTCGCGGCACTGGTGGCTCTCATCGCCGCCGAAGTCCACGTGTCCGTCAGGTACCTGGGCGTGGCTCTCGCCCTCGCACTATTCCTCGCGGGATCGGCACTGACCGGCTGGCTACTTGGCCTGCGCGCTGTACGCCCAGCCGCCACCGCCGTGTTGCTTACCACGTCCATGCGTGACTTCGCCATCGCCGCCGGGCTCGCCGCCGCCGCCTTCGGCACCGCCGCGGCCGCACCACTTGGCCTGTACGGCATTCTGGTCCTGGTATGGGGCACGGCTGTCGCCGGCTTCCTCAGGCAGCGGCGCTAGGCGCGTCGTGATTAGTTCGGTAATCAAGACTCTGCGTCCAGGCAAAATGTACCGGGTGTGAGTGCGATCTTGCAATCCGCCAACTTCGACGAAAATCATCTCATCCAAGTGATCGATTTGATCATTGGCCAGCACGAGTTCGCGCCACTTCGCAACCTTCCGCGCCCGCTTTAGCGGTATAGATCACAGATGATCTCCGTCGGTCTCCGTGCGGCCATGGCCTGAGCTCGACCTCGCGTCCATAGCCTGCCCGTGGACCTTGGCGAACCCTGCGTCAGCTAGTCCCAGAGCATGAACTCGATCCCATGCTTGCGCAAGATTCTCCTGTCTGGACAAACAGGTTACTTCGCCGATATAGCGTTCTTTTGTCTTTCCAGCCTCTGACCATCTCAGATAAGCGTAGATACGACGAGTACGGGGCAGCAGCCTCAGCGCGACCGACGCGAGCGCTGCCTGGTTTTCCGAGAGCTTGACCGCCCGCCTTTCCCGGCCACCAGCAGCTTCGTCCTGCTCGATGGCACGGGCAACGTTGGATACTCCGGCCAGCGGACGGTAGGCATCCGGCTCAGGGATCGTTTCTCGCCAGCCACGTGCTCGTCCCATCAGGACCTTTCCAGGGCGGCGAAAACCTTGTCGGCCGCCGTCTGCGGGTTCTCAGTGACCTCGGATTCCCACACGCGCACAACCGTCCAGCCGTCAGCCCTAAGGTGCTCGCTGACCTCCTGGTCGCGCTGGATGTTGCGCTCGATCTTGGCGACCCACCACTCGGTCCGGGTAGGAAACAGGTCCGCGAGGCTGGCCAGACCGCGGCGTCGGTGTTCGTTGCCGTGCCACATGTCCCCGTCTACGAAGACGGCGAGTTTCCTTGAGCGGATGACGAGGTCCGGATGGCCGAAGACATCGCGGGCGTGCAGGCGGTAGCGCAGGCCGCGGGCATGGAGGACTCGCCGGAGCGCCAGTTCTGCTTTGGAGTCCTTGCCGCGCACAGCCGCCATCATCCTGCTGGTGACCTCGCGATCTCGCGGGCCAAGACGTCGGGGCTGCCGCGCCACGGTCATGACGCCAGATGCTCCCGGCTACTGATCTGCGCGCCGGCGAGAGCGGCGGCCACGGCGCCGGCCATAACCCGGGCAAGAAGTACAGGTACCGCGTTCCCGAGCTGGCGCATCTGCTCGCCTCGCGGACCAGCCAAGCGCCAGTGATCGGGGAATGTCATCACCCGCGCGACTTCGCGCACAGTCATGTAGCGGATGCTTCCATCGTCAAGGCGCAGTACGGTCTCGCCGCCAGGAACCCCGTGAACGCCAGCCTTCACCGTCTTAGCCGGCCGATCGAGGTCATTCGGGGTGTGGCCTGGGTACACGCGGGCTCCTGGCCATCCATAGTGATGAATCCAATCCGGGTGCTCTACCCGGTCACCCAATGGAGCCGGAAGATCCTTGATCGCATCGCGTACAGTCCGCCAGCGCTCGAGGCCGCTCCCGGCTTTGCCGTTACCGCCGTGCTTCAGCGCAGTCCTGGGCCGCAGGTTGTGCTCCGCCCAGTACGAGCCGTCTCTTTGTGCTCGCTCAAGCTCGGCCGCGGAGTGGGTCTGCTGGGGAAACTGCCAGTCGGCCAGGCCGAGGTCGGAACGGAAGGCCACCACGAAGACTCGCCACCGCACCTGCGGAACCCCGTAGTCCGCTGCATTGACGAGCAGGTACTTCACGTCATAACGCTCAGTCGGCTCACCGCTGAGCCGCAGCGCCTTCTGGAGACGCTGATCATGGTCCCGCCAGTCCTCGTTATCGACGCGCTCCTCAAACGGGGCGGCCAACTCCCTGAGGATGTAGTCGTAGTAAGGCTTGAACGACGGCCGCAGCAGGCCCTTCACGTTTTCGGCGATCACGGCACGCGGCCTGGTCTGGCGCACACATCGGAACAACTCCGGCCACAGGTTCCGCTGATCGTCGTATCCCCTGTGCACGCCGCCCAGGCTCCACGGCTGGCACGGAACCCCGCCCGCCACCACATCGACTTGACTCGCGTACGGGCTGAAGTCGAGCCGGCGGACATCGCCTTCAAGCAACGGCCAGCTTGCCTCGGGTGCCCACACTGGCCGAGCGGTATCGGCGTCGACCGCGACGTTACAGCGCAGCGTCTCGCATGCGCGGTGCTCAATCTCGTTGACGAGCAAATGCCGGAAGCCCGCCTCGTGCATCGCCCACGCGAGGCCGCCCCCGCCGGTAAACAACTCGATGCTCGTCCCGGCGCTGCCCGCCGAAGGCTTCGCAGACTTCGACGTGCCAGCCGGCAGACTGCGTGCCTGCGCAGAGCCCATCACCATACGCAAAACCCTACCGCGGTCTACCGACACAATCCCGGCGCACCGCCGCGCCGGGATCGCATGCAAGTCCTCAGCCAGAGGCCCGCTGATCGTCGGTAAGCGTGCTGCACGATGCGAAGTGAAGCGCGATCCTAGTGAGGCTCTCCATCGCCGACCGTCGAGCCGGTGACTGTTTTGCCGCCCACAGTCGGCCAGGATGTACTTCGTCCCAATCCGGTCGGGCACCCTCGCGGCGCCCCTTGCCAGGGTCATGGTTCCCGAATCCCTGGACAGCCCCGTTCCAGACCGGCTGGTAGTGCTGAATCATCAGCGCCTCGGCGAGCGGCACCCAGATATCGTCCACCACAAGGTAGCGACACCTGAAATCCTCGACCCGAAGGTTCTCTACAGCCCGAAGCGATGATACGTGCTCGCATAGCCTTTTATAGAGCACCGGCTCAGTCGTCGTCGGCAGCAGTCCCTCGGCTCCGGCCCGAGCACCCCGAGGGATCGCCCGGTCCACATAAATCGGCAACTCGCCTGGTGCCCTGGCCGGCGGGACGATCGGCGCGTAGGCAGGAAAACTGCCCAGGTAATACAGTGCGTATAGACCAGCCCCAGGAAAAGGACCGGTCGGTGGCAGGGCCGACAATGGCTCGGCAAGCAGTGCGTGCTCCACGCTCCGGGCCAGATTCACGCGATCCAGGGGATTGAACGGAACTCGCTCGCCCTCCGTCGCCACGGAGCAAACTATACTCTCTCGGCCGTGATCGGCTCGCCTTACGCTGGCGCCATGAGCAATCACTCGGAACCGCCGGTCGTGCCTGTCGAAGCCTATGACCCTCCCTACTACGCGGCTGTGTTCACTACGGTGCGGACCCAGGACCAGAGCGGCTACAGCGAGACGAGCGCACGTATGGAAGACCTGGTGAAAGATGTCCCAGGGTTCCTCGGAATTGACCACGCGCAGACTCCTGGCGGGCTGTCCATCACCGTCGGGTACTTCCGCGACGCGGAGGCTCTCAATGCGTGGCGGTGCAACCCCGAGCACCGCGCGGCGCAAAAGCGCGGGCAAGCCGAGTGGTACCAGAGCTACACACTGCATGTGGCGAAGGTGGAGCGCAGCCACAGGTTCATACGACCGTAGGTGCCGCGAAGCCGTCGAAGGCCGGGGCGTGGCGGGCGGCCAGCAGCATCCGGTTTCAGCCGCGCGCAGTGAACAGCACCGAGTTCCGTCACCGATCACCGGGCGGAGTCATCCAGAGGCAGAAGGGATGACCGGCCGGATCGAGGTAGACCCTGACGTATTCCTGCGGCTGGTACTCGGCCAGCCTGGCGCCGCAGGCAATGGCGTACTCGCCCGCCGCCTCAAGGTCGTCAACTTCGATGTCCAGATGCGCCATCATCTGCTGATCGCCAGGGCCGGCAGGCCAGGCTGGCGGAACGTAAATGCCCTCGGTTTGGAATGACAGACCGGCACCTCCGCCTTGAGGGCCGTTCTGGGGCCGGAGCGTCACCCAGCCCGGCTCGTCGGCGCCCTTTTGCCAGCCGAGCAGTTCACGGTAGAACTCGGCGAGAACCTGAGCGTCAGGCGCTCCGAGCACAATGGCGGTAACCGTCAGGCGCGGACGTTGCATTGCCCCACCATATGGTTGATTGACCTCAGACCAGGCGCCCAGCTGAGCATGCCCGGAGCATGCTGAGATCGCCACTGGCCGCCCGGCGCGAGTCTGGCCTAAAAGGTTGATGAGCCCGGCGAAGCCGGGCGCCTCTTCGGGCTTCTCAGTGCCGCTTAGGCGGCGTCAAGGGTGATGACCGCCGTTGCGACGGTCGCCGGGCGCGGTATCGGCTCGCCGTCTTCCCGCATGCCCGCCAGGTGCAGCTCGATCGCCTTCCGCATGTCGGCTAGCGCCTGGTCCTCGGTGTCGGCCACCACAGCGCAG
>DAHVDE010000095.1 GCA_027313705.1 Actinomycetota bacterium | reverse complement strand
TGCAGGCAGCGGCGGGGCCAGGGATGTTGATGCCGCGAGCGGCCGTACCGGCCGGCTCGGCGGGGTCAGGCGAGGCACGCGGCACCCCGCCGACCGCGATCAGGGCGCTGGCCCGGCTAGACAGGGCCCGGCTAGACAGGGGCCTGGCGCGCAGGCTCCCGACGAGGACTACGACTGGATCAAGTACCTAGGGGAAGGCCGAGCCGGAGCTCCCGGCGGGTCCTCTGGCCAGGCAAAGCCAGGCCGGCCCGCAGCGCGGCGAACCAGTTCACGCGATGAGGCCGCACCTGCGGCAGGTCCGAGTGACGCGGCCGACCGTGCAGCGGACCCGTGGGGGTCTCAAGTCCGCGGCGGGAGTACACGCGGGTTCGGAGCGCGTGAGCCTGGAGCGCGTGGCGCGGGACACCGTGAAACGGGTCCGCGTGATGCGGGGCCGCGTGACGCCGGGATGCGTGATGCGGGGCCGCGTGACGCCGGCGGGCGTGGCAGGGGTTCGCGCGGGCGGGGCGAGCGTGGTCAGGGGACCAGCGAGGCAAGCCGGCCAGGGAACCTGGCGGGCGATGCCGACGGCAGCAGCCTGCCAGGCAGGGACCGCCGAGACACGTCCGGGCGCCGACCAGGAACCCGCGATGAGCTTGGTGGTCTGGCCGATACTGGCCCGCGGCGTCGAGCCGCGGGCTCCAGGGGCGGCGACGACGCCTTCGGCCTGACCGAGGGTGGCGGCGGTGCAGGCCGGACCGGGCGCCGGGCCGGACGGAACGATTACGCCGAGCCGCTTTATGCCGATCAGGACGGCGATCCAAGATCGGCCTGGCTAGCCGACCGGGCCGCGAGCGCCTTTCCCGAGCTTGACGCGGTCAGCGTGGCCGAACCGTGGCTGGATTCCGTCGAGTATGCCAGCCCGCTCTATCCGCCCGATGACACCGGGCCGGTCACTGGTTCTGGTAGTCGTCGCAGGCGGGGCGCTCGTGGCCAGGACGCTGGCCAGGCAGGCCGGACTGCCAGGAGCGCGGCGGAGGCTGATGGCCGGGGCCGGACGGCTAGTTATCCGCCCGCACGCGATGAACCGCTGCCCGAGCGGTCCTATGAACCGCCAGGCAGGTTCGACGAGCCGCGCACGACTGCGCTTCGCCACGGCGGGGCGGGCGCCAAGCTGGTGCCGCCGCCCGCCGGACCAGATCTGGACTTCACCCGGCAAGCGCCAGATGCGGGTTCGCCGCTTACCGAGCCTCGCCGTGGTCGCGGGATGCCTCGGGAACGCCCGGACTCCCAGAGCCTGGCCAGGGGTTCATCGACCTCGGTCGGGCCAGCGCCCGCCCGGCAGCCAGGGCCGCGATCGGCGCCTGAGCCGCGGACCGCCAAGCCGTCAGTTCCGGATTCGGGTGCTGGCCGTGCGGGTGCTGGCCGTGCGGGCGGGCGGGCGGGCCGAGGGCCGGCCGATGACCGGGCTGAGGCAGCGGCTGAAGGCAAGCGGCCGGCTCGCGGCCGGTCAGCGGCGGCGGTCACGGCGGCCAGGAAACCGGCTGCTGACCGGGCGGACGCAAGAACCGGAGCTAAGAAAGGGACGTCCGCTGCCAAGGCCAAGACTGACGTGGCGGCGGGCCGGTCACCGGCCCGCCGCCGGACTGCGGCAAGGTCGCGGGGAGCGAGTTCGGTCAGGAAGCTCGAGCGCCTGTCCGGGCAGTTGCTGCGCACCGTACTTGGGCTGCCGCGCCGGATCCTGATCGTCGGTAGCTGCGTGATAGTGGCCCTCATCGTGGCTGCACTGGTCCTGTCGACGCCCGCACAGCAGGCGCACGTTATCTCGGTGCCTAACCAGCTTGGGGTATACGTCAAGGAGCCGACGCTCGATAGCTCGACCGCCCAGGCGCTGAGAGACAAGATCGTGGCCGGGGCGGCCGGTGAGGTCAAGAACGTGGTTGCCGGGGTCTACGAGGAGACGACAGGGCCAGGTACCGCCAATGGCCCCCAGATAGTCGTCTTCATCGGCGGCAATCTCACCGGCGGCGGCTCAGCCAGCAGCTTCATCAACGGCTTCATGGCCCAGGTCCGAGGCTCGTTCCCCGCGAACGCCGGCCGCCTCGGCGGCCAGGCCGCTTGCGCCCCAAGCGTCAATGGCGGTCCGGCTGAATGCGCATGGGCGGATGACGACACCTTCGGCGTGGTCGTATCGGCGACGTTGAGTGCCCGTGGCCTGGCCGCCGAGATGATCCAGATGCGGCCAATGGTGGAGCACAAGGCGAAGTAAGAAGTAATAAGGGGCAGGTCCAAACGGCGCGGGCGCCGCCCTACTCGGCCTGGCCGGCTGCCTCAGGCTTCTCGGCGGGCTCTGGCGGCGGCGCTGCCGCAGCGGCTTGTCCGCCCGGCGCTGCTGGCGCAGGGGTCCTGAGCGAGAGCCTGGCGACGACCATTGTGATCGCTGCCGCAAGCACGGCCAGCCCGACTACCTGACCTCCGATGAGGCGAGGGTCGAGCGGCAGCGAAGATGCCGTCGCGATGACTTTGGACGTCTTGCGCTTGGCGGCCGATGACCCGTGCGTCGGGCTCGCTGCGGGCGTAACCGTCGGGAAAAGCCCGCCAAGACTACCGGGGGTGACCGTCGTCCCCGGCACGCCAGGTGCGGACGAAGGCACGGTCACGGTCACGGTCGGCGCAGGTGTAGGAGTACTACGCCCGATGACGACAAAGGAAATGCTGGCTTCGGCCGGCGACATGGAGGCCGCCTCGACGGCCGCCGTCACCGTGAGCTGCTGTCCGACCTTCGCGGACTTAGCGATCCGGTCGGTGATGCTCAACCCGTAAGCGGTGTTTCTTGGTATCGACCCGATCGTGCACTTGCTATGGTGCACCGCCGGGCATTGCCCGAAGCTTGGCGCCAGGATCGACTTGCTGCTCCGGTCGATCGTCGCGGTGACCTTGGTGGCCTTGACGTTGCTCCAGATCCAGATCTGGTACTCAAGTGAGCCGCCGGGCCAGGTCGCGGTGCCGCTCCTGATCACCTGCGCGGTCACGCAGAGCGTGCCCTGCTGCGGCGGCGGGGTAGACGACTGCGATGGAGAGGGCGATGGGCTCGGTGACTTCGATGGAGTCGGTGACGACGAAGGGCTCTTCGAAGGGCTGCCGGTCGATGTCGGGCTCGGGCTGCCGGAAGGGCTGTTGCTTGGCGAACTCGGACTAGGTGAGGCGGTAGAACTCGGGCTGCTCGTCGGGCTGTTCGTCGGACTATCCGTCGAGCTGTCAGTCGGGGTCGAGGTGCTTGTCGGGTTCGGCGTGCTTGCCGGGCTCGAAGTGATCGTCGGGCTCGGCGTGCTCGTCGGGTCTGTCGTTAGCCGCGCCGATGCCTGGGCATCCGGTGCGACCGTTTGCGGTGCGCTTGCCTGGCGGGCGGCGGCCAGAGAAACCGCGCCGCAGAAGGACTTGCCAGCCGACTGGCCGCTAGCCGCCTGGGCACCGAGCGCCTGGGCGGCCAGGGACGGTGCGACCACGGGCGCGGAAAGCAAGAACAGCCCAGTGCCAGCCGCGACTGCGACTCTCCTCGTCCGAACGATCCTCACCGGCACCGCAAGCACTCCGAGGGTAGATTCCGAGGTAGATTCCGCCAGCTCTCGTTCTGCCGTCCTGAGAGCCATATTACCTTTGCGCACCAAGACGTTTCCCTATCGGGCGTTAAGGAAACACCTGACAGACGTGTACCTGATGCTGGTGCGATGAAGGACCCGCGCGCGCGAGGCCGCGCTGACGTGCTCTCCAGGCCCGCCCGTCCGCCCGATCTGGTTCTCCGCTATGGCGAGCACCCCGATCAGGTGGCCGATGTGCATCTGCCACCGCGACATCAGCCAGAAGTGGCTGATCGCTCAGGTGAATTCTTGCTGATCATGTTTATGCATGGCGGATTCTGGCGGGCCGAGTATGACCGCGGGCACACCGCGCCGCTGGCCGAGGCTCTGGCGGCGGCCGGGTTCGTTGTCTGCGCCCCCGAGTACCGTAGGAGCAGCGCGCGGGGCAGCGGGTGGCCGGGCACCTTCGACGATGTCGCGGCCGCCGTTGACCGGCTGCCTGGCCTGGTCGCCGAGGCCAGCGGCGGACTGGTTGACGCACGGGCGTTCGTGCTCGCCGGGCACTCGGCCGGCGGCCACCTAGCGCTGTGGGCCGCCGCTCGTCATCGGCTGCCGGCTGACTCCGCCTGGCGCACAGGCACGCCCGGGCCTGGGCAGCTCGCGGTGGTGGCGCTGGCAGCCGTGAGCGAGCTCGCCGAATGCCAGCGGCAGCGCTTGGGCGACCGCGCCGCCGACGCGCTAATGGGCGGGACGCCTGACCGGCACGGCGACCGATACGCGCTGGCCGATCCCGTCGGCCTGCTGCCTGCTGGCGTGCCCGTGCGACTGGTTCACGGGACCGCCGACGATCGCGTGCCGCACGAAATGAGCGTCGACTATGCGGCGCGGGCTCGCCTGTCCGGGGACGACGAAGTGGAATGCGTGCTGCTAGAAGGCGCCGGGCACTTCGACGTCATTGACCCGCTGTCGGTGGCGTGGCCGGCTGTTCTGGCTGCGTTCCGCCGGATGCACCCGCCAGTTCTGCGCACCGCGCCCTGATCGTGTATGCTCGCGTAGCGCGCGGCTAGCAAGTCGGTTGGCAAGCTGGTCGGCGCCGGTTGCGCGGGTCGTTATCCGTCGCGCCCCCTTAGCTCAGTCGGCAGAGCGTCTCCATGGTAAGGAGAAGGTCTACGGTTCGATTCCGTAAGGGGGCTCCGCAGGTCAGGGGCGTGATCACGAGGCTCAGGCGGGTGGTCTGAAGCCGGGCGAGTGTCAGATTGAGTGTCAAGATCACGTTGGACGAGCACTATCTGGAAGTTGACGTGAACGTCGGCGACTGGCTTTCCCGGATCGTCTATGAGCCATGGGCGCTGAGCGGAGACTTGCCTGGTCCGGAGGACGTGCTGGGCAGGCGGCCGGAACTGGCTGATGACCGTGGTGGGCTATCTGCCTGATTGGCTCCGATGACGGAGACATCGAAGTGAGCGAGTCCGGTCTGACGCGCTACGTCGTTGAAGCCGGGCGAGTGACCCTGTACCCGGATTGACGTCAAGTACAAGGTTGAGGCCTCAGGCGGGTATCCCAACGCCGGCCTGTACCGGCTGCTCGCTTACTGCACGGCCCTGGGCCTGCGTGGGCTAGCGGTGGTGCTCAGGTTACGGCAAGCTGGTGAGTCACACTGGCGGGCGCGCCTCCTTGGGGATCGATGATGAGTTCGAATAAGATGGGCATATGACCGCAACCGAGCGAGGCGCGTTGCTTGCCTTGCTTCGCTTGCCTGGGCAGTCGTGGTCCGCGCTGGCCGACGATGTCGAGGCGGCCGGGTCGGCGCTGGAGGTCTTGCACCAGGGGCCGGCTGGGCAGCTTTCGTTGTTCGCGGACGAGGCGGGTGTCGTGTCGCAGGTTGCGGCGGCGGAGGAGGAGATCGCCGGGTGGGAGCGGGATGGCATCCGTTTCCTGACGATGCTGAACCCGGACTACCCGGCTCAGCTTCTGATGGTGCACCAGCGGCCGCCGTTCCTCACCTTCAGGGGCTGTCTTGATCCTGCGGACGCGCGCAGTGTGGCGGTGGTGGGCACGAGGCAGGCGAGCGAGCGAGGACTGCGCGCCGCAGCGGAGTTGGCGGGCGGCCTGGCGGAGGCAGGGGTACCTGTGGTCAGCGGGCTGGCTGCGGGCATCGACACGGCTGCACTGCGCGCGGCCCTGGAGGCGCGGGGCCGCGCGGTCGCTGTGATCGGCACCGGCCTGCGCCGCAGCTATCCGCGGGAGAACGCAGGTTTGCAGGAGCGTATCGCCCGTGAAGGGCTAGTTATATCCCAGTTTATGCCGGACGCGCCGCCGGCGAAGTTCATGTTCCCCATGCGCAACGCGGTGATGAGTGGCTACAGCGCGGCCACCGTGGTGGTCGAGGCGCCGTACCGCAGTGGCGCCAGGATGCAGGCCCGGCTGGCGCTTGAGCACGGGCGCCAGGTGTTCCTGCTCGAGTCCTTGCTGGTAAACGACTGGGCGCAGGGGTACGCGCGGCGGCCGAATACGACCGTCGTCCGCACGGTCGCGGACGTCCTCGATCACTTGAAGTCGGCACTGGTGACCGACCAGGAACTCGTGTGGGCGTGACCGTTAAGTGGCCACCGTCGGCGAGCTCACCGCGAGCTACGAGAACTTCCTGGTCCCGGTCCTGGCGCCGCGCGCGGGCGTCTGCGCGGTTTGCAAGACCTCGGTGCTGCCGGGCTACGACACCTGCTACCAGTGCAAGGAACACCGCCGCGCCCTGTCGGGCACCGCAGACGTCGTGGCCCCGGTCGCGCTGTCGGTCAAGGGCGGTCAGTGGGCGCACGAATTGTCCAGCTACAAGAACTCGCCCAGCGCGTCCGCCCGCGGCAGCCTCGGGCTGCGGATCGGCGCCGTCCTGTGGCGCTGGCTAGACGCCTCGCCCCGAACCCTCGTTACCCGCCCGGCTCACGGGAGCCGGGCGACGACCGGTTCCTCGTGAACGGTGACCTCCGCGGTTGGCCGGTCCTGCTCGTTGATGACCAGTGGACTTCCGGCGCGCGCGCCCAGAGCGCCGCAGCTGCGGTTAATCTCGCCGGGTCCGGGCCCGGTCGCTGTCGTCGTTCTCGGCAAGGCACTTCGGCACCGGCTGGTCCCGGGCCGACTTGCGCGTGCATGGTGGCTCCTGTTGCTGAGACGTTGACCAGGTGTGCTGCCAGGCCGGTATCGGGCAAGGCGGCCTTTGGCCGGGACACGACGCGCTTGGACAGGCTGGTGGACCAAACGGGCAGCCGGTGGATCAGGAAGAGCGTCTCGAGCAGATCCAGGTACGGCTCGAGGGTACGGAAGGGATGCCGGAGTCGCTGGCGATCCCGGCCAGGTTCAGTTCGCTGGCGTTCCGCGCGGTGAGAAGGCGCAACAGCAGCGGCAGGTCGGCGAGCCGGCGGAGCCCGGAGATGTCCGGCGCGTCACGCTGCACGACCGCTCGCGCGCTCCGCCGGCCCGCGAGTCACCTGCGCCGGACCGGACTGGTCACAGATCAACCACTCGCCCCGCACACGCTCCTGATCGTCGACGAGGCCTCCACCCCCATCGGCGACCTCGCCGCCGTGGCCACAGTCATCGCTCTCACCGGAAAACTATCTGCCTCAGCTGCGGCGCGGCAGCATCCGGGCTTGCAGCCGGACGCGATATATCTAGCAATAGATAGTTCGTATATACTGCTGGGGGAGGTGGCTGGAGATGGCTAAGACGCTGATCGATGTGGACGAGGAGTCGCTGGTGGCGGCTCAGGAGGCGCTGGGGACGGAGACGAAGAGGGACACGGTGAACGCCGCGCTGCGGGCGGTGGCGTCGCTGGCGGCGCGGCGCAGGGACCTGCAGCGTCTCGTGGATGGCGGACTGCCGGACCTTGAGGATGCCGAGGTGATGCGCGCGGCATGGCAGCGGTAGCGAGGTACGTGGCGGACACGAGCGCGCTGGCGCGGCTGCGGCATCCGGCGGTGGCGGAGGCACTCGGCCCGCTGGTCGAGGCCGGGCTGGTCGCGACGTGCGGGGTGATCGAGTTCGAGCTGGCGTGGGCGGCCAGGACGGCCGCGGAGCTCGGCGAGCTGCGGGCTGACCGCGACGCCGGTTATGAGTGGCTGCCTACTGTTGACGAGGACTGGCGGCGGGCGCTGCAAGTCCAGGCTGCGCTGTGGCAGGGCGGGAAGATGCGGTCAGTCGGCTTGCCGGACCTGCTGATCGCCGCAGTGGCCGAGCGTGAGCGGGTCACCGTCCTGCACTACGACTCCGACCACGAGATCATCGCGAAGGTCACCGGTCAGGCGACCCGGTGGGTCGTGCCACGCGGATCGGTACCCTGACCGCGTAGCCGGGCAGCGACTCGTTCCACGACATCGCCGCTCATCCCCGGCCGGGTGGTCACGGCCTGTGATCAGGTACGGAAAGGGCGCGCCGCGACTTTGGACGGCAGGCAGTGCGGGAATGCGAGCCGGGCCGGGAGCTGTCTTCGGCCCAGCTGATGTAGCTGAGGTAGTCCTGGACGATCTCGCGCATGACGAGCGGCCGCGGGTCAGGGCGACGCAGGCGTGCTGGCGGTCCTCCAGGCCGGTGATCAAGGCCAGGCCCGTGTCGACGGTGCGGCTCTGCGCGACGTGATCGGTGACCGCGTAGCCCAGTTCCGAATCGTGATAATTCCCGTACAGGAATTGTCGTTCCGTCCACGCCAGGCCCCGGCTTTCCGGCCCTGCACCTGGCCAGCCTGCGTGACGATGTCGGCCAGGTCACGGGTCGACAACATCGATCCTTCGCCGATGGCCACCAGGTCACCGGGCCAAGGAACTCACCCTCCGCGCCGGCCTGGCCGCCGTCACCGCCTGGGAAACCGACCACGGCCCCTTCACCCCGGCTGAACTCGCCGACGCCGACGCCTGGGCCAGCCATGCCCTCCACCTGGGCAGCGGAACCCCCACTCGCAAGACCGCCTTATGGGCACCACCTACGACACCGGAGCCCTCATCGCCGCCGGACGCGGCGAACGCCGCACCCGGGCACGAAACCGCGCCCTGCTCACCCGCCGCGAAGTACCCGTCATCCCCGCACCCGCCCTCGCCCAGGCCTGGCACTGCACGCCCCGCCAGGCCCGGTCAGCCTGAAAGACGCGCTCACGAGCATGGACGCGGCGAACGCCGCCCTGGTCGCCGGCGCGGTCCTGCACGCGGCGGGAGCACGACGGTGACCGGGACGTTCCCGGCCGCCGTGACGGTCACCCGGCCGCGTCACCCGGTGGAGGGCAGGAAGCTGGCCGTGCTGGGGCGGATGCGCCGGCACGGCCAGCCCGAACTGCTGCTGGTCTTCCCCGACGGGGCGAAGCGGCTGGTCCCGGAGTCGTGGACTGATGCCGTCCCAGCGGTCGGCGCGCCTATCCCGGCCAGCAGGCCGGATGCCCGCCGCCGGGAGCCGGACGGGGCGGTTCCCGTGTTCACTGCGATCCGCTCGGCGGATTAGGAGCCCGGCTGTGTCCCAGCAGCATCGCCATGAGTACGCCGCAGGCCTTCCCCATGGCCTCCCGGTACGGCCTTGCAATACCTCCCGGAAGTTCCCGCCGCCCGTGCGGGCAGCGGTACGCGCTGCGCCCGGCCCGTATCCGCCAGGTTTGAGCCGGTGCGACTGATTGAAGGACGTAAAACGCCGGTTCCTCGCGTACTCCTTTCCGCCACGCTCGCCGGACCCGCCCCATCTGGCAGTGCTAGGACGTCCCGGCTTTGTCAGGGCTGCTCCCGCCCTCCCCGCCACCACGCGGATCAGGCTGCCCTCAGCTACAGCGACCTGCTGCGACAGGCCACCGGCGAAGGTCTCTCACCTCCACTCGGACCAACAGCGCCTCACGGCGCAATACGAAATTGACGCACACCCCGACCAGAACAGTCCCCGCGTAACTGACGGACCGGGCGAGTAACGTGCCGGGCACGGAATACGAGCCGAAACCGGTTCGTTCCCGGCGAGGTCCGGCTGGCTTGCTAGTGGTCAGTGTCCTTGGGATGGCGGGGCGAGGCATAGACGAGCCAGACGGTTCGTGCCTGCTCATCAATCAGGTAGCGCACCCGGCCGCCGCTGGTGACTTCATATTCCCACTGTTCGAGATCGCGGCCATTATGCCGGCCTGTGGCCAGGTCGCCGCGCAGCCTGTGCTGACGGTCTGGGTTGGCCCGCGACTGCGGTAAGGCCTGCAGGATTTCCAGGCAGCGCCTGGTGCTGGCCAGGGCATGCCGGCATAGCTCTTCCCAGCCGGTAGCAGCCTCGCTGGTCGCGAAACGGACGTCCCACTGGCCGTCGGGCGGCGGGACGGTGACGCGATCTCCCCGGCGGGGGCTCACGCGAACGCCCCGGCCGGGCCGAAGTCGCCCTCGGTCGGCGCCAGAGCCCGGGCGTGCAGGTCAGGGTCCGCCTTGATCCGCGCGGTCGCCCGCCACCCAGCGATCACCTCACGCGCCGTCACTTCGATGCCGAACTCGGCCGCGTCAGACAAGGCCCCGGTCAGCTCGGCCGCGAACTCGGCCCGCTCGCCGCCGGACAGATGCCTGACCCACGGGAACACCTCCGAGACCGCGTCCGAGACCGCCAGCGTCCCGCTGGCACTGCGAGACAGCGCCGCGAACATCCGCGAGGCAGTCACCAGGTTCTCGTCCCGCTCCTCCTCAAGCTCGGCGGCGGTCAGGTAGAAATCATCCGCATCACGATGCGTCACCCGCAGCCGTCCCAGCCGCCGGGCACGCTCGGCCACCGCCCGGGGGTTACGGGACAGGTCCGAGAACGTCACGGCGTCAGCAGGCTCGGCAACCACAACCCGCAGTCTATTCAGATCACGATCTGAAGTCCAGCTGCACGCGCGGCCCACCAGCTAGCTGCTCCTGCCACTTCAAGACTCGGGAGAAACAGACAGAAATTCCGGGCGGGCGCAAAGGCGGCTGGCGTTCCGGTCACCGTTGGCGCCGGCTGCACCCAGGCGAGGCCGGCTTTCGCGTGCCGCCAGCTTTCGCGTCTCGGTTCGGCATGTCCTGGTCAGGGCACGGTCCAGTAGCCCCAGCTCGGGTTGGTCACTGCACCTGCCTGCTTCAGGCTTGTCAGGTCGACCGAGACGCCGCCCTGAACTTTCTTTCCCCGCTCTTCCAGAATGCGGTCCAGGTCGCGCAGGCGTATCGGTCGTGGTCTGGCCTCTGTCAGCACAGTCAGCACCGCCTCGCGGATGGTCATGTGCGCGAGATCGCCCGCCATCGCGGCAGGGTGGACGGGGTGATATCGAGCTCGCGGGCGCCGCGGCCCGACCCCTGCCGAGTCCTCACCAGCCGCAAGCGACCCTGGCCCGCCGCGATCTGGCCGGCCCGCGCATGCGGGCTGGGATATACCGGAAGCCGAGCGCGCCAGCCAGGCCACAGTCCTCGCGAGCCCAGCCTTTGAGCGGATCGCGCACCCGACCGCTGACGCGGACGGGCGGAGGACCCCGGCCCTGCGGTTCGGCGATCCCCAGGTCATGGCCCTGGCCGGCGCCCTCACCACCACCCTGCTCGCCGCGACCGGCATCACCAGCAAGAGCCTCCGCGCCTTGATGACCGGACTGCTGCACGCCCCCTGCACCCCCGGGCCGGCCACCTATGACCTGCGGCGGCTCCGCCTGACCGGGATCATCACCCGGATCGAGCGGACCAACCGCTACGTCCTGACCCCCGACGGGATCAAGGTCGCCGTCTTCTACACCAAGCTGCACAACCGGCTCCTGCGCCCGCTCCTCGCCGCCGACCAGCCCCAGGCACCGGCCCCGCTCAGAGCCGCGCTCCGCGCCATCGACCAGTACGTCGATGACTACATCACACGCGCACGGCTCACCAAAGCCGCGTGAAAACTTGACACAAGCGTCCAGAATCTAGCGACCAGGTCGCTTGTTCATGTGCCCATTAGTCTCCGTGTCCCTGCGGGGGACGCCGCGCCGGCGTGAAAATCGGCGTGGGTTGCCCGCCGGGCCCGGTCGCTCCTTGGGATGTGAGCCCGCGCATTAGTCTGGCGCCGGGGCCTGGCCTGATGTGTCGCGCACTGTTGCTTCGAGCACGCCGGTTAGATTCTCGGTTTCGCTATGGCCCCCGGGCATCCCGTCACCTGGCTGGACGACATGAGGAGGCGGCGGTGATCCCGGAACCGCAGGAGATCGAGGACGAGGAGCACGAGCAGATCCTGGAGCGGGTAGCGGCGATCGATGTCGCGAAGGCGTCGGGGATGGTGTGCGTGCGGGTGCCGCACCCGGACCGGCCCGGGAAGCGGCGGACGAGGGTGTGGCCGGTGGACGCGGCCGCGAACGCGGTCCTGGAGCTGGCCGGGCAGCTGGCGGCCTAGCGGGTGGAGAAGGTCACCCTGGAGGCAACGTCGGACTACCGGCGGATCTGGTTCTACCTGCTGGAAGCCGCCGGCCTGGACGTGCAGCTGGTGAACGCCCGTGATGTGAAGGCTGCCCCCGGAAGGCCGAAGACGGACAAGCTGGACGCGGTGTGGCTGGCGAAGCTGACCGAGCGGGGCATGCTGCGGCCGTCGTTCGTGCCGCCGGCCGAGATCCGTAACCTGCGGGATTATGCCCGGCTGCGCGCGGACCTGACCCGAGATCGCACGAGGTACTGGCAGCGGATGGAGAAGCTGCTGGAGGATGCCCAGATCAAGGTGCCGACAAGGTGGCCAGCAGGCTGACCACCTTGTCGGCGCGGGACATGATCGAGGCGCTGATCGCCGGGCAGCGGGACCCGGATGCGGGGCAAGCGCGCCGCGCTGGCCGAGGCGCTCACCGGCACGTCCGATGACCACCACGGCGAGCTGGCCCGGATGCTGCTGGACCAGATCGACGCCCTGACCGCCCAGATCGAGCGGCTCACGGCCCGGATCGAGGAGCTGATAGCCGCGATCCCCGCTGCCCGGGGCGTGGACGCCGACGGCACCACCGGCCCGGACGCCGGGACCGGGCCGGGCGCTCCGGTGCTGCCGGCCCTGGACCGGCTCGATGAGATCCCCGGGATCAGCCGCAACGCCGCCCAGGTCATCATCGCCGAGATCGGCCTGGACATGACCCGCTTCCCCGCCCCGGGCACCTGGTCTCCCGGGCGAAGCTGAGCCCCCGGACTATCCAGTCCGGGGCTAGGAACCGGACTGGGGCCACCGGGAAGGGCAACCCCTACCTGCGGGCCATCCTCGGCGAGGCCGCCGCCGCGGCCAGCCGCACCGACACCTTCCCGGGCGAGCGCTACCGCCGCCTCGTCCGCCGCCGCGGCAAGCTCAAGGCCCTCGTCGCCGTCGCCCGCTCGATCCTGGTCATCATCTGGCACCTGCTCGCCAGCCGGACCGCCAGGTTCACCGACCTCGGCTCCGGCTACCACGCCAGCCGCACCGACGCCGACCGTCAAGCCCGCGGCCACGTCCGCCAGCTCGAAGCCCTCGGATACGCCGTCACCCTCGCCCCGGCCGCCTGACGGTGGCCCGAAATCCGGCTCCGCTGCGCTCCGCCGAATGCTGCCGCGCCACAGCTGAGGCAGGTGATTTTCCGGTTAGGATCGCTAGGTCGTGGGGTTCCGGGCTTCGGGGATAGCAGTTCTGGAAATCGGCGATGCGGCCGGGGACCGGGGGGAACCGGGCGACGAGCAGCCACGAGTCTCGTGCCCGGTCGTGGGAGCCTGCGTACGGTGGCCTCTGAATCGCGGTCATTCGGTGTCTCCAGCTGCGGAGCCACCCGCCGCCTGCTCCAGGTGCCCACCCCGATCCAGTTGAGCTGCACTCCGGGCCGGCCGGAGGGCGTGCCGGGCGGGCCAGAAGGCATTCCATGCTCCTTCGCTGGCGGGGATGCTGTTGTACGCTTTGAGCCATGGGACATCGATGCCGATTTACTTGCCCCCGGTATGGCTGGGGCTGGCATCATCGGGAACGCCCGCTCACCTGTGGCTGAGCGTTTCGGGTACCCACCTCGGACATAGGCGGGGGACCGCTCCGGCCCTTGGGCCGTATGGCAGGGACTAGGGCCGATGGTTTCGGCTTCCGCCGAACGCCAGCAAGACTGGTGACGTGGCCGCTGGGGTATTTCCAAAGCTCGCGCCTTAAAGCAACGATCCATTCGTGCACCAGAGATAGAGGACTCGATGGCGAAATCGTCTGCCGACCCCGTCGCCCTGACGCATGTGGCAGCTATTCATCTGTCCGCTACAGATGCTGTGCGCCGCGCAGCCACGATCGCCGAACTTGATGCGGTTCGGCGCCAGGTGCTTGGCCGGTCCGGGACGCTCTCCGCGATCCGGCGGACCATCGGCCAGTTGGCCGAGCAAGACCGCAAGGCCGTCGGGACCGCGGTCACGGAAGCGCAGCGTGACATTACCGAGGCCTTGGCCCAGCAGGAACAGGAACTGTTGGATAGCGAGCCAGCTTGGCCCATGCCAGTGGACGCTTCGCTACCAGGAATCGTTCCGGGGAATGGCGGCCTGCATCCAACGGTGCAGATGATGTATGACCTGAACGACGCGTTTACCGCTCTTAATTTTGAGGTATATTCCGGACCGGAGATCAGTTCAGAATTGTTTGAGTTCGACTACCTGAACTTCCCCCCCGATCACCCGGCACGGGAGAGCATGGACACCTTCTGGCTATGTGAATCCCGTGGTCACCGGGGTGCGGACCGGCTGTGTTTGCGTCCACATCTGACTGGTGCGAGCGTGCGTTACATGCTGAGTCATAAGCCACCGCTAAGGTTCGTGTATCCCGGTCGCGTGTACCGCAACGAGACTACGGACGCCAGGCATGAGCGCGCATTCTTTCAGTATGAGGTTCTCATCGTGGATCGGGACGTACCGCTTACGGCGGGAAAATTTCTGGTCAGCACGATCCTCGATACGGTATTCGGGCACCCAGTGCGGACTCGGATGCGCACAGGTTTCTTCCCGTTTGTTGAGCCTGGCTTCGAAATCGACATGGAGTGCCAGGTGTGCGGCGGCTCGGGCTGCCGGACCTGTCATGGCGTGGGCTGGCTGGAAATCATGCCCGGCGGCAGCCCGCATCCGAACGTTCTGCGCGCCGGCGGCCTGAATCCTGCTGAGTGGACTGGCTTCTACGTAAACGTCGGCCTCGACCGGCTGGTAATGATGCGGTACGGGATCAATGATGTCCGCCTTATGCATAGCTCCGACATGCGCTTTCTGAGCCAGTTCCATTAGGAGGCTGCCGTGAAGATCTCACTAGAATGGGTTAGCGACTACCTGGATTTGCCCACCGGGCTCGCTCCTGAGGAATTGGCCCGCGAACTTACCATGAAGACCGTCGAAGTCGAAGGGGTTACCTACCCCGGTGCGGGCGAGGTGCCTGGCTTCGGCGATGCGGTACTGGAAGTGGACAATAAGTCCCTGACGAACCGGCCGGACCTGTGGGGGCATTACGGCATTGCCCGCGAGTTGGCGGCGATCTACAGTGTGCCGTTGCGGGCCTTGCCGTCGGTGACGCTGGCGCCACCTTCGCCGGGGCCGCGCCTTATCGGCGAGATCGATGGCCAAGTATGCCAGCGGTTTACTGCGATCGCATTCGATGGCGTCCAGGGAACGGCAGTGGCGCCCTCGTGGCTGCGAAGCCGTCTCGCGCGCATCGGGCAAGCATCAGTGAACCTGCTCGTGGACCTCAGCAACTACGTAATGTACGCCACTGGCCAGCCCACTCACGTCTACGATGCTGACCGGATAGGCCTGCCGCTGTCAGTCAGCCTGGCCACCGAGAGGTCTCAGCTGAGCCTGGTGGATGGCTCGACCGCGGACGTCACGGCCCAAATGCCAGTCATCCGCGATGCGGCCACGCCTGTCGCGGCGGCAGGCGTTATGGGCGGCGACTGGTCGGCCGTTGGTCCTGGTTCAAGCCGGTTCATACTGGAAGCTGCCTCTTTTCATGCCCAGGTTGTCCGGCTATCCGCGCAGCGGCTCGGACTGCGCACTGAGGCATCGGCTCGATACGAGAAGGGAATCGACACTCAGCGCACTGACGCGGCCGTGGGGCTGTTCTTCTACCTGCTCGACCAGGTTGCCCCGGATCTCAAGCTCAGTGCCGGGCAGACTGTCCTGGTCGAGCCGACGGAGCAAGCCGGCATTACGGTGGGCCTGGATTTCCTGACCAAGCGGATAGGCACCGCCCTGGAGCCCGGAGAGATCACCCGCACGCTGGCCGCGCTTGGATTCGAGGTGCAGTCAGCTGACGGGATGCTCCGTCTACGTGCACCCTCGTGGCGATCGACGGGCGACATCAGCCTGCCTGAGGACATCGTCGAGGAGGTCGCCCGGTTCCACGGGTACGAGAACCTGCCAACGGCGCGGCTGGCCGTCATGTTGCGGTCGGCCGGTCCGCTGGCCGCTCGGCAAGCAGACCGGGCAGCGCGCGAAGTCCTTGCGTTCCGGGCTCAACTGCGCGAGGTCGTGACCTATGCCTGGGTCAGTGATGAGATGCTCGCCGCCGTCGGCTGGGACAAGGCCAAGACGGTAATGTTCGATGGCGCGCCCGCCCCAGACCAGAACTCTTTGCGGCCTTCGCTCGTGCCCAACATCATCGAGGCGGCGGCGAAGAACGTTCGGTACCTGGCGGAGGGGTTTGGCATCTTTGAGGTCGGTACCGTGTTCGAGGCTGGCTCGCTCGCCGAGTTGGGCGGCTGGCACGACGCATTGCCGGTCCAGCCACTCATGCTCGCCGGCCTGCTGCTCGACAATGATGGCGAGCGAGGGTTCCGTAAGGCCAAGGGCATCCTGGAGATGCTGAGCAGGGACGGCCAGCTCGCCACGTTTGGATTCGCCTCCTATACGTCGGCGGACACAGTGGACAACGGCGCCGCCAAGTGGGCTGACCCGTCGGCCCGGGCGGCCATAACTGTTGATGGCAAGGCCATCGGAACGCTGGGGCTTCTGACAAGGCGATGCGAGCGGCTGTCCGGGCTGGACGCTGGCAGGATTGCCTGCTTCGAGCTTGACCTTGGGCAGGTGTTGGTCCGAACGTCGCGGGACAACGCCTTCGAGTCGCTGCCCGAACTGCCCGAGGCGGACTTTGACCTGTCCGTCGTCGTAGCCGATCAGGTGCCGTGGAGCCATGTTTCCGAGGTCGCGAGGCAGGCCGACTCGCTCGTGCATAGGGTTGACTTTCGCGGCGAGTTCCGTGGCTCATGGGTACCTGAGGGGTACCGCAGTCTCACTATGCGGGTAACGCTCCGGCCCAAGGAAGCCACGATGAGCGCCGAGTTGATCGCCAGCAGCCGCGAGCGCGTCCTGGCGGCGCTGAGGAGCCAGGCGGACGCGCGCCTCCGGGCTTGACCACCCGTGGCACCGGCCGGCTGCCGCCCGCCTGCCAGCGCCCACGATCAAGTGGCGAGCGGAAATCGACCTGCGGCCGCTTGAGCCCGCCAGCCCGGAGGATATGGCCTGGCCGAACGAATCCCAAATTGAGGGCGGCGTGAACGCAATGCCATGTAGATAGGCGCGTTGACGCTGGCGGGCTTGGTGCCGCCGGGGCGCTGCTCGCACTGACGGTCGGCGTAGGCGAGCAGGTCGGCGAACAGGATCCGCCGGTGCCGTCCGGGCTGTTGATAGGGGATCTTGCCCTGCTCCAGCAGTTTCACCAGGGTGGGACGGCTGACGCCGAGGAAGTCGGCGGCCTCCTGCGTGGTGAGCCGCTGGGTCCGCGGGACGACGGTGATGACCTTCCCCTCCCGCATGGCCCCGACAACCTTGACCAGGACCTCGTGGACTTCGTCCGGAAGCGGTACCTGCTCGCCGTCGGGGCCGAGCAGCAGCGCTGGCTCGGCGTGCATCTCCAGGAACCGTCCCAGGTCAAGCAGTGCTGTAAGGTCCTCGGGCGGAAAGACCACTTCAGCGAGGCGAATTGCCTGCGCGGCCATTGGCCCAGATAGCGCGGTTCTGGTCGGCGTTTCAGAACGGCAGGGTGGCTACGTCGTATTGCTGGCAGTGCTGGTCCGTGGTGACCAGGGTCAGGCCTTCGCAGCGGGCCTGGGCCACCAGCATCCGGTCGAAAGGATCCCTGTCCAGCAGCGGCAGGCGCGCTGCGGCTATGGCGTGCGTGAAGCTGATCGGGAGCTTCCGGAAGCCGCTGTCGCGCACGCGCTCCGGAAGGTCGGCCGGGGCGGTGATCTTGCCGAGCGCTTGCTTGATGGCGATCTCCCAGATGGTGACGGCGCTGACCCGGGCGTCCGGCTCCTGGTCCAGGCGGTCCTTGATCTCACCGGGCAGCTCGGGGGCATCGGCCAGCCACCACCCTTTTCTTGCAGGGAGCATTCACACGGCCCTGTGCCGCCCGGCCCACCCGCCCGCGTACTACCTGCGCTGGTCAGCCTGGCGCCGCAGGCACCAGGTCACCGCCCGCCGATGCCGCTACCAGCGACGACGCAAGCGGGGTTACAAACTGATGCTGCCCTGCTAAGGCTTACCCTGATGGGGCTGATATCCCCATGACGTCCAGACGATGTCATTCTTGTCGGCAGATGGCCTGGTCTGCATCATTCGGTGCAACCCCCCTGTCTCGATTTCCTCCATGAGCCAGATGAGCGCGTGCTTGTCCGAGGGAGGTGAGAATCGGTGCCCGAATCGTATTCCGGGAAAGTCGTCATGCGAGAAGAGGATGGCCACGCGCCGGGCAGGCCCGGTGCCCGTGATGATCACGTCGGCGTCGTCGCTCACCCCGCGGATGAAAGGCGCTCGCTCCGGTGGTGGCAGGGGGTCACCAGGGACGGCGCCGGCGCGCACCGCCTCGATGGTAATGGGGTCAAGACCTGTCCGGCCGCCGGACTCCAGGACCCTGCGCGCCTGTGCGTACGCGCCGGCGGTCAGGGTCCGCTGTATGCCCTCAGGCATGGGACGGGGAATCCAGCCCGCGCGAAAGGCGTCTTCGATTCCTTGTCGTTGCCGCTCTAGCTCAGTTTCATCCACGAGGTGGGACTCCTTCCTGCTAATCCGACACATCGGCCGTGCCGGATTAGCTTCTGCCGCGGTGCGGGATAAAGAGCTACCTCGACTCCGCCGCCGCCCACAGCATCAGCGCACTCGATGCCATCCGCGACGCGCTCACCGGAAAACCCTGGCTACCGCCACTGCCCGCCGTCCGCTGAAACCCAATCACGGCACCCCGTGAATGGACACATTTTGAGGGCACGATCGTGGTCTGGGGCGTGCACGACGACCCGGTGGACGCTGCCCGCGTCATGTCGTCGTGTGTACCGTGCAGGCAAGGGTGAGTGAGGCGCCGTGAGCCGTAAAGTCCTCGCCGCGATGGCGGCGCTTCGCCGCTTTGCTGGCGGCGGTGGTGGTGATCAGTGCACGGAACTGCTGCGAAGCTTCCGACCTCAGATCACGAGTGGTGTGCCTACGCCGAACTCGACGGCATCGGCATCCACCAGCTAATCAGCGGTAGCGACGGCGGCGGCGACAACGCCGTGACGACGGCCCGATTCACCTGGAATGGCCACCATCTTCTCCCTGAGGACACCGTCCCTTTCCTGGCCTGGCCCCGTTCTCCGAAAGGTCTGGCCGAGGCTTTCCTCGCCGGGGGCGACTCGGTATCGTCGGTGGTCGTGGGTGAGCGGCGGGCGCTGGCGGGGGACGTGCACGAGCTGGCCCTGGCCATGCCGCATGTCACGGTGGAGCACGGGCCAAAGGGCAACCCGGTTTACCAGGTCGGCGGCAAGTCGTTCGTGTTCTTCAGGACCCCGCGGCCGGACGCCGCCGACCCGGTAACCGGTGAGCGGTATGCCGATGTGATCGTGTTCTGGGTGCGTTCTGAGGCTGATAAGCAAGCGCTGATCCAGGACACAGGCTCGCCATTCTTCACTACGCCGCACTTCGACGGGCATCTGTCGGTGCTGGTGCGGGCCAGCCGGATTGGCGAGCTCACCCTGACCGAGCTTACAGAGATCATCCAGGACGCCTGGCTGTCCCGTGCATCGCCAAGCCGGGCCAGGGCATGGCTCGCGGCCCAGCCGTGATCATCACGCGGCAGAACGGCTGGCTCCGCTTCTTCGCCGGGTCGTCTGGGCACCACGACCGCCCGCATCACCGGCTCGGCGGCGCAGGCCGGCCTGGTGGCTGCTGCGCAGACGGCACCGTTCCTGGTCTGGTTCGCGCCGGCCGGTGCCCTGGTTGACCGCTGGCCACGCAAGCGGATCATGCTCGCCGCCGACGCCGGCCGGGCGGTGGCCCTGGCATCGGTCGCGATGGCCGTCTGGCTCGGCTGGATCACGGTCGGTTACCTCATTGTGGTGGCGTTCTTCGAGGGGACGATGTATGTCTTCTTCCTGCTCGGGTCGGCGCCCTGCTTGGCCCGCCCTCGCGACATGCCTGGCAATCGTCGCGGTCGCATCAACGGCGAGCCAGCAGGTCAGACGGCCTCACGGCCGGAACACTCACAAAACTGAGAAGTCTTCGAACGTGGCGCGGCCGGCGCTACCGGAGCCCACCTATTGTTCCGCTGTGAGTCAAGAAGCCCAGCGCGCAGCGATGGTCAGGCGGACCGGCTTGTCATCTGGTCGCTGACCTGCCATAGCCGTGCGGCCGCCGTCGCGTCACGGGAGTTCTTGCTGGACCGCGCGGGCTTGGAGTTGACGAAGTACCGGCCGGTCATGCCTTCGGCTTCCGGTGACGTGGCGGCGTAGACCGCGGTGCGCGCCCCTTGCGCCGTTGACTTGGTGAACGGCCTTCCGACCCGTGCGCCGAGGGCTGCGCAGCCTTCCGCCGCCGCCTTCCCGATGCCGCCCGTGCCCCCGGTGACTACCACCACCTTGCCGGCCATCAGCCGCGTGCCTGGTTCGGTCATCATCAGCTCCCGGACGATCGGTGCGAACGCTCGGCTAATCGCGCGGTAAGGCCAATACCTGCCGGTCGCATGCACACGCTAGCGAAACAGAAACAACCCGTCAATGAATGCCAAAACAGCGCCGGCGGCGCCCGCCACAACCCAGTCGATCCGGGTCTGGTACCAGATCACGTTGCCCGGGTTGGTAAGTGTCCTCAACCGAGTCGTCACCATGGTCGTGATCGCGGCCCGGCGCCGGGCAGGTCGCAGATGCCGCCGGGATGGCGCTGGCCAGTCCTGGCGCTCTGCCTTGAGCTGCTCGTGCGAACGCTGTTGTTCCATGGCGTCCCGCGCGTCGCGATGGCTCGTACCGTGGCTGGCGAGTGTCGATTTAATGCGTAGCTACTGCGGCGGGCGGGGGATACCGTGCGAACGTGGGCTCGCGGCTGATAGCGGTTACTTACGACACGCCCGACCCGGCGCACCTGGCCAGGTTCTGGGTCACGATGCTGGGGCGCGAGCCCGTCGCCGACGCCGGCGGGGTGCTGTTGCCCGGTGAGGATGGCCAGCTCGGACTGCGGTTCGTGGCGGACGAGGCGCCGCCCCTCCGGCAACACCGGATGCACCTGCACCTGACCAGTGACAGCGTTGACGACCAGCAGCGCATTGTGGCGACGGCGCAAGCGGCGGGCGCGGCCTTGCTGGACGTCGGGCAGCTGCCTGGCGAGGGGCATATCGTGCTGGCCGACCCCGGCGGCTACGAGTTCTGCGTCATCGAGCCCGGCAACCGCTGGCTGGCTGGCTGTGGCCGCCTCGCCGAGATCACCATCGACGGGACCCGCGCGGTCGGTTTCTTCTGGAGCGAGGTACTGGGCTGGCCGCTGGTGTGGGATCAGGGCGAGCAGACTGCGGTCCAGTCGCCCGGTGGCGGCACGAAGCTGTCATGGGACGCCTGGGAAGGTGAGCCGGTGGACGCGCGGTCCGAGGGCGGCCGGCAGCGGTTCGAGCTGGCGGCCGGGGATCTGGAGGCCGAGGTCAGTCGGCTCGTGGGACTCGGAGCCCGGCGTCTCGAGACGACCCTGCTGGCTGACCCCGACGGCACCGAGTTCCGCCTGCACGGCTAACCGGGGAAAGTGATCGCGTCTCGGGGATGCCGAGGGTCAACAGACATCGCGGCCGTGCCGCCAAGCCGACGGGTTTCTCCTACGTGCGGGAGGGCTGGCTATTGCTGGCCTTAGGGTCGTGGTTCTGAGTGCCAGCGCCATTGGCTGAGCCTGGGCCGGTCCGGCAGGGCCGCGCGGCCGGCTGCCCACAGCAGGGCGGCCCAGGGCAGGGCACCGGCCGGGGCGCCGGGGAAGAGCCGGCGGAGCGCCCGCGCGCACAGGTCAGCCGGGGGTTCCCAGGGCACGCCGAGTCCCTGGGCGGCGTCGTGGCCGTGGATCAGGATTTCCGTGACGCCCATCGCGGCGAAGCCCTCCGGGTCTGAGGTGCCGTACGGATGCCATGCGCGGGTGTCTGCCGGCGTGGTCGTGACCATGGCCGCCAGCAGCGCGCCGCACGCCTCGAGCGCCTGCAGCAAGCTGACCGGGCCGTGGGCACGGTCCACGTGGATGGCGCTTTCCGCGCCGCCGGGCCGGGTGCTCGTCATCGCGATCGGCAGTAGCCGCCCTCGGGTGTGGCGGGAGTCAGCTGGGTGGCGTACGCGAGCAAGCTGTCGGCGACATGCTCGACGGTCTCCCAGCAGTCCCATTCCAGCCATACCCCAGCGGCAGGCCAGAACCCTTGCTGAAGCCTGGCCGATAAGCTTCATCACGGTTCCAGGTATCGGTGCACGGCAACGACGATACTTCCGATCCGGGCGCGCGAGGTCTGGCCCGCCCGCTGTGACTTCGTGAGGAGGGCGTCAGCAGAAATGACGCAACTGCCGAGGGCTCGTGGTCGCTGCCTGTGCGGCGTCGTATCCTTTCAGGTACGCGGTCCGCTCCGCGAAGTATGACTGGCGACTGGTCCGCCTTCCGTGATGTCGGCTGTCATGAACTCGACTTGGCCGTTCATCCCGACGAGGCCAGGCTTGCCTTTTTCCGCGGCTATCTGGCGCGGGAGTACTCAGGTCCTTTCGTTCACGGGATGGGCGCTTACGAGATACTCGACATGGTGCGCCGGTTCGTGTGCCCGGGCCGTCGGCTCGACGTCGGCAGCGGCACCGCGTCCCTGTTCTGGATACTGTCGGCGGACGGCGACGTGACGACAACCGCGGCGGACGTGGAATCCGAGGCTCTCATCGTCCTGCGCGATTTCCTTCAAGCACCCGCGCCGCTCCCGGCGTGCTACTACGAGGCGGCCGCGCTGTTCGGGGTCACCGCCGAGCGTGTCGACGAACTCCGCGGCTCGATTGGCCCTTACCTAGTCTTCAACGCGCTCCGCACTTGGCCGACGACGGTGACCCAGGGCAGGTACGACTCTGTGACGGCATTCGGTTGCTTCGGAATCGCTGGATCGAGGGCAGGTTACCTGGATTGCTTCGCGAACGCCGCCTCGGCCGTCCGAGAATGCGGACGCATCGTCGGCGCAGACTGGGTCAGGCACCCGGCTAAGCAGCGGCGAGACTATTCGTTTCTCAACGCGACGACCCTGAGAGAAATTGCTTGCGACATCGGGTTGCGGATACTCTACGCCCACGATCTGGTGATTACAGGTGACGAGACATATGGCGGTATCGTGCTATGGGCTTTCGAGGCGCCGTAAGCGCCCTGCTCTTCGATTTCGATGGCACGATCACCGAGACAGGGCCATTGTGGGACCACGCCATCCAGCAGTGTTTCGCCGCACGGGGATTCGAACTCGACGGGCTCGTTTTGGCCGCACTGCTCGCTGAGCCCTGGTGTGACGTCATACCGGGTTTGTCGCCATCCGTCGCGCTCGCCATCGAAGCTGACATCGTCACCGCGATCCGCCCGGCCTATCTCGAATGTCCTCCGGCGCCCGGACTCGACGTAGTTCTCGACCACTTCGACGGGGTGCCGAAGGCCATCGTTACGTCGTCCTACCGAGAGGAACTTGTCGTTCCCTACCTGCGCAGGAACGACCTGGAAGGGCACTTCGCCGTCGTCGTCGGCGCCGAGGACACTGAGTTCCTCAAGCCGCACCCTGAGCCCGTCTTGCTCGCGTTGCGCAGGCTGAAAGTCAGCGATCAAGGGGCCTGGCTCATCGGCGACTCGCTGGCCGATATCGAAGCAGCCAGGTCAGCAGGCATCCGATCGGTCGGCATCGGGAATCCGGCGATTGGCGGTGATCTTTTCGCGGATTCGGTTCAGGCGCTCTGCTCCGTCCTGGCATCGGTCGTGGCCGAGGACGTACACACTGCGCAGTGAGGACCGCGGCAGCCCAGGGAACGCATACCGTGCGTCGTCGTACCCGGCGTATGCGGCCAGCACCGTCAGGCCGCTTTGGCTCGCCAGTGCGCCGAACGCCTCGGCCGAGTAGTTCGTCATATCGAACTCAAGGTCGATCCGCTCCGGCTCGGGGTCACTAGCATCCCGCAGTTCGTAACGCATGTCGACGTGGACACCGGCCGCCGTGAAGCGCTGGCGCCGCTCGCGAGTCACGCGCAGGCTGCCGTCAGCGGTCGTCCTTGTCCAGTCATCAACCCAGCCGTCATCGCAGGCGGATGGCGAAAAGTAGTCCGGCGGAGCGTCCGCACGCGAGGCGCGGTCGCGGGTAAAGCGGAACACGTCGATGACCATGAGCCCGTCATCGGTCAGGCTGGCAGTCAGGCAGGCAAGCGCCCGGGCAGCCTCGGACCGGCGCAGAAGCTGGAACGCCTCACGGGGGCAGACCACGAGGTCGAACATCCCGACCTGGCTAAGCGCCCGCATGTCGGCGACGACGGCTTTGGCGCGAGCGCGCTCCCGAGCAGGGATACGGCGGCCGGTCTCGTCCGCCATCGCCTGGGCGATGTCGGCGAACGTTACTTCGCGCTTGGAGGCACCGAGCAGCACGGCCACGTTCCTGCCCGACCCGCAGGGAATTTCGAGCAGGCGCGCCGGGTCAGCGGCGCGGGTAAATTCCGCCAGGAACAAATGGTCGGACGTATCTGGATAGTCCAGGTCGTAGAAGGCGGCAAGCTGCTCGAAACTAGCCATGGCACGCCAGGTACTCGAAGCGCTCCATCGCCGCGGTAGCTTCCTCGTGGGTCTTGACCAGCGGCGGAAGTTGGTCGAACTCGCCAGGCTCGAACCCGTCCACGGCGGCGCAGCGCCTGGTCATCTCGTCGCCGACCACGCGAGCCAGTGACGCGCCGTCCACGCTGCCATAGTCGACGCCAAGGCACGGCAGACCCGGCCGGCGCAGGAATGGCGGCGGAAGAGTGATGATCACATCGCGGCCGACCTTGGTGGTGAGATGCCAGCACTGGTCGCCAGGACCTGGACGCAGCGAAGACGCCAGCAGCGTGGCCACGTCCGCATAGGGGCGGAGCGCATCGTAGGCGGCTTCGAACACCACGCACTCGGCAGCGCGCACGGCCGTCTCGTCCTGGCCGAGGTGAACGCTGAGGCCGAGGTCGCCGATCCTGCCCTCCATCAACGTCAGGACGTGCCTGGGCCGGCTTGCGGCCCGCGTGCCCTGCCCGCCAGCCATGGCGTGCGCCGCGGTGACGAGCTGGGCGACAGAGAATCCCCATGTGGCGTTGATGGCCGCGCCGGTCGGTGCGAGCAGCCTGATCGCCTCGATCCCGGCCATGGTCATCGGGACCTTGATAGTTGCTGACGGTATCCGCTGCCGAATCTCGGCGGCTTGCCTGAGCATCGAATCTGCATCGAAGGCACAGCGGGGATCGAGTTGCACGCAGAACGGGACCGAGATCTTGCGCGATGCCAGGAAACCAGCCGATCGGGCCGCGCAGGCTAGGTAGAGATCCCAGCCCGAGCCCGCTGAACGTCGTCGCATGCTCTCCGGCTCTGCTCGCCGGCACGCTTCGAGCAACAGCATCGGGTTTGTCGTCACGCCGCGGAATGGGCCGAGTGCTCCAGGCGACCCACGCTCAAGCAGGTCAGGAGTCATCAGCTCGGGCGCGGAGTCCCACCAGCATTCGGCGATGAGGGTCATCGAGCCGCATTCTCGCGTAGCCGCAGCTCGGCTTGGATGTGCGGATGAACGACGGCACCGTCGCTTGTCACCCGACCGCGCCGCGAGATGGGGTCAGTCGCGCCGGTGTATACCGATTCGGCGAGCCCAAGCAGGTATGGGAACGCTGCCTGGCTCATGGCCGCCGTCGCCGTCAGGTAGACGAGCTTAGGCATGCAGTCGTTCTTGATGTGGATGACGCCGTGGCGCTTGTACGCCTTGGTCAGCTCGCGCGTTTTCTCGTCCGCGGTCGGCAGGTAACCAGCTCCGTATCCGCAGGTGACGTCGATGATCACCGAGCCCGGCCGCATGCTGGCTACCATCTCTTCCGTTACGATCGCCTCGGTCCCGTAATTGGAGATGAGGATCGCGCCGATAATGACATCGCATTGCGGCACGAGCCGTTCGAGCAGTTCAGAACTGGTGATCTCACAGGTGACATTGGGCGGCATCGTGGCCGCGAACCTGCGCAGCCGAGACGGCGACCGGCCGAGCACGGTCACGTCAGCGCCCAGTGCCGCCGCGGCTCGCGCCGCTGCTGCCCCGGCATTGCCGTGGCCGATCACGAGTACCTGGGCTGGCTTGACGCCCGGCACTCGGCCCAGCATGGTTCCGCTCCCGCCGAGCTGATCTTGCAGGTGGTAGGCGGCGTAGATGACAGCCATATGCCCGGAGATCTCGGAGTCGGTTGTCATCAGCGGGAACGCGCCGTCGTTGTCTTCGAACATCTCGTATGAGTAGGCGCTGACCCGCGTCCTGATGAGTTCCTGCGCCAGTTCCGGCTTGTCGCCGAGATAGAACGTCGACGACAGGTGCAGCCCAGGGCGGAAGTAGCGGTACTCGGCCGGCGACGGGCAGCGGCATTTGAAGATCACATCGCTGGCGGTCCATGCCTCGTCGGTGCCGACGACCCTGGCCCCGGCGGCCCGGTAGTCGTCGTCGCTGGCGCCCTGCCCGAGCCCTGCGCCAGACTCGACGTAAACCTCGTAGCCGTGATCGGCGAAGGCCGCGACTTCGCGCGGCAGCGCGATCACGCGCAGGTCGCCATCACGTGACTCCCTGAGTATCGAGACATTCTTGCTTATCATCGCTCATGACCTCCTGACCTCGGGTTGCGGATACGATCGTGAACGCCGCTCCAGCTGTAACTCTCATTGGCCCGGGCGGTCGATGATGCCTGACCGGACGCGAGAGTCAGGAAACCTGGACCTGATCAGGTCGATCGCAGGCTCGGGGCTGGCTGACCCGCACACGAAAATGTCGAAGGCGACGAACCGATGCTCAGGCCATTCGTGCAGGCTAATGTGCGATTCGGCCAGGATGGCGATTGCCGTGAGTCCGTGGCCCTCGCCGAATTCATGCGTCTCGATCCTCAGCAGCGTGGCCCCGCAGGCACTGGCCATGTCCGTAAGCAGTGAGGTCACCTCCGCATGGCGCAGTGGCTCATCGACCTCGCTCACGTCGACAATCGCGTGCCGCCCTAACCGCTTCACGTCGCCTCCCGTTGGGCCCGCGCTGCCGCGACGGTGGTCCGCGCCAGCACGACCGTGGTGACCGGACCGACGCTACCAGGCATCAGCGTCATGGCATTCGGTCGTGCTGCGGTCAAACCGGCGTCCCTGGCGGGGACCTGAGCAGCGGCCGTGGTACAGCGCTAATCTTTGCAACAACGGCAGCACCGATTACAAGGTTCCGCGTTGGCCGTGTCACGGACTGTAACAATTAGGCTGCTTTTCCATCGGATGTGCACTAGGTATGTTGTAACTTCAAGCCTCGTGGACCACAATGCAGCCGTCACGACCACGGTCGGGGAAATCATCGCTGATCGTCTGGCTGAATCGGGCCTGGCCCAGCCAGCTTCAGATTTCGTGCTCGCCGCGCTCCTGGGCGATGCTGACCTTAATGCCATGATCGCCGGCGGCGCCGCGCCTGCGGAAGCCACCCGCGCGCCTAGCCAGTCAGCCGATAGCACCCAGTCGCCGCACCTGTATCTCAAGTCCATCGTGGTCCAGGGCTTTCGCGGCATTGGCCCGCAGGCTGCACTCCGCCTGCAGGCCGGTCCTGGGCTGACAGTTATCGCCGGGCGTAACGGCTCGGGGAAGTCGAGCTTTGCCGAAGCTGCCGAGCTTGCCCTGACTGGCGAGAATATGCGCTGGGCCAAACGCAGCATCATTTGGCGCGAAGGCTGGCGTAACCTTCATTCGTCCACCGGGTCGGCAAGCATTCTCGTCGAACTGACTGCCAATGGCCAGCCTGGCGTCATGAAGGTGACCCGCGAATGGAGCGCTGGGGCTGGGCTCGATGACACCATGTCTTACGCGCAAGCCCATGGAAAGCCACGCCAGCAGCTTGCTGCGATGAACTGGGCTCACGATCTGGAGTTCTTTCGCCCGTTTCTCTCATACTCCGAACTCGGCGACCTGGTCAGCGGCCGTCCGAGCGACATGTATGACGCGATTCAGGCCATCCTCGGCCTCGACCAGATGGTCGATGCCGAGAAGAGGCTCAATGATGTGCGCAAGCGGCTGGAGGAGCCGAGCAAGCTGGCGGCTAAGGCGCTGCCCGGCCTCCGGAAGCGCCTGGCCGCTTGCCCGGACGAGCGTGCGCGCGAGGCAGCGAAGAAGCTGGCCAGCAAGCCGTGGGACCTCTCTGCCATCGAGGCTCTGGCCGTCGGCGGCGAGTCCGGCCCCGAGTCCGCCGAAGGTCGCCTCGCTAGCATCGCCGCGATCGACTTGCCCGCACCGGAGGCGACGGCAGCTGCGCTGACTGCGCTGCACGCGGCCATGGACCGCGCAGCGGAATTCGCGGGAACGCCCGCTGCGGATGCGCGGCGTCTGCTCGGCCTGCTGGATGCCGCGCTTGACCACCAGGCTCATCATGCCGGCGAACCCTGCCCGGTCTGCGGCAGTCGCCGGCTCGATGACGCCTGGGTGGAGCAGACCAGGGCTGAGGTATCCAGGCTCCGGGAGCTAACCAGGGAAGCTATGCGGGCAGATGATGACCTCAGGGAAGCGAGCAAGGCGGTTCGCGGTCTGGTGGGTGCCATGCCGCACGTCTTGAATCAAGATCTCGGGGAGCTGGATCCCGTCGCCTCAGCCCGTGCAGCCTGGCAGTCCTGGACCGAACTGACGAAGGATGGAATTGCGCTCGCGGTCCTCAGCCAGGAGGCGGCCGCCAGACTCCGAGCCCTGCGCACGGCAATAGCCGACCTCAAGTCGAGCGCCGACGCTGAAGTCCGCCGTCGCAGCGAGGCCTGGCAGCCCGTCGCCGCCGCACTGGCCGCCTGGGCTGAGCAAGCCCGTTTGAGCGAGTCAGCGGCCGGCGGCCTGACTGGGGTCAAGCTGGCAATCGCCTGGATCAGGGATGCGGGTCAGGTCATCAGAGATGCCCGGATGGAACAGTTCACGACAAAATCGGCTGAGATCTGGTCCATCCTCCGCCAGGAGAGCAACGTCGATCTCGGCCCGATCCGGCTGGCCGGCACCGCGACGCAACGTCGGCTCACTTTGGATGTGAACGTCGATGGCGTCGGCAGCGCCGCTCTCAGCGTCATGAGCCAGGGCGAACTACATGCCCTCGGATTGACCCTGTTCCTGCCGCGGGCAACCGCCGAGGAGAGCCCGTTCCGGTTCGTCGTGATCGATGATCCAGTCCAGGCGATGGACCCGTCCAAGGTCGACGGTCTGGCCAGGCTGCTCGCCAAGACGGGCGAATCCCGCCAGGTCATCGTCTTCACCCACGACGACCGGCTGCCCGAGGCTATCCGGCGCCTCCAGTTGTCCGCGACCATCTGGGAGGTCACCCGCCGCGAGCAGTCGGTCGTTGAGCTACGGAAGAACGAGGACCCTGTGAGCCGATACATCGAGGACGCATTTGCAGTAGCCCAGACCTCGGAGCTGTCCGAGGCGGCACGCGGGGTTGTCGCCGCTGGCTTCTGCCGCAGCGCTCTCGAGGCCGCCTGCCATCAGGTCATCAGGACCCGCGGGATCAAGGACGGCGTGCCCTACGCCGACATCGAGCGTGACCTGCTACGTGCGCAGAAGCTCCGGCAGATGATCGAGCTGGCTCTCCTGAACGTGCCCGACGGCGATGTGGTCAAAGAACTGGGCAAGCGATACGGCCCATCCGCCGTCAGCGCATACAACGCCGCTAAAGATGGCACGCATGCCGGTTACCGCGGTGACCTGCGCCAGATGGTGCGCGACACCGAACGTCTCGCTGACCGGCTTCGCGCATGAACCCTGACGAACTGCTTGCCGAGGCCGACCATCTCCTGACCGCCCAGATCAAGGGCACGCGGGGTCTTTGGCCGCGGGCCTGTGCCTGGCTGATCCGGCTCGCCCTGGAGCAGACCCTGGACGAGTTCTGGGCCTGCGAGCTGCCCGAAGCCGTGAACTCCAGCATGCGGGCCCAGTTGTTGCTTCTGCCGCACTACGCCGGAGACGAGGTCGCCGCCAATGCACGCGACGCCTGGTTCGGTCTCGCGCGCGCCGCGCACCATCACTCCTATGACCTCGCTCCAACAGCCGCCGAACTGCGCCGCTGGTACCACCTTGTCAAGGGCCTTTCGGCTCTGGCCGACAGGTGAGCGGGGCGCAGATTGCATGATTGAGGCCGGTGCGCCTCCGGCGTGAGCCGGCGATGATTCACGGATTCCTTATTCCATCCGGGTGCACTCGGACGCGAATCCAGCGCCGGGGGGCGGTGCCCGCTAGGCGAGCGCGTCCAGCCAGGCCTGCCATGCCTGCGTTTCTGCTGACCGGTCACGGTCGTCAAAGTAGTGCGCGGTCGCGAACATCATGTCGTTATAGCCGTGGATGAGCGTGTACATCGCGTTATCCGCGCGCATGCCGACGAAGCTTGGCGGGAAGACGAACTCGACGACGCCGTCGACCGGATCGATGCCTGGCACAGTGAGCCGGGCCGGCTGACCGTTCGCCGCGTCGGGGCCGGCGCCGACCGCCGCTGTCATCGCCGCCCACGAGTCCCTGGTGATCGGCCCGGGCAGGAACGTCGACCGGGTCGCCGTCCGCGGCGCGAAGTGTGCCAGGTATACCGCGAGCTTGGAAAGGTAGGCGTGGTCGCCGACTGACAGCCCGTTGTATTCCGCTTCCCAGTCTTCGCCGAGCAGGCCGCTGTGCACGAACCTGACCGTGGTCCCGCCACCGCCTCGCGCCTCGATCAGCCATTCGAACGCCATGAAGGTGCCGTCCGGATTCTGGTCTTCCCTTGTCGCGTACCGGTGTCCCGGCTCCCAGGCCGTGATGGCCGAGGTCGTCGTGTTGCCGAACATGTCAAAGGTACTGGTCTTATTGTCGCTGTCGATCTCGGTGCGCCCCATCAGCCAGGAGTCGACCCCCGGTCCCGAAGTGATGGCATCCCAGACCTGGTCAGGCGTGGCGTCCGCGGTGATCTCACCGCGGACCTCGAACGGATGTGTCATGGCTTCTGCCCCTTCGCTGGCGGGTCGGCGTCTTCGGTGATGCGCGGGTGCACCGCGACGACAACGCGGTGCGGACGGCCGGTTTCTGAGTGATATCTGCTAATAATTTCCGTGCACGCGTCGGTCAGTTCGCCGGTGAACGCGGCGCGGTCGGCTGGTCTGGCGAACCGCACCTCGGCATCGAGTGCGAAGGTGGCCAGCGGCTTGCCGGCCCGCTCGGCGCCGTTGATGAGCGCGCCCGTCTCACGGACCAGCCGCGCGGCGAGTGCGAGCAGCCACCGCGCCGACAGCCGGTCGGGCGAGCGTGCCGGATCGGGCGCGACCGCCGGAAGCGCCGCCGGGGAGATCACGTAGGCGGCGGCGGAAGCCCGCACCACGCGCTCGGTCATGTTGCCCTTTCGCCGCTCCTCCACCAGTTCCACGAGACCGTGCTGCTCCAGTGTCTTGACGTGGTAGCTGACGTTCTGCCTGGCCAGCCCCAACCGGGCGGCGAGCGTAGTCGCCGTATGCGGCTCGGCAAGCACCGCGAGCATCCGGGCGCGGGTGGGGTCGAGCGAGACCCAAGCGGCTGCGGCATCCTCGATCACTGCGATGTCCTGCATGGCCTCAGGCTGTCACCGACAACTTTTTTTGTCAAGACAGAAATTACTTTCCGACATGCGACTAAGCAGTCGATGAGCTTCGCCTTCGATCGCGGCTGCTACCTCGACACCCGCGCCCGCGCGGACGAACCTGGGGAGTCGCCGTGCTCGAGTGAGGCGTGCAGCGCATCGGCCAGCAACGCCGCCAGCGCCTCAACCTGCATGTCGGTCGAGGATGAGACCTCCTGGTCCGACCCGTCCAGCGCCCTGGCCGCAAGGCCTGCCTTTCCGTCAATCAGCCCGGCGATCCGGGCGTCGATGGTCTGCGCGGCGATGATGCGCCACGCGGTCACCGGTTCTGCCTGCCCGATGCGGTGGCTGCGGTCGATGGCCTGGGTCTGCTCCGCGTCGGTCCAGGACAGCTCCGCCAGCACGATGTTCGAGGCGACCTGCAGGTTCAGGCCCACGCCAGCCGCGGTCAGCGAGCACACCGCGACCGCGGTGTCCGGGTCGTTCACGAAGGACTCGATGGCCGCATGCCGCGCCGCGGGAGTCTGGCCGCCGCGGATCGATGCGAAGCTCAGCCCCCGGTCGGCGAAGATCTCCTCCGCGGCGTCCATCACGTCGACGTGCTTGGCAAAGAAGACGACCTTGCCGGCGCTGCGAGCCAGCTGAGCCGCGTAGTCCGCGGCCAGCCCGGCCTTCGCCTGGCCGATGCGCCGCATCATCGTGAACACGTTCTCGCCCGACGGCGCGGCCGTCGCCTCCTTCACCTCCCACCGGGCCACCCAGCGGACAAGATCATGGTCGATGCCCTCGACGCCGGGGTCGCAGGACCGGTTCGCGAGCGCGGTCTTGTACCGCGCGACCATCCGGTCAGCGAGGTCACGTTCCGCGGCCCGGATCGACCGGCCAACCCGTTCGTCCAACTCAACTGGGAGGTCGGCGATACGGCGCGCCGGGATGTCGGCGGCCACGTCCAGCTTGCGCCGGCGCACGATGCCCTGGTCGATCACGCACTGGCGCGCCGCTGCGTGGAAGCTCCGGTCGGCGGGCGTCAGGCCGGTGTCCTCCAGCGCGTCCATGAGCTCATCGAGGGGCTTGCTGTCGTCGATCCAGCCGAGGAACTGCCAGATCGCCCGGAAGTCATCGATGTCGTTGATCAGCGGGGTGCCGGTCAGCGCCATCAGCAGGGGCCGAGCCGTGCGGGACCGGATGCGGGCGGAGAGCGCCAGGACGTGCTGCGAGCGCTGGGAGCTCTTGTTCTTGATGAAGTGAGCCTCGTCCACGACCATGCCGCGGAAGCCGAAGTCACCAAGCCAGCCCCGATGGCGGTCGAGTACCTCGTAGTTGAGCACGACAATGTCCGCGAAGCCGTCGATGGTCTCGCCGTCGCCCTGCACCACGGTGGCCGGGCGGTGCGGTATCCAGCGGGCCGCCTCGCGGGCCCAGTTAGTCTTGACGACGCTGGGCACGACGACAAGCAGCGGGTAGGCGTTCGCCGCTTCCGCGGCGAGCAGCGCCTCGGCCGTTTTGCCCAGACCTGGCTCGTCGGCGAGCAGGAATGTCCGGTGGCCGGCCGCGGCCGCCGCGACCACCTGTCCCTGATGCGGCATCAGCTGCAGGCCCGCCGGGGTGAACCGGGCCGTCGGCGCCGGGAGCGCCATGCACGCCGGGGCTCCGCTGTCGGCGCGCTCGAAAGAACTAAGCAGCGGGCCAAGCAGTTCCCAGCCGTCCAGGCGGCGGGTGTAGGAGGCGCGCTGCGGAGCGGCGGAGAAGTCGGGGGCGAGGAAGGGGTTCGCCAGCTGACGGGAGACCACCGACTGCGGCACGACCCGCGGCTCCGCCTCCGTGACGGCGGACGTGGCCGCTGCCTGCGCCGGCGCGGCCTTTTCCGGTGCCGCCTCGATACCGAGGGACCGCTCCATCTCCCGCTTGAGTGCCCGCGCCGCGTCGGAGACGCTTGCATCCTCGGCGAACAACGCCAGGAGCCCGGCGTCCTGAACGGCGGTCGCCGCGAGGATGGCCGCGATGCCGTCAAGGCGCTTGAGCTGCTCGGCTTGACGGCTCCCGCTTACGGCCGCCCGGACACGGGCACGCTCGTCCCGCAGCAGCAGCGCGACCGCCTGGAACTTCGTGCGCACCGCCGGCGTCACCCGGCCGCCGCGAACGGCTGCCTCGAGCTCACGGACTGCCCGGGCCAGCTCTGCGGTAACGTCGCCGCGACCGCGAGCGCGTCGCTGCTCCCGGGGGGCAGCACGACGAGCGCCCGTCTGGCGCTGGCCTGTTCGAGCCACAAACTCCTCCTCTAAACCACCGGGCACGGTCGCCACGGCAGCATGCCGCTCAGCCCCGCCGCCGGGAACGCCCCGGGCGCAGGGCCCCTTACTCCTCAGCCGACCGGGCTTGCGGATCTCAGAGGATCAACGCAGCAGGCCACGGCAAGCTTCACGCGCGGACCGGAGCCACCGACGGTGTGCCGGTGACCACGACACGGTAAGTCGGCATCGCACGACCGGCCCGGCTCCCGCGCTTCTGCAAACCATAACGCAGGCGAGAACGGATAATTCCCCCGCCCCCGCTGCCCGCTTGACCGGGGACAGTGATCAGAGCGTACCTGTTCCGGGCCGCGGTGCCCAGTAGTCAGCGGCGGCTTTCGCCGCTTTCACCGCTTCGGTACCATAACGGTCGCCGTTTAGCCGAAGGCGCAAGTGGTCCCCAGGGCAACCGCCGTGTCGGGGTAACGGGCGACCACGGGCCGCACCGGGCGCCTCCGGCCACGGCGCGTCGCAGCCGAGCAGGCTCGCCAGCGCGCCACCAGATTGGCAGCTAGCGGCGTTTCGGCTTGCGACGGGGATTCACGGGCCCGTGTTCGATGTGGAGTGGGGGCGGATACGCGACCGAGCCGTAGACCTCGCGTCCGGCATCCGCGCGGGCGGTGAAAAGCTTGCGCAGGAACCGCCGGAATCCACTTTCCCGCTTGTATGACATCACGCCTCGAATCAAGTAGGACCGCTGGTTACTATACGCCCGTACCGGGCTCATGGCTGCGCCTCGGGCTTAGCTGTTCAACCTCCGCACGCAGCCGGCCCGCCCGCTCGCCTTCCATGTCCGCCCAAGGGCGTCGCCGGGGCCGGTAGCGCGGCACCACCGCCATCGCGATCAGGGCAGCCCCGCCCTCCGGCGTCGCGGTAGCGCCTGCCGCCCGGTCCAGGACGACGGTCGTTCGAACCCCTCGGGCAAGACGGTAGGGCATCGCCGCGTGCACTGTTGACCTGCACCTGAGTCAGGTAGATGGCGCCATCGAGGTCAGCTCCGCTCAGATCGGCGTCGCGCATGTCAACCCCGAGAACGTCACATCGCCGAAGCAGCGCACCCGACAGGTCGGCTCCGATCGCGGTGCTCCCGCGGATCGTGATCCCGCGGAAGTCCGCACCAGCGAGCCTGGCGCCCGTCAGGTCGCTTCCCGGCCCGGGATTCCGCCCGCCGCGACGGCCCTTCGCCCGCCCTCCCGCCGCGCGGGCGATCTCGCTCGCCTCGGCCAGGAGATCACGAGCCGCGTCGTACTCAGCGTCCGCGTCAAGGCCAGCGAGCTCCCCCGCGGTCCGGTCGCTGAGCTGGCGGACATGTTCAAACGCCTCCAGCCACGGGGCAGCATCGCGGCTGGACCCGACGAGCGTGACCGCCTCGTCGAGGTACCACAGCAGCTCGTGCAGCCGTCGGACGACAGGGAACACGGAGAACATTGCCGTGCGCCGTCGCCCGCAGGCTTATTGAACGGGAAGTCAGCGGACTTCGCGAACGCCAGGGCAACGCAGCACAGACCGAAGCAATTCGCGCAGTTGGCGCCCAGGTCCGCACGACGCCCCAGCTCGACTCGCGTGCGTCCCCCACCCGACAACCCTAACCGGGAGCCGGGCGCGCTTAGCAACACGTCCTAGCTCAAGTCGCGTCACACCGGGCCGCCCGCCCGGCAGCTGCGCGCAAGTCCCGCTACGCCAGAAGACCCAGGGATCACAAGGCGCTGTTGCAGTGTTAGGACGCTCCTCCTAACGGGCCTGTCACTGCGCAGTAGCCGTTGCCCGGCGTCGCCTGAGAAGAACTGCGACGACGAGGGCTGCGATGACCGGCGCTGCGGCGATCGAGATGTACCACAGGGGGCTGAGGCTGGATGCAAGGCTCGCGGGTGCGGCCTGGCCGACTCTGCAGACATGTGACACGAGCCAGCCGCAGTGGCTCGGCCAGGATCACGCCGCCGCGCGCCGTTGACACCGTGGCGGGCACCTGAGACGCTTCGGGCGCCGTCTTCAAAGGAGAGGATCGTCATGGTCGCTGTGGAGACTGTGCGTGGCCCCGTAGACCTGGGCAGCCTGGGCCCGACACTGATGCACGAGCATGTATTCGTGCTCTCCACCGAGCACGTGCAGAACTACGGCAGTAGCTGGTGGGATGAGGAGGCCCGGGTCGCCGACGCGGCGGCGAAGCTGAACGCCGTGCACGCCAAGGGCATCCGCACCATCGTCGACCCGACGGTGTGGGGCCTGGGGCGTTACATCCCGCGCATCCAGCGGATCGCCGCCCAGACACCGGTCAACATCATCGTCGCCACCGGCCTGTACGTTTACGAGGAACTGCCGCAGCAGTACGCCTACCGGGGACCAGGCCTGCTGCTCGATATACCCGAGCCGCTGGTCACCGACTTCGTCCGGGACATCACCGAAGGCATCGCCGACACCGGCGTCAAGGCCGCGTTCCTCAAGTGCTGCATGGAGACTCCTGAGCTAACGCCCGGCGTGGAGCGGATAGCCCGCGCCGTCGCCCGCGCGCACGCCGAGACGGGCGCCCCTATCACGGTGCATACCTCGGGGCCGCACCAGACCGGGAGGACCACGGTGCGGATTTTCAGGGAGGAGGGCGTCGACCTGAGCAAGGTCGTGATCGGGCACGCGGGCGACAGCAATGACCTGGGCTACCTCACCGAGCTCGCGGATCAGGGGGTGCTGCTCGGCATGGACCGGTTCGGGCTTGATCTCTTCAATCCCGGCGCCGAGCGCGTTAAGACCGTCGCCGCCCTGGCCGCGCGCGGCTACGCCCCCAGCATGGTGCTGGCCCACGATGCCAGCTGCTTCATCGACTACTTCGGCGCGGCGCATGACGCGGTCCACGCCGCCGCCACGCCGAACTGGCACTACGAGCACATCAGCACTGACGTCGTGCCCGCGCTGCTCGAGGCGGGCGTCACGCACGCGCAGCTGGACACGATGCTCATCGACAACCCGGTGCGCTACTTCACGCCCGCCAACGGGGGTGCGGCATGAGCCGCCCGCCTGGTACCGACCGCAGCAGCCTCGGCGGCGTCTTCGACCTGGCCGGCGTCACCCGGGGGCCCGACGGCATCAAGCGCTATGACGTGCTGCCCGCCAACCTGGTGCACATGCTGCGCGCGAGCGTCGAGCGGCGCCGCGCCGCGGAGGCTGTCGCGGAAACCGGCGGCGGGCCCAGGCTCAGCTACACCGAGCTGTGGGAGCGGGCCGCCCGGGTGGCGGGCGGGCTGCGGGCCCTCGGCGTCCAGCGCGGCGACCGGGTGGCGATCCGCCTGCCGAACGGCATCGACTGGGTACTGGCCTTTTTCGGCGGCGTGCTGGCCGACGCCGTCGTCGTGCCGGTCAACACCCGGTTCACCGACGAAGAAGCAGGCTACGTCATCACCGATTCCGGGGCGCGGTACGTGTTCGCGCCGGGCACCGCGCTACCGGACGGGGATCCGGTCGTCGTTGACGACCAGGCCCCGGGCGACCCGGCCGCGATCTTCTACACCAGCGGTACCACGGGTTTCCCCAAGGGCGCGGTGACCAGTCACGAGAACTTCCTGTCCAATGCCGAGACCTGCCGCCGCGCGTTGTATGCGCTGCCCGGGGACCTGCGGACGCTGATCTCGGTACCGCTGTTCCACGTGACCGGGTGCAACAGCCAGCTGCTGGTCGCGATGTACGTCGGCGGCACGGCGGTCATCATGCCCGCCTTCGATGCCGGCGCCTTCCTGCGTGCCATCTCCGAGGAGCGGATCGACACCATGATCACGGTCCCGGCGATCTACTGGCTGGCGATCAGCCAGCCGGCCTTCGCCGGCACCGACATCTCCTCGGTGCGCTCGGTCTCCTACGGCGGGGCGCCGATCGCGCCCGACCTGGTCGCCCGGCTGGCCATGGCCTTCCCCCAGGCGCGGCTCGGCAACGGCTTCGGCCTGACCGAGACCTCAAGCGTCGCGACGTTCCTGCCGCACGAGTTCGTCGATCACGCCGACTCGGTCGGCTTCGCGGCCCCGGTGTGCGACGTCCGCCTCGATGCCGTACTGCCCGACGGTACCGGCGAACTGCTGGTCCGCGGGCCCAACGTTGTCTCGGGCTACTGGAACAAGGCCGAAGCGACCGCCGCGGCCTTCAGCGAGGGCTGGCTGCGCACGGGCGATCTCGCCAGGATCGACGACGAAGGCCTGGTCTACCTGGTGGACCGGGTGAAGGACATGATCAACCGCGGCGGCGAGAACGTGTACTGCGTCGAGGTCGAGAACGCCCTCGCCGGGGCCCCGGGAGTCTACGAGGCGGCGGTGCTCGGCGTGCCCGATGAGATGATGGGCGAGAAAGTGGGCGCCGTGATCGTGCCCGCGCCCGGCGCCGCGTTCGACGTGACGGCGGTGCTCGACTACCTCGGCGCCCATATCGCCGACTTCAAGGTCCCGCAGTACGTTGCGGTCGCCGCGGCCCCCCTGCCGCGCAATCCCGGCGGCAAGCTGCTCAAGCGGCGGCTGCGAGATGAAACGGACTGGTCGGCCGCGGTACGGCGCTAACCGGCCGCCGGGTTCCTGCCAGCCGTTCGAACCCAACACCTACCCCACCCTGCAGGAACGCCTCGCTCCTCGCGCTAGGCAGGAGGCCGCAATCTGACCAGCGCTCGCTGCCGTGGGGTCGCCACCCGTGGCGGTGTCACCGTCGTGGGTAGCTTGAACCCTATCCGCCGGGTGTGACGAGGCCGGTCTCGTAGGCGGTCACGACGGCCTGTGCGCGGTCGCGCAGGCCCAGCTTGGCCAGGATGCGCTTGATGTGGGTCCTGGTGGTTTCCCCGGCGATGCACAGGGTGTCGCTGATCTGGCTGTTGGACATGCCCTGGGCGATCAGCATCAGTACTTCCGTTTCCCGGCTGGTCAACGCGGCGAGGGCGGCGGGGGCGGCCGGGACGGCGGGAGACTTGCGGGTGAAGTCAGTGATCAGCCGCCGGGTCACCGACGGGGCCAGCAGCGCGTCGCCTGCGGCGACGACCTTGACCGCGTGGACCAACTCGGCGGTGGTAGCGTCCTTGAGCACGAATCCGCTGGCGCCGGCCCGCAGCGCCTCGTACACGTACTCGTCGAGGTCGAAGGTGGTCAGCATCAGCACCCGCGGGCGGCCCGGGCTGACCGCGGCGGCCAGGATCTGGCGGGCGGCCTCCAGCCCGTCCATGACGGGCATCCGCACGTCCATCAGCACGACGTCGGGGTCCAGCCGGCGGGCCTGGCGCACCGCGTCGGCGCCGTCCACGGCCTGCCCGGCGACCATGATCCCGGGTTCCGCGGCGAGCATGGCGGCGAAGCCCTCGCGGACCATGGCCTGGTCGTCGGTGATCAGGCAACGGATCACCCGGCCGTTCGCGTAGCCGCCGTCGCCGGTCAAGCCGGCCTGCCGAGCGGAAGCACAGCTGACACGGCAAACCCGCCTCCAGCAGTCGGCTCGGCGGACAGCGAGCCGCCGATCGGATTCCCCGCCGCGGAGAAGTACCTCGGCTTCGACGGGCATCCGTCGGAACTCTACGTGCAGACGCAAGACAGCCAGTCCGTCACCAACAGGGTGGACGGCCTGCTCGGCTACCAGGCCAATCCAGCGGATCCCAGCGGGGTCAGCGTGTCCCAGCCGTCGGCCGCGCTGACGGCTCAGGCCGACGCCGCCGGCGCGTTCGACACGCTGTTCCTTGGCCTGGGAGCGGTCGCGCTGCTGGTCGGCGCCGTCGGCGTGGCCAACATCATGATCATCTCGGTGCTGGAACGGCGTCAGGAGATCGGGCTGCGGCGGGCACTGGGCGCTACCCGGGGCCAGATACGCCTCCAGTTCCTGTCCGAGGCCATCCTGCTCTCGCTGATCGGCGGCGCCGCCGGGGTGGTCACGGGCGTGGTCTCGACCGCGGTTTACGCCCACGCCAAGGGCTGGACCATCGTGATCCCGGCCGAAGCCTGGGCCGGCGGGCTGGCCGCCGCGCTCGCCATCGGCGCCATCGCCGGGCTGCTGCCCGCCATCCGCGCCGCTCGCTTGTCGCCAACAGAAGCACTGTGGAGCCTTTAGAACCACAAACCGCGCGCCCTCGAGACGACAGCTTCGAGTCAGGGAGACAGGCTTAGATGAAAGACAACTACGGACGCGGGCCCCGGCCAGCGCCGCGACGCGAGCCGGCATCGCAGCGAGCACCGCAATGGGTGCGATGGTCGCGGATCGCGACGGTCTGCACGGTGGCGGCGTGTGCCGCCGCGGTGGCCGGCCGGAGGGTCGTCGTTAGCGGCGTGGTCAGGCTGCGCCTAGCGGCCGTGGCGCCAGCGCGGCTTGCGCTTCTCCAGGAACGCGCGGATCCCTTCCTGTGCGTCCGGGAGCTGGCTGGTGGATGCCATGACCTCGATGGCGTAGGCGTACGCCTTCGGCTGGTCGAGGTCGATCTGGGCGTACAGCGCCTGCTTGCCGATCCCCTTGCTCTGCGCGGAACCGCGCGTGACGCGCTCGAGCAGGTCGCGGACCGCCTCGTCGAGCTGGGCGGCGGGCACCACCCGGTTGACCAGGCCCCAGTCCAGGGCCGTGCGCGCGTCGATGACGTCACCGGACAGGGCCAGCTCCATGGCGCGCTTGCGGCCCACGTTCCTGGCGACCGCCACCATGGGAGTGTGGCAGAACCAGCCGCCCTTGCCGCCCGGTGCCGCGAAACCCGCGTCCTCGCTGGCCACGGCCAGGTCGGCGCTCGCGACCAGCTGGCAGCCGGCCGCGGTGGCCAGCCCGTGGACCCGCGCCACTACCGGCTGCGGTACCTGCTGCATGAGCGTCATGAGCTCGGTGCAGGTCGCCAGCAGCGAGCGGACGGCCCCCAGGTCAGCGCCGGCGACCTGGGCGAAGTCGTGCCCGGCGCTGAACACCGGGCCGTTGCCGGCCAGGACGATGCCCAGCGCGCTGCTGCCGGCGAGGTCAGCGAAAGCCGCGATCAGCTCGCGCATGTGCTCAAGCGACAGGGCATTGCGGCGCTGCGGCCGGTTCATCGTGACGGTGGCGAAATCACCCGAACGCTCGACAAGAACGTGCTCGAACTCCATGACCCTAAGCATCCTCTCTGCCATGCGGTTACCTGACCATTGTCGCGCCGCCTGACGTGACGAATTCGGCGCGGAGCCCGGTGACGCCGAACGGGCGAGCGGGGCTGCCTGAGCGGGCTACCGGACCAGGGTCGCGGCGGCTGACGTGGCGAACTCGGCGCGGAGCTCGGCCAGCTGCTCGTGGTAGGCGCGCACGGTGCCCAGCTTGACGTGCTCGTAGCCGCGGATCATGTCGGGCAGGGCGGCGATCTGCACGGCGAGGCCGTGGTTGCCTTCGGTCAGGCCGGCCAGCAGCTGATCGATGACCTCGCGGTACTCGGCGATCAGGGCCCGCTCGGTGCGGCGGACCTCGGTGTAGCCGAAGGGGTCGAGCGGGGTGCCGCGCAGGCGGCGCAGGCCGACCAGGGCGGCGAAGGCCGGGCGGAACCACGGGCCGAGGCTGACCTTGTGCTTGAGGCCGAGCGCGCGGAGCACCGGCGGGTGCAGCCGGTAGGAGTAGCGGGCACCGTCGCCGAACTGGGCGCGCACCGCGTCGTTCAGTGCCGGGTCAAGGCTGAGGCGGGCGACCTCGTACTCGTCCTTGTAGGCGGTGAGCTTGTAGAGGTACTGCGCGACCGCCCTGGTCAGCTCCTCGCCGCCGGTGACGGCCGCCTCGCGGGTCCGGACGTGCGCCACGTAGGCGGTGTAGTCGTCCGCGCAGGCCTGGTTCTGGAACGCGGCAAGCTCGCCGGCCCGCAGCGTGAGCATGTCGGCGAGGCTCTTCTCGGCCGGGGTGGCATCGCCGCGCCCGGCGGCGCTGACGGCGGGGGCCGGCGTGTCGTGCACCGCGCGGCCGGCCCGGAACGCGCGGACGTTGGCGTCGGCGGCCACGCCGTTGAGCCTGATGGCGTGCTCGATCGCCGCGGCGCTCACCGGCAGCGCGCCTGCCTGGTAAGCGGCGCCGACCAGGATCATGTTGGCGTACTGCTCGTCGCCGAACAGCTCCCTGGCGAGCGCGGACGCGTCCAGGAAACGGGCTGAGCGCACCCGTTCCTCGATCGCGGCGGTGACCCGCCCGGGCGCGGGGAAGTGCTGGCTGACGTCGGTGACCATCTGCCCGGTCGGTACCTCGGTAGTGGACACGACGGCGACCGTCCGGTCCTTGCTCGCGGCGCGCAGCTGGGTCCCGTCGGTGGCGACCAGGGAGTCGCAGCCCAGGTACAGGTCGCACTCGCCGTGGCCGAGCTTGGCGGAGCGCTCGGCCGGGCCGGCGGCGACGAATAGGTCGGAGACGACCGCGCCGCCCTTCTGCGCCAGCCCGGTCTGGTCGAGGGAGCGCACGTGGCACCCGTCGGCGGCGAACGCGGTGCCGAGGATCTGCGCGACGGTCACCACCCCGGTGCCGCCGACACCGGTGATCCGCATGGTGAACCCGTCCGGGCGCAGCAGCGGCGCGGGCTCGGCTAGCTCCGGTGACTCAAGCCGCGCCGGCACCGCCGGGCGGCGCCCGGCCGACGCGGCCGGGGCCACGGTCAGGAAGGACGGGCAGTCGCCGCCCAGGCAGGAGAAGTCCAGGTTGCACGACGACTGGTGGATCCGGGTCTTGCGGCCGAACTCGGTCGCCACCGGCTGGACGGACAGGCAGTTGGACGCCCGGCCGCAGTCGCCGCAGCCCTCGCAGACGCGCTCGTTGATGAACGCGCGCTGGGCCGGCGCCGGGGCCTTGCCGCGGCGCCGCTTGCGCCGTTTTTCCGCCGCGCACTCCTGGTCGTGGACTACCGCGGTGACGCCGTCAATCGCGGCGAGTTCCCGCTGCACGTCAATGAGGTCGTCACGGTGCCTGATGTCGGCGTTCCCGCCGAGCTGCCGCTTGAGCGCGGCCGGATTGTCGGTGGTGACGACGACCTTGCGCACGCCCTCGGCGGTCAGCAGCGCGAGGAGCCGGTCAAGGGGCAGCTCGCCGACCGGCTGCTGGCCGCCGGTCATCGCGACAGCGGAGTTGCGCAGCAGCTTGAAGGTGATGTTCGCGCCGGAGGCCACGGCGGCGCGGATGGCGAGGCTGCCGGAGTGCGCGAACGTGCCGTCGCCGAGGTTCTGCACCAGGTGCCGCTGCGTCACGAACGGCGCGATACCCATCCACATGGCGCCCTCGCCGCCCATCTGGCACAGCCCGATGACCTCGCCGACCTGCTCCGGCGCCATGAACGCCACCATCGCGTGGCAGCCGATCCCGGCGCCGACCAGGGTGCCCGGGGCGACCTTGGTGGATGAGTTGTGCGGGCAGCCGGAGCAGAAGTACGGCATGCGCTGCGCCAGCGGGAGCATGACCCGCTCGCGGGGCGGCCGCTGCGTCACGCCGATGCCCGCCGCCGCGAAGTGGCGGGCGAGGGAGTCGGCGACGACGTCGGAGTCGAGCTCGCCCACGGCCGGGAACAGCGCCGAGCCGTCCCGCGACCGCTTGCCGTAGACCGCGGGGGCGTTGGCCCGCCCGTACAGCACGGACTTGACCGCGTCCTCGAGGAAGGCACGCTTGTCCTCGATGACCAGGATCTCGTCCAGGCCGTCCGCGAACTCGGCGACGACGGACGGCTCGAGCGGGTAGATCACGCCGAGCTTGAGCAGCCGGATGCCCTGCCGCTCGAGGTCCGCGTCGCTCAGCCCGAGCGCGGTGAGGGCTTGCCGCAGGTCCAGGTAGGTCTTGCCGGCGGCCATCAGGCCGATCCGGGCGTCGCGCGGGCCGGTGACGACGTTGAGGCCGCTGCGGCGGATGTACTCCACCGCGATGGGCAGCCGGGTGAGCTGCTGGCTGCGCTCAAGCTCGGCGAGCTCCGCGCCGAGCAGCCGGGCACGCGGCCGGTGGGCGTAGGCGCGCAGGCCGTCCGGCAGGTCCGACAGGTCCGGTGCCTGCCAGTCCGGGCTGACCAGGGCGGTGGACGCGCCGTCGGCCATCGCGGTGACCACCTTCATCGCGGACCACAGGCCGCTGGCGCGGGACAGTTCGATCGCGTGCTGGCCGTGCACCAGGGCCTCGGCGGCGTCGGCCGGGTAGAAGGCCGGCATCATCAGGCTGGCCAGGGCCGTCTCGGACGAGCACGGCAGGGTGGACGACTTGGCGGCCGGGTCGTCGCCGACGAGCGCCACCGCTCCTCCGGCCGGCGCGGTGCCGGTCATGTTGGCGTGCCGCAGCGCGTCGGTCGCCCGGTCGAGGCCGGGGGCCTTGCCGTACCAGATGCCGGTGACGCCGTCCTGCTTCGCGTCGCCGACCTGGCCGGCCAGCTGGCTGCCGGACACCGACGTGGCGGCAAGCTCCTCGTTGAGGCCGGGCTGGTGCACGATGCCGTGCTCGCCGAGCAAGGCCCGGTGCCGGGCGAGCTCGAGGTCGTACCCGCCGAGCGGCGATCCCTCGTAGCCGGACACGTAGCAGGCGGTGGCGAGGCCGCGGGCCCGGTCGTGGCGGGCGCGGTCGAGCAGCATGCGGACGAGCGCCTGGATCCCGGTGAGGTAGATGGTGCCGTCCTGGCGCTGGTAGCGCTCGTCGAGGCTGTTCACGCGCGGGCTGAAAGCTGCCGTCATCCTGCCACTGTAGATTCGCACTG
>DAHVDE010000093.1 GCA_027313705.1 Actinomycetota bacterium | reverse complement strand
GGGTAGATGACTCATTTCTCAATCACCGGAATCCTGGTGCGAACTGGATGATGAGGTCAATGATCTTGATCCCGATGAACGGGACGATCAGACCGCCGAGGCCGTAGATGAGCAGGTTTCGCCGCAGCATCGCCGACGCGGAAGAAGGCCGGTACCTGACGCCGCGCAGCGAGAGTGGAATCAGCGCGACGATGATCAGCGCATTGAAGATGATCGCCGAGGCGATCGCCGATTGCGGGCTGTGCAGGTGGAGGATATTGAGCTTCTGCAGGCCAGGAATCACGCTGGAGAACATGGCCGGGATGATGGCGAAGTACTTCGCCACGTCGTTGGTGATCGAGAACGTGGTCAGCGCTCCCCTGGTGATCAGCAGCTGCTTGCCGATCTCCACGATCTCGATGAGCTTGGTCGGGTTGGAGTCCAGGTCCACCATGTTCCCCGCCTCTTTGGCTGCGGAGGTACCGGTGTTCATGGCGACACCGACGTCGGCCTGGGCGAGGGCGGGAGCGTCGTTGGTGCCGTCACCGGTCATCGCGACTAGCTTGCCGCCTTCCTGCTCCTTTTTGATCAGCGCCATCTTGTCTTCTGGCGTGGCCTCGGCGAGGAAGTCGTCGACGCCGGATTCTTCCGCGATGGCCTTCGCGGTGAGCGGGTTGTCACCGGTGATCATGATGGTCTTGATGCCCATCTTGCGCATCTCGGCGAAACGTTCCGCGATGCCTGGCTTCACGATGTCCTTGAGGTAAATGACGCCGAGCGCCCGGCCAGGCTCACCCGCGTGGCGTTCGGCCACCACGAGCGGCGTGCCGCCTGCCGCCGAGATCGAGTCGACGGTATGGCCAAGCTCGTCTGGCGGGGTGCCGCCGGACAGCCTGATCCACTCTCGGACCGCGCTCGAGGCGCCCTTGCGGACCTGGCGGCCGTCAGCCAGGTCCACCCCGCTCATCCTGGTCTGGGCGGTGAACTCGACGAACTCGGCATGCGCAAGCTCGCCTTCCGCCCGTTCGCGCAGGCCGTAACGCTCCTTCGCGAGCACCACGATGGAACGGCCCTCCGGGGTGTAGTCGGCCATCGAGGAGAGCTGGGCGGCGTCGGCTAGCTCGTCAGGCTCGACCGCGCCGACCGGGATGAACTCGCTGGCCTGGCGGTTCCCGATCGTGATCGTGCCGGTCTTGTCGAGCAGCAGCGTGTTCACGTCCCCCGCCGCCTCGACGGCCCGGCCTGACATGGCGAGCACATTGCGCTGCACCAGTCGGTCCATTCCGGCGATGCCGATGGCAGAAAGCAGCGCGCCGATCGTGGTCGGGATCAGTGCGACGAGCAGGGCCACCAAGATCACCAGGCTCTGCGGTGCTCCCGAGTAGAACGCCATCGGCTGGAGGGTGATCACGGCCAGCATGAAGATGACGGTCAGCGACGCGAGCAGTATGTTCAGCGCAAGCTCGTTCGGTGTCTTCTGCCGCTGCGCGCCCTCGACCAGCGTGATCATCCGGTCGATGAAGGTCTCGCCCGGCTTGGACGTGATCTTTACCACGATCCGGTCAGAAAGCACCTTGGTGCCGCCGGTGACCGCCGAGCGGTCGCCGCCTGACTCCCTGATGACCGGAGCCGATTCACCGGTAATAGCCGATTCGTCGACCGATGCGACGCCTTCCACGACGTCACCGTCACCAGGGATGATCTGCCCGGCCTCCACGACCACGTAGTCGCCGAGTGTGAGCCGGGTACCTGGCACCTCTTCCTCGCAGATAGCCGCCGCAGCCTGACCTGGCCGCCAGCCGGTGAGCCTGCGTGCCATGGCCTCTTGTTTCGTGCGACGCAGGGTGTCGGCCTGCGCCTTGCCCCGGCCTTCCGCCACCGCCTCGGCCAGGTTGGCGAAGAGCACGGTCAGCCAGAGCCACACCACGATGGTCCAGTTGAAGATGGACGAGGACCTGATCGCGGTGTAGGTGGTGAGGACCGCGCCGGCCTCCACCACGAACATGACGGGGCTCTTGAGCTGGATCCTTGGGTCCAGCTTCTTGAAGGCGTCCGGAGTTGACTTCCACAGCATCTTGGGGTCGAGCAGACCGCCGGCCACCGCTTTTCTTGCGCTGGTGGCAGGGATCCCGCTGCCCTGAGCCGCGTCAGATGTTGCGACAGACATGTCAGTGCAGTCCTTCTGCGAATGGGCCGAGCGCGAGCGCGGGGAAGTAAGTCAGGCCGACGAGGACCAAGATCACGCCGACGAGCATGCCGACGAAGAGGGGTCTCCTGGTATCCAGGGTGCCGACGCTGGCCGGCACGCTTCGCTGCCTGGCAAGGGAACCCGCGAGGCCGAGAGCGAAAATCTGGGGGGCGAACCTGCCGAGCAGCATCACTATGCCGCCGACCGTGTTGTACCAGATGGTGTTCGTGGTCAGGCCGGCGAAGGCGGAGCCGTTGTTGTTCGCCATCGAGGTAAACGCGTACATGATCTCGGTCAGGCCGTGCGGCCCTGGATTGAGGATCGACGACAGCGGTGAGGTGGCCGGCGAGGGCCAGTTCCGCAAGGCCAGCGAGAGGCCGGCCGAAGTCAGGATCAGGACAGGCAAGGTAAGGAAGTACAGCGCGGCGTACTTCATCTCCAGTGGCCTGATCTTCTTGCCGATGTACTCGGGCGTGCGGCCGACCATGAGGCCGCCGACGAAGACGGTCACGATGGCTAGCACCAAGATGCCGTACATGCCTGCTCCGATGCCGCCTGGCGCGACCTCGCCGAGTGCCATGTCGAACAGCGCGATGCCGCCGCCGAAGGGCGTCAGCGAATCATGGAAGCAGTTCACCGCTCCGGTCGAGGTCACCGTCGTGGACGCGGCGAACAATGAGCAGGCGGGCCGGCCGAACCTGGTTTCCACGCCCTCCATCGCGCCGCGGGCGAGGTGCGTCGCGGTGCCGGCACCCTGCGCTTCGAAGAAGCTGATGCCGCCGACGGCAGCGAGCCAGATGATCGCCATGACGGCGAGCAGTGCGTAGCCCTGCTTGTTGTCGCCGACCATCTTGCCGAAGGCGCGGGGCATTGCGAACGGGATCAGCAGCAGCAGGAAGATCTCGAAGATGTCGCTGAACGCGTTCGGGTTCTCGAACGGGTGGGCGGAGTTGGCGTTGAAGAACCCGCCGCCGTTGTTGCCCATCTCCTTGATTGCTTCCTGGGACGCCACCGGACCGCCCGGAATGGTCTGATGACCGCCGGCCAGCGTGGTGATCGTGTGGTAGTGCGCGAAGTTGTCGATCGCGCCCGTGGCGAGCAGCACGATCGCCCCGATGATCGACAACGGCAGCAGCAGCCTGATGACCGCGCGGGTCAAGTCCACCCAGAAGTTGCCGAGCCTGTCGGTGTTCTGGCGCACGAAGCCCCTGATCATCGCGATCGCGATGACGAGGCCAACGGCGGCGGAGAGGAAATTCTGCACGGCGAGCCCGGCCATCTGGGTCAGGTAGCTCATCGTGGTCTCGCCCGAGTAGTTCTGCCAGTTCGTGTTGGTCACGAACGACGCGGCGGTGTTCCAGGCGACCGCGGGCGAGACGTTCGGCAGGTGGAAAACGTTGAGGAGCAGGTACTTCTGCAGACGCTCGATGCCATAGAGGAAGAGCACGCTGATCACCGAGAACGCCAGCATGCTGCGCAGGTAAGCTGACCATTTCTGGTCGGCCTTGGGGTCCGCGCCGATGAGCCGGTAGATGCCGCGCTCTACCCGCCAGTCCTTGTCGGTGGTGAAGATCCGCGCCAGGTAGTTGCCGAGTGGCACGTAACAGGCGGCGAGCGCGGCTACGACCAGTCCGACCTGGAGCCAGCCAGCGGCGGTGCTATTCACCCGAGCCTCCGGCATGACAGGTGTCCATCAGAATCTCTCCGGCAGAATAAGTGCCAAGAATAGGTAGACGGTCAGGGCTATGCCGGCTATTAGTCCGAGCCAGTTATTGGCGCTCAAAACGCTCGACCCCCTTGACGAGGAGGAAGAGCGCGACGAAAACCACGATGGTTAGCCCGATATACAGAACATCGGACATGATGCCTCCTTAGGCGCGTCCGCAGGACCTGCTTAGTAAACCTCACCGAACTTCGCTAATACCGCCTCTAAGCGGGCCTCATGCGCTCGGCGTGCGATTCCTAACGAAGTCCATGCAAAGAGGCCGCATAGCGTCGGCCTGGCGCCGGCCAACGTCTGGTCCCGGCTGCATCTAGCCCGGTGAGACGAGCGGGCGACAGGGGTAATCCCCCGTGTGCGCGGCGTTTAAGCAACCGGCGACGAACGGGGGATGGACAGCATGCGGGAAATCCGGTCCTATGCGGCCCTGGGCGACAGCTTCACTGAAGGCGTCGGTGATCTCGCCGCCGACGGAATCGCCTGCCGCGGCTGGGCCGACCGGTTCGCCGAGGAACTCGCCTGGCATGAGCCTGGCTTGCGCTACGCGAACCTCGCGATCCGCGGCAAGCTAGTCAGCGAGGTACTGGCCGAGCAGGTACCGCTCGCCGCGGCGATGATGCCCGATCTCGTTACCCTGGCGGCCGGCGGCAATGACATGCTCAGGCCGCGCACCGACCCTGACGTCCTGGCCGGCACCTTCGAGTCGGCCGTGGCCAGGCTGACCTCCGCAGGCAGCAAGGTCATGGTATTCACCGGCTTCGACCCGACCGCGTTCCCCGTACTCAGGCTGATCAGGGGCAAGGCCGCGGTGTTCAGCATGCACGTCCGCGTGATCGCGCTCAAGTACGACTGCCTTCTGGCCGATCTCTGGCCGATGCGGGTGCTTACCGACCGGCGGCTCTGGTCCTCTGACCGGCTGCACCTGTCACCCGACGGTCATCGCCGGGTCGCGCTGCTCGCCTGCGAGGTAGCCGGCCTGCCGGTCCGCGGCGACTGGCGGACGCCGCTGATGGACCAAGAGTCGAGGCCAGGCGCGCGCAACTGGCTCGCCAGCAGGTGGAGCGACGTCCAGTGGCTGACCGAGCACGCGGCACCATACCTGAGCCGCAGGCTGCACGGCATCTCAAGCGGCGACGGCCTGGTAGCCAAGCGCCCGTACCTGAAGCCGCTCACCACCGCAAGCCAGCCGGAACCGGCTGCGCCGCCCGCCGCCGTCGCCGTCAATGGCCAGGCCCCACGCCACCGCAGCGTACGCGCCCTGAACCCCGCACCGTGACAACGCGGGGTTCGGGATGGGTGCTGTTCGGCAAGAGTTGTCATTGACTACGTAGAGTTATTGAAAACTGCCGGTCGATGGAAGCGCCCAAGGCCAAGCATCGGTTACATGAGTTTTCGAATCCCTGCTGCTGTACTGGTCGGACTCGGGAGCATTTTGGTTGTGAGCTGGTCGGCCCTGCCCGCTGCGGCCAATTCCGGGCGATGGCGGAACGTAGTATTTGATGGAGTCCGGATCAGCGTTCCGGCGAATTGGCCGGTCATCAGGTTCGCCAGGCACCCGAGGGCCTGTCCCCGCCTTGACATCCACGCCGTGTATCTGGGAAGGCCGGGCCCTGACCCCATCTGCCCGGCCGGCCTGGTCGGCAAGACCGAGGCCGTGATGATCGGCCCGCTCGGATCCTCAGGCGGGAACCAGCCTGCCCCCGGACGAGGGTCGGCGAAAAGCGGTAAGGCACCCGAGCGCAACGGCGGCGAGGCGATGGTCAAGTCAAGCCGGATCGTTCCTGCCGATCGCGACTGGGCGGTCAGCAGGACCATCACAGACGTGCTGCGCAGCGCCCGCGCTCAGGTCAGCATCTCCTACGGAACTGACCGGGCGATGGCATTGCGCATTCAGTCCTCTGTCCAGGTCACGCGGGCAGCAAGGAGTGCAGGGGCGGCACGGGCAAGCGCGCGTTCTGCGGCAGGGCTCGCGCCCCAAGCCGTGCTAGCCAAGCCTCTTGTCAGCGGCAGCCTCGCCGCGAGGCCACCTCGCCTGGCCAGCCTGCAGCAACCCGGTGCGCAGGGCGTCTTCAACGGCGAGGGCTTCGACGCCTGCGCAGCGCCAAGCGCCGCGGCTATGACCGGATGGCTGAACTCGCCGTACCGCGCCGTCGGGATCTACATTGGCGGAGCCAACCGCGCCTGTGCGCAGGCAAACCTGACCCCGGCCTGGCTGACCGGGATCGTCGCCCAGGGCTGGCACTACTTCCCCATCTACCCTGGACTTCAGTCAAGCTGCGTCCAGGCGGCAGGTGACGCCACGATCAGCACCAGCCAGGCTAGCCAGGAAGGCAAGGCCGCGGCGGCGGATGCCGCGAACCAGGCCGCCGGCCTCGGCATCCCCAGCGGCACGCCGCTGATTTACGACATGGAAGCCTACGGGCCTGGCTGCAACTCCCAGGTGACCAAGTTCTTGTCCGCCTGGGACAGCGAGATCCAGGCCCGCGGCTATACCTCTGGCGTCTATGAGTCTTACACCAATATCGGCGCCCTGGTCGCGGCCGCCGGCTCGATCACCGAACCGCAGGTGATCTATTACGCGGACTGGGACGGCGCGGCGACGACGAGCAGCGCCTACATGCCCGCCAGCATGTGGACCGACCACCAGCGCATCCACCAGTACCAGGGCAGCCATACGGAAACCTACGGCGGCACGAGCATCAACATCGACGACGACCGCCTCGACGTCAATCTCAGTGGCGGCCCGTCCGGCCATGGACCTGGTCCGAGTCCTTCTCCGGCCGCGTTCGCAGGCTTCCGTATCTCGGTGGCCATGAACGAGAACGGCACGGCCGAGTGGTTCGCGAGGTCGGCGAGCAACACGCTGCTGCACTCCTGGCAGGCGCCGGTCGGCAGCTTGAACTGGTCGGCGATGCACGTGGTCGGCAGGTCGCCGGCCACCATCGCGAGCAACCCGACCGTCACCCCCCTCGCCGACGGCGCACTGACGATCTTCGCCAGGACCAGCGCTGGCCAGATCGTGCACGCCTGGCAGCAGGCGGGATTCCCCAACGACTGGGAGTGGGGTACCCGCCTGCCGGCGCTGAAGCAACCGACCGCCTCGGGCACGGATCCCGGTGCCGTGCTACTGCCGCTCGGGGACGTAGCGGTCTTTCAGACCGCGAAAGACGGAAACCTCTTTGTCATCCGCCAGCAGCACCCGAACCTCAACGAACGCTGGAGTAACTGGCGCAACCTCGGCGGCCAGTGCGCGAGCACCCCGGTGCCGCTGCTCGATGCGGGCAAGGATGTCGACGTATTCTGCCGCACGGCGGCACACTCCGCCGCCGAGATTACCTGGAATGGCACATCCTGGGGACCTTGGAAGACTCTGGCGGGAAACCCGGCCGGCCTCACGGGCGTTCCTGCCGTCGCGGTCAACGGCTCAGGGCAGACCGAGTTCTTCTCGGCGACCACCTCGGGCGGATTGGCCTACGCCTGGCAGGACGGCCCGGGCGGAAGCTGGAACTGGACCGGCTTGCTTGCAGGCCGCGGCGCCGTCAGCGGGTCGCCGGCCGCCGCCGGCTGGCCAGCCGGGCAGGTGATCGTCTATGCCAAGACCGGGAACAGTCAGCTCGAATACCTCAGGCAGAACGGCACAAGCGGCGCTAGCTCGTGGGGAGGGTGGGCAACCATAGGCGGCGTTCCAGGCGGCAAGATCCTCGGCAGTCCGAGCGGCTGGCTGAACACGCAGGGTGCCGCCAGCGTCGCCGTGATCGACATGAACCTCAGTCTGGTGGTTTCGAGCAATACCGGCAGCGGCTGGTCGGGGTGGACAAGCGTCGGCAGCGGTTTTTGATCGCGACCGGAACCAGGTCAGCCGAACAGCGCGATGACGGCGATGACCACAACGATGGCTACCGCGATCCCGATGATCATCCCGACCCTTCGTCTCGGCTCGGCAGGCGGCGCCTGGCCGGCCCACGGCTGCTCTGGCCAGGAACCTGAGTCGGTGACCTTGCCGCCGACCGACCCGGCGGCGAAGGCCTGGAACTGGGCCGTGCTCGCGGAAATGTCCGGCGCCGCACGAAACTCGCCCGTGGTTCGCGGAAGATCATTACCGACATATCGGTCGTCTCGCTCGGACATGATATGACTGTAGCCCAACCCGCCCCGCCCAAGCGCCTGATCAGCGCACTTTCCCCGACCCATCGAATCCCAGCGCCCGCCCCAGCCCCCCGCTGCGCGCCGGCCAGGCAACCTGATCGCGGACTAGCGAGGGACATAGACTGTCTGCTCTTCTTATTCAGACCGGAAGGACGTCGATGACGGCCATACCCGCTGGGTATTCGGGCGAGATCAGGCTGGCATTGCGCCAGATCGTGACCGAATACGGGTCGAACTCCCTCGCCGATCCAGGCGTCGTGGCCAGCATGCTGAGCGATTTGCTGCCGCAGGCTTCCAGGGTCTCCAGAGTGCTGGTGGCCGCTGCGGAGGACCGCATCGCCGCGCAACTTCAGGAGAACATCTCTCGCGGCGTCGACGTGAGCACGGCGTCCAATCTGGCCGCATCTTCCTTCTGTGACTCCACGATGTTCAGCCCTGAAGTGTGCAACTGGGCCGTCAGGGAGATCGCCGTCGCGCTCGGCCTTTTCGGCGCCAGCGTACCGCCCGCCGTGATGCCAGGCATGGCTCAAGCGCAGGCCGTCCCGCCAGGGCAGCCAGGGCCGCAAGTTGCCCGCGGGCCCGCCTTTGTGCCAGGGCCTGGTCGGCCGGCGGACCGGCCGCAGTCTCCGGCCGACGAACCGGTGCTCTGGCCGTGGGTGTCAAAGCGCCGCAAGCGCGGTCCGCGCTAGTCAGGGATCAGCGGCAGCGCGTCTGGCCGTTCGACCAGCCGGGACAAGACGATAGAGCTCCTGGTCCTGATCACGAACGGCTCGGCACCGATCCGCTCCACGACCTGCTCAAAATGCCGCACGTCCCCCGTCACCGTGCACGCGCTCACCACCTCCGGGTGCTTGCTCGCGGCGGCGCCGAATGGCATTGGCGTGGTGCGCGGGATCCTTATCGGCTTCCCCTGTCTGGACGACAACATCGCCAAGACCGTTTTGCGCATCGGCTTCCAGAGTTCGAAGGCCGATTCTGCGAGATATGGCCAGGGCCTGCTTTAAGTTGTCGGCAGCTTGTTCGTAGCGGCCGAGCCTTACGTAAAATCGGCGAGTTTGCACCGGGTCTCGGCCTCACCCTGGAGGTCGCCGACTCGCTGCCACGCGGCAATAGCCTGCCAAAGGTTCGCCTGGGCTGCGGCAAGCTGCCCTATGACGAGTTCAGCCTCACCGAGGCCGCTCAGCGCCTGCGCCTCAATCTGCACGTCGTCGACTTCCCCGGCGATCCGCAGGGCCTGCCGGAAGTAGAGCACGGCTTCGCTGTGCTTGCTCAGCTTGTGGTACGCCTCGCCGAGGTTAAGCTGTGCTATGGCCTCGCCGCGCCGGTAACCGGTCTGGCTAGCCAGGCGCAGGGCATCACGGAAATATCCGGTGGCATCCTCGATCCGGCCCAGGTCCCCGTAGACGGTGCCAATGTTGTTCAGCGTCACGCTCTCCGCCGACCGGTCTCCGGTTTCCCGTGAGATGCACAAGGAACGCCGCAGACACGCCAGAGCCTCGCTGAACCGTTCCATACCGCACAACGGTCTGCTGAGCCCGCGCAGCACCCAGGCCTCACCCTCGCGGTCGCCTACCCGCCGGGCTGCCACCGCCGCGGCGTGCCCGGCCATGATCCAGTCAGCCCAAGGCTTGCGGAGCGTGAAGTAGCTCCACAGGGCGACTGGCAATCTCCAGGCGATGCCGTCCTCACCAGCCTCGGCGGCGGCCAGGGTCGCGGCGACGAGGTTCGCGTGTTCGACGTCGCACCACGCCAGCGCCTCGGCATAGGTGCCGAACGTCAGCGGCTCACCTGGCAGCGGCCCAAGCTCAGCGAGATCAACATGACGCCTGGCAGGCATCAGGATGCGATCTGCCTGGTCGGCGGTATGCAGATACCAGGTGAGAACGCGCCGGACTGCGGCCGCCCTACTCGCGGGGGTCTCGTCCGCTGCTGCGCGCTCAGCGGCGTAAGCGCGCAGCAGGTCGGGCATGCCGTACCGGCCCGGTGCGGCGGGGAAAAGCAGGTGCGTGTGGGCCAGCGCGTCCAGTGTTCGGCGGGACTGCGGCACGGCCGTGTTAGCGAGGGCTGCGGTCGCGTAAGGTTCGAGGTCGAGGCCGGGATGCAGGCCGGCCAGCCGGAAGGCCCGGGCGGTATCGGTGTCGAGGTGGCGGTAGGACCAGGAAAACACGGCCCGCACCTGGGTGCCGGGGTCCCCGCCCGCATCTAGTTGGTCCAGCCGGGTACGCGGGTCGGCGAGCTCGCCAGTCAAGGCGGATAGCGGCACGGCGGGGCGGCTGGCGGCCAACTCGGCCGCTACCCGCAGTGCTAACGGCAGCCGGCAGCACTGGCTGGCCAGTTCGGCGGTCGCGGCGGGTTCGGCGGCTGCCCGCGCGCCGATCAGTGCCCGTAGAAGCGCGATTGCCTCCTGCTGCGGGAGCACATCTAGGTCCAGGCGGGCAGCGCCGTCTCTGGCCACTAGTCCAGCAAGTGCGTCTCTGCTGGTCACTATCACGGTGCAGGTCGGGGTGCCGGGCAGCAGGGGGCGTACCTGGTCGGCTGATCTGGCATTGTCCAGCACGACAAGCATCTGCTTGCCAGCCAGCAGGCTGCGGTAGCGGGCGGCGCGCTGTTCTGTTTCTGCCGGGATGTCGTGGCCAGGCACGCCCGAAGAGAGCAGGAACCCGGCAAGTGCGTCTGCGGCCGACACCGGCGGGCCCGGGTCGTAGCCGCGCAGATTCACATACAGCTGCCCGTCAGGGAAATGGTCAGCAACCTGGTGCGCCCAGTACACGGCCAGCGCGGTCTTGCCGACCCCAGCTGTCCCGCCGATCGCGCTGATCACCACGGTCCCGGGTGCCTGCTCGCCGGACCGGTCCAGCAGCCCGTTCAGCGCCTGGAGCTCGGCCAAACGGCCGGTGAAGCCTGGCACGGCCGGCGGCAACTCCCGCGGCAATTCCAGCGGCGTGTCCCGCCTGGGTTCACCCAGCCCGGGCAGTGCCGTCTCGGCGCCGGTCAAGGCCAGGTCAGCGGACAGTATCCGCTTGTGCAGGTCCCGTAGGTCGGGTCCAGGCTCGATGCCGAGCTCGGTGACTAGGATGTCGCGGGCGCGCTGGTAGGCGGCCAGCGCCTCGGCCTGCCGGCCGGACCGGTAGAGGGCCAGCATGAGCTGGCCATGGAAACGTTCCCGCATCGGATGCCCAGCGGCCAGTGACTGTAACCCTGGGATAAGTTCGGCGTGGCGGCCCAGGCGCAGCGCGGCATCGATCCGCCATTCCTCGGCCTGCAGCAGCAACGCCTCCAGGCCTGATGCTTCTCCCCTGAGCAGCGCACAGGGCACGTCGGCCAGTGCTGCGCCGCGCCACAGGCTAAGTGCCTCACCCAGCAACCCGTCCGCGCGATCCCAGACCCCCTCCCGCAGCGCGGTGCCGCCTTCCCGGCACAGGCTACGGAATCGCAGCACATCCACTTCCTTCTCTGCGGCTTGCAGCAGGTATCCAGGATGCCGGGTCACCAGCCGGGCACCGACTCGCGGCCCAAGCGCGCGGCGTAACCGCAGCACGTGGGAGCGCAGCGTGACCTTAGCGCCGGACGGGGGTGACCCATCCCACACCGCCTCAGCGAGTACGTCGGCCGAGACCGGGTCTCCCGCATGCAGCGCCAGGGCCGCCAGCAGCGCCCGCAGCCGCCCTTGCGGCACGTCGATTGGCGTTTCCCCGTCATGAACCAGCAATGGCCCCAAGATCGCTATCCACATCCTGTCCCCCTGGACAGGGCATCCCCGTGTCCGTAATCCATGCTGAGCTCCGTTCCACGTAAGTTGAACAAGACTTCAACGCGCTTCTCCTACGCTAGGTTCCGTACAGCTCCGAAGCAAGTGTGAAAATGCTGTGTGCGCAAGGAGCTTTAAATGAGCGCTCCTGCTGACATCATTATTGTCATCGGGAAAGGGTACGATGCCTATCGCGGATACCATATGGAAGAGCTCCATCAGGCGGGGAAATCGATATGGCTCGTAGATGACGAGGAGCTTCTCGACCGGGCGTCTTTGATTGTGAAGGAATTCCGGAAAGCAGACTTTGACCGGAGTGCCTTGCGGCAGGCGGAACAGTTCGCCGCCAGCGCCAGCCTTCCGGAAGCGGCAATTGGACTCTGCTATATCGAGAGCCTCCTGCCGTGGGCGGCAGAGTTCTTCGCGTATCTTAAGGTGCCTTTCCTGACAGTGGAGCAGGCGCGCGTTGCCCGGAGCAAGCATGAGATCAGGCGGGCGTTCGAAACTGCTGGGCTGCCCACGCCGGGTTACGTCCTGGGGACACCGGAGCGACTTCTTGAGATGGATCACGCGTACCCCGTGATCGTGAAGCCAGAGCAAGGGTATTCGAGTATCGGGGTCGAGCGCATTCCGGATCGGATCGGCCTCGCAAGCTATTTCGCGAGGGATAACAACGTTCACGCTGAATCTTACGTAGTTGAGGGCGTGATCGATGGAACCGAATACAGTATTGAGGGCTATGCGAATGACGGAAAGGTTATCACGTCGGGCCTAACCATCAAGTTCAAGACTCCGCTGCCGTACTTCGAGGAAATAGGACATTACTGCGCCCGGTCAATACAGCCCGGAACTGCTCACCGGGACGTGTTCGAGCGGGCGGTCAGGGCGCTCGGTATCGAGTCAAGCCCCTTTCACTTCGAGTTCATCGACGCTCGTGGCGTGCTTACGCCGGTAGAGATAGGTGCGCGCCTCGCAGGAGACAAGATCCCGTATCTCCACCGCCGTGTGTCTGGCCGGAGCGTCCTCCTTGAGTACCTCGGAGTTGGCCGGGAGTTTCCAGTGGTTGACTCGGATGGTCTCGGCATCGTGTTCTTCGTGCCGTCAGAGAAGGGCGTCGTCTCCGACGGATTCCCCTCGCGAAAGCTAGACGCCGCTCTCGGCGAACATTATTACGAATGTTATCCGGGAAAACTTGCGCAGACCGCTCCGGACGATTTTTTTGTTCGGCTCGGTTTCTGCTTGATCGAGGCGAACTCGGTCGAGGAATTTGCCTTCCGGGCCAATGAAAAAATTGCTCTTTTCGAGCAAGAGTCGGAGGTTCGAATCCACCGAATAAGGGCAAATCATGTCTAATCCTGGCGACTCAGCGCACGCTGCGGAAGTACATTCGGGGCCGACGGCCACGCGGGTGCGCGATGTCGAGGCCGACGCCGCGACCAACCCAGCTATCGTGCCGTTCATCCGGCGCAATTGCCGCACGGTGCAGGAAACCGCAGCCGGGCAGCGGCGGCTGCTGCGCAAGTGGGAAGTTCAGCGCGACTTCTTGCGCTCGTCGCCCACGTTGGATCCCTTCAACCGGGAGCGCCTGCAACTCGAACGCGTCCGGGTCCTCGCCGATACCGCCTTCATGACGTGCGGTTTCTATCGCGAGTTGTATCAGAAGGCGGGGTTCGAACCCGGAGGCATCGTTACCTGGTCTGACTTTGAGTGCCTGCCGGTCGTCACGAAGCAAATGATGGTGGAGGTCGGCTTCAGCGACCAGGTTGCGGATGCCCACGCCCACCAGACGCTGCACTCGGCCCGGACCTCGGGGTCCAGCGGGCTGAACCTCACGATCTACCAAGACAACGCGAGCGTCGATTACCGTCATCTGCTGTACATGCGGCACTGCGAGCTTATACTCGGCGATGTCCTGAAGCCAGATGACTGGCGCTATGGGATATATTTCGCTGCGGAGCGCTATACGTCGCTTTTGGGAAACTACCCGTTTGTGACCATCTCGCAGGAATGCCCGCCGGATCTCCTGCTTCAGCACCTCGGAGAACTGCGACCGCGCCTGATACTCGCCTTCCCGAGCTACCTGCAGCGGCTCGCAGTGCTCGGCGTCGGCCTCGCCGGCCTCGGAGTGCGGGCTATCGGCACGAACTCCGAGCAGAGCAGCGCGGAGGAGCGCCTCGGGTACTCGGCTGCGTTCGGCGTTCCTGTCCTTGATGAGTATTCCTCCGAGGAGATGTCCCTCATCGCCTACGAATGCCGGCAGCGCCGTTACCACCTCGTCGAGGACAGCGGGTATTTCGAAGTCGTCGATACGGACGATGAGGGGTTCGGGCGGCTCGTCGGAACATCCCTGGGAAACGCCTGCATGCCTTTTATCAGGTATGATCAGGGTGACCTGCTGAGAGTGAGCGGCGCTTCCCGGACCTGCGAGTGCGGATCGCGGTTCCGGACAATCGAGGGCTTCCAGGGGCGCGCGGACGACGGACTGCGGGACGGCCCGGCCCGGCGGATACCCTCCGACGCGATACTGGGCCTGTGCGACAGGACGCTGGTTGAGGCGGCCTCGAATGTCCTGCAGTACCAGATCGTGCAGACGCATCCAGACCGGATCGTGCTAAAGGTCAGGCTTATTGATCTGCGGCGAGGAAGCGACACTCCGCCGGTTGCGGCATTCACGCGGTGCCTCCCGGAACTGTTTGAGAACGTATCGGTTCAGGTGAAAGTTGAGGAAGTCGACTATATCGCCACCTTCGCTTCGGGTAAGCGGCGTCTGATTCACGTCGAGCAGTCGGCGATGCCGTCATGACTCCAGGCGGCGGGCTGGCTGTGCTCAGCGTGACAACGCAGGACAGGCCGCTGCGCAAACCGTTCCGCATCGCGAACGAACGGCACGACGACGTGACCACAGTCACCGTGACCATCGGGCGCGGCGGAGCGCTCGGCCGGGGCGAATGTAACCCATTCTCCGTCAGCGGATGGAGCACGGACCGGGTTCTTAGCGAGATCAACGCAGTCGCTCCGCTGGTTGAGCGGGGAATTGACCGCCCGGCACTGCTTGAGGCAATGCCACCAGGACCGGCGCGCAGCGCCGTGGACTGCGCGCTGCTGGATGTGGAGTGCCGCGCGGCCGCAGACCGCGCGGGGCGCCTTCTCCAACTGGGTGCCGCCGGACCGGTCACCACGGCCCTGACCGCCGGGATTCCGGAAGCGGGCGAGAAACCTGACTACGGAGAGCTCGCCGGATTACCGATCGTGAAGATCAAGATTGACCGGTCGTCGGACAGCGCTGTAGTCACGGCACTGCGCGCGGCGGCGCCGAAGGCGCGGGTCATCGTTGACGCGAACGGGAGTCTGGACGCGGCGGCCCTACGCCGCTGGCTTCCCGTGCTCCGGGAGAACGCTGTTGACGTGCTTGAGCAGCCAGTGGCGCCTGGAGAGGACGCATGCCTGGCCGGAATCGCCCGCGGCAATGTCGCACTGTGCGCGGACGAGAGCTTCCTACGCCTGTCCGATCTTCCGGCGGTCGCGCGGACCTACGACATGGTGAACGTCAAACTCGACAAGGTGGGCGGCGTCACCGCCGCACGACATGTCGTCGATCTGGCTCCCAGGTTCGGGCTCCGCCTGATGGTGGGCTGCATGCTGGGCACTTCCCTATCCGCCGCGCCCGCCTGGTGGCTCGCACAGGCGGCCGAGATCGTCGACCTCGATGGCCCGGTGCTGCTCGCCCAAGACGTAGACCACGCGATGCGCTGGGATGCCGGGATCATCTCCGAGCCCGTTCCGGAACTGTGGGGGTAACGGCCCGATGCGCGAGACTCTTACGGAACTCAAGAGCCGCCTGCACGCTGCCGGAGCATCGCAGGAAGCGTATGAACGGTCGACGATCAACCTTATCGCCAGCGATAACCTCATTCCCGCGTGGCGGCAGCATGATCTCCCGTATCACGGCGACATGATCCAGGAGGGAATCGTCGGATACCGGCCTTTCGCGGGAGCGGCGCTGCACGACGAGATCGAGAATGTCGCGGCAGACGTGGCGAAGGCCGTGTTCGGGACTGACCACGCGATCCTCCAGTCGCACTCGTGCAGCCAGGCCAACCAGGCGGTCTACCACGCATTACTGAAGCCGGGAGACAGAGTGCTCGCCCTGCAGTTCAAGGCGGGCGGCCACCTGACGCACGGAATGAAGGGGAACTTCTCCGGGCGCCTTTACGATTTCCGCTTCTTCGGTGTCAACGAGGAAGGGCGAATTGATTACGACGCCGTGCGCTTCCTGGCGCGAGAGGCCCGTCCCGGCCTGATCGTTTGCGGGTCGTCGTCCTATCCGTGGGCATACGACGTGGCATCCTTGCGTGGGATTTGCGATGAAGTGGGGGCATGGCTGATGCTTGACGTGTCCCACGAGGGCGGGCTTATCGCCGGTAGCGCTTTCGCCTGTGATCTGCGGGTCCCGGATGTTGTGACCATGTCCCTGGACAAGACCCTGCGCGGCGCCCACGGTGCCGCGATCTTGTGCACTGCGGCCCTGGCTGAGCGGCTCGACTCTGCGGTGCATCCGGGAACGCAGTCCAGTTTCCCGATCCGCCGCCTTACCGATTCTGCCGTCGCGCTCCTGGAGACGCAGACCGAGATGTTCGCGGAGTACGCCGCGCGGGCGGTCGGGCTTGCGCGACACTTGAGCAGCGCGTTCACGGCCGCCTATCCGGGGGCGGTTTTCGGCGGCGGAACGGACAAGCACTACCTCCTGCTCGACTCCGCCGCGGCGTTCGGCTGCGACGGCATCGCGGCGGAGCGTGCGCTTGAACGCGTCGGCGTCCTGGCGAACCGCCAGACTCTGCCGTCCGCGCGGAGCAGCCGGCTAAGAGACGCCGATGGGTTACGGGTCGGGACCGCTTGGGCGGCGTCCGCAGGATACACGCTCGCCGACGCGGAGAAACTCGCCGAAATCGTCGCAGGGGTTCTCTCGCGGCGGGTATCCGATGCCGAGGCCGCTGCCGCAGTCGCCGGACTCGTCGCGGTGAAGCGGGAACTCGACGTGCGCACGAGAGTGCTTCCGTAACAACTATCCGTCAGCCTCGGGGAAAGATGCCAGATAAGGCTAATTAAGTGAAAACACTTACTGACTACGAACAGCTAGGTTTCCAGCAGGCATCGAATCTCGCGGACGGCCACGCCTATCAAGGGCTTAGCGAAAGCCAGCTGGACATCGTCGCCCGCCTCAGCGAGATATGGCAGCGTTCAGAGAGAGATAGCATCCCCGACTCAGAACAGCGGTACCTGGAGCGGTTCGCCCGGCTCAGCCGCTCGCCAGGTCTGTTGTCCGTCGCCAGTAGCTCAGTGCTTCCGACCGCTTCGAACTCGATTGACGTCATCGGCGCGTACCTGCGGGGAAAAGGCAGCCGGGTGCTGCTCACCCACCCGACGTTCGACAACCTCGCCCTGCTGCTTCGTCGCCGAGGGGTCGAGCCCAGACCCATATCGGAGGCCAGCGTCCAATATCCAGCAGCCCTGGCCGCGCGGCTCCGGGATGCGGACACCTTGTTCCTCGTGAACCCGAACAACCCAACCGGGACCAATCTCGCGGGCGGCTCCTTCGCGGAGATCACCGACGCATGCGTCCGCCTGGGCGTAACGATGATCATCGACGCCAGCTTCCGGTTGTTCTACCCGCAGGAATACGACATGTACCAGATGCTCCAGGAGGCGGGCGCGTCGTACATCGTGTTCGAGGACACCGGGAAAGTCTTCCCCACCCAGGACATGAAGGCGAGCATCCTCTCCTGCTCAGCGGATCACCAGGTTGATCTCCGCACGATATACAACGAGGTCTACCTCTGCGTATCGAAGTTCTCGCTCGCCGTACTGGGCGAGTTTTTCGAGGACGCGCAGACCACTGGCCTAGGCGGCACCCTGCACGCGTTCGTTGCCGACCGCAGGACCCGGCTCCGCTCTGCGGTCGGCGAGCACGCTATCGAGCCGATCGCGCGCCCGAGCCGGATCAGCGTCGAATGGCTCTCGACGGCCGCCACCGGGCAAACAGACTCGGAAGTCGTCACCAGGCTGAGCGAGCTCGGTGTCGCTGTGCTCCCCGGGCGCGGCTTCTTCTGGAACAGCGCCGGAGCACAGGAAACAACGCGGAATGTGCGGGTCAGCCTGATGAAACCGCAAGACCAGTTCGACCACGGCGTCGAGATCATCGCGAAGTACTTCGCGGAAAGGACCTTGGCATGAAGCTTGTCGTCTCTGGCAACCGGATCCCGCCGCGCATTGATGAGCACGCCCGCCAGCGAGGAATCGAGGTGGAACTGCTCAGCGGCGCGGTGGACGAGAATCGTCTCCGCAACGCCGTCGCGGTCGCCGACTACTACCTTCTCGGCGGAGACGAGGTACTGAGCGCGGCGGTACTTGACCATGCCCCGCGGTTGCGCGCCGTCTCATTCCTCGGCGTCGGCGCGGCCAGCTTCGTCGATCTGGACGCGGCCCGTGACCGGAAGATCGAGGTGCTGACCACGCCCGGCGTCAACGCGACAGCGGTCGCTGAGTTCGCGGTGGGCCAGGCATTAGGAATCCGGCGCCGGATTTTCACCGACCTCATCTCCGGCGGCCAGGAGGCTCCGGCTCGCGATAGCGCGGAACTGACCGGTTCCCGTGCGGGGATCCTGGGCCTCGGCGCGGTGGGCACCGAGGTCGCGCGGATGCTGCGCGCCGGCTTCGGCTGTGACCTGTCCTACACGTCCCAGCAGCGCAAGCCGTACGCCGAGCGAGACCTGGGAATCCGGTACCGCAGCCTGGACAGCTTGTTTGCGGAGTCAACCACGGTTTTCGTGTGCTGCGCCCTCAACGAGACCACCCGAGGGCTCATCGGCGAGCGGCTGCTGAAGGCCGGCGTCAGGTATATTGCCTGCATCGCCGACCCCCAGGTATTCGTACTGGGCGAGCTCGCGGATGCGCTGTCAGATGGAAAGCTCCTCGGCGTCGCCCTTGACGGGGACTACCTGCGGGCCCCGGGCCTGCCCGGCGAGGTCGGCCGGCGCCTCGACGCGGCCCGCAATGTGTCGTTGTTCGTTACCAGCCACATCGCCGCTTCCTCCATCGAGACATGGGCGCGCATGGAGAACCAAGCGATCGACAACCTGCTCCACGCCATGGAAATCGGACAGCAGTGACCGGCCAGGCCCAGGGATTTCTCCGTTCGCTGACGCAAGCTGTCCCGGCTGACTGCCTTCTCCTTCCGTCCGACGGCGGGTTCGCGACAGCGCGGCTTGTCTACAACCGCATGCATGACTGCCACCCGGCCGCGATCGTCCGTAGCCTCGATCCATCGGTGCTCACCATGGCCGTCTCAGCGGCCAGGGCGCACGACATCCCGATCGCGGTTCGCGGAGGAGGGCACCATATCGGAGGCTTCTCTACGATTGATGACGGCCTGCTCATCGATCTGTCAGTGTTCAGGAGAGTAAGCCTGGACCAAGTCTCCGGGGTCGCCCGGGTCGAGCCGGGCGCGAGACTAGCCGACCTGGACCGAACCCTGAAGCGGCACGGGCGGTTCGTGCCGTCCGGGACTGTTAGCGAAACCGGCATCACTGGGCTTACCCTGGGCGGGGGGATCGGATGGCTGGTCTGCCGTGACGGCCTCACCTGTGATTACCTGCACTCGGCCACTGTCCTGCTCGCTGACGGGCAACTCGTCCATGCCTCGGAGAGCGAGCACGCCGACCTGCTCTGGGCGCTCCGGGGCGGCGGGGTCGGCGCATTCGGAATCGTACTGGAGCTGCGGTTCTCCACTCTTGAGCTGCCCCGGATCATCGCCGGATCGGTTACGTTCGGCGCTGGCGACGCCGATCGGGTCCTCGCGGAACTGCAGGACATCCACCGGGATGCGCCGCTGCTGGCGACGTCGTTGGCCCCGGTCATGCAGGTGAACGCCGGACACCCGGTGCTATCGGTTGACCTGTGCTGCGCGCAGCCGGGCGGAGCAGAACTTGACCGCATCCGTGCCAGGATCGGCGGGGACTGGACCGGAGTGCGTGAACGCCGCTACACGCAGTGGCAGTCGGCCTTCGACTCGCAGTATCTGCCGCCGAAGCGCGGGTACTGGAAGTCGGTGCACTTCGGCACGCTTCATCTCGACCCGGCCGTTATCGCTGAGGCAATGGCGGACGCGCCTTCGCCGGGGTGCACCGGGCTTATAGAGTTTTACAACCGTGAAACGCTGCGCGCCGCCGCATCAGCGTCGGCTTTCCCGCTCCGTTATTCCGTGCTTGGGGTCTTGCTGTCCGCGCGCTGGGCGGACAGCTCCGCAGACATCGAGCACATGCGGTGGGCCCGCAGGTGGGCGGCCGTGCTCAGGGAGAACGGCGGCGGGGTCGGCTATTCCAACTACTCCGGTACCGACGAAGGTGGCATCCAGCAGGGATACGACTCCGAGGCGTTGCGAACGTTCGAAAGACTTGAGCGGACATACGATCCGGCGAAGGTCTTCCGCCGCGGTCACCGCGAAACGGTCGTCCCGGCGGCCCGGTCATGACGGATCCGCGCATACGTCTGGCGGACGAGGAGAGCAGCCTGCTGCTCCAGGCCGCCTCCGCGCTGTGCCCGAGTAGTTTCTCGATGGTGCCCGACCCCGACGAGTCCATCCGGGACTACGCGCGGCGCCTGTATTCGCCCGGCAACGACCTGGCCAGCCTGGTCGCGAAGGAGAGCCGGTCGCGGCTCGCCAACGCCGTTGCGAGTCATGTCCGCCGCGTGTTCGGGATCAGTGGCACCGCTGCGGCTGCGGAAATACTGGTCAGCCCGGTTATCCAGACCGGCCCGCATCACAGGCTCGCCTTCGACGACGACTTTTGCTCCACGCTCGCGCTGTCCCTCATTGGGTCGGCCTCGGCTCGCCGCACGGTCAACCTGCTGTTCACCTGCTCGACCATTACGCTGGAAGAACAGGCACGGCACGGCCCTGCCTGGCTGCGGATCAACGCCGAGCCCATACGCGTATTCGACATACCGCGCAAGACACTGTCGAAGAAGAGCGTCCTCGCCTTTAGCGACCCGGTGACGCTCAGCGAGGAACTGCGCTCCTGGATCGGCGCCCAGTCGGCCACCGGGGTGCGCATCGACCTCTCCCGAACCGAAGCGCGGTCGGCGAGCGAGCATATCTCCCGGATCAACGACCAGTTCTTCGGTCAGCTCCATCAAGGGACCGGGGTCATGACGGTCGCGCTTCGCGAGGACTTCTTCGCCCGGCTGCTCGCTGACACCCTTGACCAGCCGTCCTTGCTGCGCCGCTTTACGGATGACGGCCGTCTGACAGCGCTCGCGGCTCGGCTCCACTCGGCCGCGTCTGGCGCGGCTGGGTGCTTCGTGCCAGTCGCCACCGACCTGTTCTGGGGCGTGTCCGGCGGGCGGGTCAGGCCGCTCCGGCTGAGCGCGGGACGACTGCAGTCCGCCAGATACGACATCGACATCCCTGCGGACGCCGCGTCGCTCGCCCGTCACCTGCGGGACGGCGCGCTGGTGCCGGGTCTGTTCCTCGTCTTCTGCGTCGCGTCCATCCTTCCCGCCGCCCGCGCTCTCGGCGGCTCGTACCAAGCCGCCTACTACGAAGCGTTCCGGAACGCGGTACTCGACGTCCTCGACCCTGCCGCCAGCGACGAGCGGCAGCTGATGAGCGACATCGCGGGCCAGGCCCTGGCTGGCTGGGGACACAACGTCATCGCGCGCAACGCACTGGCGGACCTCGCCGTGCCGAAGCAAGGGGCGCTGAGCTTTCCAGACTGCTTCGCGGACACGTCCCTGCGGGCGGCAAGCGACGAATTCGCCGCGTTCACTGCCGACGAACGCTGGCGTCAGCTCGCCGGGGCGCTAGGCGGCGCCGTCCCTGAGCGTGTTTCGGCCGGACGTAGTTCTTTGCGATACACGGAAACGGATGCGTGATCCCGTGCGACAGACACTCAGGCAACTGCTCTCCCTGGGGGTGCCGCTTGCGGTCGGGTTCATATCGCAGATGGCCATCTCATTCATCGACGCGGCCTTGGTCACGCGCGTAGGGGTAGCCGAGCTAGCGGGGGCGACGCTCGCGTTGAGCGTGTTCAGCTTTGTCATGCTCATCGGCCTCGGGATCGTTACCGCCGTTTCGCCGAAAATCGCCGAAAGCTACCGTCGGGAAGAGTTCGACGAAGTCCGCCGATGGCATATCCAGGGAGTATGGCTCTCCATCGTCGTTGGCCTGATCGGCGCCGGGATTTTGCTGACTACTGGGTGGATTCTCCGCGCGATCGGCCAGACGGAACAGCTCGCGGCTATTGCGCAGCGGTACAACGAGGGTGCGGCCGCAGGAATGATCTTTTTCTTCCTCTACATCAACGCGCGGGGATTTATGTCCGCGGTCGGCAAGCCGAAAATTCTCACCTGGATCATGGTGAGCGCCATACCACTTAACTTCATCATCGGCTATCTTTTCATCTTCGGGATCGGGAGGATCCCGGGCCTTGGCGTGCTCGGAGCGGGCATCTCCAGTTCCGTTATGCGCGCCTTGATCATCGTAGCCATAGTCGTTGTCGTCACGCGCATGCAGTCTTTTCGCGCTCTCGCGCTCCTGTCTGGTCCACGCCGAATTTCCTGGCGGGCGATCAGGGAACTCCTGAAGGTCGGCACGCCGATCGGACTCCGGATCCTCGTCGGCGAGGGCTTCCTGCCGCTGCTGGCGTTCTTCGTCGCCGGGTACGGCCCCAACGCCGTCGCGGCGCACGCCGTCGGACTCCGGCTCGAGGCCCTCATTTCCGTGTTCGCACTGGGGTTCTCGTCCGCGGCGACTACACTTTCCGCCTGGCGCCGGGCCGAGGAGGACAAGAGAGCCCTTGCGCACCTGAGGTCCGCGCTCTTGGTCGTGGTTCTCGCCTACATAGGCCTGACAACCCTGATCGTCGCCGGGATTTACGGGTTCGTTGAGCACGCTATATTCTCGATCAATTCTCAGAGCGTCATAAATCTCCTCAACGGCTTGCTTCCGCTTATTATTCTTGCTTTCGCATTCGATGCTATGGGGAGTATTTACAACGGATTCCTGGTCGGAATGCTCGATACGTCAGTACCGACGATCGTCGTGACGGTTAGCTACTGGGTGTTCGGCGTCGGCACTGGCTTCGGGCTGGCGAAGTTCTGGCATCTGGGGCTCTACGGATTCTGGGCTGGCATGGTGATATCCAGCGGCGTCGTCGCCATATTCAACTACTGGCGGGCCGGGGCGGACATCCGTGGGCTGCGCGTCACCCGAACGCGACTCCGGCCCGTCGAGGAGGCCCAATTTGACGCAAGCTGACTTACCGAGAACGCCCTGCGGTGGCGTATTTGCGCACCTTCCATCCTCGCCATGCAACTTGACCACCTTGTGTCAGTATCGTACTTGCCCAACGCACGTATCGGGGTCCTGCCGCTCAGTGCCGAAGTACCTGACGGGGCATACCACACCTTCGTAATCTATGACCGAAAACTGGTGACCGCCGATCTGTTCACAGGCCAGCTTGTACTGCGCGACCCCAAGGATATCGACCACTACCGCGCTCTATTTGATTTCTTCGCCGAGCGGGCACTGTGGGCCAATGCCGCTCGCGCACTATTGCCTGAGGCGGCCCAGGGCGTTTCATGTCGGCGTCCTTGGTCCAGGCGAACGGCACGGAGTGCTGGTTCCATGAGTCGATGAAGGTGCCGATCGCTGCGGTGAGGTCCCGGACTGAGGTGTAGGAGCCGCTGCGGATGGCCTGGCGGGTGATGACGGAGAAGAAGCACTCGACCAGGTTGATCCATGAGCAACCGGTCGGCGTGAAGTGGAGCGTGATCCTGGGGTTTCTCGCCAGCCAGGCCCGGACGTCGGCGTGCTTGCGGGTGGCGTAGTTGTCGCAGATGACGTGGAGGTCAAGGTCCTAGTCAGGGATCAGCGGCAGCGCGTCTGGCCGTTCGACCAGCCTGGACAAGACAATCGAGCTCCTGGTCCTGATCACGAACGGCTCGGCACCGATACGCTCGACGACCTGCTCAAAGTGCCGCATGTCCGATGCCCTGAT
>DAHVDE010000081.1 GCA_027313705.1 Actinomycetota bacterium | reverse complement strand
TGGCCGATGTCTAGGCCTGTGATCTGCGCTATAGGTCACGAAGGCCGCTAGGCGCTGGTAACGTCTCGGCTCAGGGGAAAGGATGGTGTCGGGTGGATCGCTGCGCGCTATTCGTTGATGCAGGCTATGCCCTCGCCGATGGCGCGATGGCCGTTCATGGCACGCGCCGCAGGGATTCTGTCTCCTGGGATCATGCCGGCTTGCTTAAGCTACTTGCCGGTTTGGCCAGGGACCGGACAGGCCTTCCTGTGCTGCGCTGTTACTGGTACGAAACTGCAGCGGAAGGCCGGAGGACCGCGGAGCACGACGCGCTCGCCGAGATGCCCGGCCTGAAGCTCAGGCTGGTCAACGCGCTTCCCGGCCGGCGAGAGGGCATAGAAAGCCAGCTAAGGCGCGACCTGGTCACACTGGCGAAAAGCGGTGCGATCACCGATGCGTTCATCGCCAGCGCCAACGAGCATATTGCCGAGATCGTGGCTGAGGTCCAAGACCTCGGCCTTCGCGTAGTTATCCTGCACATCGCGTCGGACGGCGGCTGGACGATACCGCTGCCGCTGCGACAGGAATGCGACGACATTGTAGAGATCTCTGGTGTGCACCTAAGGTCGTTTGTCGACTTGATCAAGGGCGCAGAGGCGGTGAGCACCGAAGACCAGTATCCAGCCGGCGGTTACGGCGCTCGCGGCGCGGAAGCCAGGAACACTGTCGTCGGCGCGCTGACTCATCAAGGGTTCCCCGCTGCCGCGCTGCCCGCTCCTGGCGCGGTTTACCAGGTTACCGATAGCAGGGATTCTCGGCCAGCAGGCTCGGGGTACGGTAGCCAGCCTGCTCCGCAGGCCGTTGGCTACCACCAAGATGGATCCGTACTCGGCCAGTCGGGTCAGCCGCAGTACCTCGGTGCGCCGACAGGTGGCGGCACGCCCGCGGGTCTGGTTCGGGAGTCAGGCGTGCTTGGCCCGCACGCCGCCGTCAACGCGCAGGCCCCGGCCGCACCGTCTCAATATCCCGTCTCCTCCGGTTACGACGCGGCATCAGGCTCCGGTTATCAGAACGGTGCTGCCGGCGCCTATCCGGGCAGCACAGGCATGCTTGGCGCGGGTCAGGCCGGCGTTTCCCCGATGGGCTTTGGCCAGCAGGCCGGCGGCCAGCCCGGCCTCAACCAGACCGGCCCGATCCTGGCCGACAACGGCTCAAACGGCTCTCGGCCCAACCCGACCGGACCTATCGCCATTCGCCCTGACTCTAGCCACGCGCAGAATGGCGGGAGTCAGAATGGCGGGGGTCAGAATGGCTTCGGCCAGAACGGCGGGGTTCAGAACGGTTCGCCGCAGAACGGTTATGCGGGTGAGCGCCCGCTTACCGTCATTCCTGCTACTGGTTTTCCGACCACCAATTATGACCGTGAGCCCGGTCACAATGGCTCAGGCCCCAACGGATTCGACCAGGCAGGTTCCGGTGCGCCGCTGGCCGGGCAACTGGGATACCCTGCCGCGCCTCAGAACGGCCAACCGCACAACGGTGCCGGTCAGAACGGCTCCAGCCAGAACGGCGTGGGCCAGAACGGCGTGGGCCAGTTCAGGTATCAGCCAGGCCAGCCGACCGCGCCTGGCGCTGCTCAGGCTGGGCATCCGCCCTTCGGAACCGATCAGGCAGTCGGCCAGCAGGTATCGGCAGGACCTCAGCCTGGCCAAGCACCAGGCGGCGGCCAGGCGCAGCCCTATCAGTACCCGCCTGCGCAATCGGGTCAGGCTCAAAGCGGTCCAGGCCTGCAGCCAGGCCAGTATCAGTCTGGGCAGTATCAGTCTGGGCAGCAGCAGTCTGGACAACAGCAGCCGGGACAACAGCCTGGCCAGTATCAGTCTGGCCAGTATCAGCCGGGACAACAGCCTGGCCAGTATCAGCCTGGCCAGTATCAGCCTGGCCAGTATCAGCCAGGCCAGCAGCAACCGCCCGCTAGCCCCGGCTACTCGGTGGGCCAGAACGGCAGCGCTCAGGCAGGGATGCCGCGGTCACCTCAGGCACAGCAGGGCGGTTATCAGCCCGGCCAGATGACGCCGCCTGACCAGCGGCAGAGAGATCCCTATGGTGGTGGCCCGCAGGGCGCTCCGGTCGCCGGAGCGCCCGATATCGGCTCTGGCCAGCCTGCCGGTGGTTTCGGTCCTGGCCAAGCTGGCCCTAACCTGGCCGATCAGGCGCAGCGAGGTTCGTTCGGACAGCACCAGGCACAAGGTGCCGGCGCCCTGATGCAGCCGCAATTGGCCGGCCAGCAGACCCTGGCGCCACCTCAGCAAGCCGGGCGGGTGCAGCAGTCGGTCGCGATTGCCCTGCCAGACGCGGTAAAAGCCGCTCACTCCGAGGGCTACACCTTTGGCGAGTCGATCGGCAGGGACGCACCTGGGCTTTGGCTCGAAGCGGTGCTGGCCAGAAAGCCGCGGATGCCATCCGACCTTGAGGCCAGGCTGCTGCAAGGCTCGGTGCTGCCAATCGACTCACTGCTTCATGACGAGGTAAGGCACTCGCTGCGGCGCGGCTTCTGGGACGCGCTGGAAAGCGCTCGGCGGTAATCGCGTGGTTGGAACATGTCAGGCCATGGGTACTTTGGTGATGTGCCGTTGCTGACCCGCGAAGAATTTGACGCTATCGAATTCGAGGCCGCCCTCACCGGTGATCACGAGGCAGCGGCAGAGCGGATGACGGAACTGGCGGCGACTGGTGTCCAGTCGGAGTCGATGGCGCGTGCCGAGGCTTTTGTCAGGGCTGGAGAGCAATGGCTGCTCGCCGATAATCCTGACCGGGCTGCCTATGGCTTCCGTATGGCCATTGCGGACGGCGGACCGGTGGACGTTGATCCTCGAGTGCCATTGTGCCGGGCGCTTTTCCAGCTAGGGCACCGTGCCGAGGCCTATGCGCTGATCGCGCAGCTCAGGTCGGAAGGCAGGACGGACGCTCGCGCGTGCGACATGATCACCGAGTTGCTCGTCGAGCAGTCTGACCTGCACGCGGCGCTCGACTGGGCTACTGCGGGAGTCGAGTTGCTGGTGGCCCGCGACGCCGATCCTGATACCGAGTCCGGGCTCCGCGACCTGCTGAGGCTTCGGTACAGGATCCGCAACGACCTGCGCCTGCCAGAAGACGACTACGACCGGCTGCTTGGCAGTTAGCCGCTCGGCCGGGGTTACCTGGCTACGGCGACTCCCTGTTTCGCTGTGACTGTGAGGCGGTCGGCCTGCTCGTCTGTGTCCACGAGCACCTCCTGGCCGTCGAGGATCTCTCCAGCCAGCAGTTTCCTTGCCAGTTGGTCGCCGATCGCCGACTCGATCAGGCGGCGCAGCGGGCGGGCGCCGAACACGGGATCGAATCCGGTGAGCGCGAGCCACTCCTTCGCCGCAGGCGTCACGGTAAGCGTCAGCCTGCGGTCGGTGAGGCGCTTGGCTAGCCTCGCCATCTGAATGTCGACAATCCTGGTCAGATCGTCGGTGGACAGCGGGTCGAACAGGATGATGTCATCGAGCCGGTTAAGGAACTCTGGCTTGAAGGTTGATCGCACGACGGCCATGACCTTGTCCTTCTTTTCTGCCTCGCCAAGCGCCGGGTCAGCGATGAAGGCCGAGCCGAGGTTGGAGGTCAAGATCAGGATCGTATTCCTGAAGTCGACCGTGCGGCCCTGACCGTCCGTCAGCCTGCCGTCGTCGAGTACCTGAAGCAGGATGTTGAAGACCTCAGGGTGCGCCTTCTCCACTTCGTCGAGCAGCACCACGCAATATGGCCGCCGCCGCACTGACTCGGTAAGCTGCCCGCCCTCCTCGTAACCGATGTAGCCGGGTGGCGCGCCGACCAGCCGCGCGACGGAGTGCCTCTCAGAGTATTCACTCATGTCGATCCGGATCATGGCCCGCTCGTCGTCGAACAAGAACTCGGCTAGACCCTTGGCAAGCTCGGTCTTTCCCACCCCGGTCGGGCCGAGAAAGAGGAAGGATCCTGACGGCCGGTCTGGGTCGGAGATGCCAGCCCGCGACCGGCGGACCGCGTCCGAGACGGCCTGGACGGCACGGGCCTGGCCCACTATTCGCGCGCCGAGTTCGTCTTCCATCCGTAGCAGCTTGCCAGTCTCGCCTTCGAGCAGGCGGCCGGCCGGAATCCCTGTCCACGCGGAAACAACGTCGGCGACGTCGTCCGGGCCGACCTCTTCCTTGACCATAGGGTTGGCCGAGCTGGCGGTCGCGTCCGCGACGCCATCGGCCGCCGCCGCGGTGGCGTCTGCTAGCTGTTTCTCAAGCTCAGGCAACTCGCCGTACATGAGCCGAGACGCGGTCTCGAGGTCAGCGTCACGCTGTGCTCGCTCGATCTGACCGCGCAGCTCATCGATCTGCTTCTTCATCTCGCCGACCTTGTTCAGGCTCGACTTCTCCCTGTCCCAGCGGGCCAGCAGCCCGGTGAGCTGTTCCTGCCTGTCGGCCAGGTCGGCACGCAGCCGCTCAAGGCGCTCCTTGCTCGCCGGGTCCGCTTCCCTGGCAAGCGCGAGTTCCTCCATCTTCATCCGGTCGACGGAACGCTGAAGTTCGTCGATCTCGACCGGGCGGGAGTCGATCTCCATTCTCAGCCTGGACGCGGCTTCGTCGATGAGGTCGATGGCCTTGTCTGGCAAGAATCTCGCGGTTATGTACCTGTCAGACAGCGTCGCGGCGGCTACCAGCGCGGCGTCGGCGATCTGGACCTGGTGATGAGCCTCATACCTCGGCTTGAGGCCGCGCAAGATGGCGATGGTGTCTTCGACAGACGGCTCGTTGACGAAGACCTGCTGGAATCGGCGCTCGAGCGCGGGGTCCTTCTCGATGCGCTCGCGGAATTCGTCAAGCGTTGTCGCGCCGATCATCCTGAGCTCGCCCCTGGCGAGCATCGGCTTCAGCATGTTGCCCGCGTCCATCGCGCCTTCCGCGGCACCGGCGCCGACCACGGTATGCAGTTCGTCGATGAACGTGATGATCTGCCCGTCGCTCTGCTTGATCTCGCCGAGCACCGCCTTCAACCGCTCTTCGAACTCGCCTCGGTACTTCGCGCCCGCCACCATCGCGCCGAGGTCGAGTGCCACAAGTCGCTTACCTCGCAACGACTCGGGAACGTCGCCGGCCACGATCCGCTGGGCGAGACCCTCGACGACGGCCGTCTTGCCTACGCCTGGATCACCGATCAGCACCGGGTTGTTCTTGGTGCGCCTGGAGAGCACCTGGATGACGCGGCGAATTTCCGCATCCCTGCCGATCACCGGATCGAGCTGGCCCTCACGTGCGCTCGTGGTGAGGTCGATGCCGTACTTCCCGAGCGCCTGGTAGGTGCCCTCAGGGTCGGGTGAGGTGACCCTGGTGTGGCCGCGAACCTGCTCGAATGAGGCGAGCAATCGATCGGGCGTCGCTCCGGCGTCCCGCAGCACCTGCGCGGCCTGGCCACCTTCCGCGGCGAGACCGACTAGCAGGTGCTCAGTGGAGACGTATTCGTCGGTCATCTCTCTGGCCCGCTTGGCCGCAGCCGCGAGTGCAGCGAGCAGCTGACGTGAGGTCTCCGGTGCGCTGGCGGTAGCACCGGAAATCCGCGGCAGCTTGGTCAGCGCGTCCTTGGTGCGGCTCGCCACGAGCGTCGGATCGGCGCCGGCCGCGCGCAGCAGCGGTACGGCAACGCCACCCTCCTGGTCAAGCAGCGCGGCAAGCAGATGCAATCCGTCAACGTTCGGGTTACCTGCCGCCGACGCCCGTTGCAGCGCATCGCTGAGAGCCTCCTGGCTCTTGCGAGTGAGCTTGTCGTCCACTGAACTGCCTTTCGTTAAAGCCGGTCTCGCTCGTTAATCGGTGCTCGCACGCCGGCCGGCATCGGGCCGTACGGGGACCAGCGCCCCTCCTTCTGCCCTGTCGCGAAGCAGGGCAGCCAGCCTGGCGGCGACTGCTCTGGTGGACTCAAGTTCGGCGCGGAGCTGGCTGAGTTCCGCGTGCATCTCGGCGAGCATCATCCGGCTTCGCTGCCATTCGCTTTCAAGCTCGAGTATCCGTTTGATGCCACTCAGGTTGACGCCGTCCTCCTGGGACAGCCGCTGCACCTCGCGCAGGATGAGGATGTCACGCAGCGAGTACCTTCTGCCTTTTCCTGCTGTCCTTCCCGGTGAGACCAGGCCCATCCGGTCGTAGGCACGCAGCGTCTGCGGGTGCAGGCCGGAAAGCTGCGCGGCCACTGAGATGACATAGACCGGCGTGTCGTCGGTCAGCTCGAAATCCTGCGACATGTCATCTCCTGCGCTATCTGCCCCGTTCCAGCCATTACGTTCGGCCCTTGCGCAGCAATTCGTCGCGCGGGTCCTCGCCTGCGGTTACTTCCTTGAACTTCTCCAGCGCTTCCTTCGCGGAATCGGTCAACTGGCTGGGGACCTGCACTTCCACCTTGACGAGCAGGTTGCCTACGGTGCCGTCGGCGAGCCTGACGCCTTTGCCCCGCACCCGCAGGATCCTGCCGTTGGGGGTGCCCGCCGGGATCTTGACGGTGACGGGAGTGCCGCGATGGGCAGGCACCTTGATCTCCGCGCCGAGCGCTGCCTCGGCGAAGGTGACCGGCACGGTGACCGTGAGGTTGTTGCCGTCCCTGCCGAACACCGGATGTCCGGAGACGTGCACCCTGACATAGAGGTCACCTGGCGGGCCGCCGCGCTCGCCAGGAGCGCCCTTGCCTTTCAGCCTTATCCGCTGCCCGTCAGCCACCCCGGCAGGTATCCGGGCCTGAATCGTGCGGGCACTCATCGCCCGGCCACTGCCAGAGCACGCCTGGCACGGGTCATCCACGACCAAGCCGCGGCCGCGGCAGGTAGTGCAAGGCTCGGAGAAAGCGAAGCTGCCGAGGTCGCGGCTGGACTGTCCGGTGCCCTGGCAGTCAGGGCAGACCTTGGGCACAGTGCCGGCCTTGGCGCCAGTACCTCGGCAGGCCTTGCACGGGCCCTCGTCGGTCAGGCGCAAGGAAACCGTGGCGCCGTCGATCGCGTCACTGAACGACAACGACGCCTCGGTCTCGACATCCGCGCCGCGCCTTGGTCTCGCCTGCTGCGTGGTAGTGGTGCGGCCGCCGCCGAACATCCCGCCGAGCAGGTCGCCTAGGCGGCCGCCCGCACCGCTTGACCCGAAGATGTCACCAAGGTCAAACGTGCTGTACTGATTGCCGCCGCCAGGCATCCTGGCACCGCCGCCGAACAGGGACCTGGCCTCGTCATACTCTGCCCGTCGCTTGGCGTCGGACAGCACGTTGTAGGCCTCTGAGATCTCCTTGAACTTCTCTTCTGACGCGGCGTCGCCCTTGTTGGCATCTGGGTGATACTTGCGGGCCAGCTTTCGGTAAGACTTCTTGATCTCCTCAGCTGATGCTCCCTTGGAGACCCCGAGAGCCTTGTAATAGTCCTTCTCGAGGAAGTCCTTAGTACTCAACGGGCTTCTCCTGATCGGCGATTCGTCTGTGCCTTAGTCGTGTGTGCTCTTGTCGACAATGCGCTGCTAGCCGCTACGCTGACTGGTCTGGCTTGGCCGAGTCGTCCTTCTGCTCGCCGCCCTCGGAGCTGCCCGGATTGCCTGGCCTCGCCCCTGCCGGATCGGTTGGCTCGGCGACGGCGACCCGCGCTGGCCGCAGGATGCGTTCGCCGACCTTGTAGCCGGGCTGCAGGATCTGAACGCAGGTCGGCTCCGTCACGTCGGATGAGTATGAATGCATGAGCGCTTCGTGCACGTTCGGGTCGAACGGCTCGCCGGACTCGCCGAAGGGTGTCAGCCCGAGCTTCGTCGCCACCGCTTCGAGCGCCTCGGCGACCGCCTTGAAACCACCGGTCAGTTCCTCGTGCTCGCGAGCACGGCCGATGTCGTCAAGCACGGGCAGCAACTCCGAGACGACGCTGGCTAGTGCCTGCTCTCTCACCGCGACCCGGTCTCGCTCGACCCGCTTACGGTAATTGGCGTACTCGGCCTGCAGGCGCTGCAAATCCGCCGTTCGCTCGGCGAGCGTGGAGGTCACGTCCGCGGCCTCCTTGTCCTGGCTAGTAGTGGGCTCCCCGGCGGCCTGGCATGGCGTTGACCGCTCTGGTTCTGTCTGGGCTTGGCCATCTCGGTCACCCGCGCCTGCCTGCTCGGTGCCGCCCGCCGTGCCTGGCGGCTCGGCTCCGTCGGCGGGCTCGGCCGGGTCGGACTGGCTAGCCTGGTCCTGGTCCTGGTCCTGGTCCTGGTCCTGGTCCTGGTCCTGGCCCGCCGGCTCTGGGCGCGGGCTGCCTGGCTTGGAGACAGCGTGCTTGCCAGGCCGGGGCTGGCCAGACCCGCGTGGGGCCTGACCAGCCGCGGCTTCGCCTGCCTGAGCTGGCTCTGCGGCTGGCTGCCTCGGCTCGCCGGTGACGGGATCGATACGCCTGCGATCCCTGATCACCGGTCCCTGGCTCTCCTGCTCTGAAGCCGACATCAGTCGGTGCCACCCCCTGGCCGCTCGTCTTCGACGATCTCCGCCTCGACGACCTCGTCATCGTTCTCCGCCTCGGCATGGCCGCCAGTTTCCTGCGCGCTGCCCTCGGCCTGGGCCTGGGCATAGATCGCGGTGCCCATCTTCTGACTGACCTGGGCGGCCTTCTCGGTCGCCGTGCGGATCGCCTCGGTGTCAGTGCCCTCGAGCGTCTTTTTCAGCTCGGCGATCGCGGAGCTGACCTCGGCCTTGACGTCCTCAGGGATCTTCTCGTCGTTCTCTGAGATGAACTTCTCCGTGCTGTAGGTCAAGGTCTCGCCGCGGTTGCGTATCTCTGCCTCTTCGCGGCGGTTACGGTCCTCCTCCGCGTACTTCTCTGCGTCGGCCATCATGCGGTCGATGTCATCCTTGGACAGCGCGGAGCCACCGGAGATGGTGACCGACTGCTGCTTGCCGGTGCCGAGGTCCTTGGCCGAGACGTTCACGATGCCGTTCGCGTCGATGTCGAAGGTGACCTCGATCTGCGGCATGCCGCGCGGCGCCGGCGCGATGCCCGCCAGTTCGAACATGCCCAGCTTCTTGTTGTATGCGGCGATTTCACGCTCGCCCTGGAACACCTGGATCTGCACGGAAGGCTGATTGTCGTCAGCGGTGGTGAAGATCTCCGACCGCTTAGTCGGGATGGTGGTGTTCCGCTCGATCAGCTTGGTGAAGATGCCGCCCTTGGTCTCGATGCCAAGCGACAGCGGCGTCACGTCGAGCAGCAGGACATCCTTGACCTCGCCCTTGAGCACTCCTGCCTGCAGGCACGCGCCGACCGCGACGACCTCGTCAGGGTTCACGCCCTTGTTGGGCTCCTTGCCGCCGGTCAGGTCCTTGACCAGGTCGACGACGGCGGGCATCCGGGTGGAGCCGCCGACAAGCACGACGTGGTTAATGTCGTTCAGCTTGACCCCCGCGTCGGCGATCACGGACTGGAACGGCTTCTTGCACCGGTCGAGCAAGTCAGAGGTCATCTTCTGGAACTCAGCGCGGGTCAGCTTGGTGTCCAGGTGCAGCGGGCCCTGCTCGCTGTGCGTGATGTAAGGCAGGTTGATCTGCGACTCCGTCGAAGAAGACAGCTCGATCTTGGTCTTCTCCGCAGTCTCACGCAGCCGCTGGAGCGCCATCTTGTCCGCGGACAGGTCGATGCCGTAGCTGTTCTTGAAGTTCTTGACCAGCCAGTCCACGATCCGCTGGTCCCAGTCGTCGCCGCCGAGGTGGTTGTCTCCGCTAGTCGCCTTGACCTCGACCACGCCCTCGCCGACCTCGAGCAGCGAGACGTCGAACGTGCCGCCACCTAGGTCGAAGACCAAGATCGTGGCCTCGCCCGCTTTGTCAAGGTGATACGCGAGCGCGGCAGATGTCGGCTCGTTGATAATCCGCAGCACGTTCAGGCCGGCGATCTGGCCCGCCTCCTTGGTGGCCTGCCGCTGCGAGTCATTGAAGTACGCGGGCACGGTGATGACTGCATCGGCCACCGTCTCACCCAGGTAAGCCTCGGCGTCCCGCTTCAGCTTCTGCAAGATAAACGCGCTGATCTGCTGCGGGGTGAACTTCTTGCTGTCGATGGTGATGGTCCAGTCGGTGCCCATCTGGCGCTTGACCGACCTGATGGTGCGGTCCACATTGGTCACCGCCTGACGCTTGGCGACCTCGCCGACCAGCACCTCACCGTTCTTAGCGAAGGCGACCACGGACGGAGTGGTCCGCGAGCCTTCCGCGTTCGCGATGACCGTGGGCTCGCCGCCTTCGAGAACGGCGACCACCGAGTTGGTCGTCCCAAGGTCAATGCCTACCGCTCGTGCCATGTGTCAGTTCCTTGGTTTGTAGTAGTTGGAGGTGAAGCTTGAGTCTGTCTGGCTCAAGTTTGCCACCGTAGCTAGCTCAAGTCAAAAGAAGTTGAGTCTATTCCGCTCAACTTTGTTGGTCTTAGGGGACACGGTGCGGAGGCGGGCTCTCCCGGACCTGACTGTGACAGAAAACGCGGTAAGTTCTACTATCCGGAATCCGACCAGCCCCGCCGAAGGCGCGATCAGCTGCGGGGCAGCAGAGCAGCGCGCGCCACGGACCGCCAGGCTGCCTCAGGTGCTTGTCCTGGCCGGGTATCTGGCAGGAGCGATCGCGGTCACGTGGCACCTGTGGGCCGATCCTGCCAGCAGGGTGGTCGCCGGCAATCCGGACGACGCCGACTTGTTCGCCTGGTACCTGAGGTACGCGGCCTCGGCCATCGCGCACGGGCATCTGCCTGCACTGGTCACGACCAGGCTGAATGCCCCGCAGGGGATCAGCGTGATGTGGAACACCTCGGTCTTGCTGCCAGGGATCGTCCTGGCTCCGGTCACTCTGCTCGCCGGGCCGCAAGTCAGCCTGACGGTGCTCATGACCGCCGGATTCGCTGGTTCGGCCGCGAGCATGATGTTCGTGCTCAGGCGGTGGCGGGTCACGCTCGGCCCGGCGGCGCTCGCCGGGGCGATTTACGGGTTCTCTCCGGCGCTCGTGCAGTCCGCCGTCGGTCACTACGACTTGCAGTTCGCTGTGCTGCCGCCGCTGATTATCGAGGCCGGCTTGCGGCTCTTCATCGTGCCTTCGGTGCCGGTGCGAGCGGTGCCCGCCAGCCGGCGGCAGGCCGTCCGGGCCGGAATCTGGCTCGGAGCGCTTGCCGCCGCGCAGTTGTTCACCGCCGAGGAAGTGCTCGCGCTGAGCGCACTGGCCGGCGTCCTGATTGCCGTGTGCCTGGCCCTGGCCTGGCCGGCCGCCGCCTTCCGCCTGCTTCGTCAGCCACACTGGCTGGCCGGAGCGGCGGCGGCGGCCGGCGTCATGCTGGCGGTCGCTGCTTTCGCGCTGCTGCGCCAGTTCGCCGGACCACTCGCTCAGCACGGCAGTCCGTTCCTGGCCGGCTACTTCAAGAACGACCTGACCGTCTTCACGGATCCGTCTGGCTACGTGCTCTGGCACACGCCAGCGACGGCCGCCGCGGCCGCCGCGCTGCCGGGTGGCGCCGCCGAGCAACTCGGATACCTCGGCTGGCCGCTCATCGTCGTGCTCGTCGCTGGCGCTGCGGTCGCCGCCGTGGCCAGGCGTGATCGCCTGATGCCCGCGCTGGCGCTGGCGCTCCTGGCGCTCGAGGTCCTCTCACTCGGCGCTCATCCCGAGGTGGCAGGCGCGACGCAGCAGCAGGTGACGCTGCCATGGCAATGGCTGGCCCGGCTTCCCGTTCTTGGCCTGATGCTGCCTGACCGGATTTCGATAGCGGCCGACGGAGTCGCGGCTGTCATGATCGCCCTGCTGCTCGACAGGTGCGCAAGTGCGGTGTGCGCCGCGCGGCCAAGCCGGGGCACGATCCTGCGGGTCACCGTCGTCCTGGCCTTCATCGTGCTCGCGGCGACGCTGCCGCTTGTACCACGCCCGCTGCGTGCCGCTGGCGCTTCCGCCGTACCCGCGGGCTGGCAGGCGGCCCTGGCCAGGCTGCGGCTGCGACCGGCGGCCAGGGTCCTCGTGGTGCCCGTTCCCGACCCGACGCTGACCGTCGCGATGCGATGGCAGGCGGTAACCGGTGCCGACATCTCGCTGATCGGCGGCTACTTCATCGGCCCGGCCTGGAACGGAGTCGCTTACGTGGGCGGAAACGGACCGCGGCCGACCGCGAGCTACCTTGACGCGCTCTGGTTGCGTAGCCCGGCCGGCCGAAGCCAGGCACAGGGAGGTGCAAGCTCAGCCGCTCAGCCGGCCCCGCCGCCGGCCGCCATCGTGCGCGCCGACCTCGCGTACTGGCGGCCGGCCGCAGTGATCGCCGACGCGACCCTGCATTCCGCGCTCGGTGAATACCTGGTCTCCGTTTTCGGGGCACCCTCGTTCGCCTTCGAAGGCATGCTGGCCTGGCGGCTGCCAGCCTCGCCAGGTTAATTCGTTTTGGCTAGTAAACTCGAGCCGGCCGGATCGGGGTCTCGTCAACTGCTGAAACAGGGCACTCGTTGAGTAATGCGCAGGCAGGCCAGGCGGCGCGCGATGATGAGCCGGCCGGCTCCCCGCGCGGCGATGCCTGGATTACGGACGACGTGAGCGCGCCGACCGCGACGCAGGTTCGTCGCGACCTGGTGCCCTGGCTGGTCACCTTCGCGGTCTTCTCCGCCTACCTGATGATCTCGCTCTGGCGCTATCTCAGGTTCGATCCGACATCGTGGGACCTCGGCATCTTCACCGAGTACATCAAGCAGTACGGGCTGCTGCATGCCCCGATCACGGACGCCAGGACGCCAGGAATGGACCTGCTCGGCGATCACTTTCATCCGATCGTCGCGCTGATCGGGCCATTGTTTGACCTGTTCCCTACACCAGCCACGCTGCTTGTCTGCCAGGCGCTCCTGACGGCGATCTCGGTGATACCTGTCAGCCGGGCGGCCCGCGAGTTGCTCGGGGTCGCGGCCGGCCGCGCGATCGGCATCGCCTACGGATTCTCCTGGGGCCTGCAGGAACTGGTGAACAACGACTTTCACGAGGTCGCCTTCGCCGTACCGCTGCTTGCCTTCTCGCTTTCCGCTCTGGTCACCAGGCGGATAAGGGCGGCTGTCCTCTGGGCGCTGCCGCTGGTCCTGGTGAAAGAGGATCAAGGTTTCACGATCGCGATGATCGGGCTCATCATCGCGATCGGATACCGTCACCGACTGGCCGGACTCGGGCTGGCTTTCTGGGGCGTGGCGTGGTCGCTGCTCGCCATCATGGTGATCATCCCGCACTTCAATCCCCATCATGTGTACCCGTACTGGTCCACGGGCGGGCACTGGGATTCGCCCTCCGCCCTGCTGCGGCAACTGACGGAGGGCTTGGCGACCAAGCTGACGACGCTCGCGCTCATCCTGCTGCCGACGGCGTTCCTGGCTCTCAGGTCACCGCTTGCGCTCGTTGCCTTGCCTGCGATGGCGCTGCGCTTCATCGCGGTCAACAGCTCCTACTGGGGTACGGCCTGGCACTACAACGCCACCGTGATGCCGATCGTCTTCGTCGCCGCGATCGACGGCCTGGTGAGGATCAGGGCCTTCGGAGCTGACGGCGGCCTTCGCCGGTGGCTTGAGCGTCACGGGGCCGCGATGATGGCGGGCATCTGCGCCGCGCTGGCTTTCCAGTTCCCGCTGAGCAGCCTGTGGAATCCGCAGACTTATCAGGCAGGCTCGCACGCGACCGCGGCAAGGGCCGCCGTTGCCGTGGTGCCAGCGGGCGCGACGGTCGAAGCCAACATCGACCTGCTCGCACCGCTCGCGGCCAAGAGCGACGCCTTCTGGCTCGGGAACAGCGCGATCTGGCTGGGGAATGCGGGCAACCCGGCGACGCGGTACGTGGTCTACGACACCTCGTGCAACGACATGCCAGCCTTCACCGGCAGCCTGCTCGCCTGGGTAGAGAAGCTCAACAGGGGCGCGTCGTACCGGCTGATCTTCAGCCGCGATGGCATCAGCGTGTTCCGCCGCGTGAGCGGTTCCTAGCCTGCCCAGTTACCTGACAGGAAGAGCAGCGCGATCGCCGCGCTGACGGGTGCGGCCACGGCCACGTAAAGCTGGCCGGCCAGAGGCCGCCGCACGGCGAAGGCCGCCAGGCCGCACCACACCGGCCAGAGCAGCAGCAACGCCCTCGGCACCGATTCGTACTGCACGGAGGTCGCGAGAGCCGCGATGGTCAGCCCGGTGTAGATCGCCTCAGGCCAGCGCCGGCGCCAGAGCAGCAGGACGGTCGCGATGACGCCGACCGCGACCGCGGCTATCTCGAGCTGGAATACGAAGCCGACAGGTGCCGTGAATAGGTGGCCGAACGCGGCCGCCCATGTCGTCTTGAAGGCGTCGACTGGATTGGTGAACCGCCGCGGCCAGCCAGCCTCCTCGGCGTGCAGCCAGGCCAGCCAGCTACCCGTCTTCGCATGCAGGTAAAGCTCGTAGCCGGCGAGCGGTGCCAGCGAGGGTATGAACATGAGCAGAGCGCGCAGCCGCCGGTTCCCGGCTCGCACGAGAATGTCGACGCCAATAGCCGCGCAAAGGAACAGCCCGTTGACGCGCACCACGCTCGCCAGGCCGGCCAGCAGCACGGCCTGTCCCCAGCGCTCGTTCCGCGCCGCAAGCCAGCTCGTCGCAGCCAGCGCGAGGAACAGCGCCTCTGAATACCCGGCGGCGAGGAAGATGGCCGCAGGGGAGACGACAAGGAAGAGCGCCGCACGGCTGCCAGAACCTGGCAGGTAGTCACGTTCAGCGATCCTGCTGAGTGCGACGATCGCGATCGCGCCGGCAAAGAAAGAGACGGCAAGTCCTGATGCGGTCCACTGACCCGCGACGAGGTGGACCAGGCGCAGGGCTGCGGGGAAGCCGGGAAAGAACGCCACTTGATTTCGCTGGGCACTGTCTGCCTGGCTGAAGTATCCGTACTGCGCGATCAGCGCGAACCTTACGGCGTCCCAGTTCTGCCATAGCTGCAGCCAGCCTTGGGGTGCTCTGTTGCTGCCGCGGAAGATGAAGGCGGCTGGCCAGCTGAGCGAGAGTACCGCCAGCCGGGAGACCAGCCAGACGGACAGCGCGGTCAAGTCCGCGCGCGACAACCAGCGATGGCGCTGCACCGGCAGGTCAGGCTCGGCGGCGACGTCGGTCACGGTTGTCATCGGCTCAAGGTCCTCGCTGGCCAGGTCGATGGTCGTCAGGCGGCCAATCACGCCTTCTTCTGTGGAAGACTATTCGGTCCGCACGGCCATCGGCTGTCCCAGGTCAGGGGCGCCTGGCGGCCGGCGTACGCTGGCACCCAACGCCGTCCCCGGAGGTCGCATTGGCGCTGAGGATCATCATCGGACTCGTACTGACCGTGGCGGCCGCCGCGATCGCAGGCCGGCGGCTGTTCTGGCTGTATCGCCTGGCTACGAGCGGCCAGCCAGCACCAGAGCGGCTCGAGTCCGTGCGCAAGCATCCTGGCCGTGACGCCGAGGTACAGGCGACCGAGGTCTTCGGGCAGCGCAAGCTGCTCCAGTGGACGGTGCCAGGCGTCGCTCACTTCCTGACCTTCTGGGGTTTCCTCGTCTTGCTGCTGACGATCATCGAGGCTTACGGCGATCTGTTCAGCAAGACCTTTGCTATCCCCGGAATCGGCCACTGGGCGTTCATCGGCTTCACCGAGGACCTGTTCGCGGTCGGGGTGCTGGCCGGCCTCGCGGCGTTCACGGTCATCAGGCTGCGCGAGAACCCGAAGACCGAGGGCCGCAGGTCACGGTTCTCCGGCTCGCACACAGGTGCCGCGTGGATCACCTTGCTGATGATCTTCCTGGTCATCGCGACTCTCCTGATTTACCGCGGCGCCCAGATCAACACCGCTGACTTTCCTTACCAGCATGGCGCCTTCGCCTCTCAACTGCTCGGCCACTGGCTGGCACCGCTTGGGACAAGCGCGAACATGGTCATCGAGACGACGTTCATCTTGCTGCAGCTTGCGGTCGTACTCGGGTTCGGCGTGTTCGTCACCTACTCAAAGCACTTGCATATCGCCGTCGCCCCGCTGAACGTGCTGTTCTCGCGCCGTCCCAACGGCCTGCGCGCGCTCCAGCCGATGCGCAGCAACGGCAAGGTGCTCGACTTCGAGGAGGCCGATCCCGACACCGATGTCTTCGGCATCGGCAAGATCGAGGACCTGACCTGGAAGGGCATGCTTGACCTTGGCACCTGCACCGAGTGCGGCCGGTGCCAGTCGCAATGCCCGGCGTGGGCGACAGGCAAGCCGCTCTCACCGAAGATGCTGATACTCGACTTGCGCGATCACGCCTTCGCCAAAGCGCCCTACCTGCTTGCGTCCTCGGACGAGGCAAGGGATCAGCTTCCTCAGGCGGTCAGGGACGAGGCGAGCAGGCCGCTGGTGGGCACCGCCAGCGACAACGGGGTAATCGATCCCGATGTGCTCTGGTCGTGCACCAACTGCGGCGCCTGCGTGCACGAGTGCCCGGTCGACATTGAGCACCTCGACCACATCGCCGGGATGCGCAGGCATCAGGTGCTCATCGAGTCGCAGTTCCCGAGCGAGGCTTCTGGCCTGCTGAAGAACCTGGAGAACAAGGGCGACCCATGGGGCATGGGTGAGTCCAAGCGTGCCGAGTGGATGGAAGACCTGGACTTCGAGGTGCCTGTCGCCGACGGCAAGATCGGCGCCGGCATCGAATACCTGTTCTGGGTCGGCTGCGCCGGGGCGCTTGAGGACCGGGCGAAGAAGACCACGAAGGCGGTCGCTCAGTTGCTGCACACCGCCGGGGTTTCCTTCGCGGTGCTCGGCCCGGCAGAGACCTGCACGGGCGACCCGGCCAGGCGACTTGGCAACGAGTTCGTCTACTCGATGCTCGCCCAGCAGAACATACAGACCCTGAACGAGGCGGGCGCCAGGAAAATCATCGCCAGTTGCCCGCACTGCTTCAACACCATCGCCAACGAGTATCCGCAGCTAGGCGGCAACTACGAGGTTATTCACCACACGCAGTTGCTGGCCAGGCTGGTCGCCGACGGCAAGCTGACGCCGGTCAACCCGATCGATGAGAAGATCACCTATCACGATCCGTGCTTCCTTGGCAGGCACAACCGGGTGTTCACCCCGCCTCGGGAGATCATGGAGCAGGTGCCTGGCGTGCGGGCGCAGGAGATGCACCGCTGCAAGGAACGCGGCTTTTGCTGCGGGGCTGGCGGTGCCCGCATGTGGATGGAAGAGCGAATCGGCAAGCGCATCAACACCGAGCGGATCGAGGAGGCGCTTGGCACCGATCCGGACACGATCTCGACGGGGTGCCCTTATTGCCTCGTGATGCTCGGTGACGCGGTCTCGGCGAAGAAGGCAACAGGAGAGGCCAAGGAATCACTTGAGGTGGTCGACGTGGCTCAGCTTCTGGTCAGGTCGGTGCAGCCGACCGAGCCTGCGAGTTCATGAGGCCGGCGTCGCCGCGCGGTCAGGCAGCCAGATCCTGACCCTGGTGCCGTGACCGGCCCAGGATTCCAGCGTCGCCTGACCGCCGTGCGCGGTGGCGATGGCCTGCACGATGGACAGGCCAAGCCCGCTGCCGCCGCCAGCCGAGAAGTCATGGCCGCCGTTGCCGTTTCTTTCCTGGCTAGCGGCTCGTTCGGTCGCCCGGTGGAACCGGTCGAAGGCGCGCGCCGCGTCGGAGTCGCTCATGCCGGGGCCAGAGTCGGCAACCTCGATGAGAACGCCGCCTTGTACCCGGCCGAGCCGCACGGCGACCGAGGTGGCCAGGGACGTGTGCGCGCGCACATTGCCGAGCAGGTTGGCAAGGACCTGCCTGATCCTGCGCTCGTCTACGACCGCGATCAGCCTGGGCGGCGCCTGGGCGCTGATCGGGCGGTCGGGCTCGACCGCCATGGCGTCAGCGACGGCATCGCGTACCACGGTGGCCAGATCAGTCTCCGTCAGGTCGAGTGAAGAGGTGCGGTCCAGCCTGGCCAGCTCGAGCAACTCGGCCACCAGCGTCGACATCCGCTGCGCTTCCTGCTCGATCCTGCGCATCGCGGTCGGGACCTGGTCGGGGCCTAGCGCGCCCTGCCGGTAAAGCTCAGCGTAGCCGCGGATCGTGGTCAGCGGGGTTCGCAGTTCATGCGAGGCGTCGGCGGCGAACTCGCGCACCTTGCGTTCAGAATTCAGCCTGGCACCGAACGCTTGCTGTATCCGGTCAAGCATGGTGTTGATGGCAGCGCCAAGCTGACCGACCTCGGTCCTGGCGTCGGGGATGGCCATCCGCTCGGTCAGGTCGCCCCTGGTGGTGATGTCGCCCGCGGTCTTCGCCATCCGGTCAAGCGGCTCGAGCCCGCGCCCGATCAGCCAGCGGCCGCCGATCGCCAGCAGCGCGACCAGGCCGCCGCCGGTGATGATTTCCGCTCCGATCAGGCCGCGGATCTCGTTGGTCACGACCGTGGACTGCTCGGCGACCACGAGCACGCTGGTTACCCTGGGGAAGCTCAAGGTCGGCGGAATCACTCGCGCCGCGGCCACCAGGTGGTAGTCGGCCAGTCCCCGCGGCGGCAAGATCAGGAACGGCCGGGAGTGCTGTGCCCGCTCGTACACCTTCGTCTGACCGAGTTCGTTGATCACGGTGGCCAGTTCGAGCGACTTCTTGTTCCTGGCGGACAATGGCCTGGCTCGCAGCGGGTTGAGCGAGGCGATCACCGCGATGACGTCCGAGCTTGGCCGCTGCGCGATATCGCTCGGGCTTCTCGTGCTCTCGTCGACCACGATGCTGTTGAACTGGCTGGTCAGGTTGTCGGCGAACAATTCGGTGCTGACGACGCCAAGCACGAGCAGGAACACGGCGGTCACGGCGACCTGAAGCAAAAGCAGCCTGCCGCGCAGCGAAAGGCCGCGGGCTCCGCTTACCTGACCCCCGGCTCTGCCTGCCATCTTTGCTCCGCCTGATGTGCCTGATGGGCCGCCGCCTGCTCAGGCAGCCGCAAGCTGTAGCCGACCCCGCGCTGAGTGTGGATCAGGGGAGGCCCGAGCGGGTCGAGCTTACGGCGCAGGTAGCTTACGTAGGTCTCGACGATCTGCGACTCTCCCGCGTAGTCCCAGCCCCAGACGTTCTCGAGCAGCTGAGCCCTGGTGAGCACCCTGCCCTGGTGGCGCATGAGGTAGGCGAGCAGCCTGAACTCGGTCGGCGACAGGTCGACGGGCGCCCCGGCCCTGCGCACGGTCCACATCGCCTCGTCGAGCTCGAGATCACCGACCCGCAGCGCGCCGTCCGCCATCCCTTGTTGCTCTGGCTGTGCTGACCTGGCCGCCCGGCGCAGCACGGCGCGAACCCTCGCCACGAGCGCCTCGACGGAGAACGGCTTGGTGACGTAGTCATCGCCGCCGATAGCGAGCCCGGTCACCGTGTCTGATGAGGTGTCCCGCGCGGTCAGGAAGATCACAGGTACTTCGTTGCCCGCTGCCCTCAGCCTGCGGCAGACCTCGAAACCATCGACGTCAGGCAGCATGACATCGAGGACGATCAGGTCAGGTCGCACGGCCTCGGCCTGACGCATCGCCTCGGCACCGTTGGCCGCCGTGCTGACCGCGCAGCCATGAAACTTCAGCGCGACCTGGACAAGTTCCCTGATGTTCGGCTCGTCGTCCACGACGAGCACCCGTGGGATACGCTCCGCCTCGCTCATAACTATCGCTGGCTCAATTTTCGCTGGCCTACTGTTCGGTGGGTACCTGCGGACGGCCAGAAACTATGGCGCTGTCCTGATAAGGAGAGTACGGGATCGTAGCAGTGGTGTTGTCGACTGTGGGCATAGCAACGCCGGCAGCTCGCGGGTTCAGCCGAGCTGCCGGCGTTGCGAGCGGGTGGTTCGTGACAGGCAGTCTCCGGCTAGCCGCAGATGATCATCAGCCTGGGATAGTCGGCTCCGCCCACCACGGTGCCGACTACGAACGCCCGCAGGTCATCCACGCACAGCAGCCTGTCACACCTGGCTGAGACCTGACGTGGCAGATGCTGTGATTTCACTGTGAAGCGGGCGACCTGCCTACATTCGCTCAGGCACCGGGATGCCTAGCAGCTCAAGCCCGAGGGCCAGCACTTTCAAGGTCAGCGCGGCCATGGCCAGTCTCGATAGCCGCGTCTTCGCGTCGGCCGCCTTGAGCACCGGGCATTGCTCGTAGAAAGCCGTGAAGTCACTGGCCAGGTCGAAGAGGTAGGCGGCGAGCTTGTGCGGCTCGACCGTGTCCGCGCTCTGGCTCACTGCGGCGTCAAAGCCGAGCAACCGCAGCGCGAGTGCGCGCTCGGCATGCTCGCCGACGATGATCGGCCCGGCGGCGAGGGCCGGGTCCAGTTCGGCCCTGGCGAAAATTGACCTGATCCTCGCCGTCGCGTACTGCAGGTAAGGGCCGGTATTACCGGTCAGGGCGAGCATGCGGTCGAAGTCGAGCACGTAGCTGGAGTCTCTGGCCACCGACAAGTCGGCGTACTTCAGCGCGCCGATCCCGACGGATTCGGCGATCTGCGCCCGCAGTCCCGGATCGTCGTAACGATCCTTGATGACTTCCTCGGCGCGGAAGATCGCCTCCTCGATGAGGTCGATGAGCTTCACCGACTGGCCAGACCTGGACCTGAATCGCCTCTTGTCTGCGCCGGTGACCATGCCGATGGGCACGTGCTCGGCTCGCACCGAGTCAGGCAGCCAGCCTGCTTGCCTGGCGGTAGCGAACACCATCGCGAAGTGCTGTGCCTGTTCGGATCCGACCACGTAGGTAATCCGGTCGGCGCGCAAGCCGGTCACCCGGTACCTGATCGCGGCCATGTCTGTCGTGCCGTAGCCGTAGCCGCCGTCGCTTTTGCGCAGGATCAACGGCAGCGGCCTGCCGTCCCGGCCGGTGAAGCCGGGCGGGAACGCGCAGAGCGCGCCTTCGCTGATGGTCGCGACGCCGGCCAGTTCGAGGTCGTCGCAGACGCCTTGCAGCATCGGGTTGTAAAAGCTCTCCGGTGCCAGGTCGGTGTCGGTCAGGGTCACCCCGAGCCTGAGGTAGATCGCGTTGTAGTACTGCTTGGAGTCGTTGACCAGCATCTCCCACAGCCTGAGCGTCTCCTGCTCGCCCGCCTGGAGCGCGACAACCCGGCGCCTTGACCGGTCGGCGAATTCGGGATCGGCGTCGAACTTGAGCTTCGCCGCCTGATAGAAAGCGTTGATCTCGCCCGCCGCAAGCTGGGCGTAAGCGGCCTCCTCGCCGATGTCCACCAGGTGCTCAAGCAGCATGCCGAAATTAGTGCCCCAGTCGCCGATGTGATTGGCCCTGATCACGTCGTGCCCGAGGAACTCCAGCACGCGCACGAAGGCGTCGCCGACCACCGTGGTACGCAAGTGGCCCACGTGCATTTCCTTGGCCACGTTGGGTGCCGAGTAGTCGACGACCACCCTGGCCGGCTGGCCGGCTTGCTGGACGCCGAGCCTTTCATCGGTGAGCTGAGCGGTCACGGCGGCGGCGATCCAGCCTTCGCTCAGCGTGATGTTGATGAAGCCAGGGCCACTGACCTCGGCTCTTTCGATCAGTTCCGCGTCCGCCAGGTGAGCGGCAAGCACCGAGGCGACTTCGCGCGGCGGCTGGCTAATCCGCTTGCCGAGGGCAAGCGCGACGTTCGACTGGAAGTCAGCGAAGACCGAAGGCCTGATCACCGGGTCGGTGTGCGCGAAGTCCGGCCCGTACCCGGCGTGCAGGGCAGTGCTCATCAGGGCCGCGAGCGCAGCCTGTGGATCTGGCATATGCCAAGCCTATCGATGGTCAGTGGCGTTCTGAGCGGCGAAGGAAGTGGCCCTGGCGCTGCGGCCCGAGTCGTTCCCTGATCCGCTCGTCGATCTGACCGCTGGTCATGTCAGCGGCCATCCGGCAGGCGGCGGCCGCGCCCTTGCTTGTCGCGGCACCGTGCGCGATGACTACGGCGCCTTCCAGACCGAGCAGCGCGCCGCCGCCATAGGTCTCGGCGTCGAACCGGCTGCTCATCTCGCGCAATTCCTTCCTGGCCAGCATCGCGCCAAGGCGTGCCGCCCGCGAGCCGCCGAGCGCCGACCTGAACTGCATGGCGGTAAAGGCCGCCGTGCCTTCGATCGTCTTCAGTGCCACGTTGCCTGCGAAACCTTCGGCCACGACCACGTCGACCTTGCCGGCCAGCAGGTCACCACCCTCCACGTTGCCCGCGAAGTTGATCGCCATGGCGCCGTGCGCAGGCTCCCCTGCGAGCAGTTCGTAGGCGCGCCTGGCCAGCTTGTTGCCCTTGCCTGGCTCGGAACCGATCGATAGCAGGCCGACCCTCGGCTTGCTTATCCCGAACGCTACCTCGGCATAGGCCGAGCCTAGCTGGGCGAACTGGGCGAGCATCTCGGGTTTGGGGTCAGCTATGGCCCCGGCATCGATGAGCACGGTCGGCTTCGGCCCGGTGGGCAGCGTCACCGCCAGGGCCGGCCTGATGACGCCGGGCAGGTTACGCAGCCGCAGCCTGGCGATTGCCACGATGGCGCCGGTCGAGCCCGCCGACATCACCGCCGTCGCCTGGCCCACATGCACAAGCTGACAGGCAACCGCCAGGCTCGATCTTGGTCGCCGCCAGCTAGCCAGCGCGCCCTCGTCCATGGCGACCGCGTCTTCCGCCGTGACCAGCCTGATCTCGCCGAGTACGCCGTGCTCGGCGAGCAGCGGCCTGATCTGGCCAGGCCGGCCGATCAGCACCACCCTGGTGCCCCACTGGCGGAAGGCTGCTACCGCCCCGGCCACGATCGCCGCCGGGGCGTGATCGCCGCCCATCGCATCGACCGCGATGACCGGCTGGCGCGGCCTCGCCGGCCCGGCGCCAGGGGCGGCCCGAGCGTCATCCGCCTGGCTCGCCCGCGCCGGATCTGACGGGTCGGCGCCCGCAACGGTCACGCCGCCGCCTGCGAGGCCTCCGGTCGTGGTGATGCCGGCTCCCTGGTCCCGGCCGGCGACGGAGTGCTTGGCACCCGCTTGATCGCCAGGCAGCTCAGCGCGGTGACACCAAGCACCGCGATGGGCATGATCAGCGTCTGATGCATCGCTGTCACGTATCCGTAGGAGAAAGCTTCACGCGCGATCCGGCCAATCTCGGCGACCAGGGAGGGCGGTGTCCCAGCAGGCAGCTTGAAACTGCTGCCGTTTTGACCGACAGCCGACCCGCTGCGGGCTGCCTTTACGAAGCCGCTAACCAGCTGCGCGCGGGCCGCGGGCGGCAGCACCGCATCGCGGGCCCTGACCGCGGCAGGCAGCGTCGCGGTCAGCCTGTTCTCGAGCAGCGCGCCCACCGCCGCGGTGCCGATCACCGAGCCGACCTGCCTGGTCGTGTTCAGCATGCCAGACGCCGCGCCCGCCAGTTGCGGCTTGACACCGCGCATCGCCGTGGTAGTCAGCGGCGCGAAAGTACAGCCGAGCCCGAAACCAGACACGACCAGGGGCGCGACGAAGTCCTGCCACGTCGAGTGCGGCGTGGCGATCGCGGCAACCCAGCCCATGCCCCCGGCGAACAGCACAAGCCCGGTGAACAGGATGTACTTCCCGCCGATCCGGTCGGTCATCCGGCCGGCTACCGGAGCGACGAACATCGACATCAGCGAGGAGGGCGCCATCGCCAGGCCGGCCTTGAGCGCGGAGAAGCCGAGCGCGGACTGCAGGTAGATGGTGAGCGGCAGGAAGATGCCGAGCAGCCCGATCGAGACGGTCGCAGAGACCCAGTTCATCAGGGAGAAGTTCCGGTCACGGAACAGCGCGAACGGCACGAGCGGCTCTTTGTCCTGTGTTCTCGCCTGCACGATAAGGAACACCGCGAGCAGCACGACGCCCACTCCGATCACCAGCGGTATCGAGATGAACGAGGTGATCTTGCCCCAGTTGTAGTTCTGGCCTTCGACCAGGCCATAGCAGATCGCGAGCAGCGCCAGGCTGGCCAGCACGACGCCGGTGAGGTCGAGCCTGTGCTTCGCGCCGGTACGCAGGTCGGGGATCAGCAGGACGCCAAGCACGATCACCGCGATGCCGATGGGCACGTTGATGAAGAAGATGTACCGCCAGTCGAACGCGGTCACGAGCAGCCCGCCTAGCGTCGGGCCGGCGATGGTCGCGACGCCGGCGACAGCGCCCCAGACGCCGAACGCGGCACCGCGCCGCTCTGGCGGGAAGACCATCGTCAGCAAAGCGAGGGTCTGCGGCATCAGCATGGCGGCCCCGACGCCCTGTATCGCGCGGAACGTGATCAGCCAGTTCACGGTGGGCGAGAAGCCGCACGCGGCCGAGGCAGCCGTGAAGAGCGCGATGCCGGCGATGAACAAGTTCCGCTGGCCGCGCAGGTCGCCGAGGCGGCCGGCCGTGATGAGCAGGACGGCGAGCACAAGAGCGTAGGAGTTGATAACCCAGAGAACCCCGTCGAGCGACGCGTGCAGTTTCGTGATCATGTTCGGGATCGCGATGTTGACGATCGTCAGGTCAAGCAGGGTCATGAAAAATCCGAGCGAGACAACTACCAGCACGGCCCACGGGTCGCCGCGGTATTTAGCCACAATCACTGCCTCTCCTGCCTCGCGCCAGCGCGGGGCACCCCGTCAGCACCTGAAACGGCCGCCGGTCATTACGCCGCCGGGTTCCGCGCCGCAGGTTCCATGGTGTCATGATCCGCGCAGCTCAGGGCGAGAGGGCCGTTACCCGCGCGCTCCCGCCCGCGCCTGCGCCAGGCGCCGGTGCTTCTTCCTTGCTCAGATGCTAGGTGCGGGTACCGACAGTCTCGGCAGCCGCCGCAAACCATGGGCCTGCGCCAGCTGCGCCTGGTCCGCGCAGTATGCTCCGCGCATGGACCTGAATGGAGTTGCCGCGATCGTCTCCGGTGGTGCCAGCGGCCTCGGCGAGGCCACGGTGCGTGACCTGGCCGCCGCCGGCTGCAAGGTTGTCGTTGCCGACCTGAACGAGGGCAGGGGCAAGGCGGTCGCCGTGTCGGTGGGCGGCGTCTTCGCCAGCACCGATGTGGCCAGTGAAGAGTCGGTCACGGCGGCCGTGGCGGCGGCGCAGGCGTTCGGCGTTCCGCTTCGGGTCGCGGTGAGCTGCGCGGGCATCGGCTGGGCGGCGAGGACAGTCGGCCGGGACGGCACCCCGCATGAACTGGGCGCCTACAAGAAGGTCATCGACGTCAACCTGATCGGCACCTTCAACATCATGCGCATAGCCGCGGCGGCGATGGCCAAGACCGAGCCTGCCGATGCCGACGGGCTGCGCGGCGTGGTCATCAACACCGCCTCGATCGCCGGAATAGAGGGTCAGACCGGTCAGATCGCCTATTCGGCCTCCAAGGGCGGCATCATCGGCATGACCGTTCCCGCCGCCCGCGACCTCGCGGCCGTGGGCATCAGGGTCAACACGATCTGCCCTGGCATCATCGACACCCCGATCTACGGCTCGGGCCAGGCCAGCGAAGAGTTCAAGGCCAAGCTGGTCGCGCCTGTCGTGTTCCCCAAGCGCATGGGCACCTCGGCGGAGTTCGCGAAACTGGTCCGCTCGCTAATCGACAACGACTACATGAACGCCGAGGTTGTCAGGTTCGACGGCGGCATCAGGTTCCAGCCCAAGTGACTCCCGAGTAACTCCCGAGCAGCTCCCGGAGGGCGGCGTTCATGTCTGACGCGGCAAGCGCGGCGGTAAGCACCGAGGTAGACCAGGGTGTCGCGGTCATCACGATCAACAGGCCGCAAGCGCGCAACGCGGTGAACGGCGAGGTGGCACGTGGCATCGCGGCCGCGCTCGAGGACTGCGACAGCCGCGCGGACGTCGGCGTGCTCGTGCTGACCGGCGGTGGCGGCACGTTCAGCGCCGGCATGGACCTGAAGGGTTTCCTGGCCGGCGACGCGCCGATGGCGGCTGGTCGAGGCTTCGGCGGGATCGTCGAGAAGCCGCCGGCCAAGCCGATTATCGCGGCCGTAGAAGGCTATGCCCTGGCCGGCGGGTTCGAGCTGGTGCTCGCCTGCGACCTGGTGGTCGCCAGCGAGGAAGCCAAATTCGGGCTGCCTGAGGTACGCCGCGGCCTGGTGGCGGGGGCCGGTGGCCTGCTCAGGCTGCCCAAGCGCATCCCCTACCACCTGGCCATGGAAATCGCGTTGACAGGTGAGCACTTCAGTGCTGCTAGGCTCGCGGCTGCTGGCCTGGTCAACAAGCTTGTCCCGGCGGGTGAGGCACTAGCTGCCGCGAAGGAACTTGCTGCCAAGGTCGCGCTTGGCGGCCCGCTGGCGCTCGCCGCCACCAAGCGGGTGATCGTCGAGTCGGCTGACTGGAGCGCTGCGGAGGCGTTCGGCAGGCAAGGCGAGATCATCACCCCGGTCTTCGGGTCGAAAGACGCGATGGAGGGGGCGATGGCGTTCGCGGAGAAACGCCCGCCGGTCTGGCGCGGCGAATAGCGCCACGTCCCCGCCGCCCAGAGCCCGACCGGCTGGCCTTAGCCAGGGAGGACTTGATGGCCAAGCCGCGGATCAGCGTCGTTGTGCCGTTCTACAACGTCGCCGGCCTGCTCGGCGAATGCCTGATGTCCATCGCCGCGCAGACCATGGCCGACCTGCAGGTGATCATGGTCGACGACGGCTCTTCCGACGGCAGCCACGACATCGCGGCGGCCATGGCGTCCGCCGATGCCAGGTTCGAGCTGATCACCGCGCCGAACGGCGGACCTGGCGCGGCACGCAACCGCGGCGTGGCGGCGGCTGAAGGCGAGTACCTCGCGTTCGCTGACGCTGACGACCGGCTGCCGCCAGGCGCCTACGCCATCCTGCTCGCCGCGCTGGAGGGATCAGGCTCTGACTTCGCCAGCGGCGGCGTGCTGAGGCTGACCTCAGCAGGCCTGGTCCCCTCTGGCCTGCACGACCAGGCGATCAAGACCACCAAGCCAGGCACGCACATCAGCCGCAGCCGCGAGCTTTTGTATGACATCTCGGTCTGGAACAAGCTGTTCACCAAGTCGTTCTGGGATACCCGCGGCCTGCGCTTCCCCGAGGGAATGCTGTGGGAAGACCTGGTTGCCATGACGAAAGCGCACGTGCTCGCGACCCGCGTGGACGTGATCACCGAGCCCGTCTATCACTGGCGTGATCGTGACCAGGGCGCGCCGTCCATCACCCAGTCGCGCACGGACATCAGCAACTTCCGCGACCGTGTCGCCGCGCTCTTGCTGATCGACGACTTCCTTCGCGAGCGGAGCACCGCAGCGGTGCTCGCGGCCCATCAGCACAAGGCGCTTGTCAACGACCTTTGGCTGTATGTCCGCGACCTGTCGGTGACCAGCAAGGACTACCAGGCCGAGTTCGCCGAACTGGCCGCCAGGTACCTGAAGCAGGTGCACCCGCAGGTCAAGCGAGCTCAGCCGGCCGCGCGCAAGCTCGCCTACTACCTGATCGAGCATGGCCGCCAGGCCGACCTGATCGAACTCGCCGGCTGGCTGGCGGTGAACCAGGCAAGGACCCCGCCGATGGTGCGGACCTTCGGCCGCCTCCGGGCTGACCTGCCCCTGTACCGGAAGGCAAGGCCGGCCATCCCGGCGGCGATCTTCCGCCCGCAGCGGCGCGAGCTCGACCCTGCCGTGCGGATCGACAGCCTGCACTGGCACGGCAGGTCGCTGGCGATCGAGGGAAGCGCCTACGTGCCATCTGTCGACATCGGCAAGCGCCGCCACACCACCAAGCTTCTCGTGCTGCTGCCGCGAGGCCGGCGCGGCCTGCCCGTCGTCCTGCCGGTCAGGTCGCGGAAACTGCCAGAGGTGACGAGGGCATCGGGGCAAGAGCGCTACAGCTATGACTGGGCCGGATTCAGGTGCGAGATCAGCCCTCGGTTGTTCGGCCTGGCCGGCCGGTGGCTGACCGGAACCTGGGACTGTTTCCTGCTGGTCAGGGGCAGGCTGGTCTGGCGGCCCACCAGGCTGCACTCTGCCTCGGGCCAGGTAGCCTGGTCCGAGGCCATGCCGGTCGCGCCTGGCGTCAGCTTCGGCGCGCACTGGGCCGGGCGGCGCTTGCAGGTGAGGGTCGAGCGCGAGCCAGTCACGGGGCTGGTGCTGTCCGCCTCCCGCAGGGAGCCGGGTCCTTATTTCGTCGTGTTGCGCCAGATCGGCGGCTGGGAGCGCCATGTCATCGAGGTTCAGGCCGGCGAAGGCGACATCGAGCTCGAGATCGGGGCGCTTGACTTCTTCGGCGTCAAGGCGCCGCTTCGGGACGGGCGCTGGAGCATTTCCCTGCACCAAGGCGATGCCGAAGGCCAGGAGCGGCCGGTCACGATCGCGGGCGCCGAAAGTCACAAGCTTAAGATTGGCCGCAAAATTTACCGCGCGACGGCGGAGGGCCGCTCGGGAGCGGCCAGCAAGCTCGTGCTGACGGCCGGCCCTGCGCTTGGCTTCTTTGAACGTGGCCGGATCCGCCGCCGCCTGGTTCGCGAACTGTATTACCGGCTACAGCTCAGGCGGCCGCTGCGGGACTCGATCCTGTTCATGAGCTTTGACGGCAAGTCCTGCACGGACAACCCGCTCGGCATCGCGGCGGAACTGGCTCGCCGCAGCGATACGCGCGAACGGATCTGGGCGGTCAGGGACTGGTCGGTGCCCGTGCCGCCGGGGGACAAAGCGGTGCTAATCGGCACCGTGCCCTACTTCAAGGCCCTTGGCCGGTCAAAGCACCTGGTCTCGAACGATCACCTGCCGCAACCGCACCGCCGCAGGAACGGCCAGCGGTATGTCCAGACCTGGCACGGCACGCCGCTCAAGAGACTCGGCTACGACATCGTCAATCCGAGCTTCGCCAGCGGCGGCTACTACTTCGAGTTCATGGCGGCCGACGTCACCAGGTGGGACCTGCTCATCTCGCCGAACCCGTTCAGCACGCCGATCATGGCGACGGCCTTCCGCTACCCTGGCGAGATAGCCGAGACCGGCTATCCGCGCGACGACGCGCTGCTCGCGCTGGCAGGTCAGTCGGCCGGCGCGCGCGAGAGCACCGTGCAGTTCAGGGAGCGGCTTGGCTTGCCCGATGGCAAGCTGGTGGCGATGTACGTGCCTACCTGGCGCGAGAATCAGCGGCACGGGCCTGGAACCTACCGGCTGGACTTCCGGCTTGACCTGGCGCAGGCCGCGCGCCAGCTTGGCGAGGAGTACGTGCTGCTCGTCCGCGGCCATCACCTGATGGAAGGCTGGACAAGCGCGGCCGGTCACGACGGTTTCGTCTTCGACGTGACCAGGTATCCGGACATCAACCACCTGCTTGCCCTGACCGACGTCCTGATCACCGACTACTCGTCGGTGATGTTCGACTTCGCGCCGACCGGCCGCCCGATCCTGTTCTTCACCTATGACCTTGAGCAGTACCGCGACGAGTTGCGCGGTTTCTACTTCGATTTCGAGGCCGAGGCACCAGGTCCGCTTCTTGCCACCTCCGACCAGGTGATAGCCGCGCTCGCCGACCTCGAGGCAGTCGCGGCGAAGCATGCGGACGCCCAGGCCGCGTTTACCGCGAAATTCTGCCCGCTCGACGACGGCCATGCGGCCGCGCGGGCCTGCGACGCGATCTTCGAATGACTAGGCTGCGGACGTGGTAGGGACGAGGTCAGGCGCGGCCGGGGTCGGGCGCCAGACGGCGAGCGGCAGCCTGGCGGCGAAGGCATGGACACGGCGGGTTCGCGGCTGGCCGGTCGTGGTTGTTCCTTTCCTCGCCGAGTTGATCGCTGGCGGTTACCGGATCGGCGTTCCCTCGCTCTGGCGGGACGAGGCGGCGACGATCTCTGGCTCGCAGCGGCCGCTCGGCGCGATCATCGACCTCACGCTGCACCAAGACGCCGTGCACGGCGCCTACTACCTGCTGATGCACGCGGTCATCTCGGCAGGCGGCATCTCGGCGACGGTCTTGCGCCTGCCTTCGCTGATCGCGATGGCGCTGGCCGCCGGACTGCTCGCGGCGCTCGGCCGCAGGCTGGCCGCCGCCAGCGGGCTGCCCTGGCCCGCCGCGGCCGGCTTGCTTGCCGGGCTTGCCCTGGCCCTGGTGCCGATCACCACGAGGTACGCCCAGGAAGCCAGGCCCTACGCCTTGACCAGCCTGACCGCGGTGCTTGCGACCTACCTGCTGGTACGCGCGGTGCCAGCGGGACGCTGGCCGTGGTGGGCCTCTTACGCGGCGGCGCTGGCACTTACCGGGTATTTCAACTTGTTTGCCGTCGCGCTGGCGCTGGCGCACGGGGTCAGCTTGCTGCTCGCGCGGGGTCAGGCAAAGGCCGGCGATGTGCCGGCCGGCCCTGGCGGACCCGGCCTGGTTACCTTCGGCACCTTGCGCGCCTGGGTCCTGTCCTGCCTGGCTGCCGCCGTCGCGCTCGGGCCGATGGCCGTGCTCGCCCTGCTCCAGTCTGGTCAGCTCAACTGGGTTACTTCGCCTGACCTTTCGACGGTCGCGACCCTGATACGCGACTTCGCCGGGGCTGCCCTGGCGATACCGCTCGTCGCACTGCTTGCCGTGCTCGGCTGGGTGGCCGGTCCCGGCCTTGCCAGGGGCAGGGGACTTGTCCTCGCCGTCGTTGCGCTGCCGTGGCTGATCTTGCCGCCAGTGGTCTTGCTCGCCGTATCGCTCGCCGACCCGCTGTATGTGGAGCGCTACGTCATCTTCTGCCTGCCCGCCTTGTCGTTGCTCGTCGGCGCCGGGCTGACCTGGCTGGTCAAGCTGACCGGCGAGGCGGTAAGCCAGCGAGGCGCGGCGGCAGGCCGGTCGCGAGCGCTCGCCTTCTTGCCCTCCGCCGTGCTCGCGGTGGCCATGGTCGCGGCGCTGGCCGGCCCGCAGCAGGCGATCAGGCAGCCCGCGTCCCGCGCCGACAACCTGCGGGCCTTGGCCGCCGTGATCGGCGCGCGCGAACGGCCAGGAGACGCGATCTGGTACCTGCCGTGGGACACGGCCCTGGTCGGCATGGCCTATCCGGCGCCGTTCGCCAGGCTGCGCGACATCGGGCTCGGCCGTTCCCCGATCGCGTCTGCGACGCTGAGAGGACTCCCGGCCAGTCAGCCGACGGTGGCGGGCAGGCTGCGCACGGTGCGCAGGGTGTGGACCGTGCAGTGGACGCCTTCGCAGCCTTCGGTAGGGCCGGCCGGTGCTGGCAGCACCCGGCTGCTCACGGCGGACGGGTTCAGGCTGGTCCGCCGCTGGCGGATCGAGTCGGTGTTTCTCAGCCTTTACGTGCTCAGGTAACGCGCTGAGCGAGCATCAGGTGCGCGGGGGCGGTGCCTGAGGCAGATCAGCTGCTGGTCAGCGGCCTGGCGCGGTGCGGGCGGGCGACGAGTTGCTGGCGCAGCTTGCTGCGGCCGCGGTGCAGGCGCGACATCACGGTGCCGATCGGCGTGCCCATCATCGCGGCGACTTCCCGGTACGGATAGCCCTCGACGTCGGCCAGCCAGATGGTGGTCTTGAAGTCGTCTGGCAGTTCGCGCAGCGCGGCGAGAACGGATGAGTCGGTGATCTTGTCGAGCGCCTCGGCCTCGGCGGAACGCGCCGGGCCCGCCAGCGGGTCACGGCCAAGCTGCCAGTCCTGGTGCGGGTCGGCACCCGGGCTGATGGCCGGCTCGCGCTTGGTCTTCCGGTAGCTGTTGATGAACGTGTTGGCAAGTATCCGGTGCAGCCAGGCGCGCAGGTTGGTGCCAGGGGTGAACTGGTGGTAGGCCGTGTAAGCCTTGGTCAGGGTTTCCTGCACCAGGTCCTCGGCATCGGCGCGGTTCCTGGTCAGCCGAAGCGCAGCCGGGTAAAGCTGGTCGAGGTAAGGCCGGACCTGCTGGTCGAAGTCGGTTGACTTAGCCTGCGGGTCGGCCGGCGTGGCTGCGGCTCCAGTGACCTGCGCTGGCTTGACATCTGGTGCTGTGGCGGCAGTCATGCGAACGTTTGCTCCCTTGGATGGGGTGCTCCTTCGAGATCTGTCACAACTAAGACGTCCTGGTGGTCTCCAAGGATTCGTGATCTCGGTTACACGTCGCCTACACATCGTTATGAAGCTATCTCCATACCTTACTGACGCGACCAAGGGTCTCAGGGTTCATCGGCGACCGCAGGAGTTTGCGATATGTCGCGAGGGGTCGCACCATGGAGTTAGCGGCTCAGGTAGCCAAGACCCGCCGCCAGGGAGGTTCGTGATGGCTAAGTCAAGCGGCGGATCAGCCGCCGATCTCGGTTCACTGCTTCACATCGGCGGCCGCCGCCGGGTGCAAGACCGAGACGGATGCTGGCCCGGCATCCCGCACCCGCGCCCTGACCGTGCTGGCTGCTGGCCGGACCCTGACGACCTGGATCGCGGTGACCCGCACCCGGCCGAGGTGATAAGGCAACTCGCGCGGCGCTTGCGGCAGGGTTAGGCGGTAGCCGGCGTGGGCCTGCCTGGCGGCCCGTAGGCGGCAAGCGCACGGCGCAACCGGTCCCGGCCGCGATGCAGCCGTGACATGACAGTACCTATCGGGGTGCCCATCATCGCGGCCACTTCCCGGTACGGGTAACCCTCGATGTCCGCCAGGTACACGGCGGTACGGAAGTCGGTAGGAAGGTCGCGAAGCGCCCGCAGTACCTCAGAATCCCCGAGCCGGTCGAGCGCCTCGGCCTCGGCCGACCTGGCCACGGGAGCCGAGGCGTCTGTCCCCGTCTGCCAGTCGCCCGCCAGTTCCGTCGCCGTGGCGAGGGCAGGCTGCCTTCTGGTCTTGCGGTAGTTGTTGACGAACGCGTTCGACAAGATCTTGTGCAACCAGGCGCGCAGGTTGGTGCCAGGCGTGAACTGATGAAAGGCCACGTACGCCTTGGCTAGCGTTTCCTGTACCAGGTCCTCGGCGTCGCTGGCGTTGCGTGTCATGCGCAGTGCCGCCTGATAGAGCTGCGTCAGGTAGGGCCGCACCTGGCGCTCGAACTCGGCCTGCCGGTGAGGTTCGGCCGCAGGTGTGGCGCCCATCCGCTCCTCGCTGATGAACCTCACCCCCTGCAACATCGACATAACCCACTCAGCCTATCAAAGCGCTAACCTATCACGGCCTGGTCACGGCCTCCCAAAAGCCACAGGTCAGCCGTGACCGGGCCGGCCAAGAACCCAGCTAGATCCAGCTGCTGAACCACATTCGCTGACGCCAGAACTCGTAAGGCAGGACTTGCGCGGTGAGCACCGGATACAAATAGGCGAAATTGGCGAGCACGAGGAGCAGGTAAGCCCCGGTGACGACGGCCCCGATCGCGCGCCGGCCAGGCGGGGCATCGACCGGCCCGATGATCAGTCCAAGGCACAACGTAATCGCGATGACCAGGTAGGGCAGGAACGCGATCGCGTAGAAGTAGTACTCTGTGCGCTGGTCGTGCAAGGCGAACCAGAACCAGGGCAGCCAGCCTGCTCCGACAGCGACCAGGACCGCGCCCGCCCGCCAGTCCCTGCGGCTGATCCACCAGCCGAGGCAGAAGGCCAGCGCCAGGATCGACGCCCACCAGATGGCCGGGGTGCCGATCGCGAGCACTTCCTGCGAGCAAGAAGGCACGCCGCAGCCTTTGGGCGCCGTATAGAAGAAGGAAACTGGCCGCCCAAGGTAGAGCCAGCTCCACGGCTCGGAGACATAGCCGGCCTTCGAGTTGAGCCCGAGGCCGAAGCTGAGCATGGACTTCTGGTACTGATACCAGGAATCGAGCGTCGACCAGATCGGCACGTGGTTACCGGCGAGCGCGGCCCAGTTCCTGTCGTAGCCGAGGCTGGTCGCGAACCAGCCTGACCAGGCGGCGGTGTAGGTAGCGGCGGGAATGGCGACGAACGTCACCGGCAGCCATTTCGCGTCGCTGCGCAGCGTGCCTGCGAGCCTTTCCCTGTATCCGAGCGCTCGCCTGGCTCCGAGGTCCCAGGCCAGCGCGAGTCCGCCGAAGGCGAGCAGGAACCAGATGCCGTTCCACTTGGACGCGCAGGCGAGGCCGAGGAACACCCCGGCGAGCACCAGGCGCCAGCGGATCCCTAGCTTGATGCCGCCGCCGCTCAGTTCCTCGCCAGGCGCACCTGTCGCGCCGGCGGCCATGGCCGCTTCCGCGAGTTTCGCCCGCGCCGCGTCACGGTCAAGCACCAGCATGCCGAAGGCGGCCAGCGCCCAGAACGTCACGAAGATGTCGAGTATCGCGGTCCGGCTGAGCACGAGCTCAAGACCGTCGAGCGACATGAGCAGCCCGGCGATGCAGCCAAGCATCGTCGACCTGGTCATCCGCCTGGTGATCCTGGCGACGAGCAGGATCGCGAGCGTGCCCGCCACCGCCGCCATGAAGCGCCACCCGAATGGCGTCAGCCCGAACAGCCATTCACCAACCGCGATCATGACCTTGCCGAACGGCGGGTGGACGACGTACTCGCCGGTGTTGGTCAAGATGTGCGTGCTGCCGGTAGCGAGAAGGTGATCGACAAGATTGCGGTTCTTGGCGGCACCGACCGCGTTGATCTCGACCCCGTGCTTCAAGATGCCGTAAGCGTCAGGCACGTAATAGGTCTCGTCAAAGACCACGGCATGCGGAATGCCGAGCCGGTAGAAACGCAGGAACCCGCCGAAGAGCGTGACGAGCAGCGGTCCGGCCCAGCCCCACACCGACGCCGGGGGCATGGGCGGCACGAGCCGCTCTTTCAGTGATACGGCCGGCTCCCGTTGCCTTATGCGCGCACCCTCGATCGGCGGCGCGGACCAGAAAGCTCCCATCGCAGTTCATGTTAGGGCCGTCGGGCATTAGCGTGGACCGGATGGACGCGAGCAGAGGGACCCTGATTCTGGCGGCCGCTCCGATCGGCCGGCCGGCCGACGCGTCGGGCGGCCTGGTCGCGGCTCTTGGCCAGGCCACAGTGATCGCGGCCGAGGACACGCGTAAGCTGCGCAGACTCGCCGCCGCGCTCGGCGTGCGGCTCACCGGCCGGGTGGTCTCCTACTACGAAGACGTCGAGACGGCACGCGTGCCTGGCCTGATCGAAGAGCTGGCGAGCGGCAATGACGTGCTGCTCATCACCGACGCGGGCCTGCCTGGCATCAGCGATCCCGGCTACCGGCTGGTGACCGCCGCCGTCGAGGCCGGGCTACCGGTCAGCGTGCTCCCTGGCCCGTCCGCGGTCACCGCCGCGCTCGCGGTGTCCGGCCTGCCGACGGACCGGTTCTGCTTCGAGGGCTTTCCGCCGCGCCGCGCCGGGGAGCGCGGCCGCAGGTTCGCCGACCTCGCCGCCGAGCGCAGGACCATGGTCTTCTTCGAATCGCCACGCCGGCTAGCGGAGACCCTGGCGGAACTGGCCGCAGCCTTCGGCGCGGGCCGGCCGGCCGTTGTCTGCCGTGAGCTGACCAAGACCCACGAGGAGATCATCAGGGCCACGCTAGGTGACCTGGCGCAGTGGGCCGCGGCTGGCGTGCTCGGCGAGATCACGCTGGTAGTAGCGGGCGCCGCCGAGGCGGTCGCCATTGACCTGGCCGGCGCGATTGCCGAAGTGGCCGCCGCCGAGCAGGCCGGCAGTTCCCGCAGCGACGCGATCGCGGCGACGGCCAGCAGGCTCGGCCTGCGCCGGCGAGACCTGTACGAAGCGGTTATTCACGCCAAACGTGCCTAACCTGGTTCGGTAACCGCGGTCGCCGGCCGCAATAACCATGGGCGAGCGCTCCGGCGGTGGCTCTAGGCTTGAGTGCATGTCGTCATCTGCACCTCGTCACATTCTGGCCGCGCCAGCGTGGCCTTATGCCAACGGGCCCAGGCACATCGGGCACGTATCCGGGTTCGGCCTGCCTTGCGACATGTTCTCCAGGTATCACCGGATGGCCGGCGACAAGGTGCTGATGGTGAGCGGCACCGACGAGCACGGAACCCCGATCCAGGTGCAGGCCGACGCGGAAGGCGTGACCGCGCGCGAGCTCGCCGACCGCTACAACCGGGTGATTGCGGAGGACCTGGCCGGACTCGGCATGTCCTACGACCTGTTCACGAGGACCACCACGCGCAACCACTACGCGGTGACGCAGGAGATCTTCAAGGGCCTCTACGACAACGGCTATATCCTCACCAAGTCCACGCTCGGCGCCGTCTCGCCGTCGACCGGCCGCACCCTGCCCGACCGTTACATCGAGGGCACCTGCCCCATCTGCGGCTTCGACGGCGCTCGCGGTGACCAGTGCGACAACTGCCAGAACCAGCTTGACCCGGTCGACCTGATCAACCCGAGATCGAAGATCAACGGCGAGACGCCGGTCTTCGTGGAGACCGAGCAGTTCTTCCTCGACCTGCCCGCGTTCGCCGACGTGCTCGGTACCTGGCTGCAGTCCAAGAGCGGCCAGTGGCGGCCCAACGTGCTGAAGTTCTCGCTCAACCTGCTCGGTGATCTCCAGCCCCGCGCCATTACCAGGGACCTGGACTGGGGCGTGCCTATCCCGCTCGAAGGCTGGCTTGACCGGGCCGACAAGCGCATCTACGTCTGGTTCGACGCGGTGATCGGGTACCTGTCCGCCTCCATCGAGTGGGCCAGGAGGTCTGGCGACCCTGACGCCTGGCGGGCCTGGTGGCAGTCGCCTGACGCGCTCTCTTACTACTTCATGGGCAAGGACAACATCGTCTTCCACTCGGAGTTCTGGCCGGCGATGCTGCTCGGCTACGGCGGGACTGGCACCAAGGGCGGCCGGCCTGGCTCGCTCGGCGCGCTCAACTTGCCGTCAGAGGTCGTCTCGTCGGAGTTCTTGACCATGGAGGGCCGCAAGTTCTCCTCGTCTCGGTCGATCGTCATCTACGTGCGTGACTTCCTGTCCAGGTACGACGTGGACGCGCTGCGCTATTACGTCGCCGTGGCCGGGCCGGAAAGCCAGGACACCGACTTCACCTGGACCGAGTTCATCAGGCGCAACAACGACGAACTTGTGGCGAACTGGGGCAACCTGGTGAACCGCAGCGTCTCCTTCGCCGCGCGTAACATCGGCTCGATCCCGCAGGCCGGCCAGTTCACCGACGAGGACCGCGCCATACTCGAGCGTTCAGCAAACGCGTTCGCCAGCGTCGGCGACTCCCTGGCCAGGTGCCGGTTCAAGAACGCGATCACCGAGGTCATGCGGACGCTGGCCGAGGCTAACAAATACCTGTCTGACCAGGCGCCATGGAAGCTGCGCGAGTCAGATCCCGACCGGATGAAGACGATACTGCACGTCGCGCTGCAACTGGTCGACGACGGCAAGACGCTGCTTACCCCGTTCCTGCCAAGCTCGTCGCAGCGGGTGTTCGAACTGCTCGGCGGCGAGGGCACCTGGTCGGACATGCCGAGAATCGACGAGGTCAGCGAGGACGACGGCCGGCCATACCCGGTCGTCACCGGCAGCTATTCCGGGCAGGCGGGGTGGGGGTCGACCGCGATCAAGCCAGGTACGCCGCTTAGCCAGCCGACGCCGCTGTTCGCCAAGATCGACCCGGCCGCGGCCGAAGACGAACTGACCAGGCTGCGCGGTTACGACACCGAGCCAGGGTCGTGAGCAGGCGAGCACCGGTCGCGCCGCCGCCGCAGCCGCTGCCAGGTCAGGTCTTCGACTCGCACACGCACCTTGACATGCTGTCCGAGCCGCCACTGGAGGTCCTGCGGTCGGCTCGGGCGGCCGGGATCAGCCAGGTGGTCACCGTCGGCTGCGACCTTGAGTCGTCGAGGTGGTCAGCCGCCTGCGCGGCCGAGCATCGCGACGTGTACGCCGCCGTGGCCATTCATCCCAACGAGACCGCAGGCCTGAATTCGCGCAAGGAAGAAGTCCTCGCCGAGATCGCGGGACTGGCCGCCCTGCCTCAGGTGCGCGCGGTCGGCGAGACCGGCCTTGACTACTACAGGGATAGCTCGCCGCCGAAGGTGCAGCAAGAGTGGTTCATTGCCCACATCGAAATCGCCAGGGCCGCTGGCAAGGCGCTGATGATCCACGACAGGGATGCCCACGACGACGTACTCGAGCTCTTGCGAACCTGCGATCTTCAGGAAAGCATCATCTTCCATTGCTTCTCCGGGGGAGCCGAACTCGCGAAGAAGTGCGCGGAAGCTGGCTACCTGATGAGCTTCGCCGGCAATGTGACCTTTCCGAGCGCAGGCAGCCTCAGGGAGGCCGCCGCCATCGCCCCGGCGGAACTGATCCTGGTGGAAACCGATGCGCCGTTCCTTACCCCGGCGCCAAACCGGGGTAAGGAAAACGCGCCCGCCCAGGTCGCGCACACGCTCCGGGCGATCGCCGAGGTGAAGAAGATGGACGTCGCCGAGCTTGCCGCGATCGTGATGGCGACCGGCGAGCGGGTGTTCGGTCCCTGGCGCTAGCGTGACCTCGGTGGAGGACGCCGGATCGGGACTGCTCGGAGCGGCCGAGATAAGGAAACTGGCCGGAAGGCTCGCGATCAGGCCAGCCAAGCATCTGGGGCAGAATTTCGTCATCGACGGCGGCACCATCAGGCGGATCGTGGCGCAAGCCCGCGTCGGCCGTGACGATGTCGTGGTCGAGGTGGGCCCTGGCCTCGGCTCGCTGACGCTCGGCCTGCTGGAAACCGGGGCACGGGTCACGGCCGTCGAGATCGATCAGGTGCTCGCCGCCGAGTTGCCTGGCACGGTGGCCGCGAGGTCGGCCGCGATGGCCGCCAGGCTCACCGTGGTCACCGCCGACGCGGTCAAGATCGGCGGTCTTCCCGGTGCGCAGCCCGGCGTCCTCGTGGCCAACCTGCCCTATAACGTGGCCGTGCCGATCATGCTTAACCTGCTCGAAGTCCTGCCGTCGGTCACCCGTGCCCTGATCATGGTCCAGGCCGAGGTGGCCGACCGGCTGTGCGCGCCGCCAGGCAGCCGTACCTACGGCGTGCCCTCGGTCAAGCTGGCCTGGTACGGAAGCGCCCGCCGTGCAGGAACGATCGCCAGGACGGTGTTCTGGCCAGTGCCCAACGTGGATTCTGCGCTGGTCAGTTTCACCAGGCGGGACGATCGCGGCAGGCACCGGTCTGTAGCGGCTAGCCGGGCCGCGGTCTTCGCCGTCATCGACGCCGCGTTCGCGCAGCGGCGCAAGACCCTCAGGGCTGCGCTGGCGCCCTGGGCCGGATCGGCGGATGCGGCCGGGCGGGTGCTGAGCGCGGCGGGAGTCGACCAGTCGCTGCGCGGTGAGGCCATCGATATCACGCAATACATCAAAATTGCCGAGGCTGCCGCCACCGCCGGTAGCATCATCGAAACGTGGCGCAAGTGACATCGATCACCAGACCGGCAAGGACGTGCACGGCTCGCGTGCCGGCCAAGATCAACCTTCAGCTCGCTGTCGGGCCGTTGCGCGGCGACGGTTACCACGACATCGTCAGCGTATTCCACGCCGTCTCGCTGTTCGACGAGGTGACCGTCCGCTACGCGGACCGCCTTGGCGTCGCCGTGTCAGGCGAAGGCGCTGAGTCGGTGCCCGCAGGGCAGGCCAACCTGGCCGTGCGGGCGGCGGCCGCGCTGGCCAAGGCGACCGGTCTGCGTGGTCAGGCCGCTCGCCTGCGGATCGGCATCCGCAAGCGCATCCCGGTCGCGGCCGGCCTGGCCGGCGGTAGTGCCGACGCGGCGGGGGCGCTTGTGGCCTGCAACGAACTGTGGGGTACCGGCCTCACGCAGGCCGCGCTCGGCGAAATCGGCGCCACGCTCGGCAGCGACGTGCCTTTCTCCTTGCTCGGCGGCACCGCGGTCGGCATCGGCCGCGGTGAGCAGCTGACCAGGGCGCTGGTCACCGGCAACTACCACTGGGTGCTCGCCTTCGGGGTCAGCGGGCTGGCCACGCCTGACGTCTACGCGGCCTGTGACCGGCTTCGGGCGGCCAGGCCTGGCCGGACGGAGGATGCAGGCGCGGACGACGTGCCCGCTCCCGCGCTGAGCACAGAACTCATGGCGGCGCTGCGGTCGGGCGACCCGGCTGCGGTCGGCCCGCTGCTCAGCAACGATCTGCAGCCCGCCGCGCTCTCGCTTCAGCCGCTACTTCGGCGGGCACTGGCAGCGGGGAAAGAGCACGGTGCCCTCGGTGCGATAGTCTCAGGATCCGGCCCGACCTGCGCTTTCCTTGCAGGCGGCGCGCAGGAGGCCAGTGAGCTCGCGGTAGGCATTACCGGGGCGGGAGTCTGCCGTGCGGTGGTGCAGGTCAGCGGGCCGGTACCAGGCGCGAGCCTGATCAGCGACGGAATGGCGAATTGAACCTGGTCAACCTGGAGTCGGCGGTCAAGGCCTACGGCACGCGGGTACTGCTCGACCAGGTGTCGCTTGGCGTCGCGGCCGGTGACCGGATCGGTGTCGTCGGCAGTAACGGTGCTGGGAAGACGACGCTGCTTGCCGTCCTCGCCGGCGCGACCGACCTGAATTCCGGCCGGTCGACCAGGAACCGCGATCTCAGGATCGGTTACCTGTCCCAGTCGGGGCAACTGGCGGGACCGGTCAGGCGGGTGGTATTCGGCGATGCCCCCGAGCACGAGTGGGCGGCGGACGCCAGGAGCCGCGGCTTGCTGGCCGCGCTGCTGAGCGATCTTGACCTGGACACGGAGACGGCGCTGCTTTCCGGCGGCGAGCGTCGCCGGGTGGCGCTAGCCGCGTTGCTGCGCGGCCAGCACGACCTGCTGCTGCTCGACGAGCCGACCAACCACCTCGATCTCGAGGCCATCGGCTGGCTGGCCGGCTACCTGACCGACTACGTCAAGACGTTCGTGGTCATTACCCACGACCGCTGGTTCCTCGACGCGGTCAGCGATCGCACCTGGGAAGTCGCTGACGGGCAGGTCCGCGTCTACGACGGCGGCTACTCCGCGTACGTGCTGGCCAAGGCCGAGCGGGCCAGGCAGGCCGCCGCCGCCGATCAGCGCCGCAAGAACCTGCTGCGCAAGGAGCTTGCCTGGCTGCGGCGCGGCGCTCCGGCGCGGACAAGCAAACCGAAGTTCCGACTGGACGCGGCGGCCGCGCTGATCGCCGACGAACCCGCACCGCGTGACGGTGTCGAGCTTTCCCGGCTGGCCGCGGCCAGGCTCGGCAAGACCGTACTCGAAGTGGACGCGGTCACCGCGCGGGCCGGGGAACGGGCACTGCTCGACGACGTGACCTGGCAGCTAGGGCCTGGAGACCGGGTCGGCGTGGTCGGGGTGAACGGCAGCGGCAAGACCACCCTGCTCAACGTGCTGGCCGGCCAGTGCGACCTGATGTCGGCAGGCAAAGTGGTCAAGGGCAAGACCGTGCGGCTCGGCTACCTGACCCAGGAACCGGTTCCCTTGGACCCTGACCTGCGGGTGCTCGAAGCCGCCGAGCAGGTGCGCGGCACGGTCAAGGTCGGCAAGGGCGAGCTTTCCGCCGGCCAGATGCTTGACCGGCTCGGGCTGCGCGCCGACCGGCAGTGGACACCGGTCGCGGACCTGTCGGGCGGCGAACGGCGCAGGCTCCAGCTGCAGATGCTGCTGATGGCCGAGCCGAACGTGCTGCTGCTCGACGAGCCAACTAACGACCTCGACATCGAGACCCTGACCGAGCTTGAGGACCTGCTCGACGGGTTTCCCGGCTCCATCGTGGTGGTCAGTCACGACAGGTACTTCCTCGAGCGGACCACGGACCACGTGCTCGCGCTTATAGACGGCAAGCTCGCCTTCCTGCCAGGCGGCGTGACCGAGTACCTGGAACTTAGGGAAAGCGGCGCCGCGGCCAAGCCGTCCAGGCCGGTTCCCGCTGCCGCCGGCGAGCCTGCGGCAGCCGCTTCCGCAGGTACCTCGCCCGCCAGGCTGCGTGCGGCCAAGAAGGAGCTTGCCCGGCTTGACCGGCAGGTGGAACGGCTGACCAGCAGGGAAGCTGAACTGCACGAAGCTCTGGCCAAGGCGGCGACCGACTACTCGCGGCTGGTCGAGCTCGGCGAGGAA
>DAHVDE010000040.1 GCA_027313705.1 Actinomycetota bacterium | reverse complement strand
ATGACCGTCAGGGCGGCCCCGGCCTGGATGGCCAGCTGCTTGGGGTGCCCGTAGAACAAGCCCGCGCCGCTGAACGAGGCGGTCTTGCCAAGGCCGATGTACTCGATCATCTTCGGGTCCGCGAGGCAGCCGGTCAGCAGGCCGCCGAACAGGCCGGCGATACCGTGCGTGTAGACCACGCCGAGGGCATCATCGACCTTGTTGAACGGCCACACGTACCTGGGCAAGTAGGTCCAGGCCACCCAGACGATGGCCGTGCAGACGAAGCCGATCACGATGGCGCCCAGGCCGTTGACGAAGCCGGCGGCCGGAGTGATGCCGACGAGGCCGCAGATCATGCCGTTGAGGCCGCCAAGGAACGTCGGTTTCTTCTCCTTGCTCAGGAACATGTCCATGAGGATCCACGTCATCATGGCGACCGCGGTGGCCACGTTGGTGTTGACGACCGCGGCGGCCGCGTCCGCGCCCGCGAAGTAGGGGTCACCGCCGTTGAAGCCGTTCCAGCCCAGCCACAAGATGCCCGCGCCGACCGCGATGAACAGCAGGTTGTTGGGCCGGTCGTTCTCCCGGTCGCGCTTGAGACGGGGGCCGATGGTGGCCGCGGCGACGAAGCCGGAGACCCCGGCGGCCAGGTGGATGACGTAACCGCCGCTGAAGTCCAGCGCGCCCTTGCCGGCCCAGAAGCCGCCGCCCCAGAGCAGGAACGCGTTAACCGCGTACGCGAACGTGATCCATAGCGGCACGAAGATCAGCCAGACCTTGAACTTGATCCGGCCGATGACGCTGCCGATAAACAGGATCGGGGTAATCGCCGCGAAAACGAACTGGAAGTAGACAAGCGAGCCCTCAGGGAACCTGAACTTCGGCATGAGCCCGTTGAGAAGCGGGATGCTCGCCCGCGCCTGCTCCCCGCTCGCACCGACTACCGCGCCTGGCTTGCCGAGGAACTGCCCGATCCAGGGTGCCCCGAATCCCATTTTGAATGCCCACAGCACCCAGACGATCAGCGTCAGGCAGAAGGCACTGAACACCATCATCATCGTGTTGACGGCCCACTTCCGCTGGACGATTCCCCCGTAGAGAACCGCCAGCCCGGGGATGCTCATCAGGCCGACCAGCGTAGCGGCCGTCATCTGCCACGCGTTGTCGCCAGAGCTGAGCCAGCTCGAATAGGGATCCACTCTCCGCCTCCATCTTCTGAGGGAGCGAAGGGTGCCCAGACGGCCAGGCGACGCTGACCAGCATCGTCTTGCCACCACTTCGGTGTTAATCAGTACCGTTCATGTCTGTCATGGACGAGTTTCGCGTTCGTTTCCCGTCAGTTACGTCCATGGAACGGTTCTGACCAGCCAGAACTGGCGCGACGGCGGCGCGGTGCCTGCCGGGTAGTGCGGCAGTTACGGGTCTGTTTCCGCCGCGTTACGCAACGCCTGCCTCGCGCGTCCTGGTCATGGCCACGTCGCGGAGTGCCAGCCTCAGGCCGGCGAGATACCCCGCTGTCTGTTCTTGATCGGTGCCGATGGCTACGGCGCCGAGTTTCCCGCACTCAGCCGCAGCGCTCAGCATATGCAGCACGATCCCGGTTTTCCGCCCGTGATCATAGCCGAGCCGCGAACGGTGTACCGCCGCGATCAGGTCACGCGGCCGAAGGCCGAGGTAACTCCGGTCGGCGATCGCGTCTGACGACCGGTAAACCCGTTCGGATCCGCCAGTAAGCAGCCTGCCAGACTCATCGGGCAACACGCCGAGCAATGAAGTGGCCATCGCGAATCCGTGCTTGGTAGCGGTTGCCCGCAGGTTGAGCTCACAGCCGAATAGGTTCCACCGCGTTCCTTGCCTGGCCGCGATAAAGTCCACGCCGAAATCTCCGCCGCGCACGCCGAGTTCGGCCAGCCGCCTGCCGACCGCGAATCCGTACTTGATAATTGCGTCGCGGTATTCCTCCCCGGCGGGGAACAGGCTGCCGGTAAAAATCTGGCCCAGGGCACCGAGCACCTGCTCGTGGGTCGAGACCGTACGCACCGCGCCCGCGGCGTCGATGACTCCCTGATAGCTCGGGCTCCTTACTTCCTCGCCCTCGATCAGCTCCTCGGCCAGGACTCCTGACCTGCTCATCCACGAGGAGAACTGGGCCCAGCTGATCTTGCTGTCGGCCGGCACGGTCCGCACAGGGATCAGGTCGAGTACCTTCCCGGTCAGGCTATCGCCGCAGGCGTCACTGAGGCGCAGCTCGCGCAGGTCAAGCATGGCATTGCCGAACCCGCCGCCGTACTCGGTGCTGCTCAGCTTGAGCACCTGCCGGTAGTGACCCTGCTTGATCAGGCCGGCCACGCCTGCGGCTAGGTCACGCAGGCTGCGGTACTCAGGCGTTCCCTCAGGGATGGGCAGGCCGGCCTCGGCGAGCAGTTGCCTGCTCGCCGACTTCGTGCCGAGTTCGATGAACCGCGCGCTCACCTGGTCGCCGGTGATGCCGAGTTCGGCGGCGAACCGCTCCAGGTTCTCCGACGGCTCGTAGTAGCTCAGCTTGACGTCGGCGCCTGCCTGGCGTTCCCTGTGCACGAAATCCCTGATCCGCTTTCTGGCCCTGGCGCTTTCCTGACGCTGCGGGTCAAGCACCTTCGTACTTAGCCACCTGGACGAATTATCGTCAAGGCTGAGCAGTTGCACCCGATTTCTCCTGCTCGCCTCCTGAGCTTTAGATCCTGACGGCAGCAGGCCGAGGAAGTACTCGATCTGATCTTCGGCGTCGGTGATCGGCGGCGCGGCGACATACAGCAGTGACATGCCCTCGCGGCCCACGCTGGAAACGATCGTGGCACCTAGCCGCCGCTCGGGGAAATACATCGAGCCGGTCAGCCTTTCGAGCACTCCAGGGTCGCATTCCCGGCTCTGGATAAACACCCGAGCCTGGTATTCGGGCTCCAATGAGGCGTTAGTGAACATTCTCCGGTACATTCCTTCCGCTGACGCAAAGTCTTCACAAAACCTTCGTATCCGCCCATAACTGGCAGCGAAGGCTGGATAGCATCATAAGAAGCGTAAACTAAGCCGTAACAATTACAATGGCCTGTTAGTGCCAGCGATTTATGCCAAGGAATGCACCGCTAACTCGCACTCGGCACCGGCTCGCCTGGACTGCGCGCCGGTCCGTCCGCACCGCCCCCGCCGGCACCGCCCCCGTCCGCACCGCTCCCGTCCGCACCGCCCCCGTCAGCACCGCCCTCACCAGTGCCCTTCCCGTCCACGCCCACGGCGTGCCTTACCCAGCTGCCGATCCGCTTAATCAGCTGGGGCCCGGCTCCGGACTCGGCATGCCCGAATCCGGGCACGATCCAGAGCTCCTTGGGTTCGCCTGCCGCATCGAAGATCTGCTGGCCGTGATCCACGGGGAAGTAGTCGTCGCTGTCCCCGTGCACGACGAGCAAAGGCACCGGCGAGATCAGCGCTGCGGCGTCGTCTGGCGGCAGCGGAACCGGATCCCACTTGCCGCTGCTGATCCGCGTGTGCAAAATCTTCTTGGTGATCAGCCGCCCCGCCCGGTTCTCGATCGCCAGGTGCACGAGTCGCATCGGCTTGGTGCCGCGGAAGTACCACCGGCCAGGACTGCTGACCGACACCACCGCGTCCACGCCGCCGACCAGCCCGGCATGCCGCAGCACGATCGAACCGCCCATGGAGAACCCGACCGTCGCGATGTGCCGGTAGCCAAGCTCCCGCGCATATCCGACCGCCACCTCGACGTCCTTGATCTCCTTATCCCCTACCGTGGACACCCCGCCTGAGCGGCCGTGACCGCGGAAGTCGAAGGTCACTACCCCGCCGAACTTGTTAAGCCTGGTCGCCACCCGCCAGACCGCGGGACGCTGCCAGTTGAGCGTGAAGCCGTGCGCGAGCACGATGCCCAGGTCCTCGCTGCCAGGCAAGTGAGCGGCGTCGATCGGCACGCCGTCGTCGGTGACGATGGTCCTGGCATAGGGTACGGGCTTGGCCATAACTACATTCTGAGCGAGCTTCGCTGGTGAAAGGGACAGACCATGTCGGTGACGCAAGTGTGCGAGCAGGCACGCGCGGCCTCGCTGGTGACCCGTGAACTGCATACCAGTGCCAAGGACCGGGCGCTCTTGCTGCTGGCGGAGGCGCTGGCTGATAGCGCGGACCTCCTCAAAGCGGCCAACTCGGTCGATATTGCAGCTGCCCGCCGGGACGGGGTTTCCGCCACCCTCATCGACCGCCTGACCCTTACCGACCAGAGACTGGCTTCCATCTGCCAGGCGACCCGTGCCGTAGCCGCCCTGCCCGACCCTGTCGGCCAGGTAACCGGCGGTTCCGTCAGGCCCAACGGACTGCTGATCGAGCGGGTACGCGAGCCGCTCGGCGTCGTTGCCGTCATTTACGAGGCCAGGCCCAACGTGACCGCCGATGTGGCCGCACTCTGCCTGAAATCAGGCAATGCAGTCATATTGCGCGGCTCGTCGGTCGCCGCGCACACGAACGCGGCCATCGCCGACGTGATCGCCGAAGCACTTCGGCAGCAAGACGAGGTCCCCGAGCACGCCGTGCAGCTCGTCAGGGATGCCTCCCGCGAAGCCATGGTCGAGCTGCTGACCGCAAGCGAGTACGTTGACCTGCTGGTTCCAAGGGGAGGACCAGGGCTGCTTGCCACCGTCAGGGAGCATGCGACCGTGCCAGTGGTCATCGACGGCGACGGCAACTGCCACGTGTACGTGGACGCCTCGGCCGACCTCGCGGCAGCGGCCAGCATCGTGGTCAACGCGAAAACCTCGCGGCCAAGTGTCTGCAACGCCGCGGAGACCCTCCTCGTGCATGCAGCAGTCGCTGGTGCTTTCTTGCCGATCGTGCTAGAAGAACTGGTCAAGGCCGGGGTCGAGGTGCGTGGCGACGAGAGAGTGCGGGAAATCTGGCCAGATGCCGAACCCGCGCGGGAGAGCGACTGGGCGACCGAGTACCTGGACCTGATCCTGGCGGTGCGAGTCGTCGACAGCCTCGAGTCCGCGATCGCGCACATCGGCAAGTACGGCACCAGGAACTCTGAGGCGATCGTGGCGCAAGACATCGGCGTGGCGCGGCGCTTCGCGCGGGCGGTGGACTCCGGCAGCGTGTTCGTGAACTGCTCGACCAGGTTCTCTGACGGCGGCGAGTTCGGGTACGGACTTGAGATCGGCGTGTCCACCCAGAAGCTGCACGCCAGGGGTCCGATGGGGCTTGAGGCGCTGACCTGCGTGAAGAACGTCGCCTGGGGGGACGGCCAGATCAGGCCTTAGCCGAACACCACCAGCGAGTCACGGTGGATGGCGTGCAGGTCGCGTACGGCGCGGCGGTCCGCCGCGGTCACTTCGCCGGTGCGGAACGAGCCTGCCGCGAGCATGGCCGCGCACGCTCTTGGCTGCGCCGCGAGCAGGGCGTCGGCGAGATTCCTGATTCGCTCCTGGCTCGCCCCGCCTAGCTCTTCAAGCGCCTGCCTGGCGGCCTGTGAGTTGCGCCTGCGCAGTTCCTTGACGTCCTCGTAGGCTTCGGGTGCCGTGCCCGCGCTTTCCTGGCAGTGCCGCTGCCTAAGCAGGATGGAGATGACGGCGGCGACCTCTTCTGGCGAGAGCGCGCGCAAGAGCCTGAGCACAGCGGAAGGCATCGATACAGAACCTCGTCCGATCAGGCGCTCTGGGTGCCTGACGTCGACGAGCTCCACGACCGCGCCCGGCTCGAACTCGCCGTCTACCCGTTTCACCCCGGAAAGGAACAAGGTGCTGCCCGCCCGCAGGCTGCGCTCGGCTTCCCTGTTGATGCCGATGGATCCCATCGGGTAAGCGATGCCGCCGACCCATCTTTCACCGGGTGGTAGCCGCTGCGCCGCGGCCTTGATCACGGTGCCGGCCCTGGCGTGCCGCCGCAGGCTCCTGGCCACCACGTCGGTGTCACGGGCCGAGCCGATCGCGCATTCGACCCCGCAGTAGGCGGCCCTGGCGGCGGCATTGAGCTTGGAGCGGATGCCGCCCCTGCCCTCGCTGGCGGTGAGGCTGCGGATCGCCCTGGCCTCCTCAGGGGTAAGCCTCGCGATCTTGTCCTGCATCGCCTCGTCGGCATAGACGCCGTTGACGTTGGTGAGGAACGCCAGGCGGGTCGCCTCGGCGGCAACAGCCACCGCGACCGCAATCTGGTCATTATCAAGCTCGGCCTTCGGGTCAGTCGTGTCGTTCCCGTTGACGATCGGCAGGAGGCCCTGGTCGAGGGCAGTGATCAGGATGGTGCCGACATCCCGCATGGCGGTGGCCGAGTCCAGATCGCTCTTGGAGAGCAGGATCTGGCATACCTCCATGCCGACGGCGGCGGCGAGCTGCCGGTACAGGGCCATGAGCGCGGGCTGTCCGACAGCGGCGGCCAGCGCTACGCCGAGCGGCCCATGCCGACCTGCCTGGCCGGCTTTCGTGTACCGCTCAAGCGCGGCCTGCACGGCTTGAGTGTCGCGCACGCGCACGGAGTCCCTGACAGCGTCAACGAGGCGCTGCAACTCGGCCCCAGCCAGCGCGGTCGGACCTTCGAAGGCAAGCAGCCGCCGGCCGAGACTGGCCGCGCCCGAGGTGACCAGCACGACCTGATGATCCTGACGCTGGGCCGCCGCGATCTGAGTGACCAGATCGGCGATTACGTCAAGCGCCAGCCCCTCGCCGCTGGCAATCGAGCTCGAACCCAGCTTGACGACGAGCCTGGTCACCCGGCCGGCCCATGCGGCACTGCGAGGCCATCAGCCTGACCGCCGTCGGGGCGGTCCTGGTACCAGGTACCTGTCAGCTCGCCGATCACGCCCGCGCCGCCCGATTGCATGCCTGCCTGAAGGACACGGCGGACCTCGACGAACGACAGAGTCGCACCCCGGTGGATCTTGGGCACCATACCCGCAGCCTAGCCTGATCCCGCTCCAGGCCCGCTCCAGGCCCGCTCCAGGCCCGCCGCCGGCGGCACCTCAGGCAAATTGTTGCTTTCATTACGTCGATACACCGACGAGTGGATAGCGCTTCATGTTAAGCAATGTGCTGAAGCTGCCAGATAGGCAAGGGAGCCAACCCTTGGGCAAATCTCTTAGCAAAGGCCGGGCATGGCTCGGCCTTCCCGTTAGCCTGGCCATCGTGGTGGCGGCCGGTGCTGTGGCCGCGACAGCGGCCGTGGTCAGCGGCGGACACGGGCACAGGCACAGGCACGGGCACGCCGGCAGGGTGGTTATCTGCCAGCGGTACGCGCGGCGCACCGTTCACTTCCGCGGCGTCGGCTACATAGTCAGGAATGACGTCTTCTACCCAGAGCGGGAATGCATCACGCTGCAGAAGCACGCCGTCGGCTTTGTCGTCACCAGCTCGCGGGCCAATAGCCACGTAGACAACAACGAGGCCTTCCCCGAGGTCGTGTACGGCTGCGCGTGGGGTGTATGCACCTACCATTCCTCGCTGCCGAGGAAGGTCTACCGTATCCGGGTGCTCCGCACGTCCTTGTCGACGAGCTGGCGGCGGGCCGAAGGCCGGTTCAACGTCGCGTACGACATCTGGTTCGGGCACCTGCACGAGTACCACGGCCAGGTAAGGGGCGCGGAGATGATGATATGGCTAGGCACGAAGCGGTTCGGGGTACCGGCCAGTGATCCCATTGCCCGCCTTGACGGACAGCGCTGGTACTACGCCAGGCATCTGGCGTGCAACCAGTTCGGATGCTGGAACTACGTGCTATTCCGCCGGGTCGTGGCAACCACGAGCGAGCGCCGGCTGTCCCTCTTGCCCTTCATCAGCTATGCGGAGAGCCGCAGACAGCTCAGCTACCGCTGGTTCCTCAAGTCCGTCGATGCTGGCTTCGAGATCTGGCAGCGGGGCAAGGGCCTGACGATCCACTCCTACCTGGTACGACTCCGGCTCAAGACGGTGAAACAACACCCTGGCAAGCGAAACTGACCGCTGGCTGTCTGCCGCACCTGGTTGGATGTCTGAGTGCGGATCGCGACATGGAATGTCAATTCAGTGGTGGCAAGGCTGCCCAGGCTGGTGGAGTGGCTGGAGCAGGCCGCGCCCGATGTGGTGTGCCTGCAGGAAACCAAGGTCGGTGACGACGCTTTCCCCTGCGAGGCGGTCAAGCCGCTCGGCTACGAGGTTGAACATCTCGGCGAGGGCCGGTGGAACGGGGTGGCCTTGCTTTCCCGTGCAGGGTTTGCCGACGTCGACCGCGGCCTTCCCGGTGACCCTGGTTTTCCTGACCAGGCGACCGCGGAAGCCAGGACCCTGGCCGCGACCTGCGGCCAGGTGCGAGTCAGGTCGGTGTACGTGCCGAATGGCCGTACGCCAGATGACCCGCATTACGCCTACAAGCTGCGCTGGCTGGCGGCGCTCAGGGAAGCCGTCGCGCAGGACAGCGCCGGGAGCACGCCGTTTGCGCTCATGGGCGATTTCAACATCGCGCCCACCGACGCCGATGTCTGGGATCCGGCGGCGTTTGCCGGATCGACGCACGTCACCAAGGCGGAGCGGGACCAGCTTGCCGAGCTCCTGGCGACCGGGCTTTCCGATGTCACGCCGCGCATCGCGAAGGGCAACCCGTTCACGTACTGGGACTACCGGGGCGGAAATTTCCATAAGGGCATGGGGATGCGGATCGACCTTGTGCTGGCGAACGCGGCACTGACCGAGCGGATCAGCGATGCCTGGATTGACCGCGAGGCTCGCAAGGGCAAGGGGCCGAGCGACCACGCGCCCGTGGTCGTCGACCTCAGCCGGTAGTCTTCGCCTGCCAGTGCGGCTCGCGCTTGTCGAGGAAGGCGCGCATGCCTTCGCGCGCATCAGGAAGCTGGCTGGTAGCGGCCATCACCTCGATGGCGTAGCCATAGGCCTTGGCCTGGTCAAGGTCGATCTGGGTGTAGAGCGCCTGCTTGCCGATGCCCTTGCTTTGCGGCGAGCCTCTGGTGACCCGCCTGAGCAAGCCGGCGACCGCCTCGTCGAGCTGCGCCTCGGCCACTACCCGGTTGACCAGGCCCCAGTCCAGGGCGGTCGCGGCGTCGATCGCGTCGCCAGAGTACGCCAGTTCGGCCGCCCGTTTGCGGCCTACATTCCTGGCGACCGCGACCATGGGGGTATGGCAAAACCAGCCGCCCTTGCCGCCGGGGGCTGCGAAGGAGGCGTTCTCACTGGCCACCGCCAGATCGGCGGACGCTACTAGCTGGCAGCCAGCGGCCGTGGCCAGTCCGTGCACCCGAGCCACGACGGGCTGCGGGACCGACTGCATCAAGGTCATCAGCTCGGTGCAGGTTGCCAGCAGCGCGCGCACTGCCGCCAGATCGGCGCCGACCACATCGGCGAAATCATGCCCGGCGCTGAACACGGGCCCGTTGCCGGCGAGCACGATCCCGAGGGCATCGCTCTGGCCGGCCAGCGTGAACGCGGTGATCAGTTCCCGCATGTGCGCCATCGAGAGCGCGTTACGGCGCTTGGGCCTGTTCATGGTGATGGTGACGAAATCCCCGGCGCGATCAAAGCAGATGTGCTCGAAGTCCACGGGCCTAAGCTTATGTCCCTGCTCTGTCATTACCAGAGGGCCGCAAGCTGAGCCGGGCTGATGTTGCCGCCGCTGCACACGACGGCGACCTTGCGGCCGGCGAACCTCTCCCTGTCGGCGAGCACGGCGGCAAGCGCGGCCGCTCCCGACGGCTCGACCAGGTTCTTCGTTTTCTCGATCATGACCCTCGTCGCCGCCTTGAGCTGGTCGTCGCTGACCAGGACGAAGTCATCAAGCAGGTCACTGAGTATCCGCTGAGTGAACTCGAACGAGGTTCGCGTCGCCAGGCCTTCCGCGAACGTCGTGCAGGGCGCCGTGACCAGCGACTTAGCCTGCCACGACTGGTAGGCGGAAGGTGCCGCCGCCGACTGGACGGCGATGACCTCGATCGCCTGCCGCACCGTCTTGGCCACGACGCAGGTGCCGCAGGCACCGCTGCCGCCGCCGACCGGCACCACGATCACCTCGATGTCCGGCTGCGCCTCTAGCAGTTCAAGCGCATAGGTGCCCACACCCGCGATCAGCGCGGGCTCGTTAGCCGAGTGGATGTAACGGTACCCGTGCTCGGCGGCCAGCCTCTCGCAATGCTCGCGCGCGTCGTCGAAATCGGCACCGCGGAGCACGACCTCGGCACCGAGCGCCCGCATGGCCTCCACCTTGACCGGGTTGGCTGCCTCTGGCACGCAGATCACCGCTCGGGTGCCGAACAAGTTAGCCGCGTAAGCGATCGACTGGCCGTGGTTACCTGTCGAGGCGGTCACCACTCCACGGCCGCGCTCCTCGCCGCTTAGCTGGCTGACCAGGTTGATGCCGCCGCGCACCTTGAACGCGCCGATCGGCTGATGATTCTCGTGCTTGACCCACACCTGCGTGCCGGCCAGCCCGTCGAGTGCCGGATACCGGTAAGCCGGCGTCGGCTGCAGGTACGGCGCGATGCGCTGGCGCGCGGCCAGCACCTGCGCAAGATCTGGGATACCTGGTGACGTCATGGCCCGTTTGTACCACGCTGCCAACAAGGCGGAGTAGACGCTAAAACACCGTCTAGTCCTTAGCGCCCGTGTCAGGCTGAGTCGCTTTCCAGGTATTGCTGCAGTTTGCTCATCCCTGCCAGCCAGCGATCCGGATCGGCGGCACGGCCCGCGTACATCTCGGCGACCTGCGGATGCGGCAAGATCAGGAACCGCCCGTCGGCGATCGCCTCCATGACCACGTCCGCGACCTGTTCCGGCATGATCGCTTCCCGGCCGAGCAGTTTCTCGCTCATCGAGTCGTCGCCGGGAAACATCCCGGTGCGCACCCCCATCGGGCAGAGCGCCTGAACGGTCAGGCCGCGGTGCTTGTGCGTGAGCGATAGCCACTCAGCGAACCCGATCGCGGCGTGCTTGGTCACCGAGTAAGGCGCCGCACCAGGAGTCGCGAGCAGCCCGGCGGCCGACACAGTGCAGATCAGGTGCCCACTGCCGCGCTGCAGCCACGGCCCGAGCAACAGGCGCGCCGCCCGCACGTGCGCCATCACGTTGACGTTCCAGGAATCGGCCCAGTCTTGCTCGCTGGCCTCCGGCCCGCCCCGGCGGGCGATCCCGGCATTAGCGCAGTAGATGTCGATGTCGCCGAGCGAAGCCCTGGCACCGGCGATCAGCGCCTCTACGCCGTCCTCAGCGCCGGCGTCACCCGCGATCACGGTCACCTGTCCACCGTTGGATTCGTCGCAGGACCCGGCCACCGACTCGGCGGCCTCGGCGTTCAGGTCGTTGATGACGACCCTGGCGCCCTCGGCGACGAACCTGCGGGCCAGCGCGGCACCGATGCCGCTGCCGCCGCCAGTTACCACGATTCCGGCCCCGGCCACCGAATCCATTTGCCGACCTCCTGAGCGCTCCGGTTCTGCCGTGAACTGTACAGATCATCACAATCACAAGCCACAGTGGTGATCGCCTTCCCAGCCGGGGCCGGCTAAGGCAGGCTAAGCGCATGCCCATACTCGATGAACTGATCGCCGCGCTGCGCCTCGCCACCATCGAGGTGGTCGACCTCACGGCACCGCTTCAGGCGGAAACCCCGGTCATTCAACTCCCCCCGCCGTTCGGCAATACCATTCCGTTTTCCTTGCAGGAGATCAGCAGGTATGACGACCGCGGGCCTGCCTGGTACTGGAACAACATCACCACGGGCGAGCACACAGGCACTCATTTTGACGCACCCGTGCACTGGGTGACCGGCCGGGACGGCGAGGACATCGCGCAAGTACCCGTCGATCGGCTGATCGCGCCCGCCGTCGTGCTTGACTTCAGTTCCGAGGCCGCCGCAGATCCCGACTTCCTGCTTGAGGTCGAACACATCAGGCAGTGGGAGAGCGAGCACGGATCGCTTCCTGACGGCGGCTGGCTCTTGTACCGCACCGGCTGGGACGTGCGATCCGACAGCCAGCAAGCCTTCCTCAACGCCAGTGAAACAGGACCGCACACTCCGGGAGTGTCGGTGGAGTGCGCCCGCTGGCTAGCCACCCAGTCGCCGCTGCTCGGCTTCGGCGTGGAAACTGTGGGCACCGACGCGGGTACGGCTCACTCGTTCGATCCGCCGTTTCCCTGCCATGCCGCGCTGCTCGGCGCGGGCAAGTACGGACTTACCCAGTTGCAGAACCTGGCCAGGCTGCCAGCCACCGGCGCGGTGCTGATCGCGGGGCCGTTGCCCATCACGGGCGGCTCAGGCAGCCCGTGCCGCGCCATCGCGCTGGTGGAGCATACGTGATGAAGGTCACCGATGCGATCGCGCAGGTGTTCACCTCGCTCGGCGCTGACACGGTGTTCGGTCTGGTCGGTAGCGGCAACTTCCATGTCACCAACGCCCTGATCGAGCGAGGTGCCCGGTTCGTGCCGGCCAGGCACGAATGCGGGGCGGCCAGCATGGCCGACGGCTGGGCCAGGATGACCGGCAAGCCGGGCATCGTCTCGCTGCACCAGGGCCCTGGCTTCACCAATTCCCTGACCGCGATCACCGAGGCGGCCAAGAGCCGCACCCCGATGGTCGTCCTCGCCGCCGACGTAGCGGCGAGCGCGAAGCACTCCAATTTCAGGATCGACCTGGACGCACTTACTCGCGGCGTCGGCGCCGTGCCCGCAAGGCTGCACTCGCCCTCATTCGCGGTCGACGACGCGGTCCGCGCGTATCAGCTGGCCGCGCAGGACCGGCGCACCGTGGTGCTCGGGTTGCCACTCGACATCCAGGCCGCCGAATGCGCGCCGCCATCGGGCGCCACGCCCAGGGCCGCGATACCTAGCTGGGCCGCGAACAGGGCCATGCAACCTGAAGAGATAGCGGTCAACCGCCTGGCAGCGGCGATCAGGAGAGCGCAGCGGCCGGTGTTCATCGCCGGCCGCGGCGCCAGGATCGCCGGGGCGAGAGCCGACCTCGAACGCCTGGCCGACCGGTGCGGCGCACTGCTCGCGACCTCAGCCGCGGCCAAGGGCCTGTTCCGCGGCAGCGCATGGGATCTGGATGTCAGCGGCGGGTTCGCGTCGCCGCTGGCCGCCGAGCTGATCAAGGACGCCGATCTGGTGGTCGGCTGGGGATGCTCGCTGAACATGTGGACGCTGCGGCACGGAGCCCTGATCGGTCCTGGCGCGACGGTCGTCCAGGTCGACTCGGACCACGCCGCCATCGGCACGCACGCCCAGGTCAGCCTCGGAGTTGCCGGCGACGTGACCCTGACAGCGGCGGCGGTGGCTGAGGTGCTCGGCGAAGGCGGCAATCAAGTCGGCTACCGGTCAGCGGAGCTGCGCGACCGCCTGGCCCGCGAGGTAAGGTGGCGCGACGTCCCCTACGAGGACGACAGCGATGCCACCACGATCGACCCGCGGACGCTGAGCATCGCGCTCGACGACATGCTGCCCGCCGAGCGGATCGTCGCGATCGACTCAGGCAACTTCATCGGCTACCCGGCGATGTTCCTCTCGGTGCCAGACGCCGACGGGTTCTGCTTCACGCAGGCCTACCAGTCGGTCGGCCTCGGCCTAGCATCGGCGATCGGGTCGGCCATCGCCAGGCCTGACCGGCTCGTGGTCGCCGCGCTAGGCGACGGCGGCGCCCTCATGGGCATCAGCGAGCTAGAGACCGCGGTAAGGCTCGGCCTGCCGATGGTCATCGTCGTCTACGACGACGAGGCCTACGGCGCCGAGGTCCATCACTTCGGCCCAGACGGCTACCCCGTCGGCACGGTGCAGTTCCCGCCGGTTGACATCGCGCAGATCGGACGCGGTTTCGGCTGCGCGGCGGCCAGGGTCAGGCAGCGCGGCGACCTGACCCCAGTGCAGGAATGGCTGGCGGGACCGCGCGACAAGCCGCTGCTCATCGATGCGAAGGTCACGGCCAAACGGGGGTCCTGGTGGCTGGAAGAAGCCTTCCGCGGCCATTGAGCGCCGCGACCCGAGTTCGCTAGCCTGCCGCGAGGTCCGCGATTCCCGTAAGGTCCGCGAGCATGCCGCGGACGGCGGGGATCGCATCCTCGTCGGCTGCCGAGATGTCGACCACGACCCGGTCGCCGACCAGGCTGCCCGACCACTCGGCGAACGCGAAGCAATCACGCTCGAGCGCGGCGAGCGCGACCGCTTCACCCGAAGCTCCTATGTCAAGTGATCATGGAAATTTCCCTTGATCTTGTGCCCGGCGAAGCGCTGCTTGGTGGCCTGGCGGGTAGCGCCGGGCGGCCTGGTGGCGGACAGGTCACCCGCGCCAAGTGAACAGGCAACGGGCGGCGACGGCTGAGCCGATTCAGTGGCGCTATTCTCCATGACGAAGGGAAAGCCGGGTATGCCCTTGGCTATTCCGGGTCGGCAAAGGCCGTATCCGATGGCCTACGGCTAGAAAAGCGGCATTCCCGCCTCTTCCCTGAGCGCCTGCGCGGCGGCGGACCTGCTATGCGACACCCAGATTGCCACGTCAAGAATGCGGAGCAGGCTGACCTGCGCTGCCTGCGCCGGGCGCAGTGCCTCCACCCCGGCCCGCGCGTCCTGGTCAAGCAGCAGCGTGCGCAGCACGTCCCAAGTGCGGCCAGGTACGTCAACGGCCTTGATCACCAGGTTGTCGCTGATCGGGCACAACCGCGGGCGCTTGCGGGCCAGCAGTTTCGTTGCGCTCGCGGTGCCGATTCCCTCGATGGAGGTCAGAACGTCCCACATGAAGTCAATCTGCCTGAGCGTGCCATTGTCTGCATCCCAGAGGTCGAGATCAGCGGGGATGTCAGCGAGCAGTCGCGACAACTGCTCCTTATGGGTGACGAGCAGGGTGCGCACCACCTGCGGCCGCCAGGTGATATCGAGCAGTGAAACGGCAAGCAGATCGTCCGCGGTGAACTCAAACGGCGGATTGAGGCCAAGTTCACTGAAGGTCATCCCGGCGAAGTTTGGCTCGCAAAAATAACAGGCCACGGCGCGGCTCAAGCCAGGCGCAGCCAGGTTGGCCCGCAATCTGCAGGCAGCGGAATGGACTACTTCGTCCGTCGGTAAGGAGTGCATAACACAGTATGCGACAACCACGAACGTCCCCGCGCCAATAACGTGTTCCACTTCGTCCCGCCACCCCACATGCCCGCGTGCCTACGTTGCGGAGTTGCAGGTGCCCAGGTCCCCACGTTGTGACGTCGTGGGGCCTGGGCGCCCGGCAGTTACCCCAATGTTGTGACGGGGCGGGGGCGGGGGCGTTAGGCGGGTGGCAGGTTCACTAGGGCGGCTAGGGCGGCGCGGTGCCGGTCCGCCGTGCCGAGGGCTAGTGCCGAGCTCTTGGCTCGCTTCAGGTACAGGTGCGCCGGGTGTTCCCAGGTAAACCCGATGCCGCCGTGGAGCTGGATCATCTCCTGGCCGGCCAGTACCGCCGTATCCGAGCAGACCGACTTGGCCAGGGCCACCGCCACCGCCATGTCAGGGTCATCGGCAGCCAGGCAAGCGGCCGCGTAGCGTGACGCGGCCCTGGCCTGGGTTACCGCCACCCACCAGTCGGCGAACCTGTGCTTGAGCGCCTGGAAAGAGCCGACCGGGCGGGCGAACTGGTAGCGCTGCTTGACATAGGCGAGGGTGATGTCGAGCGCCCGTTCGGCCAGGCCAAGTTGCTCGGCGGCCAGCATCGCGGCACCAGCGCGGAGCGCGGTCGCGACCGCCTTCTCGGCGGCGGGCCCGGCGCCGAGAAGGCGCGCCTGGACACCGTCCAGCTCAAGGTCGGCCAGTTGCCTGGTCATGTCAAGCGAGGTCACCGGGGTCCGCCGCACCCCTTCAGCGTCGGCCGCGACTAGGTAGACACCGTAGGGCACGCCGTCGGCCGGGATGATCAGCCAGTCGGCGGGCAGCGCGTCGGCGACCCCCTTGACCGAGCCGGTCAGCCGGTACGTGCCAGGCTGGTCACTGGCGCCTGGCCCGGCGAGGCGCACCGTAGGTTCAGGGCGCACCATCGGCACGGATTCGAACGGCACGGCAAGCGCCGCTGTGGTGGCGCCCGCCGCGAGCTGGCCGAGCAAGTCGGCGACACCGAGTTCGAGCAGTGCCGCAGTCGCGATCACGGCGCTGCCGATGAAGGGCACGGGGGCGACGGCGCGGCCGATCTCCTCGCAGACCACCGCCGCCTCGCGGAATGAGGCGCCCGCACCGCCATGCGCTTCGGGTATCAGCAGGCCGGCGCAGCCTACCTGCGACGCGAGCGTGCGCCACAGGCCGATGTCGTATGTGTCAGGAGTCTCGGTCCTGGCCAGCACCGCTGCGGCGGTGGCCCGCTCTTCCAGCACCGACCTGACCGCCGACCGCAGGTCGGTCTCCGCTTCTGTATACGTCAGATCGGGCAACCGCGACCTGGCCGCCGCCGCGTCCTCGGCTTGTTCCGTCACATCGGCTGCCCGCGTCACCTCGGTCATCGGGGCAGGTCCTTCCATGGCTTGTCCTTGTCAAGGCGGATCTCAGGCGGGAGGCCGAGTACTCGCTCGGCCACGATGTTCCGCAGGATCTCCGAGGTGCCGCCCTCGATGGAGTTGCCTTTCGAGCGCAGGTAGCGATAGCCGGAATCCCGGCCATAAAAGTCGGCGCTGTCTGGCCTGTGCATCGTCCAGTCGCTGTAGCGGAGGCCGTCGCCGCCGAGCAGTTCAAGCTGGAGGTCAGCGATCTCCTGATTGAGCCTGGCGTAGACAAGCTTGGCACCCGAGCCCTCCGGACCCGGCTGGCCTGCGGCGAGTTGCTGTCGCAACCGCTCACCCGCCAGCCGCGACACCTCGGCGGCGGCCCACAGGCGCAGCAGCCGGTCATGCAGGCCCGCCGTGCGCCGCTCCGGATGCTCACGCCAGGTCTTGGCCGAGAACCCGATCATGCCGCCCTCACGTGGCAGCGCGAATGCGCCGAGCGCGACCCGCTCGTTCATCAAGGTGCCGGTGGCCACCTGCCAGCCCTGGCCGACCTCGCCGATGCGGTCGGTGTCAGGGATCACCACGTCGGTGAGGAACACCTCGTTGAACTCTGCCTCGCCGGTTGCCTGCCGCAATGGGCGCACCTCGACGCCTGGCGAGGTCATGTCCACGCCGAAATAGGTGAGTCCCTTGTGCTTGGGCAGGTCAGGATCGGTCCTGGTGACAAGCATGGCCCGCGAGGCAATGTGAGCAGAAGACGTCCAGACCTTCTGCCCGTTGACGACCCAGTGATCGCCATCACGCACGGCGCGAGTCGCCAGGTTCGCCAGGTCCGAGCCGGCGCCCGGCTCGCTGAATAGCTGGCACCAGATGTCCTCGCCGGTCCATAGCGGTTTCAGCCAGCGGGCACGCTGCTCATCATCGCCGAAGGCGAGGATCGTCGGCGCGGCCATGCCAAGGCCGATGCCGTTGCGTTCCGGCCGGTTGGTTGGGGCACCGGCCGCCGCGAACTCGGCGTCCACGACCTTCTGCGCAATCCTCGGCAGGCCCTGGCCGCCGAGGCCGACCGGGTAATGCACCCAGGCCAGGCCCGCGTCGAACCTGGCCCTGACGAACTCAAGCCGTTCAGTCGTCGCGGGATCATGCTGCGAGAGGAACTCGCGCACTTGCGCGCGAAGGCCCTCCGCCAGGTCGGCCTCGCTCAATTGAGAGGACCGCCCGCCACGTAGACCACCTGGCCCGAGACGAACCCGGCGCCCTCGCTGGCGAAGAACGAGGCCACGTGCGCGACGTCCTCAGGCTGGCCGACCCGGCGCACCGGGATCTGGGACGCCGCCGCCTGCTGGAACGCCTCGAACTCGACTCCGACCCGCGCGGCCGTGGCCGCCGTCATGTCGGTCACGATGAAACCGGGCGCGATCGCGTTGGCGGTCACGCCGAACTGGCCAAGCTCCTTGGCGAGAGTCTTCACGAAGCCCTGAAGTCCGGCCTTGGCTGTGGAGTAGTTGGCCTGGCCGCGGTTGCCGAGCGCGGAACTTGACGACAGGCAGATCACCCGGCCGTACTTGGCTTCCACCATGTACTTCTGGCAGGCCCGGCTCATCAGGAACGCGCCCTTCAAGTGCACGTTCATGACCGTGTCCCAGTCGTCGTCGCTCATCTTGAAGATCAGGTTGTCGCGAAGCACTCCGGCGTTGTTGACCAGCACCACCGGCGGGCCGAGTTCGGCCGCGATGGCCTCGACCGCCGCCGCGACCTGCGCGGAGTCACTCACATCGGCGCCGGCGGCGAACGCGCGGCCGCCTGCGCGGGTGATCGCCTCGACGGTGGCGCCGCAGTCGCCTTCCTTCAGGTCGATCACGCCGACGGCCATGCCGTCAGCCGCTAGCCGCCTGGCGATGGCCGCACCGATGCCACGTGCGCCTCCGGTAACGATCGCTACTCGCTGTGCCTGCTCAGCCATGGGTAATGCATCCCTTTCTCTGGCGGGGAAATTTGCCGGATAAAAGCTTGTGAAGTTGACAGGTTCTCCTGGTCAGGCGCGATATTTCGCCAGCTCGCGCCTGGCCAGCGAGCGCTTGTGCACCTCGTCAGGGCCGTCGGCGAAACGCAGGCTGCGTGCGCTCGCCCAGGCCTGGGCCAAGGGGAAGTCCTGGCTGATGCCGCCCGCGCCGTGGGCCTGGATGGCCTTGTCGATCACCCACTCCGCCATCGCGGGAACCGCGATCTTGATCGCCTGGATCTCAGTGTGCGCGCCTTTGTTGCCCACCGTGTCCATCAGCCAGGCGGTTTTCAGCACCAGCAGCCTGGCCTGCTCGATCCGCACCCGCGATTCGGCGATCCAGTTCTGGACCACGCCCTGCTCAGCGATCGGCTTGCCGAAAGCGACCCTGTTCGTGGCGCGCACGCACATCGCCTCGAGCGCGCGCTCGGCCATGCCGATAAGGCGCATGCAGTGATGTATGCGACCAGGACCCAGCCTCGCCTGCGCAATCGCGAACCCCTCGCCCTCGCCAGCGATCAAGTTCGCGGCCGGGACCCTGACGTCGTTGAACTCAATCTCGGCGTGGCCGCCGTGGGTGGAGTCGGTGAACCCGAATACCCGCATGCTGCGCTTGACGTTCACCCCAGGGGTATCTGGCGGCACGCAGATCATGGACTGCTGGCGGTGACGCTCGGCGTCCGGGTTGCTCTTGCCCATGACGATCAGCAGCTTGCAGCGCGGGTCCATGCCTCCTGACGACCACCATTTGCGGCCGTTGATCACGTAGACGTCACCGTCCCGCTGGATCCTGGTCGAGATGTTCATGGCGTCAGAAGAGGCCACGTCGGGTTCTGTCATGCAGAACGCGGACCGGATCTCGCCGTCGAGCAGCGGAAGCAGCCAGCGCTCGATCTGCTCCGCACTGCCGAACTCGGCGAGCAGTTCCATGTTGCCGGTGTCAGGGGCGGCGCAGTTGAGAGCCTCGGGCGCCAGGGCGCCGGAACGGCCGGTGATCTCGGCGAGCGGGGCGTACTGGAGATTGGTGAGGCCAGCGCCGTAACTGGCCGCGATCTGACCTGCCTGGTCGGCACCGTTGCTGTGGGTGCGCACGGTAAGGAACAGGTTCCACAGGCCGCGCTGGCGTGCTTGCGCCTTCAGTTCGTCGATGACGGCCGGGCGATGCCAGACATCGCCGCTGGTCGCGGCCTCCGCTACCTGGTCCGCGAAGATCTTCTCGGCCGGGTAGACATGGGAGTCCATGAAGGCGAGCAACCTCTCGCGCAACTCCACGGTACGAGCGTCGAATCCGAATTCCATCAGCTACCTCCCGCGACGTCCGCCCAAGCGTAGCGAAGCACCGTAGGTGATCTACCCGCCAGTACGCGTCACACGTTACGGTCTGCCCATGACGATGGTCGAGACGGTCCGCGGTCCGGTTGACGTGACCGAACTTGGAACGACGCTCATGCACGAGCACGTGTTCGTGCTCAACGAGGAGATCAGGCAGAACTACCCGGGCGACTGGGACGAGGAAGCGCGAGTAGCGCATGCCGTGGCCCAGCTCGACAAGGCTGTGGCCGGCGGGATCACGACGATCGCCGACCCGACAGTGATCGGGCTCGGCCGTGACATCTCGCGGATCAAGCGCGTCGCCGAGCAGACGCCGATGAACATCATCGTGGCGACCGGGATCTACACGTTCAGCGAGGTGCCTTTCTACTTCAGGTACCGGAGCAGGCGGCTGACCGCAAGCGGCGAAGACCCGATGACCGAGATGTTCGTTGCTGACCTCACTTCGGGGATCGCAGGGACGGGGGTGAAGGCGGCGTTCCTCAAGTGCGCCGTGGACGAGCCTGGCCTTACCCGGGGCGTGGAGCGAGTACTGCGATCAGTAGCGCGGGCGCACGTGCTCACCGGGGCGCCGGTCACCGTCCACACCCACCCGGCGACCAGGAACGGGCTCGAAGTCGTGCGGGTGCTGCGCGAGGAAGGCGCAGACCTGGGCCGGGTGGTGATCGGGCATAGCGGTGACAGCAAGGACGTCGAGTACCTGGCCGAGATAGCCGACGCCGGCTGCCTACTTGGCATGGACAGGTTCGGCATCGGCATGTCGCCGTCACTGCAGCGCAGGGCCGGAATCATCGCCGAGCTTTGTCACCGCGGCTATGCGGCGTCGATGGTGCTCTCGCATGACGCCGCCTGCTACATCGACTGGTATCCGCATGACCCGTCGAAGGCGGGCAACTATCTTTACATCCACGATCACGTATTGCCGACCTTGACTGAACGTGGAGTGAGCACTGAGCAGATCAAGATGATGCTCGTCGGTAATCCGATGAGATATTTCACCATGAATCCGGCGGTCTAGCCTGCCTGGCCTGTGCCTGAGGCGGCCCGGCGTTGTATGTTCCGGTTCATGAGCACTGTGGACGAGATCGCCGACCGTCATGTAGCTGAGTTCTCGGCCCTGAATCCGATTGCCGCTACCTCGATAGGCATTACCGGCTACGACGATCTGATGACGGACCTGAGCCCGTCAGGGTTCGAGGCGCTCGATGAGCTGAACCGGCGGACCATGGCCGAGCTGGCGAAGGCGACCGTCGCCAACGACCGCGAGCAGGTGGCCAAGGACGCCATGGTCGAGCGCCTGACCGTATTCAACGACATCTACGACAGCGGTACCACCGCCAGCGAACTGAACGTGGTGGCCAGCTGGCTCCAGGCCGTCCGCCAGATCTTCGATCTCATGCCCACCAGCGGTGAAGAGGCCCAGCGCAACCTCGCCAGCCGGATGCGGGGCGTCAGTGCCGCCTATGCCGGCTACCGGGCGACCCTGCTCGAGGCCGCCAGGGCAGGCCACGTAGCCGCCAAGCGCCAGGTCATCGCATGCGCTAAGCAATGCGCCGACTGGACAGCGCCTGGCGCGGCTTTCTATGACGGGCTGGTAGAGCGCACGGGGGCGACTGGCACCATCCGAGCCGAGCTTGAGCAGGCAGCCAGCATCGCCAGTGCCGCTACCGCGGAGCTTGGCCAGTTCCTGCGGAACGACCTGCTGCCGCTCGCACCGGAGAAGGACGCGGTGGGAAGGGAGCGTTTCACCCTGCTATCGCGCCAGTACCTCGGCACCACGATCGATCCCGACGAGGCCTATCAGTGGGGCTGGCAGGAAGTCATCAGGATAGAAACTGAGATGTCGAGCACCGCAGGCAAGATCGTGCCTGGCGGCAACGTGGCCGAGGCGGTGAAGGCGCTCGACGCCGATCCCGAGCGCCGTATCTTCGGGCGCGACGCGCTGCGTGACTGGATGCAGGGCATCGCCGACGCCACCATCGCCGAACTGAACGGCACGCACTTCGACATCCCGGAGCCGGCCAGGACGATCGAGTGCATGATCGCGCCGACCGAGGACGGCGGAATCTACTACACCGGGCCGAACGAGGACTGGAGCCGGCCAGGGCGGATGTGGTGGGCGCTCGCCGACGGAGTCGAAGACTTCTCCACCTGGAAAGAACTCACCACTATCTACCACGAAGGTGTCCCAGGGCATCATCTCCAGGTGGCTCAGGCCATCCACCTGCAAGAACAGCTCAACCGCTGGCAACGGCTTATGTGCTGGGTGTCTGGGCACGGCGAGGGCTGGGCCTTGTACGCCGAACGCCTGATGGACGAGCTTGGCTACCTGTCCGATCCGGGCAACAGACTGGGAATGCTTGACGCACAGTTGCTCAGGGCCGCGCGGGTCGTGATCGACCTCGGCGTTCATATGGAGCTTCCGATTCCTGACGACTCGCCTTGGCATCCTGGCGAGGTATGGAACGTCGAGCTTGCCTGGGAGTACTTGCGGTCGCGGGTCCAGGTTGACGACGCGCTCCTGCGGTTCGAGCTTGACCGTTACCTTGGCTGGGCCGGGCAGGCGTCCTCGTACAAGCTGGGCGAGCGGACCTGGCTGAGTGCCCGCGAGGAGGTCAGGCAACGCAAGGGCGCCGACTTCGACCTCAAGCAGTTCCACAGCCGGGCACTGGCCCTCGGGTCGCTCGGGCTTGATCCGCTGCGGGAGGCCCTGGCCCGCTTTTAGTTCCCGCCGCCCGCCACCCGTGGCCGTGCGGGCGGCTGTCACGATGTGGAGATGGTGTGTAAGCCAGATCACGAAACCGTGCAGGCGGGTCGCAGCGTCGAAGTACTGATCGACAACAGAAGAGCTTCAGGCGAAGGAGCAATCGTTCGCATAGGCGCAGGCGACGCCCGGCCGCAGACCCCGCTGGCCGAGCAATGCCGTTCCCCCCGGCGCCTCGTTTCTTCGCCCGTCCGGCCAGGGCACCCCCCAGGTCTGGTAGTGCCGCGCCGAGCCCCCCTCAGGCGCCGCCCGAGATGACCGAGCCTGGACCGGACGTGAGAGCCCGCGTGGTGTCCCCCGCCGCCGGGCCGCTGGCTGGCCGAAGCCCCCGTTCCGGCCAGCCGGCCCAAGCAAGTGCCCCGCCATCTCGCTAGTCAGCCGATGGCGGGGCACTTTCCAGTTCGCTATGCCAGCAGCAGCCTTTGGATGCGGCGGCCGGCCACGATAAGTCCGGCGATGCCCATGATCACCAGGTAGCCGACCCTGGGCAGCAACCCAGGACCGACGATCCCTAGTGTCAGTCCGCGCAACAGCACGATTCCCTGGTATAGCGGCGTGACCTCGATGAACATCTGAACTGGCCGCGGATAGACCCCCAGCGGGTAGAACGTCGTGGAAAACAAGAACATCGGCAGAGTCGACAGCGTAATGAACTCGAAATGCTGCCAGCTCCGCATAAAGGTGGTCCCGGCCATGCCCGCTCCGGCGAAGGCAAACCCGATCAGGATCGCGACCGGCACGTCTAGCAGCGCCCAGGCCGAGTGCACCAGGCCGAGCGCCAGCATGACCGCCATGAAGGCGGTCGCGTACAGGCTCCCCCTGATCAGCGCCCAGCCGATCTCACCGAGCGCGATCTCGTCCGCCCGCATGGGCGTTGCCAGCGTGGAGTCGTAGAGCTTCGCATACTTCAGCCGGAAAAATACGTTGAACGTCGAGTCGAGCACCGCGCCGTTCATCGCCGAGGTAGCCAGCAGCGCAGGGGCGACGAAGCTCGTGAAGCCGATGACGTGCCCGCCAGGCCCGGTCACGGTACCCACGAGCTTGCCGAGGCCGATGCCGATCGACAGCAGGTAGAACAGCGGCTCGACGAAACCGGAGATGAGCACGCCCCACGTTCGCCGGTAGACCCTGGCGTGCCGTTCGACCAGGTGCGCGCTGCCGCGTCCGCCGAGGCCGTAGCGACCGGTGCGCAGCAGGGCGGGCGGCAGTATCCGCAGCGGGAGTTCCCGCAGCGTCGGAACGGTCAGTTCAGGCATACAGCCTCCGCTGGTAGGCCAGGCAGGCGAAGAAACTTCCCGCGCAGGTCAGCGCGAGCAGGTAACCAACGTGGATCAGCGCCTCGCCAGGTGTGGCCGTGCCCAGGCTGAGCGAGCGGCAGAGCACGACTCCGTGCCACAGGGGCGTGACGTAGGCGAGCGGCCTGATGACCGCAGGAAGCTGTGTTATCGGGAAGAAAGTTCCAGAAAACAGGAAGAGCGGGATAATACCGAACCTGAAGATCAGCAAAAAGGCAGTCTCCTTCTTGCATGTGATCGCGAAGGCCTCAAGCGGAGCGGCGAACGCCAGCCCGGTTAGCACGGCGACCGGAAGTGCCGCGATCACCCACGGGGACCTGACCGCGCCGAACGCGGCCATGACTACAAGGAACACCACCGAGTTCAGCGCCAGCCGCATGGCGGTGAAGAGCAGGTGACCGTAATAGAGGTCGGCGGGTCGCAGCGGGGTCGCGGCAGCGGCCTGATACGTCTTCAGCCACTTAACCGACCCGAAGACCGGCCAGGTCGACTCGCCCATCGCCATCTGCATGGCGGCGCTGGCCAGCAGGCCAGGAGCCAGGAACTGAAGGTAGCTGACGCCGCCGAGACTGGCTGTGCCGTGCGCGTCTACCAGCGAACCGAGGCCGAGTCCCATGGCACCGAGATACAGCACGGGATTGAGCAGTCCAGAAAAGACCGTTCCGCGCCAGGTCCTGCGGTAGTTGGTCAGCCAGAACCTGAACTGCCTGACCGCGAACGGTGAAAGCGCCCGAGCCGGCTCGCGTGCTGCCGCCCCCGTCTTGGCCAGTGCCATCAGTCCTCCAGCCTGCGGCCGGTGAGCCGCAAGAACACGTCCTCGAGCGAGCTCCTGCGGATCAGCGAGGTCAGCGGCTCCAGGCCGCAGCGTCCGACGTCCGCGAGCGCCGCGTCACCGTCTGCGGTGTAGACCAGGATCCGGTCGGCGAGCACCTCGATCCGCACGTCAGGAAGATCAGCCAGCTTCTCCACAGCCTGTTCTTGCTCGTCGATCCTGAACCGCAGCTCGAGCACCTCAGGCGTGGAGTGCGCGGCGATGAGCTCGCGCGGCGAGCCTTCGGCCGCGATCTTGCCGCGGTCCATGACGACCAGCCGGTCGCATAGCTGCTCGGCCTCGTCCATGTAATGGGTGGTGAGCACCAGCGTCACCCCCTGCTGCTTGAGCCGGTAAAGCCGGTCCCACACGACATGCCTGGCCTGCGGATCGAGCCCGGTAGTCGGTTCGTCAAGCAGCAGGATCTCCGGCTCGCTGATCAGCGACCTCGCGATCGTCAGCCGTCGCTTCATCCCGCCGGAAAGCGGCTCGACCTGGTCGTCGGCCCGCTCAGCAAGCTGGACGAAGTCGAGCAGTCTGGCCGTACGCTCCTTGATCACATCCCTGCGCAACCCGAAGTAACGGCCGTAGATAAGAAGGTTCTCGCGCACGGTCAACTCGACGTCAAGCGTGTCTTCTTGCGGGACGGCGCCGAGCCTCGCCCTGATCGACGGCCCGTCGTTAACTGGATCGAGACCAAAAATTCTCAGTTCACCGCCAGACGGCGGCGAGACGCATCCGATCATGCGCATCGTAGACGACTTACCTGCCCCGTTCGGGCCGAGGAACCCGAAGACCTCGCCTCTAGTCAGCTCAAAGTCAATGCCGTCTACCGCCCTGAACTGCCCGAATACCTTGGTCAACCCCCTCGCCCTGATCAGTACCTCACGCTCAGCCACGTCGCAGACCATACCTGCCGGTACTGACAGTCCCTCATAGGTTTCCTGCTCCTCCGGGAGCCGCCCGGCCGCCTCCGTGTGCCCGCTTGCGCCCTCAGCCGGCATATCCATCACTAAACGCACTCAATCCGCTACAATAGGTTGCGAAGAGCCTCGTCACCGACAACATCGTCATGCGCGAATCACCGGCTCAGACCACGTACCGATCTCAGCACGGTAATCTTGCGCTCGGTACCTGATGTCACGTTCCGATGCCGTGCATCGATGCCCGGTGCTGCGGGTAGCACCGCGAAATGATGAAATCGAACGGAGGCCACCTCGGTGGATAGTGCCAGGAGACTGTACGAACGTTTCAGGCAACTCATGCACGAAGGCGCGAAGTTCGGCGTCGTCGGGATCATCGGCGTCGTCATTACCGACGGCGGAACCAACGTGCTGCGGTCAGGCATGCATATCGGCTGGCTGACCGCGAACGTCATTGCCACGATCGTGGCCACCGGTTTCGCGTACCTGGCAAGCAGGTACTGGACCTTCAAGCACAGGGAACGTACTAGCTTCGGCCGCGAAGGCGTGCTGTTCTTCGTGCTGAACGGGGTCGGCCTGCTGATCCAGCTCGGCTGCCTCGGGTTCACCGTGCACGTCATCGGTTACAACGGCAAGGTACCCGCGAACATCGCCATCCTCGTCGGCATCGTGCTGGCCACCCTGTTCAGGTTCTGGTCCTACCGCAAGTGGGTCTGGCCAGACATGCGCCAGGACCCGCCGGTCGGGCACGAGGCAATCGAGCCAGTGCTTGCTCCGGCCGCCAGTTCTTCACCAGCCGCCAGCGATCAGGCCGGAAACCGCAATTGAGCGCTGGCGGCTCCGTCGGCCGGCCCGAGCGTAACCTGGTCAGCCTCTACCAGCGGTTCCGCCAGCTAATTCATGAAGGCGCCAAATTCGGCATCGTCGGCCTTACCGGAGTAGTTGTCGTCATAGTCGGCGCCGACCTGCTCCATTACAGCCTGGATCTCGGAAAATTCACCTCGCTGACGGCCGCCACCGTGCTGGCGACTGTCGTCACGTTTCTCGGCAACCGCTACTGGAGTTTCAAGAACCGCCAGGGCGCGGGCGCGGGCAACGAGTCGGTCACATTCTTCGTGCTGAACGGCGTCGGCCTGCTGATCCAGTACGCCTGCCTTTGGCTGATCACTGACCTCATCGGCCTGCAGGGCCGCCTTTGGTACAACGTCGCGAACCTGCTCGGCATCGGCCTTGGCACCTTGTTCAGATTCTGGTCATATCGCAAGTGGATCTGGGTTCCCCCCGAGGTGGCGCTGGCCAGGCTACGGCGCGGCAGGCACCGCAAAGGCCGTGCCGTAGCACGACCAGAGCCAGCGCGACCAGAGCCAGCGCGACCAGAGCCAGCGCGACCAGAGCCAGCGCGACCAGAGCCAAGGCGACGAGAGCCAGCGCGCGCCGGGAGCTCCTTCGCGGACGCGGCGGCCGGTGCTCCCACGCATCGCGGCGCCAGGATGAGCCAGCCTAGCTCGAATGGCAGCCGCCCGCGCCACGGGTCAGCCGTGCGATCGGCACCGCAAGGGCCCTGGCCGCCTGCTCGCTCGTCATGACTCCGGTGGCAACCAGCCGGCTGAACACGTGCTGCTCCCTCGACCGCGCGAGCACGGGGTAGACCAGCGGGTCGTAGGCAGAAGGCGCCTGGACGAGACCGGCAAGCAAGCCAGCCTGAGGCCAGGACAGCTTGTCGGGCATCCGCCCGAAGTACCCGCAGCTAGCCTGCAACAGGCCGTAGTATCCATGCCCGAAGTACGCCACCCCCGAGTACATCCTCAGGATCTGCTCGCCGCTGTAGCTGTACTTGAGTTTCACCGCCAGGGCAACTTGCTTGACTTCAACCGGGATGCCAGACTGCCCGGGGGTATAGAGCAGCTTCGCCAGCTGCTGGTACAAAGTAGCGCCGCCCTGGTCACCCGTGCTACCCATAAGCTGCGCCCAGAGCACGCGCACGATGGCATAAGGATCGATCCCAGGCTCGGACCAGAACCTATGATCCTCAGTCGCGATCAGCGCGGCCGAGAACTTGTACGGTACTGGCGGGCCAGGGAACGCAGCGTTATGCGAAGAAGCCTCCGACCTGGCCACCGACCATGCGTTCCCGACCGACGGAGTAACAGCGAGCAAGATCCCGCAAGCAATCGCCAGCAGCGCGATCAGAGCCCCGACCGCGGTAAGACAACGCCGCAACCAGAGCCGCATGCGCCTCCGTCTCCGGTCGGCCCGCCGCACAGCAAACTGGTCAGGCGCATACCGCCACTCTCTGGTCTGGCTCAACCCTCAATCCTTACCTTCAGCAACCTGACAGTTACCCCAAAGCAGACTTCACCGCAGGCCACTAAGGCAACGTACCGCGCAACCGCTAAGTGCCCGCCACACCAGCAACCATCCCGGAGCGTCGCCAGGGTACCCGCACCTGGCCAGCTACCCGGTGCGGGCACCGGCGCCTTAGCGAATATTGATCCGGCTGACTAACGTCGGAGGGAGTCTTACCGGGCCTAGGCACGTTCACGGACGCCTGAGGAATCTCCAGTAGAACGCCAGGAATATCAGAACAATTCCGACGTTTACTATTAGTCGCTCCCAGAAGTAGTGCCGGAAGAACAGAATGTCCACGCCCACGATGGACGCTACCATCGCCAGAACGTAGAGGCCGGTCCCTGTCGCTCTTCCCACCCTTCTGTTCTATACCCAGGCGCTTACCCCCACAATGCCACCACGTAGGCACCAGAGCACCCCCAATGCCACCACGTGGGGCCACCCACCCGGCCCGAGACCCGCGCCTCCGCCCGGGTGCGGAGGACTAGCTCGCAACCTTGCTGCGCAGCCGGGGAGGATGGCTGCGCAGGGCAAGCCGCGCCCGATTTTCACGGCTATTTCAGTTCCGGGCGGATGGCCGCCTTGTCACTAACGGTGTCCGCAGGCTGAGGTGGCAAGAGGTGCTGCCGAGCCGACTGCTCCGCAGCCGGCTTGCCCCCGGACGGAGTTCACGGCCCTGCGAACGCAGCCTGAGAAACTTCGCGACGACTGTCACCGACCCGCCGGATCCGCTTCCCCACCTGGCCATAACGTTCTGCGACGCAAAGCCCCCGCGTAGCAGACCCAAACGCGCAGCGAACCGGGGCCTGGGTGGCCTGGAGGGGCGCCACCACCGCAAGCGAGCGCGCAGCGGTCCGGGGGTTCCGGGGGTTCCGGGGGTCCGGGGGTCCGGGGGTCCGGGGGTCGCCCCCCGGATCAACACTCCGGCCCCCGGCGCAGCCGACCGAAGGCCGGCAAGCACGCGGAAGCGGCGCGTCGGGACGCCGGGATTTGAACCCGGGCTCTCTGGTCCCCCAGACCAGCGCCTTAACCAAGCTGGGCCACGTCCCGTTGCCCGACCGGACTTAGCCAATCGGACCCACAGATCATAGCGCAGTAAAGGTGCCGCCCGATCATGGCCCGGCGTTTCGGCCGTCGCCTGCGATAAGCTCACTGCTAACGCGTTGACGGAGACGAGTAGCTCCTGGCATACCGGGCATAGAGAGCCGCCGGCAGCTGAGAAGGCGGTCTCGCGACCAGGCTGCGAAGACACTCCCGAGTGCGGGGAGGAACGGCCGCCGCTACCAGCGGCGAGGCTCAATGACCCGCCGGCCGGCCCCCGTGATCGGGCCACAGAGGCCGCGCGAACGGCGAACCCCGGAACGCGGCGAAGGTGTGGTGGCACAGCGAGTTCCCTTCTCGCCCGCACTCCCAAGGGGCACGACGAACCAGGGAGTGCCCGAATGTCAGTTACCAAGCGAGTCCTGGCCAGCGAGGTCGGCGAGCACGTTGGCAGGGAAGTCACGATCTCCGGCTGGCTGCATCGTAAGCGCGAGCTCAAGTCGGTCAGCTTCGCGATCGTCAGGGACCGGAGCGGCCTTGCTCAGGCCGTCTTCCCCGGCGGCATGATCGACGTTCCTGAAGAAACTGTCGTCAAGGTCAGCGGCCTGGTCAAGGCAAGCACACAGGCACCGGGCGGTGCCGAGCTGACCGAACCGGTCCTCACTATGCTCAGCGGACCGGCCGAGCCACCGCCCTTCGACCTGTACCGGCCGACGGTGACCGCCACGCTGCCTACGGTGCTTGACTATGCGCCCACGACGCTGCGCCACCCGCTGCTTAGCGCCGGGCTCCGGATTGCGGCGGCCAGCGAGGCGGGGTTTCGTGCCGTCATGGAGAGCAGGGATTTCACCGAGATTCACACCCCGAAGATTGTCGGGTCGGCTACCGAGTCTGGCGCCAACGTCTTCGCGATCGACTACTTCGGCAAGCCTGCCTTCCTTGCCCAGTCGCCGCAGTTCTACAAGCAGGCGATGGTCGGCGTTTTCGAGCGGGTCTACGAGGTCGGACCGGTGTTCCGCGCCGAACCGCACGACACGGCGAGGCACCTGGCCCAGTACACCAGCCTCGATGCCGAGTTCGGCTTTATCACCGACCACTTCGACGTCATGGCGATGCTCAGGGAGGCTATCGCTGGCATGGTGGATGGTGTCACCGCTCGCGCGCTTCCCTCGGTCGAGTTGCTCGGCGTCAGGCTGCCTAAGGTGCCTGACGAGATTCCCTACCTGGACTTCGCCGAGGCCCAGGAACTGATCGCGAGCATGGCCGGCTGGGACCCGCGTGGCGAGCCCGACTTGTCCCCCGCCGACGAGCGCTGGCTGTGCGAGTGGGCCGAGCGCGAGCACGGCTCTGAGTTCTTGTTCGTGCCAGGGTTCCCGACGGCAAAACGTCCTTTCTACACGCACCAGGATCCGGCGAGGCCAGGTTACACTCGCAGCTTCGACCTGCTTTTCCGCGGCCTTGAGCTGGTGACCGGCGGCCAGCGGCTGCACGACCACGCTGACTACCTCGCGGCGCTGGCCGCCCGAGGCGCGGACCAGGCACCCTACGCCAGCTATCTTCAGGTATTCAGTCACGGCATGCCGCCGCACGGCGGTTTCGCGATCGGACTTGAGCGGTGGACGGCACGCCTGACCGGAGCGGCCAACCTGCGCCAGGTGACGGCGTTCCCGCGCGATCTGCACCGCCTGGCGCCCTGACCGAAATAGCGACCGAGTCCGGCCTGTCCCCTGGTGGCAACTACGCCAGTACAGGCCGGACTCGGTTGTTGCGGGACAGCGCGCAGGTGGCCTGCCATGATGGGACGTCGCCGACGAGTGGGCGCCGGGCGCGGGCCGGGCGCGGGCCGAGTACAGGGTCAGGTCAGGCCGCCGCCTCATCGGCAGATATCCGACATGCATATTTTGCGGGGCTGGATTTTCGTAATCACCAGGCTAAGCGGACATAAGGGTATGGCCATGACCCGCTTAAATCAGCAGAATAGGGATAGGCATAGTCGATGTGGTCGACGGGATGATAGACGCGACGATGAAAAGACTGACCTGGCAGTCTGCCAGCATGTTCCTCGTTCTGGGCACCGCGCTTATCGTCGCGGCCGTGATCGCGGCGGCCAGTGCTCTGTCTCCGGCTCAGGTCGCCGACCGGACCGCGACGGGCCAGCCGAGGACGGGAGCGCTGGCCGAGCGGTTTATCCCCGCCCCGAGTCCGGCCGTCGGTGTCTTGTTCACCAGGCAAGGCGGAGTACTCGGGCGGCACTTCTGCACGGCGAGCGTGGTCGCCAGCCCTTCTGGAGACCTGCTGATTACCGCCGCGCACTGCGTGACAGGACTGGACTTGTCACCGGCCGGCCGCCTGGTCTTCGCGCCCGGCTACAGCGATGGCCGGTTCCCGCATGGACTGTGGGCAGTTGTCAGGAAGTTTGTCGACGCCGCGTGGGCCACCAGGCAAGACCCCGACAACGACGTGGCCTTCCTTCAGGTGAGGCCGCTGTACTGGCGCCACGCTTCCCGCAGTTCGCTGCAGAATCTCACCGGTGCCGAGCGGCTGGGGTTCGACGTGCCGCTGCCCGCGCAGATCGACGCGATCGGCTACCCGGATGGAAGCAACCAGGCCGTCTCCTGCCCGACCCGCGCCACCTCATTCCGGCCAGGTGCCCTCAACCAGGTCATGTTCGTCTGCCCTGGGTTCACCGATGGCACCAGCGGCGGGCCGTTCCTGAGCGGCTTCAGCCGGGTCTCAGGAGTCGGCACCATCATCGGCGTGATCGGCGGGTACCAGCAGGGCGGTGACTCGCCGAGCATCTCCTATTCCTCTGCGTTCACCGCCAGCATCAGGTCTTTGTACGACTACGTGCTCAAGACGGGCTAGCGCCGGTCACAGGCCGGGCATCACCGGCCTGGCATCACAGGCCGAGCGTGATCGAGTCGACCTCGGCGAGTTCCGCAGCCGAAGGTATCCACTGAGCCGTCGCAGCGTTAGCGGCTACCTGCTCGGGATTCATCGCGCCAGCGATCACGCTTGAGCAGCCAGGCTGCGCGAGCAGGCAACTGACCGCGATCATGAGCAAAGTCACATCGTGCACCTTGCCCCACTCGGCGAGCGCCTCCACGACGTCAAGCTTGGCCTCGGTGATGTAACTGGTCCTGCTGGCCAGCCTGGTGCCCTCGGGTGCGGGCTGGCCGCGCCTGATCTTGCCAGTCAGCAGGCCGTTGGCAAGCGGGAAGTAAGGCAGCACGCCGAGCCCGAAGTGACGCGCGGCGGGCACGACCTCGGCCTCGGCCGCGCGCTCAAGCAAAGACCAGTGGTTCTGGGCGGAGACGAACGGAGCGGTACCCAGTTTCTCCGCGACGGCCGACGCTTCTGCGATCTGCCAGCCGGTGAAGTTGGAATGGCCGAGATAGCGTACCTTGCCCTCGGTCACCAGTTCGCCAAGTGCGCTCAGCGTCTCGGCGATCGGCGTCATCGGGTCGGGCGTGTGCAACTGGTACAGGTCGATGTAGTCGGTCCGTAGCCTGCGCAGCGAGCGCTCGACCGCCCGCCTGATGTAGCCGCGGCCGCCCTTGGCCCCGGCCGCTGGCCCGTAGCCCATGTCCGAGTTCTGGTGGCCGAACTTCGTGGCCAGCACTACCTGCTCGCGACGGCCCTGCAGCACCTCGCCGAGCAGTTCCTCCGACTTCCCGCCGCCACCGTAGATGTCGGCGGTATCGAAAAGGGTGATACCTGCCTCGATCGCCGCGTCCACCACCGCACGGGTTCCGGCCAGATCGAGCCGGCTGCCGAAGTTGTTGCAGCCAAGACCGACGGCGGAGACGAGCAAGCCGCTGTCACCCAGTGGTACGTAACGCATTTGTCCCGCCTCGTTTCCCGGTCGCGATAGTTCACGCGTCAGTTCGCCACGCCGATGGTATCGAGCGCCAGCCATCCGGCCCCGACCGACGGTAGGGTTCGGCAACGTGCCAAATCCTGATACTTCCGCATCGACAGTGCCCTGCGGTCCGTCCCTGCCGCCAGGTCCGGTCGCGGCCAGGATCGTGCTCGGCGCGCGGCTGCGGCAGCTTCGCGAGGCCGCCGGGATGACGCCGCAGCAGGCCGCCCTGACGATCCGCGGTTCAGAGTCGAAGATCAGCAGGATCGAGCTCGGCCGACACGGGGCGAGGGAGACCGATGTCGCTGACCTGCTCGACCGCTACCTGGTCGGTGACGAGGCAGAGCGTGATCATCTGCTTGCGCTCGCCAGTCAGGCGCTGGCCGTGCCGTGGTGGCAGCGATTCTGCGACCTGCTGCAGCCCTGGTGCGGACACTATCTCGGGCTTGAGGAAGCTGCCTGCTCCATCGTCTCTTACGACGTCCATTTCGTGCCAGGCCTGCTCCAGACGAAGGACTACGCGGCCTGGCTGGCGTTACTGCGTAATTTTCATCCGCCAGCAAGCAGCAAGCTGAGCGATCAGGAGCCGGTTGACTATGCCAACCCTGACACCCTGACCAGGCTGGGCGAACTGCGAGCACTAAGGATCAGCAGGTTCGCGGCGGGCGGTGGCCGGCTGTGCTGCGTCGTGGACGAGGCCGCGCTGGTGTGGCTGGTCAGGTCGGCCGCGGCCCCGCGGGTGCGCCGCGCCCAGCTTGACTACCTGGCCCAGGTGGCCAGCGACCCGCGCGTGACCGTGCGGATCAGGAGGCTGACCGCCGGGCCGCCAGCTACGCCGGTCAGCTTCAGCCTGATGCGGTTCGCCGATCCGCTGCTGCCCGACGCCATCCACTCAGAGCATCTGACCGGCGCCAGCTACCTGGAGCGCCCAGCTGACGTCACCAGGCACGCCGCGAAGCTTGACCGGCTGCTAAATAGCAGCGCGCCCGCAGAGCAGACCCCCGCCATCATCGGGCGGCTGCTGGCAGGCTAGGCCGGCCTGGCAGATCAGGCCGGCCCGGCCGGCTGGCTTCCGGCAACGGTTTCTCCGGCCAGGCCGGAGATCAGCTGCCTGGACTCGTCGGCGGACATGGCCGCCCTGGTGAGCGCCTCGAACGTGGCACGAAGCGCGCCGACCTCGGCCGGGCGTTGCTCGAAGACGAGCTGCCCCCTGATGGTCGTGGCGCAGGCAACGTCGGAATCTGACTCGTCGGCGAAGCTCAGCATCGTGAACGGCTCGGTCAGCACCGTCCGCGCCTTGGCCAGCGTCAGGACCTGCACGCTCACCGGCGCCTGCCTGGTGAGCGCGAGCAGGTGCTTAAGCTGCCCGGACATGACGCCGGCCGATCCGAACGACCTGAGCAGAGCGGACTCGTCGATTACCAGGTGCAGCCGGTGCCTGGCCGTGCCCCGCAGCAGTTCCTGCCTTCGCATCCGGAGCGCGACCAGTCTTTTGATCTGCTCTGGGCCAAGGTCAGGCCGGCTCGCCCGGCACACGGCGGTGGCGTACTGCTCGGTCTGGAGCAGACCGGGAACAACCTGAAGCGCGAACGAGCGCAGTACGCAGGACTCGGCCTCGAGCCCGAGATAGTTGCCTGCTCCGGCTGCCAGCAGATCCTCTGAGTCCGCCCACCATCCCTTGCGCTGGCCCTCGCGTGCCAGTTCGGTGAGCAGCTTGCGCTGCCGCGGGTCGTCGACGCCGTACAGATCGAGCATGAGGGCCAGGTAACTAGTTCTCGTCGGCGCTTTTCCAGTCTCGATCCTGGACAGTGTCGAGGCCGCGACGCCCAGATGGGCCGCGACGTCTTCGAGTCGTAGCGACCGTTCCTCACGCAGCCGCCTTAGATCGGCACCGAGCCTGCGGCGGCGAATAGTGGGACCAGCAAGCAAGTGCTGCCTCCTTCGGTGAATTAGCGAGCGTCACCATTACAGCAGCAGGGTCGGACAAACAAGGCCGCAATGACCATTTCAATTGACGGAAATGCATCACGCATTTCCCCTGGTCAGAGCCGCTATCAACTGACCAGGGAACGAAGTTTGCGCGATCGCGAAACCTGACCGATCAGCCTGGGAGAATAATACGACTGACGGTAAGCGATTAAACTGAGAAAAGACAAGTTCCAGTGTCGATTAACCCAGCGCCGCCGATCCTTGGGCCTGACGCCATTGTGCCCCTCAGCCCTGACATCAAGGTCGCGCGGCCGCACCTGCCTCGCCGGCCTGTCGCTGCGCGGATATTCCGTGGCCCTGCTGCCGGGTTAGAGCTTAGTTTGGTGCGGTGCTCGCGCCGCCTGACGACCTTCACCCCGGCATGCTGACGTCGGCGCTGGTCGAAGGCTGGGGACTGCGGACCAGGTCACTGAGCTACCTCGCGGTCGGCTGGGGCAGCCATCATTGGGACGTCACCGATGGCACGAGCGCCCGCTGGTTTGTCACCGTTGACGAATTGTCCGCCAGGCGCTGGTCACCTTCCGAGCCGCTTGACCTGGCGCACGCCCGGCTTGAGCGCTCGCTGCTGACAGCCTGCGAACTGGCCGGGCTCGGGATGAGCTTCGTGCACGCGCCGGTCAGGTCCCAGTCCGGCGCTCCACTGCGGCGGATCGGCGACAGTAGATTCGCAGTCTCTGTCTACGCGCACGTCGCCGGCCAGAGCTACCACTGGGGTGAGTTCGGGTCGGCCGAGCACCGGCTCGCGGTCACCGAATTCATCGCCGCGAGTCACTCGGCGCCAGGGGAAGCGCGCAGGCACCCGCCGGCTGACGACCTGACGATCGCCTGCCGGGACGCGCTCGAAACCATGCTCGGGCCGGCCGCAGACAGTCGTCATGGCCCGTACAGCAAACCTGCCGAAGAGCTGCTCAGGGCGCGCGCGCCGAGCCTGCGCCGAAGGCTGCGCCACTACGACCTGGTCGCAGCCAGGTACTCCGGTTCGCCCACCGTCGTCACGCACGGCGAGCCACATCCTGGCAACACCATGCTCACGCCTGGCGGCTGGCTGCTGATCGACTGGGACACCACCATGCTGTCGCTGCCTGAACGCGACCTGTGCAACCTCGATCCTGGTGACGGATCGGTACTCGCGGCCTATCAGCGGCGCACTGGCAGGAAACCCGATCCAGAACTGCTCGAGTTCTTCCGGCTGCGGTGGGACCTGACCGACCTGGCACTTGCCGCCTGCCGCTTCAGCGGGCCGCACGGCACCGACGCCAACGACCAGAAGACGTTCGCGCTGTTTACCGGGCTGCTTGACCAGCTCACCGGAAGCCTGGGCAGTATACGGCGGACGTTACGCCCTATAGTTGCACCTTATTAGTCAGGCTAAAGGAGGACGGAATGTCGCGATTCCATCGACGTCGATACCTGACCGTTCCTGCGGTACTCGCCGGCGCCACGGCGGCGGCGCTGGTGCTGGGCGCGGCCCTGCCTGCGGCCGCGTCCGGGCCGGCGGCGGGAATGGCCGACGCGAGGCCGAAGGTCAGTTTCACCTTCAAGTTCAACCGGATCAGGACTTCCACCAAGCCGGTTCTCAGGTACAGCTCGGCACACCTGCCCTGGGGAACCAAGCTGGAACTGCAGCGAACCTTCGGCACCGCGCAGGTATGGCGAGACGTCACCGCGCTGCGCGGGCATTTCGGCACGGCGAAGGCACCCAAGGTCCAGCTCGGCAGGTACAGGTACCGGATCAAGGCCTACAAGAAGGGCAGGACCGTCGTCTTCTCGCAGGCCAAGCTGCTCTACTCCTACGGCCGGGTGACGCTCGCGGACCTCTGCAATGCGCAAAACCAGCACCCGGCAATCATCGTCTACAACACAAACAACTGCGACCCGGCAACCGTGCAAGTCGGCAGCAACGCCTTCACGTACCTGATCGAAGACGCCCCGGCCGGCTGGACCAACACCACCACGGAGGTCGAGGTCACCCGCAAGACAAGCTGCCGCAGTATCAGCCTCCAGTTCGCGCTCGACAACAACGCGAACAGCGGCGATCAGGCCTACGTCCAGGTGATCCAGTCAACCGCGGACCCGCAGAGCGCGTCGGTGACGCAGGGCTCGGTCGGCAGCGCGTTCTTCACGCTGTCGGGAAGCTCCTGGTACCTGAACCTCGCCACCAGCAACGCCTACACCGACAACGAGTACATCAACGCCAACCTGTCCTGCTGGTCATCAACCGGCCTTGGCTGAGCGGGCGCGCTTCTCGCGCATCCGCATGGACAAATGGATCGGCGTGCCATGGAAACCGAACTCCTCGCGCAGCCTGCGCTCGATGAACCGCCGGTAGCCCGCCTGCAGGAAACCTGAGGTAAACAGCACGAAGTGCGGCGGCTGAACGCCCGCCTGAGTGGCGAACATGATCTTGGGCTGCTTACCGCCCCGCACCGGCGGCGGAGTCGCCGCGATCAGGGCGCTCAGCCAGCCGTTCAGCCTGCTGGTCGGAACTCGCGTCTCCCAGCTAGCCAGCGCCGTCTCCAGCGCCGGGACCAGCCGCTCCACGTGCCAGCCGGTCGAGGCCGAAAGGTTGACTCGCTGCGCCCACCTGGCACTGTGCAACTGCCGGTCGATCTCCCTGTCCAGGTAGTACCTGCGATCCTCATCGACGAGGTCCCACTTGTTGAAGGCGATCACCATCGCCCGCCCGGCCTCCGCCACCATCGAGATAATTCTCAGGTCCTGTTCGGTTAGCGGCTCGCTCGCGTCGATGAGCACCACCGCGACTTCGGCCCGCTCAAGCGCGCGCTCGGTGCGGATGGCGGCGAAGTAGTCGGCTCCCTGAGTATGGTTGACCCGGCGGCGGATTCCGGCCGTGTCGACAAAGCGCCACGTCTTGCCGCCAAGCTCGATCAATTCGTCAACCGGGTCACGGGTCGTGCCCGCAGCCGCGTCCACCAGCACGCGCTCGTGCCCGGCCAGCTTGTTCAGCAGGCTCGACTTGCCCACATTCGGCCGTCCGATGAGCGCTACCCGCCTAGGGCCCGCCTGGGCTTCCAGACGCTCCCCAGGTGCCTGCGGCAGCGCGTCGAGTATCACGTCGAGCAGGTCGCCGCTCCCCCGCCCGTGCAGTGCGCTCACCGGGAAGGGTTCGCCGAGGCCGAGCGCCCAGAGGGCATGCGCGCCGAGTTCGGCTGGCGCATCGTCGACCTTGTTGGCGGCGAGCACGACCGGCTTATTCGTCCGGCGCAGCACGGCGGCGACGGCCTCGTCCGCGTCGGTGACGCCGACGACCGCGTCGGTGACGAACAGCACGGCATCCGCCGCGGCTACCGCCACCCGCGCCTGCGCCGCCACCTTGGCAGCCAGCTCGCCTGAGCCCTCGACGGCGGGCTCCCAGCCACCGGTGTCCACGATCGTGAACGCCCGGCCACGCCAGTTCGCGTCGTATGTGACGCGATCCCTGGTCACGCCTGGCGTGTCCTCAACCACCGCCTGGCGACTGCCGAGTATCCGGTTGACCAGAGTCGACTTGCCGACATTCGGCCGCCCGACCACCGCGAGCACCGGCGTGGCGACCTCGCTGTCAAGCTCGATCGGTTCTTCGATCATGGTCGCACTCGCTTCGCTTGAGCCAGGCCGACGATCAGGTCGATGACCTGGGCCAGGGTGAGATCGGTGGCGTCGATTTCCACCGCGTCCGCCGCCCGTTGCGTCTGGGGCGCGTCGAGCCGGTCGCGCCTTGACTGCTCCCGCCTGGTGAGATCGGGCCCTGGGTCGGCGGCTAGCTCTGCGGACCGGCGCTCGGCTCGCGCCTGCTCGCTCGCGGTGAGGAACACCTTGACTGCGGCGCCCGGTGCGACGACCGTGCCGATGTCCCTGCCTTCCGCGACGATGCCGCCGGCCGTCGCCGCCGCACGGGCGATGATGTCTTGCTGCAAGCTGATGAGGTGGCCGCGGATACGGGGAATCGCCGCGACCGCGCTGACCGCGTTGGAAACCCTGCGGTCCCTGATTGCCGCGGTCACGTCCGTGCCGTCGACAACCGTGACCGCGGCGGCCGGGTCGGTGCTCAGTTCGACCGGCAGCAGCAGGCCAGCGCTTGCCACGGCATCCGTATCGGACAGGTCGACGTCGTGCTCAAGCATCCACCAGGTCACCGCACGGTACATCGCGCCGGTATCGAGGTAGCGCAGGCCTAGCTCGGTCGCGGCGCCGCGCGCGGCGGATGACTTGCCCGATCCTGACGGGCCGTCGACGGCTACCACGAGCCCGCCTGCTGGCCAGCGGCCGGCCTCGCTGATTCCCTGAGAGCCCTGGCTGGCGGCTTGGGCGATATTTGTCACGCTGGAGATGCTACCGGCCAGCCACCTGCGGCCAGTGCGGCCGACAGTACGGGCACCGCCTCTGGCCGCACCGACAACTCGGCAATGCCGGCCGGAAGGCCGGGCGAGTGCTCGATCCTGACGTCTTCGATATTGACACCGGCGGCTCCCGCAGCCGTGAAAAGCCTGGCCAGCTCGCCTGGCCGGTCGCCGATGACAACCTGGACAACTGCATAGTGCCGAGCAGGGCCGCCGCGCTTGCCAGGCAGGGCCGCCACGCCTTCCCTGCCGGTCTCGAGCATCGCCGTCAGCCGTTTCGCCGGCTCTTCCTGACCAGCCGAGATTTCAGCAAGCACATCCGCCGCCGCGCCGAGCTGAGCCTGGACGGACAGGAGAATCTCGTGCACAGGCACGGCGTTCGCGGCCAGAATCTCGGTCCAGAGGCCGACGTCGCCTGCCGCGATCCTGGTGACGTCGAGCAGTCCCTGGCCGGCCAGGGCAAGCGCCCGGCCGGGCGCGCCCGCGCATTGCGCCGCCATCGCGGCGGCCACCAGGTGCGGCACGTGCGATACCAGGGCAACGCACTGATCGTGCTCGCCTGCAGTCATCTCGATGGCCTGGGCACCGCAGGCGCCAACCATGCCGCGCACCAGGGCGACGCATTCCGCCGAGGTCTGCCCTGACGGGCAGAGGACCCAGGGGCGGCCGACGAACAGGTCAGCCCTGGCGGCCGCGGGACCTGAACGCTCACGCCCGGACATCGGGTGCGCGGGCACGTAAGTCGCCAGGTCGCAGCCAAGCTCCGCCGCTTGGCTGAGTGGCAGTTGCTTCACGCTCGCAACATCGGTGAAACACCTCGCCAGGCCGTTGCGCTGGGCTGCGGCCAGCGCAACGGCCACCATCGCGGGCGGCACGGCGAACACCGCGATATCGGCGGGACCTGACGGTGGCCCGGCCGGCGGCAGCAGCCGCCCGGCACCGAGTTCCGCGGCGAGCCTGGCCTTGCCCTGATCGGCATCGCTCAGCCAGACCTCGGTGCCGCAAGCCTTCAGCGCCAGCGCCACCGACGTGCCGATCAAGCCGGTGCCGACGACGATCACGGTCATTGGAGGCACCGCATCAAGCAGCCTGGTCGCCGTCCCCTCAGTCACTGGGCGATGTCCAAGCGCAGCGCCGCCGCGCCGTGCAGGTAAACATGCTGGATTTTTGACCTGGGCAGGTCGGTCTCAACGTGCATCATCAGCCTGACGACACGAGGCATGGCACCAGGTACCGGGATCTCGCCGCAGCAAAGCAGCGGCACTTCCTCGAAGCCCAGCTTGCGCGCGGCCAGGGCAGGGAATTCCGCGCTGAGATCGGGGGTGGCCGAGAAGATGACGCTGATGACGTCGTCGGTCGACAGGTTGTTCCTGGTCATGACCGCGGTTACCAGCTCGGCGGTGCCGTCGAGTATCAGCTGGCGATCCTCGCCCTCGACCTGCACAGCACCCCTGATTGCCCTGACCTTCACGACCTCTCCTTCATCGGGCCTTGCTCGCGGCGCGGGTGATTACATGCCGACGGCCGCGTAAAGCTCCCCGACTTCGGCCGTCGTCAGCCGCCGCGTTGCCGCCGGGCGGAGCGAACCCAGGCTGACCGGCCCGACGCGAGTCCTGACCAGGCGGCTGACCGGATGCCCCGCCGTCGCGAGCATCCGCCGCACCACGTGCTTGCGGCCCTCGTGCAAGGTGACCTCCACAAGTGCCCGCGAACCAGCCTGGTCTACCACGCGAAACCGGTCAGCTACCACAGTACCGTCATCGAGCTCGACCCCGGCTGTCAGTCGCCTGCCAAGATCCCTGGGCAGCGGGCCAGGCACCTCGGCGAGATAGGTCTTGAGCACCCCGTACCTGGGGTGCGCGAGCCGATGGGCCAGTTCGCCATCGTTCATCAGCAAGATCAGGCCCTCGGTGTCGTAATCGAGCCTGCCCACGTGGAACAGCCGCTCGGTCCTGTCGCCGACCAGGTCGGCTATCGTCCGCCTGCCGCGATCATCGGACATCGTGGACAAGACACCAGGGGGCTTGTTGAGCGCCAGGTAGACCAGATCGGCCCTGGACGGGATGCGCTTGCCGTCCACCCTGATGATCTGAGTCTGCGGGTCGACCCTGGCCCCGAACCTGCGCACGACCTCACCGTCCACCTCGACCCGGCCGGCACCGATGAGGTCTTCGCAACTGCGCCTGCTGCCCACCCCCACGGCCGCGAGCACCTTCTGCAGCCTGATTCCGCCAGGCACGTCAGTCAGGGAGTCGCGTTCGCCAGGCTCGCCGCCCCAGTCGTCTTCGTCCTCGTCGCGGCCAGCGGGCGAGTAGCCCGCGCTGCCCTGCCACCTTTCCCTACGATCGCGCACGGCCCTGCCCTGCCTCTGGTTCGTCCTCTAGCTGGTCAGGCAGGAACGGCGCTAGATCGGGCAACTGGTCGAGGCCAGCCAGCCCGAGACGCTCGAGGAAATACGCGGTGGTGCGGAACAGGATCGCGCCGGTCTCCACGTCGGTGCCTGCCTCTTCTACCAGGCCGCGGAGGGTCAGGGTACGCATGACACCGTCGCAGTTCACGCCCCTGACCGCGGAGACCTGGGCACGGCCGACCGGTTGCCGGTAAGCGACCACCGCCAGCGTCTCGAGCGCGGCCTGGGTCAGCCGCACCTCCTGGCCATCGCGCACGAACTTCTCCACCAGCGGCGCGTACTCGCTTCTGGTGTAGTAGCGCCAGCCGCCCGCGATCTCGCGCAGGTCGAAGCCGCGACCCTGCTCGGTGTACTGGGCCGCGAGCTCCGTCAGCGCGGTCATGACCGTTTCCCTGGGCAGCTCGAGCACCTGCGCGAGCACCGTCGGCGCTACGGGCTCGTCGGCGACAAGCAAGATCGCCTCAAGGCTGGCCGGCAGGTCGGCGGGCGGGAAGAGCACTGCAGGCGCGGACTCGGGTTGCTCGTTCATGCTTACTCGTTCATGTCTCGTCGAAGTCGGTCATCGTGGCATCATCGCTGGCGACCCAGCTGATGTACAAATCACCAAGCGGCGCGAGCTGCTCGAAAGCCACGCGCCTTTCCCTGTAGAGCTCAAGCACCGCCAGGAACCTCGCCACGACCTCGTAGGTATCCTCGCAGTCAGCGGAGAGCGCGCGGAATGAAGCCCGGCCAAGTTCGCGCAGCCTGGCCGCCAGGATGCCCGCCTGTTCCCGCACCGTCGTGCGGGGCGAGTGCAGGTGCGCGGTGGACACCACCGGCGGCCGCTTCGGCGCGAGCGCCCTGGCCGCGATCGCGGCGAGCTGCTCAGGTCCTAGCCCGAGCAGCACCTCGGGAAGCAGTTCGGCGAATCTGGGCTCCATCGGCACCCGGCGAGGGAACCTGCGGCTTTGCGCCGCGAACTGACCGGAAAATACCGCGGCGACTTCCTTATAGGCGCGGTACTGGAGCAGGCGGGCGAACAACAGGTCCCTGGCCTCGAGCATCGCCAGGTCTTCCTCGTCGTCGACCTCGCCCGACGGCAGCAGCCTGGCTGCCTTCAGGTCGAGCAACGTCGCGGCCACGACCAGGAAGTAACTGGCCTGGTCCAGGTCCCACTGATCGGCGAGCGCGCTGATGTAGCTGATGAACTCATCGGTCACGGCAGAAAGCGCGATCTCGGTGATATCCAGCTTGTGCTTGCCGATCAGCCCGAGCAGCAGGTCAAAGGGGCCTTCGAAGACGTCGAGGTGCACCTCGAAACCGCCAGGGGCTTTCCTGCCGCCCGCTGGCGGCTCGGACGCCCCGGCCTGATGGCTCTTGCGCGGCTTGGCCGCCTGAGCGTCGCCGGGGCCGTCCGTCAGCATCGCTGTCAATGTTCCTCACGTAGCCGGCGTACCATCAGGCTCTCTTCACCGTCGGCTTCCAGGTCAGCGAGCAGCACCGCGAGCGCCTCCCTGGCAATGCGACCCCGGTCGGCCGATATGCCATACCGTCGCAAAATAAGCTTGGCCTGCTCAATCTCGAACAATTCGGCACTCGACAAATATACGGTAATTATGAGTGTGACCCTCCCGGCCGCTGGCCTGGCGCGGATTCCTCTCGAGATCGCCACCTGCGACCGGGCTGGCGGGAGCCGGGCGGAGCAGTTCCTCGATGCCAGGAACTTTTACCCGGCGCTGACCTGACCTGCGAGGTCGGTCCTGCGCCACCGGTCAAGCACCTCCCTGGCAAGCTCCCGGTAGGAAGCCGCGCCACTCGAGCCAGGGTCGAAGACTGTGATCGGCTCTCCGGCGACAGATGCGTCGGGGAACCTCACCGTCCGGTTGATAACCGTATGAAATACCTTGTCACCGAAACCCGCCACGACCCCCGCGAGAACTTCCCGCGTATGCAGCGTACGCGAGTCGTACATGGTCGCAAGCAGCCCGTCCATGGTCAGCTTCGGGCTGAGCCTCGCGGAGACCTTGTCGATCGTCTCCATCAGCAGCGCCACGCCCCGCATGGCGAAGTACTCGCATTCGAGCGGCACGAGCACCCCGTCCGCGCAGGCAAGCGCGTTAACCGTGAGCAGGCCGAGTGACGGCTGGCAGTCGATGAGGACGATGTCGTAGTCGGGAAGCAGCGGAGCGAGCACTCGCCCGAGTACGAACTCGCGCCCGACCTCGTGCACTAGCTGGACTTCAGCCCCTGACAGGTCGATGTTGCTCGGCAGCAAATCCATGTTCTCCACCTTCGTGGGGAACAGCACGTCCTGCGCCGTGACGCTGGCCTCCATCAGCACGTTGTAGACCGTCGCCTCCAGCTCATGCGGCTGGAACCCGAGTCCGACGCTCAGCGCGCCCTGCGGGTCGAAGTCGACTAGCAGCACCCGCCTGCCGACCTCGGCGAGCGCGGCTCCGAGGCTGATCGTCGTGGTGGTCTTCCCGACGCCGCCCTTCTGATTGCAGACAGCGACCACCCGTGCGGGCCCGTGCCGCTGTAGCGGCTCCGGCTCAGGAAACACTGGAAGCGGCCGGCCGGTGGGACCTATCGTGCCGGTATAAACCTCCGAAGTCGCGAATACCGGTGTCGTCGGTACTGACACGGCCTGCACCTCCCCGCAGCCTTGCACGCTGCTAGCTGCTGCCTCCCGGACTTTATGGCTTGCGTCGGCCTGCGGCAAGCCGACTCACCGTATGCGGGCTATTGCGGCGCCCGCCTGGTTGAGTCCCCGACTGCGCGGGAAAATTGGCAGATAACCGAATTTGATCTTTATGACCCGACTCCCTTACCCCAGTGCCCTCGGATGCGCGGCCGCATACACCTCGCGGAGTTTGTCGACGGTCACCTGGGTGTACACCTGGGTCGTGGCGACCGAGGCGTGGCCTAGCAGTTCCTGCACGACCCGCACGTCGGCGCCGCCGTCAAGCAAGTGAGTGGCGAACGAGTGCCTGAGCATGTGCGGTGAGATGTCGGACAGCCCGGCCCTGGCAGCTGCGGCCCGCAGCGCACCCCAGGCACCCTGCCTGGTCAGGCGCCCGTCGCGGGCGTTAAGGAATACTGCGGCACCGCGCTCCCCATTGGCGAGCGCCGGCCTCGCCTGGACCAGGTATGCCTCGACGGCCCGGCAGGCGTAGCTGCCGACCGGCACCACCCGCTGCTTGCCGCCCTTTCCGGCGAGCCGGACCGTGGCCACTTCGCCATGCTGGCCGGACAGGTCAAGGTCGTCGAGATCGAGGGCCAGTGCCTCGGAGATCCTCGCACCCGTGCCGTAGAGCAGTTCGAGCAGCGCCCGGTCCCTGCGGCTGGCCGGAGTGTCGCCGGCGATCTGCAGCAGCCTGGCTACTTCGGGAACCGAGATAGCGTGCGGAAGCCGGCGAGGCGGGGCTGGCGGCCGCACCGCCTTGGCAGGATCCGCGTCGGCCAGGCCTTCCGCCAGCGCGAAAGCATGCAGCCCGCGCACGGCGACGACGGCACGCCCCGCCGAGCTAGCCGCCAGCGGTGCATGCTCGTCGTCGCCCTCGCGCAGACCCGCCAGGTAGTCGGCTACGTCGGTCGTCGCGACGTAGCCGATCTCCGTACGGCCGGCCGACTCAAGCGTGCAGGCGTACCTGGCCAGGTCACGGCGGTAAGCCGCGAGAGTATGGGCGGACAGCCCGCGCTCGACCGCCAGGTGATCGAGGTAGCGGCGGACTGTCGCCGCGACAGTAGTCAGCGGAGCGCCTCCATGGCCGGCTAGCCGAGAATCTCCGGCACGGGTGTCACAGCCAGCCCGTGCGCTTCACCGACCGGGCCGCAGGTAACGGCGCCATCGTAGGTGTTCAGGCCGAGCATCAGCGACGCGTCACGCTTCAGCGCCTCGCGCCAGCCGTACTTGGCGATCTCCATGACATACGGCAGCGTCACGTTGGTCAGCGCGAAGGTGGAGGTATGCGGCACCGCGCCAGGCATGTTGGCGACGCAGTAGAAGACCGAGTTGTGCACCAGGTAGGTCGGATCGGCGTGCGTCGTCGGCTTGGAGTCCTCGAAACAGCCGCCCTGGTCGATCGAGATGTCCACGAGAACCGAGCCCGGCTTCATCCTTGACACAAGCTCGTTAGTGACCAGCATCGGCGCCTTCGCGCCAGGCACAAGCACCGCGCCGATCACCAGGTCGGCATCGATGATCGCGCGCTCGACCTCGTAGGTGTTGGAGGCAACGGTCTGGCAATGGCCCTGGTAGATCGCGTCGGCCGACCGCAGCCTGCTGATGTTCTTGTCAAGCAGCAGCACTTCTGCCTGCATGCCAAGGGACATGGCGGCGGCGTTCATTCCTGAGACGCCGGCCCCGAGTACGACCACCTTGGCGGCGTAGACGCCGGACACCCCGCCCATCAGGACGCCGCGGCCGCCGCCGTCACGCTGCAGGTGGTGGGCGCCGACCTGGGGCGCCATCCGGCCCGCCACCTCCGACATGGGCGCGAGCAGCGGTAGTGACCCGTCAGGTAGCTGCACGGTCTCGTAGGCGATGGCCGTCGTGCCCGAGTTGATCAGCGCGTCCGTGCAATCCCTGGATGCCGCCAGGTGCAGGTACGTGAACAGCACCTGGTCCTTGCGCATCCGGTGGTATTCCTCCGCGACCGGCTCCTTCACCTTGAGAATGAGATCGCCCGCCTGCCAGACGTCGTCGGCCGTCGGCAGGATCGCGGCGCCGGCCTTCACGAAATCGGCGTCGGGAATCGCTGATCCCTGGCCCGCCTCCTGCTCGATGAATACCTCGTGACCTGCCCTGGCGAGTTCGTGCACGCCCGCTGGCGTGATGGCGACACGGTATTCGTGGTTCTTGATTTCCTTCGGAATGCCGACCTTCATTGCCCCTGTTTCCTTCCTGATGCTCTGCTGCCTTAAGACTTTGCTGCTTAAAACTCTGCTGCGCTCGTACCGCGCAGCCCGGAGAACTCGTCCCGCGCCGCGTATGCCGCAAGTACCCCGAGCGCTGTCACTCCGTTGTGCAATTCCCCCGCGAGCACGGCAGAGACCACCACGTCGAGCGGTGCCCACTCGATCATCAGGTGCGCCTCTTCGTTGCTGGGAACATAATCACGTTCCGAGTCGGGTATCTTGGTCAGCCCCCTGGCCAGGAAAATTCTGAGCTGCTCGCTGCTGATTCCTGGCGAAGTAAAAACGTCTGCGAGCACCTGCCAGTCTGCGGCCAGATAGCCAGCCTCCTCAAGTAGCTCACGCCGGGCAGTTTGCTCAAGCGGCTCACCAGGCACATCACGCAATCCCGCCGGGATCTCCCAGAGCAGGCAGCCGACGGGGTGCCGGTACTGCCTGATAAGAAGTACCCGGCCGGCTTCGTCGAGCGCTAGGATCGCCACCGCTCCCGGATGCTCCACCACCTCGCGCTTGGCTTCGCCGCCGTCGGGCATCTGGACGATGTCCTGCCTGAGGGTGACGATCCTGCCGCTCGCCAATTCCTCGCTGGCGCGGACCGGCCAGGTTTCCGCTACGTCGGCGAGCCAGGAAGGCATATCTTCCGCAGGTACCTGCCGCTCGCTGGCCGGACGCGGTGCGCTCATGCGCTCGCCACCGAACGGCCGACGGTGACGGCCGACACGGCCGCCTCTGCCGGACGGGCCCTGGACCGCTCGAGCGCCGCCGCGATCAGGCCGCTGAACAAGGGATGCGGCCTCGTCGGACGGGACAAGAATTCCGGGTGCGCCTGGGTGGCGACGAAGAACGGGTGCATGTCCTGCGGCAGCTCGACGAATTCCACCAGGCGCCCGTCGGGTGAGAGCCCCGAGCAGATCAGCCCGGCGGCCCTGAGGCTGTCGCGGTACTCGTTGTTCACCTCATACCTGTGCCTGTGCCGCTCGTGTACCACCTCGGCTCCGTACAGGCGCCGCACCAGGCTGCCTTCCGCCAGCACGGCCGGGTAAAGGCCGAGGCGCATCGTGCCGCCCATGTCTCGCTCACCGGCGACTACATCTTCCTGGTCGGCCATGGTGGCGACAACCGGGTGGGGCGTGACGGGATCGAACTCGGCGCTGTTGGCGTCCTTCAGGCCCGCCTCGTCCCTGGCCACCTCGATCGCCATGCACTGAAGGCCGAGGCAGAGCCCGAGCACCGGGATCTTGTTCAGCCTCGCGTGCCTCACCGCGCCGATCTTTCCTTCGATGCCGCGCACGCCGAAACCGCCGGGGATGAGCACTCCGTCCACGCCGTCGAGGCTGCGGGCGGCGCCTTCCGCGGTCTGGCAGTCGTCGCTGGGAACCCACCTGATGTCGACCTTGGCGTCATTGCCGAAGCCGCCGGCGCGCAGTGCCTCGGCCGGGGACAGGTAAGCGTCTGGCAGGTCGACATACTTGCCGACGAGCGCGATCGTCACGGTCCTTGCCGGGCGGTGCACCCTTCCGAGCAGGTCGTCCCAGTCACTCCAGTCCACGTCCCTGAACGGCAGCCCCAGCCTGCGCACCGCGTACACGTCGAGACCTTCCGAGTGCAAGATCCTCGGGATGTCGTAGATCGAGGGAGCATCAGGGGTGGAAACCACCGCTTCCTCGTCGACGTCGCACATCATGCTGATCTTGCGCTTGAGCCCGCCGCTGATCGGGCGGTCAGAACGGCAGACGATCGCGTCAGGCTGGATTCCGATGCTGCGCAGCGCGGCCACCGAGTGCTGCGTCGGCTTAGTTTTCAGCTCGCCGGAAGGGCCGATGTAAGGCAGCAGCGACACATGCAGGAAGAAGCACCTGTCGCGGCCGATCTCATGCCTGATCTGCCTGATCGCCTCGAGGAAGGGCAGCGACTCGATGTCGCCGACCGTGCCGCCGACCTCGGTGATGACCACGTCGGTCTGCGGGCCGCCCATCGCGATGATGCGGCTCTTGATCTCGTTCGTGATGTGCGGTATCACCTGAACGGTGTCACCGAGGTAGTCGCCGCGCCGCTCCTTGGCGATCACGCTCGAGTAGACCTGTCCGGTGGTCACGTTCGACGAGCCAGGCAGCCTGGTGTCGAGGAAACGCTCGTAGTGACCGACGTCAAGGTCGGTCTCGGTGCCGTCATCAGTGACGAACACCTCACCGTGCTGGAAAGGGTTCATCGTGCCAGGATCAACGTTCAGGTAGGGGTCGAGCTTTTGCATGCTGACTCGCAGTCCGCGCATCTTCAGCAGGCGGCCAAGGCTGGAAGCGGTTAGTCCCTTGCCGAGGCTAGAGGCCACGCCCCCGGTCACGAAGACGTGCGTGGTCAAAACTGATCGTGCGGCTTGCGCAGACGTCGCCAAATCGGCTCCCGTGGTCCGTGCCGGCGGTATCGACCCCGCCAGCCCACGGGGTATCAGAATATCAGGAAGGTGTCGCTTTGACCTGCAGCGACGCCAGGGGTGCGGCGTAGCGGGCGTGATCTAGTTCTTGCGGCCGGAAGGTAGCTGCTCGCCGGAGCCTGATTGCCAGTCGGGCGCCTGCCCCTCGGGCGGCTCAGGTACCGGCTGACCGGGCGCGGAACCGCCGGTGATCTCGCCGATCGGCCTGGTCAGTCCGGCGGAGGCTCGACCGGGTTCGCCCGGTCCCGCAGGCTGAGGTACTTCCCTGGCATCTGAATCCTTGGTTACCCCTGCCTCGCCGAACCTGGCCAGCGCGACGGCGCTCGCCAGCGCCAGAATGAAGCCGGCCACGGCCGGGCCGAGGAGGCCAGGCCTGGTCTTGTCACCGAGGAAAACTACGCCGACGACTGCGGGAGGCACGGTCTCGAGCAGGATCACGGCCGCCGTGGCTACCGTGACGCTGCCGCTTTCCAGAGCCGAGGCGTACAGCATGAACGAGATGATCCCAGCGGCGGCGAGCGTATAGGCGGCCGGCGACTTGACCAGGACCGCAGGGGTGAAACCTGGCAGAATCCGGGCACAGATCGCGAGCACGCCGTACCCGAGCCCGGCGATGGCCCCGAGCGCCGGCGTCCTGAACGCGCTCGGCAGCCGCGCCGCCGCGACGCCGGCCACCGCGATCGCGGCCAGTGCCGCGATCAGCGCCAGGTGAAAGTCGATCCCGACGGTCCTTGCCCCCTCGGCGCCTGCCGACAAGCCAAGCAGCCCGACCCCGACCACCACCGAGATCACGGCCGCCCACTCGCGGACCCTGAGCACCGTGTGCATCAGCCAGGACGCGAAGACCGCCGTCACCGCCAGGTTTGCCGCGATGATGACCTGAACCTCGAAGATCGGCAGCCGCCGCAGGGCGATGAGCTGGCAGATGAACCCGACGAAGTCAATCAGGAGACTCACCACGAACGGCCATTGCCTGAACATCCTGATCACGAGGCTCGGGTCGACCCTTCCTGCTACCCCGGCAGCCTCGAGTACCGGGCGCCGCGACGCGGCCCGCACCGAGATGGCCTGCATCACTGCCCCGATGCCGTAACAGAACGCCGCGGCAAGCGCAGCGGCAAGGCTCAGAAGCACGTCTTAGACCTTACGCCGTCCCGGTGCGAGCCGCTGCCACGGCCAGTGACGCCGCGCATACTGACGGCTCATCCGAACGACTCACACGCCGGCGGCTTGCATGCCGCGCAATTCCTGTTTTAGCTCCCTGATCTCATCCCTGAACCTGGCGGCCAGCTCGAACTGCAACTCGGCGGCGGCGGCGTGCATCTGGTCAGTCAGGCCCGTGATCAGCGCGATCAGGTCGTCCCTGGCCGCTCCGCCGCGCCCTGGCTCGCCCTCTGCGCCAAGAACGCCGCCCGCGGCGGCCGCCGCCCTTGCCCGCGCGGACAGACCGGGAACCGGCGCCTTGCCGCGGCTCTGCCTGCGGCCTCCGCCGCCGAGCAGCTTCTCGGTATCGGCGTCTTCCCTGGCCAGCTGATCGGTGATGTCGGCGATCCGCTTGCGCAAGGGCTGCGGGTCCACGCCGCGCTCCACGTTGTAAGCGATCTGCTTGGCCCGGCGGCGGTTGGTCTCATCGATGGCCTTGCTCATCGACGGCGTCATCTGGTCGGCATACATATGGACCTGGCCGTACACGTTACGGGCGGCCCGGCCGATGGTCTGGATCAGCGAGGTGCCTGAGCGGAGGAAGCCTTCCTTGTCCGCGTCGAGAATCGCGACCAGGGAAACCTCAGGCAGGTCGAGACCTTCGCGAAGCAAGTTGATCCCGACAAGCACGTCATACTCACCGAGGCGCAGCTCCCTGAGCAACTCGACCCGGCGCAAGGTGTCGACCTCGCTGTGCAGGTACCTGGCCCTGATCCCGAGCTCGAGCAGGTAGTCAGTCAGGTCCTCGGCCATCTTCTTGGTCAGCGTGGTGACGAGGACTCGCTCTGACCGCTCTGACCTGAGCCTGATCTCGTGCACCAGGTCATCGATCTGACCTTTCGTCGGCTTGATGATGACTTCAGGGTCGACCAGGCCGGTCGGCCTGATGACCTGCTCTACCACGTCGCCGCCGACTCGCTGCAGCTCATATGGCCCTGGCGTCGCGGACAGGTAAACCGTCTGGTCGATGCGGTCGCAGAATTCTTCCCAGGTCAGGGGCCTGTTGTCGATGGCGCTCGGCAATCTGAAGCCATGGTCGACGAGCACGCGCTTGCGCGACACATCGCCTTCGTACATGGCGCCGATCTGCGGCACGGTGACGTGCGACTCGTCGATGACAAGCAGGAAGTCCTCTGGGAAGTAGTCGAGCAAGGTGTTAGGCGGGCTGCCCGCCGACCTGCCGTCGATGTGCCTGGAGTAGTTCTCGATCCCGGCGCAGCTACCGACCTGGCGCATCATCTCGATGTCGTAGGTCGTCCGCATCCGCAGCCGCTGCGCTTCTAGCAGCTTGCCTGCCTGCTCAAGCTCGGCCAGCCGGCCGGCGAGTTCGGCCTCGATCCCGGCGATCGCCCGTTCCATTCGCTCAGGGCCGGCGACATAGTGCGATGCGGGAAAGATGTAGAGCTCGTCATCGGTAGTCATCACCTCGCCGGTGAGCGGGTGCAGCGTCATCAGGCGCTCGATCTCGTCGCCGAACATCTCGATCCTGACTGCGTGCTCCTCATAAACAGGGATGACCTCGATCGTGTCGCCCCTGACCCGGAAGGTGCCGCGCGTGAACGCCATGTCGTTGCGCACGTACTGCATCCCGACCAGCCGTCGCAGCAACTGGTCCCGCTCGGTCATCTCACCCACCTTGAGCTTGACCATCCGGTCCACGTACTCCTGCGGAGTGCCGAGCCCGTAGATGCAGGAGACCGAGGCCACGACGACCGTGTCCCGCCTGGTAAGCAGCGAGTTAGTCGCTGAATGCCGCAAACGTTCTACTTCGTCGTTGATCGAGCTGTCCTTTCGATGTAGGTGTCGGTTTGCGGTACGTAGGCTTCTGGTTGGTAATAGTCGTAATAGGAGACGAAATACTCGACCGCGTTACCTGGCAGCATCTCCCTGAGCTCGTTCGCGAACTGCGCGGCCAGGGTCTTATTGGGCAGCATCACGAGCATCGGGCGCTGTATCCGCTCGGCCAGCCAGGCCACGGTCGCCGTCTTGCCCGTGCCGGTCGCGCCAAGCAAGACCACGTCCGCCGCTCCCGACCTGACCCTCTTCTCAAGCTCGCTGATCGCGGCGGGCTGGTCACCGGCGGGCGTCATGTCGGTCACGACGTCAAAAGGCGCGACTCGTCGCTGCAGGTCACTTACGGGACGCATGGAGACTCCTCATAAGGCATCACTCCACTGTAGGCTGAGCCTCTGACAACCAGGCGTCACCGCCTGCCAGCGTGACCGCGCGAGCGGTAAGGGAGCAAGCAAGCATGTATCCGACCTATCCCACCAGTGGGGCTCCGAACCAGATGCCGACGCGCCCGCCGCGGCCGCAGTCGGTGTCAACCGCGGTCACATTGATGTATGTCGGCGCCGGCCTCAGCGTTCTCGGCATCATTCTCACCATCATCGCGATTGGCAGTCTGAAGAGCGCCATTATCAAGGCCGGTCCCAACTTGACCGCGACTCAGGTGCATTCCGCCGAGGTATTCGCCGTCGCCATCGCCGTAGTCGGAGGCCTCATCGGCGTCGGGCTCTGGCTGTGGATGGCCTGGGCAAATGGCGCAGGCAAGAACTGGGCCAGGATCTTGTCCACGGTATTCTTCGGCATCAGCACCCTGGAACTGCTGCTGAGCTTCGTTCGCCCGCATGCCCTGCTCGGACTGGTGCTTGAACTCCTGGTCTGGCTGGCAGGGCTCGGCGCTGTGGTCCTGCTCTGGCGCAAGGAGTCGACCGCCTACTTCCAGCCTCGGTAAACGGATCGGGGCATTCGGGTTAGGCACAACATGATTAAGCATCTCGATGATCGTAACGGCGGGGAGGAATCTAGCAGATGACGGTATTGCCGTTCGAGCATGCCGACGAGGCAGCGGCGGCCCTGCGAGAGGTCGTCGCCGAGCAGGGACCCGGCGTCTTGTCCGATCCTCTCATGCTCGGCAGCATGCTGTCTGACCTGCTGCCTGGCGCCCCGAACGCGATCAGGATCCTGGTGGCGGCTGCCGAGGATCACGTCGCGGACGCCATCAGCGACAATGTCTGTCGGGGCATCGGCGCGGACGCCGCGGTCAGGCTGGCCGCGAGTTCGTTCGCCAGGACCTCGCTTTCCGCCCCTGAAGTCAGCCAGTGGGTGGCGGTGACCTTTGCGGAGGTCTCAGGCCACCAGGTGACGTCCTCCTGGCAGTCGACGCCGCCGGGAGTTCAGGCTGGCGGCCAGGCAAACATTTCTAGCCCTGGAGCGGCCAGCGGACCCCAGGTCCTGGCACCGACGGCGCCAGGCTGGCAGGTGCCTGGGCAGGGCGCCCCGGCCGTGCAGCCCGGAGTTCCGCCTGCCTCGCCATCGGGGTTCTGGCCGGGTGGGCCACCTGGCCAGGTAATCAGCCCTGGCATGGGCCAGGGCGCCGGTCCCGGCTTCCAACCTGGCATCTCGCCAAGGACTCCTCCTCCGTTCGTGTCGCCTGGCCCGCCACCTCGGCCTGCGCCGTTCGCGTACGCGCCTTACCAGCCAGCCGGCCAGCGCCCGCCTGGCGCAGCCAAGCAGCAGTTCGCACCCGCGCCGGTGCTCAGCGCCGTAAGACTGATGTACGGGGGGATCGCCCTCAGCGGGCTCCTGGCCATCATCGACTTCGTGGTGGTCGGCTCGCTCGGCTCGACTCTTTACCTGACATCGCACCAGCAGAACATGGAGGGCGCGTCCTCATTCGGCGCGATCATGTCGTTGTTCGGCGTCGGCTTCTGGATCTTGCTTGCCTGGGCCAACAAGCGCGGCATGCCCTGGGCCAGGATCGTCGCTCCGATCCTCCTCGTCATTTTCACGCTGTACACGCTGATCTCGATCGCGTTCGTCAATCCGCTGGCCATCGTGGTAGAACTCGGGATCATCGCCGTCGGCGTGATTGCGCTCATGCAGATCTGGCGCGGCGAGTCGTCCGCTTACTACCAGCTCAGGTAAGGTCAGCGGGGCATCTGCTGCCGCGCCGTGAGCCTTGCACGCCGGCGCAGTTCGCTCCACAGGTCGCCGACCTGCCGGTCAAGCTCGGTCAATGATGCCGAGTTGTCGATAATCAGGTCGGCGACGGCCAGGCGCTGTTCTCTCGTTGCCTGAGCCGCCATTCTGGCCTTCGCCTGCTCGGCACTCAACTGCCTGTACCGCACCAGGCGCTCAACCTGGAGTGCGGGCGAGGTGTCGACGACCACCACCAGGTCGAAACCTGCCGCGAGATTGTTCTCCGCGATCAGCGGCACGTCATAGATCACGATCGCCTCGCCAGCCGCCGCTTTCTCAAGCTCCGCCATCCGCTCGCCGACCAGGGGGTGCACGATGGCGTTGAGCGCCGCCAGCCTGTCCCGGTCAGCGAAGACGATCTCGCCGAGTTTCTCCCGGTCGAGCGAGCCGTCAGGGCGCAGCACCGGCTCGCCGAAGGTTTCCCGCACCTGAGCCAGGCCGGGCGTCCCAGGCGCGACGACTTCCCTGGCTATCGCATCAGCATCGATCAGCACGGCTCCCAGCGCCGCCAGGCGTCGCGAGACCTCGCTTTTGCCCGCCCCGATACCGCCGGTCAGTCCGACCTTGAACACGTCAGCAACCCTCGCGTCAGAAGAAGTTCGCCGGACAAGCCCGCATCTGGCCAGGACACGACCGTGGCGGGCTCCCCGTTACCTGGAAGCCCGCCACGTATCGATTATCCGCTTGATACCGCTGCTTAGTTCCGGCCGCCAGAGAGCTTCTCGCGAAGCGCAGCCAGCGCCTCGTCGCTCGCCAGGGCACCGCCGCCAGAGTCATCTGAGTCGGGTCCTGAGGTGTGCGAGCCCCCGTTAGAACCCTCTTCACCCTCTTCGCCCTCAGCCCGGGTACGCGCCTCAGCGACCTGCCGCTGATGCGCTTCGAACCTGGTGCGAGCCTCGGCATACTGCCGCTCCCACTCTTCGCGCTGCGCTTCGTAGCCTTCCAGCCACTCGCCAGACTCGGAGTCGAAGCCTTCTGGGTACACGTAGTTACCCTGCTCGTCGTAGGTCGCCGGCATGCCGTAAAGCGTCGGATCGAAGTCCTCGCCGGAGATCTCCCCGGTCTGGCCCTCGTTGGCCTGCTTCAGCGACAGGCTGATCCGGCGCCGGTCAAGGTCGATGTCGATGATCTTGACGAAGATCTCGTCGCCGACCTGCACGACCTGCTCAGGAATCTCGACATGCCGGTCCGCAAGCTCCGAGATGTGGACGAGGCCTTCGATACCCTCCTCGACCCGCACGAACGCACCGAAAGGCACCAGCTTGGTGACGCGCCCAGGCACGACCTGCCCGATCTGGTGCATCCTGGCGAACTGCTGCCACGGGTCTTCCTGGGTGGACTTCAGCGACAGGGAGACCCGCTCGCGGTCCATGTCCACGTCGAGCACCTCGACGGTGACCTCCTGGCCAACCTCCACGACCTCGCCAGGGTGGTCAATGTGCTTCCACGAGAGCTCGGACACGTGGACGAGACCATCGACGCCGCCGAGATCCACGAAGGCACCGAAGTTCACGATCGAACTCACGACGCCCTTGCGGATCTGACCCTTTTGCAAGGTGTTGAGGAAGTTCTGGCGTACCTCGGACTGAGTCTGCTCAAGCCACGCCCGGCGGGAAAGCACCACGTTGTTGCGGTTCTTGTCCAGCTCGATGATCTTGGCTTCGATCTCCTTGCCTACGTAAGGCTGGAGATCGCGCACCCGGCGCATCTCGACAAGCGAGGCGGGAAGGAACCCGCGCAGCCCGATGTCCAGGATCAGGCCGCCCTTGACGACCTCGATGACCGTGCCGGTGACGACACCATCCTCGTCCTTGATCTTCTCGATCGTGCCCCAGGCGCGCTCGTACTGCGCCCGCTTCTTGGACAGGATCAGCCGGCCTTCCTTGTCCTCCTTTTGCAGGACAAGTGCCTCGATGTGATCGCCCGTCTTGACGACCTCGTTGGGATCGACATCGTGCTTGATCGAAAGCTCCCGCGAAGGGATGACTCCCTCGGTCTTGTAACCGATGTCGAGCAGAACCTCGTCCCGATCGACCTTGACGACTGTCCCATCGACAATGTCGCCGTCGTTGAAGTACTTGATGGTCTCGTCGATCGCGGCGAGGAAGGCCTCCTCCGAACCGATGTCGTTAACGGCTACCTGAGGAGTCGAGGTGGCCTGCGTGCTGCTGGTCGTCATGTGTAAATGGGCTCCGGATACGGACAGGGTCTGGGTTTTCTTGGCGCGATGCGCAACGCGTCCCACATAGGTTACCTCGCCCGGAAAGCAACACCGATACTGGCAAGTGCATCGATGTTCGCCTGCGGTGCTTGCCGCACGGGCCGCGGCTTCAGGCGCCCCCGCTCGTGCGTATCCATGGCGGACTGCGAAAGATCACAACGCACCGATCAGCATATGAGAGCCTGGCCGGGCGGTCAATCGCGGTACGCCGATCGCTAGCAGCCAGATGCAAGATATTCAGCTCCTGGCCGGTATCGCCCCGGTGCCGCAAGGCCGGCCGAGACGGTCAGTGGGCGGCTTCCGCCCAGCTGCGGCCGGTACCCATGGACACCTCGAGCGGGATGCTCATCTCGAAGGCACCGCACATGGCGGTGCTGACCAAGTCACGCAACATTCCGAGCTCGCCCTGGGCCACCTCGAAGAGCAGTTCGTCGTGCACCTGAAGCAACATGCGCGAGGCGAGGCCAGCCTCGGTGATGGCACGGTCCGCCCGCAGCATGGCCACCTTGATGATGTCGGCCGCCGACCCCTGGATCGGGGCGTTGAGCGCCATCCGCTCGGCCATCTCGCGGCGCTGCCTGTTGTCAGAGGTAAGGTCAGGAAGGTATCGGCGGCGACCGAGTATCGTCTGCGTATAGCCGTCCTGGCGAGCCTGGGCCACGACCGCCTGCAAGTAGTCGCGCACTCCGCCGAAGACGCCGAAGTACTCGTCCATGTAGCCGCGCGCTTCCGCGGCAGGCACATTGAGCTGTTGTGACAACCCGTACACGGACAGGCCGTAGGCAAGGCCGTAGTTCATGGCCTTGACCTTGCTGCGCAGGTCGGGTGTCACGTCCTTGGCCGGGATGCCGAAGACACGGGAGGCGGTCGCCGCGTGGAAATCGTGGCCAGAGCTGAAGGCGCCGGCGAGAGCCACGTCGCCTGACAGGTGCGCCATGATACGCAGCTCGATCTGACTGTAGTCAGCGGTGAGCAGGCATTCGTACCCGGAACCCACGATGAAGCCCTGCCTGATCCGCCTGCCTTCTTCCGTCCTGATCGGGATGTTCTGCAGGTTGGGGTCGGTAGAGCTGAGCCTGCCCGTCGCGGCGATCATCTGGTTGAACGTGGTGTGAATCCGCCCGTCGACGCCTGCCATCGGGATCAGCGAGTCCACGATGCTCTTCAGCTTGGCCACGTCCCTGTGCCGCAGCAAGTGCCCGAGCACCGGGTGCCCGGTCTGCGCGAGCAAGCCGGTGAGAGCCTCGGAGTCGGTCGTGTATCCGGTCTTGATCCGCTTGGTCTTGGGCAGGCCGAGCTCGGTGAACAGCATTTCCTGCAGTTGCTTGGGCGAGCCGAGGTTGAACTCGTGGCCGGTGGCGGCGTACGCCCCCTGCTCGGCCGCCTTGACCTCGGCGCCGAGGCTCGCCGACATGCCGGCGAAGTGCTCTATGTCGGCGGCGATCCCCGCCTGCTCCATCCGCGCGAGCACGGTTACCAGCGGCAGTTCCACGTCGGCAAGCAGCTCGGTGGCTCCGCGCCTGGCCAGGTCGGCGTCGAGCGCATCGGCGAGGTCAGCGGTCGCCAGCGCACGCAGCGCCAGTGACCTGGCGCCCTCGGTTTCCTCTTCCGCCATGTCGAGCGTGAGCTGCCCGGTAGCGGTGGCTTCGCCGCTCAGCTCCCGCCTGGTGTAGCGCAGCGCGAGGTCGGCGAGGTCGAAGGAACGCTGCCCGGGCAGCGCCAGGTAGGCCGCGAGCGCCGTATCGCTGGTCAGGCCGCGCAGCGCCCACCCATGCGCGGCCAGTGCGTGGATAGGCCCCTTCGCGTCATGCATCGCCTTAGGCTCGGATTCGTCGCCAAGCCAGGCAGCGAGCGCCTTATCGTCGGCCTCGGTGAGCCGCACAGGATCGATGAAAGCGGCGGGCGAAGCCTCGCCGTCGGCGACGGCGAGCGCCAGGCCGGCCGGTCTCCCCGTCCCCCGCCCCCAGGTTCCGCTGACCGCGAGCCCGCTGCGACGTCCGTCGCTGGCGTGCGCCGCCAGCCAGTCGCTGACCTCGTCTGGCCCGAGCCGGTCAAGGCTGACCTCGAACCCGGCCTGCGCCACCGGGGCCGCCTCGGCCGTTCTGTGAGCGATTATCCCGTTCGGCAAGGTCGCGTAGAGCCGGTCACGCAGCACCCTGAACTGAAGGGTGTCGAAAAGCTGATGAATCTGGTCCCTGTCCCAGGGCAAGGGCACCAGCTCGGCCGGGCCAACCTCGAGCGGGACATCGCGGGTCAGCTCGGTGAGCCTGCGGTTGCGCAGCACGCTGTCCAGGTGCTCGCGCAGGCTGTCGCCCACCTTGCCCTTGACCTGGTCGACGTGATCGACGAGTTCGGCAAGCGAGCCGAAGTCCGTGATCCACCTGGTCGCCGTCTTCTCCCCGACACCAGGGATGCCTGGCAGGTTATCGCTAGGGTCGCCGCGCAGCGCCGCGAAGTCCGGGTACTGGGCCGGCGTGAGCCCGTACTTGGCCACCACGGCTTCCGGAGTGAACCTGGCCATCTCGCTGATGCCGCGCATCGTGTAAAGAACGGTCACGTCGCCGGTGACGAGCTGGAACGTGTCACGGTCACCGGTAACGATCAGCACCTTCATGCCGGCCGCCGCGGCCTGGGTGGCGAGAGTCGCGATCAGGTCGTCGGCCTCCCAGCCCGGCGCGGAAAGCCAGGCGATTCCGAGCGCGTCGAGCACTTCGAAGATCAGGCTGAGCTGGCTCCTGAAGTCGGCGGGCGTCTCCTTGCGCGTCGCCTTGTACTCCACGTACTGCTCATGCCTGAACGTCGGCTCGCTGCGGTCGAAGGCCACGGCCACATGGCTGGGCTTCTCGTCGCGCAGCACGTTGATGAGCATCGCGGTGAACCCGTACACGGCGTTGGTTGGCTGCCCTGTCGTGGTGGAGAAGTTCTCAGGGGGCAGCGCGAAGAACGCGCGGTACGCCAGTGAGTGCCCGTCAAGCAGCAACAGCAGGTCATCTGTACCAGCCGGGGGAGAGTGAGCCACCCCGCAATCGTAGTGCGGCCTGCCGACAAAATGGCTCTCCTCGGCAACCACTAAGCTGCGCCGAGCGGGCCAGCGACCACCGCGGTGACCATGGAGGTGGCAGTGACTAGCATAGATCCGGCGGGCACAGATCCGGCGGGCACAGATCCGCGGTCCGGCATCGAGCGCATCAACGCGGTGATGAAAAAACAGACCCTGGCCAGGCAGATGGGCATCGAGATCATCGAGGCCAGCGCCGAGCGCGTGGTCGGCACCATGCCGGTCGAGGGGAATACCCAGCCTTACGGCCTCCTGCATGGCGGCGCGTCCTGCGTGCTGGCGGAAACTCTCGGCTCGGTGGGCGCCGCTCTGCACGCCGGGCTGGACAAATTCACCGTCGGCATCGAGATCAACGCGACTCACCACCGCGCCGCGGCGGCCGGAACGGTCACCGGCGTGGCCATCAGGCTGCACGGCGGCCGGACCCTGGCCACCTACGACATCACGATCAGCGATGACCGCGGCCGCCGTATCTGCACCGCCAGGCTCAGCTGCCTGCTGCGCGAGGCCGCGCCTAGCGGCGGGAGTGACCTGCGTGCCGTGGGCGCCTGACGTGGGAGAGCGACTGGCCGGGGCCGAGCGGGTGAGCGGGACGGCGCTGAACGGATGTTTGGCCCATACCGGCCAGGTAATGGCAGTGCCCGGGCACGACAGGGCGCTCATCGCTACGGTGTTCCCCGGAGCTCGATGAGTCCGAGTAGAGAACGTGCCGGCCAGGGGAAGGCCGACACGGCACCAAAGGACGCCTCCGGCTCCGTACCGTCGCTGCGAGATGGCAGCAGGCGGCAGCAGGCGAGCCGGCGCCGGGTCCGTACGGGGGTATGGGACCCGGCCCTGCTCGCTTGCCTAAAAACGCCCGCTAGCCGAGCTCAGCGCCCGGCCGGGGCTGCTCGCCGGCGGGCGGTTCCTGCACAGCCTGGTGCGCGCTCGCTGCCTTCTGGTGCTCGTCGATGATTTCTTGCGCCAGCGCGCGCATCGTCATCCTGCGGTCCATCGACGTCTTCTGTATCCACCTGAACGCCTCAGGCTCGCTGATACCGCGCCCGGCCTGGAGCACGCCCTTGGCCCTGTCGAGTAGCTTTCGCATCTCAAGCCGCTGCCGCAGGTCGCTGACCTCGGTCGCTAGCGCCTCGATCTCCGCGAACCTGCTCACGGCGATCTCGATCGCCGGGATCAGGTCGGCCTTAGTGAACGGCTTGACCAGATACGCCATCGCGCCAGCGCTGCTGGCCCGCTGCACCAGATCACGTTGTGAAAATGCGGTCAAGATGACCACGGGCGCTAGCCGGCGTGCCGTAATCTGCTCTGCGGCGGAGATCCCGTCAAGTACTGGCATCTTGACGTCCATGATCACTAGATCTGGCTTCAGCTCAGCAGCCAGCTTGACGGCGGTGTCGCCATCAGACGCTTCGCCGACCACGACATAGGTGTCCTGACCCGGCTCCTCAAGCATCTCCTTGAGGTCAAGCCTGATCAGTGCCTCGTCTTCGGCGATAACCACACGATAGGGAGTCCTGCTCACCCACTGAAGCCTATCTATAGCCGCTACATTGAACAGATGCACGGCGCTCCTCCGCGTGTTGCCGTGCCGCTTTAGCCTCGCCCCGGTAGACCAACGGCAGAGTCAATGGCCTCAAAATCCATCAAGTGTGGGTTCGAATCCCACCCGGGGCACTACCCGCAAGACCGCTAGCTCATGCGCTAATCTAGACATAGCATGACATCATGCCATAACTGTTCAGAACGTTAGGTAGATGTGAGGATCACCGGGTAGCCAGAAATATTGTCATGACATCGTGACGATCTACTGCGCCAGTTCGCCGGCCGTCCTCGGTCGGCTCCGGCTCCGCTGCGGCATCGTCAGCGGTTCAGGTCCGAGCTTGGCCCTGGTCGCGTACACATACCCGGCCGCGACGGCAAGCACGGCGAACACCGCAAGCTGCTTGATGATCAGGCCCGGTTCTTGTGCCGCCCCTGTCACCGCGAAAGATCCGGCACCGATCACGCCGAACGCGTACCCGGACACGCAGATCGCGACCGCGCGGTCACCGGTGAGGTTCATCTTGCGGATCACGAGCACCAGCGCAAGGCCGACCGCTACGTCCCATAGCGCCTCGTAGCCGAAGAGCGGCTGGAACGTGCCGAAGTCCTGGTAGCCGGCGACGCGGCTGGCCGGCGCGATAGGCACCGCCCACGGCGCCATGGAAGGCGGCCCGTACAGCGACTGAGAGAACCAGTTGCCGATCAGGCTGATGCCCGCTCCGATGGCAATGCCAGGAGCGGCTGCTGCCAGCACGGGGCCGGTGGCGATGCCCCTGCGCCTGCACCACCACCAGATCGCCACCACTCCCCCGGCTGCGGCACCTGGCAGCCCGAACCCGCCGTCCCAGATCCGCAGCACGCCAACCCAGTCCTTGCCCGCGCCGAAGTACTGCTCGTGATCGATGAGAACACGGTAGATCCTGGCGCCGACCAGGCCAGCGGGCACGGCCAGCGTCGCCAGGTCGATGATCAGCCAGCGCTTGCCTCCGGCGGCACGGTACCTGTGCTCGGCAATCCAGAGCAACGTCAAGATCCCGGCCACTACGCACACCGCGTACCAGTGCACGGTCACCAGGCCAAGCCGCCATAGCCCGCTGAACGGGCCAGGCAGGGTGGCCAGCGAGAACGGCACGTTGGGTGACGACGCGAGCGGGGACACGCAGTGACGTTACCTCCGCTCGCGGCCTGCCGCCAGTTAACCGGCCATGAGCGGACCGGCCGAGGCCCGTATCGGCGCCGGCAGGGCAGAATCGCCAGTCAGGTACCTGTCCGCCGCGGCGGCGGCCGACCTGCCTTCCGCGATGGCCCACACGATCAGCGACTGCCCGCGCCCCATGTCACCGGCAACGAAAACTCCCGGCACCTGCGCGGCTGAGTAGTCGTCTCCGCGCGGCACCCGCCCGCGCTCGTCGAGCCTGATGCCAAGGTCGCTGACCAGCGGGCCTTCCTCGGCGGCGGTGAAGCCCATCGCGAGCAGCACCAGGTCGCAGGCGAGTTCGCGTTCCGTACCTGGCCTCGGCTCGGCCAGGCCGCCGACCAGGTCGACCTCGACCAGCCTGAGCGCCCGCACCCGCCCGCTGTCGTCCGCGAGGAACTCCTTGGTTGACACGGCGTAAATCCGTTCGCCACCCTCTTCGTGCGCGCTCGACACCCGGAAGATCATCGGATAGGTCGGCCACGGCTGGCTCGCCGCCCGCTGCCGCGGTGGCCTCGGCAGAATCTCCAGCTGAGTTACCGACAAGGCGCCCTGGCGATGAGCAGTGCCAAGGCAGTCGGCCCCTGTGTCGCCACCGCCGATGATCACCACGTGCCTGCCAGTTGCCGAGATGGCGGGCTCGGTACCGCCGAGCGCGGCCAGGTTAGCCAGCGGCAGGTATTCCATCGCCTGATGGATCCCTGCCAGCCCGCTGCCAGGCACAGGCAGCCCTCTGGGCACCCGCGCTCCGCAGGCAAGCACGAGCGCCTCGTATCCGGTCCTGAGCTTTGCCACGCTCACGTCCACGCCCGCGTCCACGCCGCACTGAAAGACGGTGCCCTCGTCCTTCAGTTGCGCGAGCCTGCGGTCGAGCAGCCGCTTTTCCATCTTGAACTCGGGTATGCCGTACCTCAGCAGGCCACCGGGCAGGTCAGCACGCTCGAACACGGTGACCGCGTGCCCTGCCCTGGTCAGTTGCTGGGCGGCGGCCAGTCCGGCAGGCCCTGAGCCGATCACGGCCACCGGCCGCCCGGCCGCACGCGCGGCCGCGCTGGCCGACTGGCTTGTCACCCAGCCCTCTGCGTACGCCCGGTCGATGATCTCGACCTCGACCTGCTTGATCGCCACGGGGTCGGCGTTGATCCCGAGCACGCAGGCAGACTCACAGGGCGCCGGGCAAAGCCGACCGGTGAACTCGGGGAAATTGTTGGTGGCATGCAGCCGGGCGGCGGCCACTTGCCAGCGCTTGCGCCACACCAGGTCGTTCCACTCGGGAATCAGGTTCCCTAGCGGGCACCCGTGGTGGCAGAAAGGGATACCGCAGTCCATGCACCGACCGGCCTGGCGTTCAAGATCGAAAGCTCCGATCCGCAAGTAAACCTCGCGCCAGTCCTGTATCCGAATGTCGACTGGACGCCTGGCGGCCGTCTGCCTCGGCGTGGTCGAGAACCCGCGCGAGTCAGCCATGGTAGCCGGCACTCCCTTCCGGTACGCGGTCTTTGCCGTCTGCTGAAGACCTCATGTCCGCACCGCCGCCATGACTGTCTCGCCCACGTCGAGTCCTTCCCGCTCGGCCCGCTTGGTCGCGGCAAGCACTTTCTTGTAGTCGCGCGGCATCACCAGGCGCAGCCTCGGCAAGGCGGCGTCCCAGTCATCGAGCAGGCCGCCCGCGACGTCTGATCCCGTGCTCGCGTAGTACCTGCCGATCAGGTCGCGGAGGTACTGGCCGTCGGCCGCGCTGACCGGCTCGACATCGGCAAGTTCCGTGTTGATCAGGCCAGGGTCAGGGTCGAGCAGGTAAGCGATGCCGCCAGACATTCCTGCGGCGAAGTTCCTGCCCACCTGGCCGAGCACGACCACCCGGCCGCCGGTCATGTACTCGCAGCCGTGATCTCCCGCGCCTTCCGCGACGGCGACCGCACCTGAGTTGCGCACGCAGAACCGCTCTCCGACCACGCCGCGCAAGAACAACTCACCGCTCGTCGCTCCGTAGCCGATCACGTTGCCCGCAATGATCTGCTCGTGCGCCGCGAACGGCGCCCGCTCGTCAGGCACCACAACGATCCGCCCGCCCGACAGTCCCTTGCCCACGTAGTCGTTGGCGTCGCCGGTGAGGCGGAGCGTGATGCCGTGCGGCAAGAAGGCGCCGAGCGACTGGCCGGCAGAGCCGCGCAGGCCGACCACGATCGTGTTGTCAGGCAGTCCCTCCCCTCCCCACCTTCTGGTGACCTCGTAGCCGAGCATGGTGCCGACCGTGCGGTTCACGTTTCTGACCGGCAAGTCGATCGTGACCGGCCTGCCCTCCTCGAGCGCGCCCTCGGCAAGCTGGATCAGCGTGTTGTCCAGGGCAAGCTCAAGATGATGTTGCTGGTCCCTGACCCTGTGCCTGGCCGCGTTGTCCGGCAAGGGCGGCACGGCGAGCAGCGGCGCCAGGTCGAGGAACGCCGCTTGCGCCGAGCCGGGGTCCTTGGCAGGCTCAAGCAACTCGGCCTGGCCAACGGCCTCGTCCAGCCTGCGGAAACCAAGCTGCGCCAGGTACTCCCGGACTTCTGCGGCCACGAACTCGAAGAACCTGACCACGAAGTCCGGCTTGCCCGCGTACTTGCTGCGCAGGTCAGGGTTCTGGGTCGCCACGCCGACCGGGCAGGTGTCCTGGTGGCAGGCGCGCATCATCACGCAGCCAGATACCACGAGCGGCGCTGTCGCGAACCCGAACTCCTCGGCGCCGAGCAGTGCCGCGATGATGACGTCCCTGCCGGTCTTGAGCTGGCCGTCCACCTGGACGGTTACCCGGTCACGCAGGCCGTTGCGCAGCAGGGTCTGCTGGGTCTCGGCCAGGCCAAGCTCCCACGGCGCCCCGGCGTGCTTGATGCTGGTCAGCGGGGCGGCGCCGGTGCCGCCGTCGTGCCCTGAGATGAGGATGACGTCGCTGTGCGCCTTGGCCACGCCCGCGGCAATCGTGCCTACCCCGACCTCGGCGACCAGTTTCACTGACACCCGCGCCGCCGGGTTGGCGTTCTTCAGGTCGCTGATGAGCTGCGCCAGGTCCTCGATCGAATAGATGTCGTGGTGCGGAGGCGGCGAGATGAGGCCAACGCCGGGCGTGGAGTGCCTGGTCTTGGCGATCCACGGGTAGACCTTGTGCGCGGGCAGTTGCCCGCCCTCGCCCGGCTTGGCGCCTTGCGACATCTTGATCTGAAGGTCGTCGGCGTTGGCGAGGTACTCGGCGGTCACGCCGAACCTGCCGCTGGCCACCTGCTTGATGGCCGATCTCCTCAGGTCGCCGTTGGGCTCCTTGACGTAACGGTCGGCGTCTTCGCCACCTTCGCCCGAGTTGGAGCGGCCGCCGAGGCGGTTCATCGCGATGGCCAGCGCCTGATGAGCTTCGGCGGAAAGCGACCCGTAGGACATCGCGCCGGTACAGAACCGCCGCACGATTCCGCTGGCAGGCTCGACCTCCTCGAGCGGGACGGGCGCGCGGGTGCCTGGCCGGTCGATGCCCTTTATGGCGAGGAGGCCGCGCAGGGTCATCAGCCTGGCCGACTGGTCGTCGATCTCCTTGCTGTAGGAACGGAAGACGGCTTCCTGGCCGGTCCTGGTCGCATGCTGCAGCCGGAAGACGGCTTCCGGGCTGAACAGGTGCGGGGTACCGTCGCGGCGCCAGGCGTACTCGCTGCCAGACTCCAGCCCGGCCGCGGTGGCGCAGCGGTCGGGATAGGCGGCCCTGCGCCGCGCCGAGACCGCGTCCGCAATCTGGTCGTAGCCGATGCCACCGAGGCGGGAGGACGTCCCTGCGAAGCAGTCGCTGATGATTTCAGGCCCAAGGCCGATGGCTTCGAAGATCTGCGCGCCAGCGTAAGAAGCGACCGTGGAGACGCCCATCTTGGACATGATCTTCATCAGTCCCTTGCCGAGCGCCTTGATCAGGTTGGCCGCCGCCTTACGGCCGTTCACGCCGTCGAGCATGGCCGAGCGGGCCATGTCCTGCACGGTCTCGATCGCCAGGTAGGGGCAGACGGCGCCGGCGCCGTAGCCGATGAGCAGCGCGACATGATGCGTCTCGCGCACATCTCCTGCCTCGACGATCAGGCCGACCCTGGTCCTCGTCCTGTCCCTGATCGTGTGGTGGTGCACGGCGCCGGTCAGCAGCAGCGAGGGTATCGGCGCCAGCCTCGGATCGGCCGGAGCGCCCGCTGCACGGTCGGACAAGACGATGAGCTTGGCGCCGTTCCCGATCGCCTCAGTGACCTCCGTCTTGATCTCGTCAAGCCGCCGCCGCAGCGCCTCGCCACCGCCTGCGGCCATGTACCTGCCGTCGACCACGTAGGCGGCGAAGCCGGGAAGATCCCTGTCCTCGTTGATGTGGATGATCTTGGCGAGGTCGCTCTCGCTGATCACCGGGTAAGGCAGCACGATCTGCCTGCATGAGGCTGGTCCTGGATCGAGGATGTTGTGCTCTGGCCCGGTTGTCGACGACAGCGAGGTGACGACCTCTTCCCTGATGGCGTCAAGCGGCGGGTTGGTAACCTGAGCGAACTGCTGCGTGAAGTAATCGAAGATCGACTCTGGCCGTTCGCTCAGCACCGCAAGCGGCGTGTCGTCGCCCATCGACCCGATCGGCTCCGAGCCGGTGGCGGCCATCGGCCCGAGCACCACCCTGCGCTCTTCCTCCGTGTAGCCGAAGAGGCGCTGAAGGGTCGCGAGTTCCGCACTGCCGGGAAGCTCCCTGTCCCTATCGGGCAGGTCGTCGAGATGCAGCAGCCCGGCGTGCAGCCAGTCATCGTAGGGATGCTGTGCCGCGAGCCCGGCCTTGACCTCCTCGTCTTCCACGATCCGCCCGGCTTCTGTGTCGATCAGGAAGATCTTGCCCGGCTGGAGCCTGCCCTTGCGCACGACCTTGGCCGGGTCGATGTCAAGCACGCCGACCTCACTGGCCAGCACCACCAGGCCGTCGTCGGTCACCCAGTACCTGCCCGGCCGCAGCCCGTTCCTGTCAAGCACGGCGCCAGCCAGCTTGCCGTCGGTGAACGCGATGAGCGCGGGGCCGTCCCAAGGCTCCATGAGCGAGGCGTGGAACCGGTAGAACGCCCGCAGGCCTGCCGGCATGCTCGTGTCGTTCTCCCATGCCTGCGGGATCATCATGAGCACCGCGTGCGGCAGCGACCTGCCGGTCAGGCAGAGCAGTTCAAGGCATGCGTCGAAGCTGGCTGAGTCGCTCTGGTTGTGGTCGAGAACCGGCAGCAGCCGCTCGATGCCAGGAATCAGGTCGCACGCAAGCATGGCCTCGCGGGCCCGCCACCAGTTCCTGTTGCCCCTGACCGTGTTGATCTCGCCGTTGTGCGCGATATAGCGGAACGGGTGGGCAAGCGGCCAGGAAGGGAAGGTGTTCGTCGAGAACCTGGAGTGCGCGAGCGCTACGGACGAGCAGTACCTGGGATCTAGCAGGTCAGGGTAGAACCGCTCCAGCGCGGGTGCGGTGAGCATGCCCTTGTAGCCGATGGTGGCGCAGGAGAGCGTGACAAAGTAGATGCCTGTCTCGTGCTCCGCGCGCTGCCTGAGGCAATAGGCACGCCGGTCGAGGTCCAGTCCGGACTCGCCGGTCTTCGACGTCAGGAACAGCTGCGCGATCTGCGGCAGCACGGCCCTCGCGCCTGCGCCGCAGGCGCTCTGGTCGTGCGGAACTTCACGCCAGCCAAGTACCTCAAGGCCCTCATCCCCGGCGATCCGCGCGATGTCCGCACGGTCCTGACCGGCAGGCAGGAAGGCGATTCCGGCCGCATAGCGTCCGGCCGGCGGCAGCTCGAAGTCGCAGACCGCACGGAAGAACTCGTCCGGAATCTGAGTGAGGATCCCCGCGCCGTCACCGGTCTGCGGGTCTGCGCCCTTGGCGCCGCGGTGATCGAGGTTCGCAAGCACGGTCAGCGCCTGCGCGACCGGCTCGTGCCCCCGCTTGCCGGTCAGGTCGGCGATCAAGCCGACGCCGCACGCATCATGCTCGTAGGCCGGGTCGTAGAGGCCGCCTGCGCCGGCGGCACCTGGGTAGATCGCTTCCTGGTTTCCGGGTAGGGGCATTCGCCCTCCTGTCGTCTCATCCGCCCGTGCTGGCAAATACCGCGAAGCACGCACTCCAGCGGAAACGGAGGGACAACATTGGCCCTGCCAACCATGCCCACTTCGTGGGCGCTGCCAGGTGCCGTGGCACCGGCAGGTAACGCCGTACCGCTAATTCAAGTAACGCAAACCCGCTAGGACAACCCGCTGGGCCGCCAAGCAGTTGGCCTGACCTGCGCCGGAGCACGGTGTTCAGATCAGCCCAACCATCCCATCATACCAACCGTGACAGTCCGTTACCGTCAGGTAAATTCTGCGTTTCACTCACGTCACCGGCCCGCCTGGATGACCACAAGCCTCGCGTCAGACCCCAGATGCCCGTCTTGACAACTCAGCCAGTCCGCACGCCTCCCGCCCCGTACCCCGTCGCCCCAGGCACCCCACGTCGTGACGCAGCGGGGGTAAGGCCAGCGGGGTAAGGCCAGCGGGGCTAGCGGCGTACGCCTGCGGCTAGCTCGGCGGCAAGCCGGCCGACGCTTTCCGCCCCGGAGGCGGGATCATCGGCGCCGAGCAGTCGCTTGACGAACGCTGAGCCGACAATCACGCCGTCGGCGAAGCTGGCCACCTCGCTGGCCTGGGAACCCGTGCTGACGCCGAGACCGACCGCGACGGGGAGCGTGGTGTGCTGCCTGACCCTGGCGACCAGTCCTGACGCTGCCGCGCCGACGCTTGTCCTCGCGCCGGTCACGCCCATGACCGAGGCGGCGTAGACAAAGCCGCGACACACCGAGGAGATCAGGGCGATCCGCTCGTCAGGGGAGCTGGGAGCGACCAGGAAGACTGGGTCAAGCCGGTGTTCCCTGGCCACGTCGAGCCAGCTGCCTGCCTCTTCCGGCGGCAAGTCCGGCGTGATCAGGCCGCTGCCGCCCGCGCTGGCCAGGTCGCGCGCGAACGCCTCGACTCCGTAGTGGTCGACCGGGTTCCAGTAGGTCATGACAAGCACCGCCGCGCCTGAGCCTGCTACCGCTTCGACGGTGCGCAGAACATCGCCGACGTGGACGCCGCCAAGCAGAGCGTGGTGCACGGCTTCCTGGATCACCGGGCCGTCCATGAGCGGATCGGTATAAGGCAGGCCGATCTCCACGATGTCCGCGCCGTTGCGCACCATGGCCACGGCCGCGTCGATCGCGCCGTCGACCGAGGGGAATCCGGCTGGCAGGTAGCCGATCAGGGCGGCACGGTTCGCCGCGGCAGCGGTCTCGAACGCCGTAGCCACCTTGCTCGCCTGGGCGGCCATCGGCGTCACTTGGCAGCCTCCTCGCCTAGATGGCCGAACCACCGGCCAGCGATATCCACGTCCTTGTCGCCCCGGCCGGACAAGCTGATGACGATGACCGCGTCCTTGCCCAGGTTCTGGCCCACCTCGAGTGCACCGGCCAGCGCGTGGGCCGACTCGATCGCGGGGATGATCCCCTCGGTGCGGCAGAGCAACGAAAATGCCTCCATGGCCTGCGAGTCGGTGATCGGCCGGTAACTCGCCCGCCCGGTCTCATGCAGCCAGGAATGTTCCGGCCCGACCCCCGGGTAGTCAAGCCCGGCCGAGATCGAGTGCGTCGGCAGGGTCTGGCCTTCGCCGTCCTGCATCAGGTAGGTGTACATGCCGTGAATGAATCCTGGTGAGCCGCCAGAGATCGTGGCCGCATGCCTGCCGGTGCCCAGGCCGTCACCGCCGGCCTCGCAGCCGATCAGGCGTACGTCCTCATCACCGATGAAGGCGTGGAAGGCACCCATGGCGTTCGATCCGCCGCCAACGCAGGCGATCACGGCGTCGGGCAAGCGCCCTGCCTTGGCAAGTATCTGCTCCCTGGCCTCGACTCCGATGATGCGCTGGAAGTCCCTGACCATGGTCGGGAACGGGTGCGGTCCCATCACCGAGCCGATGCAGTAATGCGTGTACTCCACGGTCGCCACCCAGTCGCGGAACGTCTCGTTGATGGCGTCCTTGAGTGTCTGGCTGCCGATCGTGACCGGCACTACCTCCGCCCCGAGCAGGCGCATCCTGGCCACGTTAAGTGCCTGCCTGCGGGTGTCCTCTGCGCCCATGTAGACGACGCAGTCCAGGCCGAGCAGTGCCGCAGCGGTGGCGGTGGCCACGCCGTGCTGGCCGGCACCGGTCTCCGCGATGATCCTGCTCTTGCCCATCTTCTTGGTCAGCAGCGCCTGGCCAAGCACGTTGTTGATCTTGTGCGAGCCGGTGTGGGCCAGGTCCTCGCGCTTGGCGAACACGCGGCCGCCGCCAGCGTGCTCGGCGAATCTGGGCAGTTCAGTCAGCCTGGTCGGCCGCGAAGCGTACTCATGCAGCAGCGCGGCTAGCTCGGCCTGGAACTGCCGGTCGGTCTTGGCTGCTTCATAGGCCGTCGTCAGCTCGTCGAGCGCCGACATCAGCGCCTCAGGGGCGAGGCGCCCGCCGAAACGGCCGAAGTGCCCGAGTCCCTCGAGGCCCCGTGCCTCCTGGGCCGGCGTCGTGGTCAAGAACTGCCTCCTCGGTCGGTGCGAAGGGCCGGATGCGAGCCGGCCGCGACGAGATCCGCGACCGCGGCTCTGGGGTCCTTCCCCACTACCAGGCTTTCCCCCACCAGCACGCCATCAGCACCGCACGCCGCATAAGCGAGCAAGTCATGCGGGCCTCGGACGCCAGACTCCGCGATCTTGATGACATCATCGGGCATGCGCGGCGCCAGCCGGGCGAAGACCGACCTGTCGACCTCCAAGGTGGCCAGATCGCGGGCATTTACCCCGATCACATCGGCACCCGCGGCGAGCGCCCGGTCAAGCTCGGCCTGGGCATGAACCTCGACGAGCGGCACCAGGCCAATCGACCGAGCACGTTCGACCAGCGAGACCAGCGCGTTCTGCGCGAGCGCGGCCACGATGAGCAGCACCAGGTCCGCGCCGTATGCCCGTGCCTCCCATAGCTGGTATGAGCTGACGATGAAGTCCTTGCGCAGTACCGGCACGTTCACCGCGTCCCTGACCGCAGCCAGGTCCTCCAGGCTGCCGCCGAACCGCCTGGACTCGGTCAGCACGCTGATGACACGGGCGCCCCCGGCTTCGTAGTCGGTGGCCAGCGCGGCAGGATCGGCGATTGCCGCGAGCGCGCCCTTGGACGGGCTGGCCCGCTTCACCTCCGCGATAACGGCGACGCCCTCGGTGCGCAGCGCGGCCATCACGTCGCGGGGCGAAGGCGCCCGGCTGGCCGCTTCCTTCAGCGTCTCAAGTGGGGCGTCCTGCTGCCGCGCCGCCAGGTCGGCGCGCACATCCACGAGGATGTCGTCGAGAACGCTCACGTGGCCTGCTGCCCCCTCGGGGTGGGATGCTTGCGCCCACGATCGTACCCAGGCTGGTTTCATGTCCAGCCGCCGCCCCTGCGCCGGCGGTCGCCGAATCAAGCCAGATCACCTTACGCCGCGTCAATCATCAAAAGACCCGGCAGTGGGATCCGCTCCGGCAGAAAGCGACTCCCACAGACGGGCCGCATTTCCTGACTGCGGCAATGCACGCTGACCGCCTGAACTGACGTTTGACCTGGCGGTCTGCACGGCGTCGGCAACCGTCAGCTTGACCGGCCGCTGGGCGGCCCGCTCGTATCTGCTTGACATGGCAGGGAGGCTGGCGGCGCGCACGACTACCGCGGCGCCGGCGCACATCACGATCACGGCACCTGCCACGGCGAGCGCCCGCCACCCTGACCCGGTGAAAAGCACGTGGCTTGGGAAGCCGGCCAGCGCACCGGCCGACAGGCCAGGATCGGTACCAGTGGTCGTCGATCCCGGCACGTTGGAAGCCCCGGCTCCGCCAGAAGACACGCTGGCGTGCGTCACCGCCGCAAGCACCGATGCCTTGCTCATCCGCCCGAGCGCTGTGACGGCCATCCCGGCTCCGAGCAGTACCGCGATCAGGCCGGTGACACGGCGCATCAGCCCTCTGGTGGCGAGCACCGCCGCCATGGCCGCCAGTGCCGCTAGCGCCAGCGCCGACAAGGCAGGCAGCAGGTCCTGACCGCTGACCTTGGTAATGGTGACGGGGAGCGGGTGCAGTGGCATCACCTCGACCCTGGCGAACTCCTGCCTGGCCGCGAGCAGCACGACGCAGGCGCCAGCCGCCCAGGCAAGCAGCAGCATGGCAAGCTCCCGCCTGCCGCCCCTCGGCCGCGACCCTGTTTGCTGTCGCGGCATCGGAGTCGCCCCCTGTGCCTTCCCGCTGCCAGTCAATAGTCCTCCCCGTGCCTCACCGTGAACGCTACTCGCCCCGACCGCCAGATTTAGTCACAAAGGCGGTGCACGCCAGGGGACTCTCCGGACTGGCCAGGCTTCCGCGACGTTGTTGCCCTACTATCGGGTAGTGACTTATGCCCGAGATGAGCGCCTTGCTTTGTGTGCACTGCTCGATAAGACAGGTCCTGACGCGCCGACGCTCTGCGAGGGCTGGCGAACCAGTGATCTAGCCTCGCACCTCGTGCTTCGCGAGCACAGGCCGGATGCGGCAGTCGGGATTCTCGGCGGTCCAATGGCCAGGTATACGGCTCGGGCGCAGCAAAAACTGTCCGCCCGCGTGCCGTATCCAATGCTGGTGGAAACGATCAGGACCGGACCGCCGCGGCTTTCCCTGTTCGGTATTCCTGGTGTCGACGGCAAAGCCAACTTCGCCGAATACTTCGTGCACCACGAGGACGTCAGGCGCGGCCAGCCCGACTGGCACCCGCGTGACCTAGGCGAAGGCATGACCGATGCGATCTGGGGCCTGCTCTCCCAGGCCAGGCTGATGCTGCGGAAAGTGCCCGTCGGCATCGAGTTCGCCAGGGACGACATCAGGCCGCAAGCCGATGAGCATCGCGCTGTGCGGATGACGGTGCGGCCGAGGACGCCGATGGTCACGGTGATCGGCGCACCTGCCGAGTTGCTCATGTGGACGTTCGGCCGGACAAGCGCGGCCGCGGTCAGGCTAGATGGCGCGGAGGCGGATGTAGCGGCGCTAAAGTCCGCACGTTGGGGAATCTGAGGCAAGACAGGAGCTCTTGGCGGCTATGGCAGACGTACTTGGCATCGATATCGGCGGCACCGGAATAAAGGCGGCCACTGTTGACGTCGCAGAAGGGAAGCTGACCGCCGAGCGGATCAAGATCGACACGCCTCATCCCCCGGTACCCGACGCGGTCGGGTCGGTCGTCAAGCAACTCGTCTCGCATTTCGGCTGGACCGGCCAGATCGGCATTACCTTCCCCGGCGTCGTCACCGACGGCGTGATCAGGACCGCACCCAACCTGGACCCGAGCTGGGTCGGGTCAGACGCGGCCGAGTTCTTCCGCGACGTGGCCGGCGTTCCCGTTCGCGTCGTCAACGACGCCGACGCCGCTGGTCTCGCCGAAGTCACGTTCGGGGCCGGCCAGGGCCACCAGGGCACCGTGCTGATGCTCACGCTGGGCACCGGCATCGGCAGTGCGCTGTTCTATCACGGCATCCTGGTACCGAACACCGAATTCGGGCACATCCAGATCCACGGCGAGGACGCAGAGAAGCGGGCATCTGAGCACTCCCGCGAGATCGAGGATCTCAGCTGGTCCAAATGGGCAGGCAGGCTCGATACCTACCTGGACACGATGGAAGCACTGCTCTGGCCCGATTTGATCATCATCGGCGGCGGCATCAGCAGGAAGGCAGGCAAGTTCCTGCCCAAGTTGTCGCTGCGCGCCGCCGTCGTGCCCGCGACCCTGCACAACGATGCCGGAATCGTGGGTGCCGCGATGTTTGCTTCGCGTTCCAGCAGCCTTCATTAGCCGGCAGCAGCGACATAACCCCGCGACCAGGAGATATTCACCAAGTACCGCAACGATGGCTCCGTTCTGACCAAGTTCCGACCAAGGGTTCAACCCAGCCGGAGGGGAATAGTGCGGAGTAAGAGGACTCTCGCCGTCGCGGCGCTGGCGCTGAGCGGCATGCTGCTTGCGGCAGGGTGCGGCAGCAGCTCGAATAGCTCGAGCGGCAGCGGCGGCTCTAAAGGCGTCAACTGGGCCGACTGCGTGACTGTCGCCAGTTGCGGTGGCATGAAGGCGCTGATTGCCGCGGCGAAGAAGGAAGGGCAGCTCAACGTCATCACGCTGCCAGCAAACTGGGCCAATTACGGCACCATCATGAAGGATTTCACCGCAAAGTACGGCATCCACATTACCGATGCCAACCCTGAGGGCTCCAGCCAGCAAGAAATCAACGCGATGGTCTCGCTGAAGGGCCAGAGCCGTGCCCCCGACGTGCTCGACATGGGCACCGCGTTCGCGATCAAGGCGGACCAGGAGGGCCTGCTCGCCCCGTACAAGGTGGCGACCTGGGCCAACATTCCCGCGAGCGCGAAGGCGTCCGACTCGACCTGGTACGCGGACTACGGCGGCTACGTGGCCATCGGCTACAACCCGGCCAAGGTGAAAGTCCCCCCGACCTCGTTCAAGGACCTGCTCAAGCCGATCTACAAGAACCAGGTAGCCATCAACGACAACCCGACGGAGGCGGGCGCCGCTTTCGCCGCCGTCTACGCGGCGGCGCTGGCCAACGGCGGCTCATTCGACAACATCAAGCCAGGCATCGACTACTTCGCCAAGCTGCACAAGGAAGGCAACTTCGAGCCGGTCGTCGGCGGCCCGACCACCGTTCAGAACGGTTCAACGCCAATCTTGATCTGGTGGGACTACCTGCTGGCGTCCGAGGTGAAGGCGGTCATCCCCGGCTTCAAGATCGTTATCCCGTCAGATGCCACCTTCGCCGCCTACTATGACCAGGCGATCAACAAGGACGCGCCGAACCCGGCCGCCGCGCGGCTGTGGGAGGAGTACCTCTACAGCACCACCGGCCAGAACCTCTGGCTCGCGGGATACGCCAGGCCGATCGAGTTGCCCACGATGGTAGCCAACGGGACAGTCAACAAGGCTGCCTACGATGCACTGCCTCCGGCTCCTTCTGGCACCCTGACCTTCCCGAGCCAGGCGCAGAACACCAAGGCAGAGGACCTGGTTGCCCAGGACTGGGCCAAGGAAGTGCTCGGCTAGGTCCATGCCGGTGAATTCAGATATGGCGTCGGCCCCTGGTATCCCTTCTGATCCAGGGGCCGCGCCCCGCGGCCTGCCGGGCTCTGGCCCCGGCAAGCCGGCGCTGGTGAAGTCGGCGCTGAGCACGGGAGCGAGGCTGCTCGGCATCGCGCCGTTCTCGGTATACGTGATCCTCGGCCTGCTGGTGCCGAGCCTGGCCATCGGCATCGGCGCCTTCGAGAACGCCGATAACGGGAGCTTCACGCTCAGCAATATCGACATCGCGGTCCACGGCATCTACCTGAACGGCTTCGAGACGAGCATCAAGCTTTCCGTGCTTGCCGCGGTCATTCCCGGCTTCATCGGCTTCCTGATCGCCTACGCGATCCATACTGCCAAGAACGGTCCTGGCGCGGTGCTGCGGCGGGTCGCGATCACCGCGGCCGGTGTCTTCGCCAACTTCGGCGGGGTGCCGCTCGCCTTCTTGTTCATCGCCTCGCTCGGTACGACGGGCATAGTCACCGGCTGGCTGAACGACCTGGGCATCAACATCTATGCCGGCACGTTCTCGCTGTTCACGCTGACCGGGGTGCTGCTTGCCTACATGTACTTCCAGATACCGCTCATGGTGCTTGTCATCCTGCCCGCGCTCGAAGGACTGCGGCCCGCGTGGCGAGAAGCGGCAAGCAACCTCGGGGCGAGCAGCTGGCACTACTGGCGCTACATCGGCTGTCCCGTGCTGTTCCCGCCTTTCCTCGGCTGCGTGCTGCTGCTTTTCGGCAGTTCGTTCTCCGCCTATGCGACCGCTGACGCCATGACCGCCGGCGCGCTGCCGCTTACCTCGATCCAGATCGGGTCCTTCCTCAACGGCAATGTGATCGCCGGCCAGCAGAACGTCGGCAAGGCACTCGGCCTCGGCATGGTGGCGGTCATCGCCGTTGTCATGATCGTCTACACGATGCTGCAGCGGAGGGCGGCGAAGTGGCTGCGCTAACCGAGATCGCCCAGTCCAGTGCCCCGGTGCCGCGGCACCGGGGCAGGCGGCACCGGCGTTTCCCGGTGTGGCGCTGGCTCATCCTGTCGCTGGCCGGCCTGTATTTCCTCACTCCGCTCTATGCGGCGCTGAAATTCGCGGGGGTCAAGGCATTCGGCCAGGTGGCGCATCAGAGCGGCTTTTCTTCCGCGCTCGGGCTGTCGGTCAGACTGGCCGTCATCACTACCGTGCTGACCCTGGTGCTGATGGTGCCGACCACGGTCTACGTGCACCTGCGCCTGCCGAGGCTGCGCCGGGTGCTTGAGGTCGTCACCATCTTGCCGATCGTGATCCCGCCGATCGTGCTGATCATCGGGGTACTCCAGGTCGCGCCGGCCAGCCTGAAGGCAACGCCGGACCTGCTGGCACTCGAATACGTGATCCTGGCGATGCCGTTCGCCTACCGGTCCATCGACACCGGGTTGCGCGCGCTTGACCTCAGGACCCTGTTCGAAGCCTCGAGCTCGCTCGGCGCGAACTGGCTGACCACATTGTGGCGCGTGGTCGTGCCTAACCTGCGCACCGCGCTGCTCTCCGCCATCGTTCTCACCGTCGCCCTGGTGCTCGGCGAGTACACGATGGCGAGCCTTGACCTTTACCAGACGTTCCCGGTCTGGATCGTGCTCTTCTCGCAGGACAGCGGGCCGGTCTCGACGGCCGCGTCGCTGCTCGCCCTGTTCGTCACCTGGGTGCTCTTGATGGCGATCGTGACCGTCGCGAGCCAGAGCTCACGACGACGCGGCGGTGCTGAAGTGACACTATTCACGGTAGGCAGGCAAGAAACAGGAGATTCACGATGACTCCGGACACCACCACGGGCGACAAGACGGCCGGCGCCGTCGCGGGCGGCGCCACCAGGGGCGGTGTGCTCAAGGGCGGCGGCATCAAGGGACGAGGGAGCGGCCGTCCAGGAGGCGCCGACCGCGATTCCGCTGGCCTGTCGCTGACGCTGCGCGGCCTGTACAGGACGTTCGGCACGACACGAGCGCTCGACGGCCTCTCGCTCGACATTCAGCCTGGTGAATTCGTTGCCCTGCTCGGGCCATCTGGGTGCGGCAAGACGACCGCGCTCCGGATCGTCGCTGGCTTCGAGACTGCGGACTCCGGCTCCGTGCTTGTCGATGGCAGCGACATATCGGCAATGCCTGCGGCCAAGCGCGACATGGGCATGGTTTTCCAGAGCTACAGCCTGTTCCCGAACATGCCTGCCATCGACAACGTGGCCTTCGGCCTGCGACTGCGCAAGCTCCGCGGGCCAGACCGCCACCGGCGTGCGCTCGAACTGCTCGACATGGTCGGCCTCACTGACCAGGCCAGGCAGTATCCGCATCAGCTGTCAGGCGGACAGCAGCAGCGCGTCGCGCTAGCCCGAGCGCTGGCCATCGAACCGCAGGTGCTCTTGCTCGACGAGCCGCTTTCCGCGCTCGACGCCAAGGTGCGACTGCAGCTTCGCGAGCAGATCAAGGGGCTGCAGCAGCGCCTCGGAATCACCACGCTTTTCGTAACGCACGACCAGGAAGAGGCGCTTTCCATGGCCGACCGGGTCGGCGTCATGCGCAGCGGCAAGTTCGAGCAGGTCGACGTGCCCGACCAGTTGTACGCCAATCCGAGGACGGCCTTCGTCGCCGAGTTCGTCGGCACGATGAACCGGCTGCCGGGAACGCTCACCAGCGCGCGAGATGTCGCCGTGCTCGACTCGGTGCTCACCGTGCGCGCGGGTGCCGCCGACGGACTGGCCGGCGACGTGGACGTGCTGGTCAGGCCGGAGGGGCTGCGGATCAAGGCGCAGCCGGGCGGCAACGGCATCGTGACCGACCGCGCGTTCCTCGGGTCGGTCAGCAGGATCGGAGTCCGGCTTTGTGGTGCGGTCGCGGTCAAGGTCGACCATCCGAGCGCGCACGCCGGCGATTTCACCCCCGGTGCGTCGGTGCAGGTGAGCCTGCCTGCCGAAGACGCGGTACTGGTGGCCGCGCGGCCATGAGCACCCGATGAACACCGACCGCAGCCGGCTAGTGCCCGGTCAGCCGGCCGAGGGCGGCTACCGTCCGCTGATCAGCGTCGAAGGCGAGTCTCACCAGGTCAGAACCGACCTGGCCGGTGCCAGCTTGCGGCCGGGATGGCGAAGGTCCGCCCGCCCGCTGCTCGTGATGGCGCATTTGTCGGACACGCACGTGATGGATCATCAGTCGCCGGCCAGGGCAGAGATGTTCGATCGCTACTCTGATCCGGACTCGCCGTACCGCGCCGAGGTCGGAATCGTGGGCTGCTACCGCGCTCAGGAACTGCTCACCTATCAGGTCGCCGAGGCCATGGTCAGGTCCTTGCGAGCCATCGGGCGCGGGCCGTGCAGCAACGCTTCCGTCGACTTCACGATCGTCACTGGCGATGCAACGGACAACTGCCAGCGCAACGAACTGCGCGGGTATATCGACTTGCTCGACGGCGAGCGAGTGCTGCCCGACTCGGGAGATCTAGACCGGTATGAGGGAGTAGCCGCCCCCGCCGTCGAGGACGACAGGTACTGGCACCCGGAGGGCGGCGTCGAGGACCTGCCGCGGGCCAGGTACGGCTTCCCGCAGGTGCCCGGCCTGCTTACGGCGATACGGCGCCCGTTCACCGCGACCGGCGTCGGCATGCCCTGGTATGCCGTGCACGGCAATCACGACAACATGATGCAAGGCACCGTCCCGGCGACTGGGTGGCTGCGGGACTTCCCCACAGGAAACATCAAGTACGTCAGCCCGCCGCAGGATCTTGACGCGGCGGAAGCGGTGGCGCAATTCGACTCGGCCAACGCGGAAGCGCTGCTTGAACTCAGCCGAGGCAAGCACCTGGCCATCACTGCCGACGCCGGCCGGGCGCCGGTCACCAGGCAGCTCCACGTCAGAGAACACTTCCGCACCTCAGGCGCGCCGGTCGGGCACGGTTACAGCCAGCGCAACGCGGATCAGGGCACTGCCTACTACTCGTTCGACTGGGGCACGGTCAGGTGCGTCGTGATCGACACGGTGAACCCGCACGGCGGCTGGCAAGGATCGCTGGACGAGACCCAGTTCGGCTGGCTCGCGGCGGAACTGACCGCGAGCGCGGGCCGGCCCGTGATCATCTTCAGCCACCACCCGCTGGAAACGATGATCAATGACTACCGGCCACCAGGAGAGGACCGCCGTGTCCTGGCGGCGGAGGTGCGCGACCTGCTGCTTTCGCACCCGTGCGTGATCGCCTGGGTCAATGGCCACACCCACGTGCACTCGGTCACCCCCGTGTTCGACGAGGGCACGGCTGGCGGCTTCTGGCAGATCACGACGGCGTCCCATGTCGACTGGCCGCAGCAAGCCAGGATCATCGAGTTGCTGGAAACCGGGACCGGCCTCGCGCTGTGCTGCACCGTCATCGACAGCGCCGGACCCGCGCGGTTCAAAGGCTCTGGCGCACCTGAGGATCTCGCCGCACTTGGCAGGGAACTGGCCGCCAACGACTGGCAGCTCAGGGAAACGATCACGGCGGAAGGCGGAGCCGGAGCCGGGTCAGCCGCCGACCGCAATGTCGTGCTCCCCGTCGACTGGCCACGCCGCCAGAGCCCGGCCCCGGCCACCCGCAAGCCGCCAGGCCGCTAGCGCTAACGCAGCTGCGGCGCTGCAGTGCATCGCGACATGTTACTCTTCTAGAAGACTAGAAGAAGGAGATGTGATGGCCGCGATGGACGACCCAGGGCCACGCGGCTGGTTCGGGTCATTCGGCGGGTGTTTCGTCCCCGAGGCGCTCGTGCCTGCGTGCGAGCAGCTTGCGTCGGCTTTCCGCGCGGCCATGGCGGATGCGGACTTCCTTGCCGCGCTGGCCGGGCTGCAGCGCTCCTATGCTGGCCGGCCGACCCCGGTGACCGAGGCGGCCCGCCTGTCCGAGGTGCTTGGAGTACGGGTGCTGCTCAAACGCGAAGATCTCGCCCACACCGGCAGCCATAAGATCAACAACGCGATTGGCCAAGGGCTGCTGGCGAAGCGGATCGGCAAGACCGCACTGGTCGCCGAGACCGGCGCTGGCCAGCACGGGGTCGCCACCGCGACGGTAGCCGCGCACCTGGGCCTTGGCTGCACCGTGTACATGGGCGCGAAGGACGTCGCGCGGCAAGAGCTCAACGTGTTCAGGATGGAGTTGCTCGGGGCGACCGTCGTGCCGGTCACCGCCGGGGCGCGCACGCTCAAGGACGCGACCAGCGAGGCGCTGCGGCACTGGGTAACCGCCGTGGACTCCACGCACTACTGCATCGGATCGGTGCTCGGCCCGCACCCCTATCCCTGGCTGGTTCGGGAATTCCAGCGGGTCATCGGTGACGAGGCGCGCGCCCAGTGCGCGGAACTGCTTGCCGTTGCTGCACCTGACGTCGTCGTCGCCTGCGTAGGCGGCGGATCCAATGCGGCAGGGACCTTCGCCGGCTTCGCCGGCACCCAGGCGAGGCTGGTCGGCGTGGAGGCTGCGGGCGGGGCAGCGCTGACCGACGGGCGCACCGGCGTGCTGCACGGCGCACTATCCTGGTTCCTGCAAGACGACGACGGCCAGATCAGGCAGGCGCACTCGATTTCCGCCGGGCTCGACTACCCGGGCGTCGGCCCTGAGCATGCCTGGCTCGCCGAGTCAGGACGCGCCGAGTATCACACCGCGACCGACGAGGAGGCGGTGGCCGCAGCCGAATTGTGTGCCAGGACCGAGGGCATCCTGCCCGCGCTCGAGTCGGCTCACGCCCTGGCCTGGGTGCACCGCGCCGCGCTCGCCAAAGACCTGGCCGGCGGCGCGACGGTACTCATCACCATGTCCGGCCGCGGTGACAAGGACGCCGCCACCATGAGGGAGTTCCTCCGTGGCCGCCGTTGAGACCGCGCTGCGCGAGGCTCGCGCCGCCGGCCGGCCGAGCCTCGTCACCTACGTAACCGGCGGAGTCCGCGACGACTGGACTGACCTGCTGGCCGCCATGGCCGACGCAGGCGCGGACGCGATCGAGATCGGCCTGCCGTTCTCCGATCCCGTGCTCGACGGCCGCACCATCCAGCAAGCCTGCACCACCGCGCTCAGCCGCGGCGCCAGCGTGGCGGGCATCCTGCACCAGCTCAGCACCGTTGCAGGAGATGGGGTCCCGCTCATCGCGATGACCTACGCCAACCACGCCTACTCCCGCGGCCTGGCCGCGTTCTGCCGCCAGCTAGCGGACGCAGGGCTCAGCGGAGTGATCATCCCTGACCTGCCGGCGGCCGAAGCCGACGACTATCTCCAGGCGGCCGGGCGGGCCGGCCTGGACGCCATCTTGATGGTCACTCCCGCCACCGGACCTGAGCAGATGAAGCTCATCGCCAGGCGTACGCGCGGATTCTTGTATGTCATGAGCGTCATGGCCACCACGGGCAGCCCGCACGAGGGCACGGACGCCGATCGCTGGGCGGTGTCCGCCCGCGCCCGCCTTCACAGCCATTCGCCGGTACTGACCGGTTTCGGTATCGACACCCCTGGCCGTGCCGCCGCCGCGGCCAGCCACGCCGACGGCGTCATCGTCGCGTCCGCGCTAATGCGCCGCGTACTTGACGGCGCGGACAGCGCCAGCATCGGTCGCGACGTGGCCGCGCTGCGCACCGCGCTCGACCAGGTCAGTTCGTGAGCGCCGCCAGGCGGACGGCCGATGACAGGCAGCCGAAGTACCTGCGCATCCACGGCGCGCTGCGGGACCTGATCACCAGCGGCCGATGGCAGGCAGGCAGTCAACTGCCCTCCCAGCGCGAACTGGCTGATGAGTTCGGGGTCTCCATCATGACGATGCGGCAGGCGCTGGGGTTGCTCGCCGGCGACGGGCTCATCGACACCCGCCACGGCAGCGGCACCTACGTGGCCGCCGGATACGCCTACGGCCTCGGCCACCTGCGCAGCTTCGCCGCCGACCTCGCCGCCCAGGGCGCGCGGATCACCACCAGGCTGCTCGCCGCGGCGACCGTCGCGGCGCCCGACGACATCGATGCCCGCCTCGGCGCGGCCGGAGAGGTACTCAGGCTGCGCCGGCTGCGGCTGGCCGACGGCCTGCCTGTCATCGTCCAGACGTCCTTCCTGCCTGCCAGGCTGGCCGCTGCCCTGGACCTCGCCGACCTGTGCCGCCGTGGTCTTTACACCGTCCTGGCCGAGCATGGCCACCCGGTCAGCCGGACCAGCGAAACCGTCACCACCGTGACTCTCAGCGCGAACGACGCTCATGACCTCGGCCGGCCAGCGGCCAGCCCGGCACTGCGCAGCCATCAGGTCAGCTTCACCTCGGCCGGCCTGGCTATCGTCGACGACCACGCGCTGCTGGCCGGGGACAGCGTGACCATCACCGCGAACCGTGCCGCCGACCACCTCGAGGTCCACTACACCCTCGCCAGCCGCGGCGGCGCAGCATGAGCCTCGCTGTGGCAGCGCGCTCGCCTGGCCGTCCGCTCAGCGCCCAAGGCCGACGACCGGCAGCAGGCCGGCGATCGAGTCGATGATGTGCGGTGCGCCGGCCGCTGCCAGCTCTTCCCTGCTCCCTGCGCCGGTGAGCACCCCGGCGACCACTCCTGCCCCTGCCCGCAGCCCGCACTCGACGTCGCTCGCGGTGTCGCCGGCCACTGCGAGTTCGCTCACCGCGCCGCCGCCAAGCTTGAGCAGCGCGGTCAGCGGCAGATCTGGCCAGGGCCTGCCGCGCCCGGCGTCCGCCGGTGACAACGCCAGGTCGATCAGCGGCCGCCAGCCGAGCGCGTCGAGCACGGCATCCCTGGTAGCCGGGGAAAATCCGGTGGCCAGGCATACCCTGATCCCCCCGGCTCGCAGAGCCGCGAGCGTCTCGGCGGCTCCGACGACAGGCCTGACCTCCCCGGCGCGCACGGCATGCGCGTACTGCAGCTCAAAGACGCTGTTCGCTTCCTGCGCGTCGGTCTCCTGGTCAAGTATCCGGCGGAATACGTCGATCTTGGACTGGCCCATCGTCTCGTGCACGATCTGGGCAGCCTGCTCGTAGCCCCGTGCACCTGGACGCAGCCCGAAGCGGTCGAGCGCGGCGGAGAACGCGGCGTCCACGCTGCCCTCGTCGCAGATGGTGGTACCCGCCATGTCGAGGCAGGCGATCTTGATTCTGGTCATGTGAAGGTCTCCTCCGCGATAGCGGGCGAACAGGTCAGGCCGGCGCCGCCAGGACCGGTTACCAGCACCACGTCGTCGGTGACGGTTGACCTGTGGTACAGCTCGGCTCCGGTGACCTGGCTGTATACACCCGCCCACCGCAACCGCACCGGCGGCAGTTCGCACCCGAGCAGCCGCGACGCCTGACCGATCAGGTGCTGATAGGGCGGTTCAGCCACGTCGAAGGGGAACGGCTCGGCGTAGCTGTGCGTATCGCCGATCGTGAGCGAGCCGTCAAGCCGCTGCACGAGCAGCAACTGCGCGGCCGCGGCCGCGGCTACCGTACCCTGCGCCGGCAGCCCGAGCCTGGCGGGCAGGTCATAGGCGGGGTAGTAGCGCAGCGAGTCCCCGTCAGCCACCGACGTGGTGAGGTGGCCGCTGAACGGCTCGGTCGCGAGCATCTGCAGCCTTACTCGCCTGACCGGAGGTTCGGTATAGCCGGCCAGGTGAGGGCCCGCGATTCCGGTGTGACTGGCTCCCGTGCAGAGCACTACGAGATCACCGGCGTGCCACTCTCCGGTGTGATCACGCACCGCGCCGGCGCGGAGATCAACCGCCTCGCGGCCAGGCAGCCACAGGTAGCCAGGCCCGGCCTGCAGGTACCTCCTGATCGCTGCGGGCACCTCCCCGGGTTCCACGATCGCGTCGAGCCCGCCGAGCAGGCCGCCGGCGAACTCCCCGCGCAACGCGGGATTAAGCGCACGCACGGCCGCCGGATCGAGCAACTCGAAACCGCGCCGCCGTGCGTCAGGCAGGCAGGCCGCCTGCTTGAGCACGGCCAGCTCGAAGTCGTCCGCCGCGAGCGTCAGCGAAGGATGCGGCCGGAAACCGGTGCCCGCCACCTCGGCCGCGATCTCGGCCCAGCGGCGCCTGGCCTGCAAGGCAAGGTCGAGCTCGGCCCCGGCCGCCCGGCCGCTCACCCAGATCAGCCCGAAGTTGCGCACGCTCGCGCCACGGGTACCTGCCTCACGTTCTAGATGCACGACCTGGTAACCGCGGCGCCTGCCCTCGATCGCGTGCATCAAGCCGAGAATCCCGCCGCCGACCACTACCACTGTGCTCATCGGCCAAGCCAACCCTCCCCCGGTGACGACTCGGTGAACGCGGCTGATTCTGCGAGAAAACTCAACAGGACTTGCGGCGTGATCGCCGGCCGGGACCGCAGGTGATCGCGGGTCTTTCAGGTCGGCCAGTGCGGCACGGCGACTTCTCGGCTCGACCGGCCACGCCAGGCGGCGAACAGCAGGATTCCCGCGGGCACCGCGCACGCTGCCAGCGGCCAGAAGACGACCGCCGGCCAGAGTATCTGCGGTCCGTTGGCACCAAGCACCGGCGGCGCATGCAGCAGGGTGCCGATCCGGCTGGCCGCTAGCTGGCTGTTGAACTGGCCAAGACCCAGATCCTGCCCGATCCAGCGGGCCAGGAGTCCGGCGAGCACGCTGCCGCCTGCGACGGCGACCATCGGCACCGGTCCGTACTTGCGGATCGCAAGCATGTAGGCAGCGATGCCGATGATCAGGCCGCCGACGACCCCGATCAGGCAGTAAGACAGGTCGCCGGTGATGAACGCGGACGTCTCAGGATTCACGACATAGGCAGAACCCTGGCTAGACACCACGTACACGGGCTTGGGTGCGACTGCGCTCCAGACCAGCCCGCCGGCCAGTCCGGTGAGTAGGCAGCCGAGCAGCGTCGCGCCAGCGGCAATGAATGCGCCACCGCCGGCGGCCCTGGGCGGCCACGGAGCCGCCATCAGGCCGCCATGGGAATAGGCAGAAGAACCTTCGCTTGTCTTCGACATGTCGCCGAACAGCGTACGTGACGCGGCCGCCTGGCCGGCGCGCACCCGACTGATCAAATCTGGCTTCATGTGATCGCCGGGCGGTCCAGGGCCGCCTGGGTCAGATCAGCGTTGAGCACGGCCTGGTAGGCGGCGCGGACGTCGGCCAGGTCGGACTCCTCGTCCACGCTCGCCGCCGCCAGCCGGTCGATCATCGCCGCCTGGCTCGCGATGAAGGCACGCACCGCCGGAGTGTCCGTGCGCTGCATGATCCTGGTCAGGGCGTCGAGTTGCCTGATCATGATCGCCGGCATGCCCCTGCCCGCCTGGCGTATCTTCTCGAACGACCGCTCGACCAGCCGCTCGTAGCCGGGCTCAGTGGTGATAACCCTGACCCGGCCGCCCGCGTCACAGTAGACATGGCGCGGCTGCCAGTTGCCTGTCACTTTGGACAAGCTGTCTCCTATCCAGTCAATGCAGGTCATCGCCGTGAACGTGTCATTGACCGCGGGCGAGAGCGCCCGCAGCGCGATCTCTACCAGTTGGTCGAGCCCGAAGGAGACGTCCTGCGCCAGGGTGCGATGCGGACCGGTGACATGGGACCTGGACAGCTCACGCGCCACGGCGTCAGCACGCCCGGCCGGCCAGACCGTCGCGTAAGGATAGCCCTGCACCAGGAAATGCCCCGGACGGTACATCATCTGGATCACGACGTCTGCGTTCGAGGCGATCCTGGTGAGCGTGCGCCGGTCGATGGACTGAAGGTAGCCGCTGCGAGGGGCGGCCACGAAGCCGCCGTTGCCGCCAAGCCCGGCCAGCGTCGCGGTGGCACTAGGCGCGGCCTTGGTGGCGGCCGCGTTGCCCGCCTGGGTTTCTATCGCCCGCGCCAGGTCCCCGGCGATGCCGGCGATGACCTGAGGAAGCTGGATCTGGGTAACTATGTGGTTGATGAAGTAGATCAAGACGCCCAGGTCAACGACCATCAGGGCGAGGGTCACGGTGATCGAGATGTGCGGCACGAAGTTGCCGCCGCTCTCCTGGCCGATCGAGCCGAGCGCGGCGATCGAGTACACGAAGGTCGCCACGAAGGTGCCAAGCGTTAGCTGAGTGCCAGGGTCCCTGATGAAGTTGCGCAGCATCCTTGGCCCGAACTGGGTCGAGACCAGCGTCAGCGCGACGATCACGATCGAGAACACGACGCCGACGACCGTGATGATGGCCGCCGCGATCGTGGTCAGGATCTGCCTGGCGGCGTCCGCCGACCCGCTGATGGCCCAGGACGGATAGCGGAACGCGCCGTCGAACGCGGCCCGGTCAAGCGCGTAGGTGACCGCGAACAAGATGAGCGCGACGATGACCTCGAGTACTGGGACGAGCCAGAGGTTCGTGCGCAACTCCTCGCGCAGGGACTCTGAGTCAAGCCTGCGCCAAGCCGGCATCCGCGCCTCCAGAAGTCGTCTATGCCGACCAGGCTTCCCGGCTCACCTGCTCAAAGTCTAGCGAACTCGCCGTCTGAGGCATCAGCCCAGGCACGCGGGGCCGAGCAACTGCTTCAGGTCGGCGACCAAAGACGGCGAGGGCCGGACCCTGAGCTTATCGTCGAGCCTGATGACCTTGGTGCGCTTGCCGGTCTGCAGCCGCAAATGGACGTCAGTAGGACCTGGATGGGTGCGCAGCACCTCGCGCAGCCTGTCCACCATGTCCGGCACGCAGCGGGCCTCAAGCATCGAAACCACGAAAGGGCCGACGCCGTCGACGGGCAACTCCGCCGGTCTCACCTCCATCGCCACCAGCTTGGGAACATCCTCGCGCCGGTCCAGCCTGCCCTTGACGATGACGATCGCGTCCTCTACGACCAAGGGCATGGCCTGCTGGTAGGTGGCGGGGAAGAACAGCACCTCGATAGCGCCCTCGAGGTCTTCAAGCGTGGTCGTGGCCCAGGTCGCGCCCTGCCTGGTCACTTTGCGGGTGACGCCGGACAGGATGCCGCCAAGGGTGACCACCTGACCGTCACGGTCACCGCGCGGGGAACTGCGCTCTGGCGGGTCGTCGGCGGAACTCAGCAGTTGCGCCACCGAGCAGTCCGTCTCCGCCGCCAGTGCGTGCTCAAGGCCGAGCAAGGGGTGATCGGAGACGTACAGGCCGAGCATTTCCCGCTCGAATCCGAGCAGCGTCGACTTCTCCCACTCGCCTTCTGGCACTGGAATATCGAACGCGATGTCAGGCTGGGCCTCGTCGTCGACATCGAAAAGCGAGAACATGCCGATCTCTTCGTTGCGCTTGATGCCGATGACCGAGTCGACGGCCTGCTCGTGGATCATGATCAGGCCGCGGCGAGGATGCCCGAGCGAGTCGAAGGCGCCTGCCTTGACCAGTGACTCGACCACGCGCTTGTTGCAGACGTTGACCGGGACCTTGCGCAGGAAGTCGGCGAAACTCGTGAACGCGCCCTTCGCCGTGCGAGCCGCCACGATCGACTCGACCACGGCGGCGCCGACGTTGCGCACCGCCGCCATGCCGAACCTGATGTCCTTGCCGACCGGGGTAAAGATCGCGTTCGAGGCATTCACGTCGGGCGGGAGCACGCGGATGCCCATCCGGCGGCACTCGCTCAGGTACAGCGCCGACTTGTCCTTGTCACCGGCGACCGAGGTGAGCAGCGCGGCCATGTACTCGGCGGGGAACTTGGCCTTGAGATAGGCGGTCCAGTAGGCGACCAGGCCGTAGCTGGCGGTATGCGCCTTGTTGAAGGCGTAGTCGGAGAAGGGGACGAGAATGTCCCAGATCGCCTTGATCGCTCCTTCTGAGTAGCCGTTGGCGCGCATCCCGCCCGCGAACGGCTCGAACTCCTTCTCCAGGATCTCCTTCTTCTTCTTGCCCATCGCCTTGCGCAGCAGGTCTGCCTTGCCGACGGAGTACCCGGCCAGTTTCTGCGCGATGAGCAGCACCTGCTCCTGATAGACGATCACGCCGTAGGTGTCGTCGAGTATGTCGGCGAGCGGCTCGGCAAGCTCGGGATGAATCGGCACGACCGGCTTGCGCCCCATCTTGCGGTCCGCGTAGTCGTTGTGCGCGTTCGCGCCCATCGGGCCGGGCCGGTACAGGGCGTTCACGGCCGAGATGTCGTCGAACCTGTCCGGCCGCATCGACCTGAGCAGCGCCCGCATGGGGCCGCCCTCAAGCTGGAACACCCCGAGCGTGTCGCCCCTGGCGAGCAGGTCGTAGGTCTCCTTGTCGTCCATCGGCAGATGCTCGAGGTCGACGACGACGCCCTTGTTCGCCTTGATGCCGGCCAGCGCGTCCTCCAGGATCGTCAGGTTGCGCAGGCCGAGGAAGTCCATCTTGAGTAGCCCCAGGCCCTCGCAGGTCGGGTAGTCGAACTGCGTGATGACCGCGCCGTCCTGGTGCCTTGTCCACACCGGGATGTGGTCGGTGAGCGGCTCGGCGGACATGATCACGCCGGCGGCGTGCACGCCGGGCTGGCGGATCAGGCCTTCGATGCCCTGGGCCGTGTCGATGATCTGCTTGACCTCGGCCTCGGTGTTGTACAGGTTGCGGAGGTCGCCCGCCTCGCCGTAGCGGGGGTACTCCTCGTCGAAGATGCCCTTGAGCGGGATGTCCTTGCCCATCACCGCCGGGGGGAACGCCTTGGTGATGCGGTCGCCGAGGGCGTAGGGGAAGCCGAGGACCCGGGTGGAGTCCTTGATGGCGGCCTTCGCCTTGATCGTTCCGTAGGTGATGATCTGGGCTACCTTGTCCGAGCCCCACTTCTGCGTGACGTAGCGGATCACGTCGGCGCGCCCGCGTTCGTCGAAGTCGATGTCGATGTCCGGCATCGAGATCCGCTCGGGGTTGAGGAACCGCTCGAAGATCAGGCCGTGCACGAGCGGGTCGAGGTCGGTGATGCCCATCGCGTAGGCGACGATGCTGCCCGCCGCTGAGCCGCGGCCCGGGCCGACCGCCACGCCGTTGGTCTTCGCCCAGTTGATGAAGTCGGCGACCACCAGGAAGTAGGCGGGGAAGCCCATCTGGCAGATGATCGAGATCTCGTACTCGGCCTGCTTGCGGCGGGTTTCGTCGATGCCGTCGGGGTACCGCTTCGCCATGCCCTTCCAGACCTCGGCGGCGAACAGCGCGTCCTCGGACTCGAACTCCGGCGGGATCGGGAAGCGGGGCATCAGGTTGACGAACTCGAACATGCCCGCCGTGTCGACCCGGTCGGCGACGAGCAGCTGAGAGTTGCGGCAGCCCTCGCGCCAGATGTCGTCGGTGCGGACCGCGTACATCTCCGCGGGCGACTTGATGTAGTAGCCGGAGCCGTCGAACTTGAAGCGGTCAGCGTCGGCGAGGGTCTTGCCGGTCTGGATGCACAGCAGCAGGTCGTGGGCCTGGGCGTCCGATTCCCTGCTGTAATGGGAGTCGTTGGTGACCACCGGCGGGATGGCGAGCTTCCTGCTGATCTCGATCAGGCCGTCGCGGACGCGCCGCTCGATCTCAAGGCCGTGGTCCATCAGCTCGAGGAAGTAGTTCTCCTTGCCGAAGATGTCCTGGTACTCGGCGGCGGCCTTGAGCGCTTCCGCCTCCTGGCCCAGGCGCAGCCGGGTCTGCACGTCGCCGGAGGGGCAGCCGGTGGTGGCCATCAGGCCGGCCGCGTGCTCGGCGATGATCTCCTTGTCCATCCGGGCGTACTTGGTCAGCCAGCCCTCAGCGTAGGAGCGGCTGGTGAGCTTGAAGAGGTTATGCAGGCCCTCGTTGTTCCTGGCCCAGATCGTCTTGTGCAGGTAGGAGCCGGAGGCGGAGACGTCGTCTTGCTTCTGGTGCGGCTGGCCCCACAAGACGCGGTTCTTGTTACCGCGGTGCTCGGGCGCCACGTACGCCTCGATGCCGATGACCGGGGTGATCCCGGCCTCCTTGGCCTGCCGGTGAAACTCGGCCGCGCCGAACATGTTGCCGTGGTCGGTCATCGCCACGTGCGTCATGCCGTTGGCCGCGACCTCCTTGAAAAGGTCCTTGAGCCGGGCGGCGCCGTCAAGCATCGAGTACTCGGTGTGCACGTGCAGGTGGGCGTAGGGGGTGTCAGCCATGCGCGATTATCGCCTCCTGCAGGTGCCTTCAGTTGTCGGTTTTTCGAACACACTGGGCACGCTCCGCGCCGCCGTTCCCGTGGATGCCGGGGATGAGCGGGCGGGTGGCAGCGCCGGTGTTTTAGCTACCTTAGCGGTTCATGGGCCGCGGGCGTTGGTCCCGCGCCGGGGAAGCGGGCAAAGGGAAACCGGGCACCGGCCCGATGCTCAGCGGGCCGATGCTCAGCGGGCCGATGCTCAGGCGGTCGTGGTCGACCGGGCCGGGATCTTGTCGGGGGCGGGCTTGACGCCCTTGGGCGCGATCTCGTCGATGCGGAACTCCCACTTGGACCCGCGGGTGGCCGTGACCACGACGAAGGCCCGGTGCCCGACGGCGGAGGCCTTCGCGCGGAAGGTGATGCCCGCCGGGCTGCCCCCGTCGCCGCAGGCGACGCTCCACTTGAGGGCGATGCCCGGGCTCGACATCTGCGCGGTGCCCCGGCCGATGCAGTTCAGCCAGAACACCATCTCGGGCTTCACCGTGAAGTGGAAGCCGCCGGGGGCGGTGCCGGTCTGCGGCTTCTGCACCTGCGTGTACACGTTGTTGCCGCGGCCGGTGTACGTGGTCGGCTGCGGGAACGACGGGAAGTTGGTCGGCGCCGCCGTCGCCGTATAGTGCTTCGGCACCGGGCCGACGGCGGACGAGTTGTACCTTGCCCCGGGCGGCGCCGCCGAGCAGCCGACCGCCGGCAGCACCGCGGCCAGGCACAGGCACGCGGCGAGCGAATTACGAAGCGAGAGTTGAATCCGCACGTTCACGCCATCCCTCCGGGAGTTAGCCTTCCGGCGCCACGTACGCCTCGATGCCAATAACCGGGGTGATTTCGGTGTTTTGGCTACTTTACCGGTTCACGAGCCGCAGGTGCTGCCCATGCCGGGACATCACCGAAACTGGCGTGCCCGCCTGGAGACCCAGCACGTCTGTGGCAGGTGCAAGGACGGGAGCACGGCGTGGCGGTAGTGAACGCCGGGAGTCGCTGCTCGCCGGCACCCGCGAGTCCCGGCGCCTAGCCGGGCTCGAATGATTGTGACGGCGAGCCGGTCATAGGCGGTCTAACTTCACAACCACAGCCCTGACGTCCGCCCTCCGGCCACCAGCGTGAGGCTGCCGTGACGCACGGTGCTCCTGAGCGAGGTGCCACAGCGGGACCTGGATAGCCACACCGACGCCGTGAGGCTGCCCGGCTTAGCCTCAGCGCGCCGTGGCCGTGGCCTTGGCCGTGGCCTTGGCCTTGGCCTTGGCCGTAGTGGTGATGCGGGACGGGATCTTGTCCGGAGCCACGTGGACGCCCCTCGGCGCGTACTCGTCGATGCGGACCTCCCACTTGGACCCGCGGGTGCTGGTCACCAGGACGAAGGCCACGTGCCCCACGGCGGAAGCCTTGGGGGCGAAGTTAATGCCCCGCGGGCTGCTCCCGTCATTGCAGGGGACGCTCCACTTGAGGGCGATGCCCGGGCTGGACACCGAGACGGTGCCCCGGCCGATGCAGTTCAGCCAGAACACCATGTCGGGCTTGACCGTGACGTGGAACCCGCCGGGCGCGGTGCCGGTCTTCGCCTTCTGCGTCATCGTGTACACGCTGTTGCCGAGGCCGTTGTACGTGTCTGGCACCGGGAACGGCGGGAAGTCGGTGACGTCATGGTGCCGCTGCACCGGGCCGACGGCGGGCGAGTCACGCGTGGCCCCGGGCGGCGCCGCCGAGCAGCCGACCGCCAGCAGCAGCGCGGCCAGGCACAGGCACGCGGCGAGCGAACTACGGAGCGGGGAGTGAATCCGCACGTTCATGCCACCTTCCGGGAGTTAGCTTTCTGCGGCCAGCACATCGAGGGCGTGCGCGAGGTCGTCCGGGTACGGCGACTCGAAGACCACCTCGCGCCCGGTGGACGGGTGCTCGAAGGACAGGCGTACCGCGTGCAGCCACTGCCTCGTCAGGCCGAGGTGCGCCGCCAGTACCGGGTCCGCTCCGTAGAGCAGGTCACCGCAGCACGGATGGCGCAGCGCGGCCATGTGCACCCGGATCTGGTGGGTGCGGCCCGTCTCCAGGCCGATGCTGAGCAGCGACGCAGCGCGGAACGCCTCCATGGTGTCATAGTGCGTGACCGAAGGGCGGCCATCCGCGGTAACCGCGAAGCGGCCGTCGCCCGACGGGTGCCGGCCGATCGGCGCGTCGACCGTGCCGCGCAGCGGGTCCGGATGCCCCTGGATCAGCGCGTGGTAGGTCTTCGACACGGTCCGCATCCGGAACGCCTGCTTGAGTGCGCTGTAAGCAGGCTCGCTCTTCGCGACCACCATCACGCCCGTGGTGTTCGCGTCGAGCCGGTGCACGATGCCCTGCCGCTCGGCCGCGCCGCTGGTGGACACCCGGTGCCCGGCGCCGAGCAGCCCGCCGATCACCGTCGG
>DAHVDE010000066.1 GCA_027313705.1 Actinomycetota bacterium | reverse complement strand
GGTACCGGACTGATCGCTGATGACCTGTACCTGCTGGCTCACGATGACGTCAGCGGCAAGCCGTTCCTGCAACCGCGCGTCCTCGGCATAGGGCTGGCTGGCGGCCTGCTGGCTGAGCTGGTAGCCGAAGAGGCGATCCTGATACAAGACGGGCAGGTGATCCCGGTCGGATTAGCCTCTGGGGCCGACGATCTCAGCAGATACGTGCTGGGCTTGGTGTCCGGCGAGCAGCAGCCGTATCCGGCCCGGACCTGGCTCGCTATCCTCGCCGCTGACTCTGGCGAGCAGGTCGCCCAGCGACTTGAGCGGGCCGGGTACCTGAGGCGAACGGCACCCCGGCGGCCTTGGCAACTCCCCAGGCGCATTCCCGTCGATGCCGACTGCGCGTTCGCTCCCTTGATCCGCGTACGCGCCGTGCTTGACGAAGGCAGGCCCATCACCGTCCGTGGCGCGCTGCTGGCCGGCCTGGCCGCGGCCAGCGGGCTGGAGCTGCGGATCCTGCCTTACTGTCCGGCGGATGCTCGCCGGCTCCTCGGCCAGGCGATCCGTCAGCTCAGTCCCGGTCTCCGCGAACTCGTCGCGCAGACCCAGTGTGCGGTGGACAGCGCGGTGCTGTCACACCGCAAGTGACCGACCCCCGTTCTGCGCAACCCCGGAGGGATTATGATGTCCGAGAAAAAACCCAGCACCAGGTCGGCCGAGGTCTCGCGCGCACTGGCCAGTGACCGGCTGGGGATAGCCGGAGTGCTTTTCTTCGTCCTGGCCGGCGTCGCGCCGCTGACCGTAGCCGCTGGGGTTATCCCGACCGCCTACCAGACAACCGGGCTAACCGGGATCCCGGCGGCTTTCCTCGCTGTCGGGGTTGTCCTGGCGATCTTCGCGGTCGGGTATGTCGCGATGGCCAGGCACGTGATCTCGGCCGGCGCGTTCTACGCCTTCGTGTCGCAGGGACTCGGCCGGGTCATGGCCGTCTCGGCGGCGCTGGTGGCCCTGCTCGCCTACTCATGTCTCCAGATCGGCCTTTACGGCGCACTTGGTCCGGCCGCCGCCGCCGAAGCTTCCTCGCATCTGGGCATCAACGCCCCGTGGTGGATGTGGGCGCTGGCTACGTGGGCGATCATCACCGTCCTCGGCCTGTTCCGGGTAGATATCACCGGCCGGATACTCGGCGTGCTGCTCACCGCCGAGGTCACGGTGATCGCCGCCGAGGCCATCGCTGGCCTATCGCATCCGCTCGGCGGTCATCTGACGTTCAGCACCCTGTCACCGGCTGACCTGCTGGAACACGGGCCAGGCACGTTCGGCGTCCTCGCCGTGGTCGCGGTGCTTGGCTTCGTCGGGTTCGAACAGGCGCCTGTGCTCGGCGAAGAGGCCCGCGATACCCGGCGGGTGATCCCGATGGCCACCTACCTTGCGCTCGGCCTGATCGCGATCGTGTACGCCGGGGTGAGCTGGGCCATGGCGGCGCATGCCGGTTCCAGTCACGTTGTGGCCGCTGCCGGACGGCAAGGACCCGGCCTGCTGTTCAACCTCGGCGACGGCTTCCTGTCCCAGGCCGCCCAGTTCTTGTTCATGACCTCGCTGTTCGCCGCTGCCCTGGCCTTTCACAACGTGGTCTGGCGCTACATGTTCGCGCTCGGCCGGGAGAATGTGCTGCCGGCCGCGCTCTGCCGGACCGGAGCCAACAACATCCCCAAGGCCGCATCGCTGACCCAGAGCGCGACCGGCCTGGCCGTCATCGTCTTCTTCGCCGTCACTGGCCAGGACCCGATGGCAAGGCTCTTCTTCTGGCTCGGCACCACCGGGGGCTTCGGCATACTTCTCCTGCTCGCGCTGACCGCCGTCGCCGTCATAGCGTTCTTCGCCAGAAACCCGCACGGCGAAAACGCCTGGCGCAGGCTCATCGCCCCGGCGCTCGCCGCAGCCATGCTCACCGGAATAGTGGTCCTGGCGCTGCGAAACTACGCCGTCCTGCTCGGCGTCCCGCCTGGTGACCCTGCCGCCTGGGCGCTGCCGGCCAGCTACGCTGCCGTCGCGCTCACCGGGATCGGCTGGGGACTGCTGCTCAAAGCCCGCCACCCAGACAGGTACCTGTCGGTCGGGCTCGGACCCCAGGCCGTCACCGCCCGCCTCAGCACCGCTGACGCCAGAAGCGATCAGCCACGATGAGCAACACCGTCATCCTGGCCGGCGACACCGACATAAGCGCGCTCAGCGCCGTCATCGCCGAGGCGTTCCACGACCTGCCGCCATCACGCTGGCTGATCGCGGACGACGATGCTCGCCGCCAGGTCTTCCCTGCCTACTTCCGGATCTGCGTCGAGCAGGCGCTCGCCTGCGGCACGGTGCACACCACCCCGGACAGGGACGCCGTTGCCCTGTGGCTCCCCGTGCCCGGCATGCCGCCCCCGCCCGGCTACCTGTCCCGGCTGACCGCCGTGACCGGGCCGTGGGCCAGCCGGTTCCTCGCCTTGGACAGCGCACTCGACACCCACCACCCGACCTGCTCCCCGCATTACCACCTCGCCATCCTCGCCGTCCGCCCCGGCAGGCAAAACCGCGGCACGGGCACGGCACTGCTGGACGCCTGGCACCACAATCTCGACGAGCACGGCCAGGCGGCATACCTTGAGGCGTCCAGCGAGCAGAGCCGCGATCTTTACCTGCGGCACGGCTACCGCCTCGGACCAGAAGGGCCTTTCTTCCTGCCGGACGACGGTCCTGCGTTCTGGCCCATGTGGCGCGAACCGCGACCGGTGCCATCAGCTCTCGCCACCGGCCGGGAAACGGGTCACGGGAAGGCACCGTGACCGACTCCTGCCCGCCTGCCGGGCCTGACCGGGCCGGCCGGCAGCACGTCCGCGGGAGGCTTCGGCCGTGACCGCTCCGCACGTTGCCCGCCGGCCATTGCCTCGCTGTCCCGCTATCTCCGGACGGGGCGCCGACCTGGATAAGGCGCGGTTCACGCTCATTGCCGAAGACTGCGAACGGGGCACGGACGGACTGATGACCCGGACCGAAGTGTTCGGCTACTACCAGGTTCCCGGCCAGGGCAGCGACGACCTCATCCACGCCGACGGGTTCGCCGTCCCCATCGGATCTCCCGTTGCCGTCATGGCGCGCAAAGTCGCCGCCAGCCGCAGCCGGACCCGCCTCGTCGGCAACCTGCTCCGCGCTGCCATTACCGCCTGCCCCTGCACCGGCGGCGGGTGCCCCGCCTACGACGACATCGCCATGCTCGAAGCCATCGAGCACGCCGCCCGCCCCGCGTTCACACGCTGGACTCAACTTCTCATATCGCGCTACGATCTAGATCGCTATCTGAGGTTCACTCTTCGGCATTAGTCAATGTTCGCGCCGGCCAGGGCGCTGGTGACAATGAGAGTGCTGCCGAAGGCCAGGGCCGTGCCGGCCACGATGGCGATGATCATGAGCCAGAGAACGCAGGCAAGATTGCACAAGGGATTGCCGTGACAGACTTTGTGCTGACTTTTCAAAGTAGTTCACATGTCTTGCAACAAGTCGTCTGAGTCATCCCGTACCTGCCCAGCCAGGTGAGGCTTGCCGTGAGTTTGGTAGGAACGCGAATTCATTGGCGGAAGTCGCGGTCGGTCACGCTTGTCATGGCTCTGGTCTTCGGCATGTTGATGGGAGCGACGGCCTCAGCATTGGCTATGACCTGCAGCGTCCCCGTGTTCCGTTTCGATTCTGCGGAATTTCCGCTGAGCCTATCCGTATCCGCCAGTCTCGGTGCCGGCGGATGGCTCGGGATACTGAAGACTTCAAGTCACGCGATTTGCTTGAGCGACGTGACCGGGATATACCATCGGAGGCCGACAGGTTTCCGCTTGCCGCCGGAGATGTCTGAGGCTGAGCAACGCTGGGCTGGTGCAGAAGCGCGGATGGGCGTAGGAGGAATCCTCTCGGCTATGAACTGCTGGCTTAATCATCCCGCGCGGATAGCCGCCGCTGAGTTTAAGCCGGTGCAGCTTGATGCTGCCGTGCGGGCCGGTCTGCACGTGCCTCGAACCATAGTGACCAGCGAGCCCGCTTACGCCGCGAAATTCGCGGAGTCGGTAGGCCGGGTGATCTACAAACCGCTCGCGTCATCCTCGTTCGAAAGCGGTGACCGTATGCAGTTCATTTACTCTAGCCCGGTGCGGCCGACCGAACTTTACGATCCTGGGATCAAGCTCACTTGTCATTTGTTCCAAGAGTGGATAGAGCACACGCACGCTGTCCGGGTTACCGTCGTTGACCGCCAGTTCTTTGCAGGTGCCATCTACGCGGGCTCGGAAGTCGCGCGCATGATCTGGCGTTCGGATTACCCGGCGCTAAGATACGATGCAACGGAAGTTCCCGAGGCAGTCAGGCAGGGGATCTTAATTCTGATGAGCACCCTTGGATTGCGGTTCGGGGCGGCGATCGCCGATGCGCTGGAAGGCAGGAGCGACATATGAGCGACACCAGGGACTCGCACCAGAACGTGCCTTACGAGGCCGAGCCGCGCTCGGCCTCGGTCGCACATTTGACTGCTGAGGGAAACCTCCGGTCACCAGCCTGGATAGAAGCGTTCAGCAGTGTGCCGCGCAGCGCATTCGTTCCGAGCTTCTTTCGCGAGCGCGATCACGCATCAGGCTTCGATCGCATAGATTGCGAGGATTCAGGTGCGCACGACGACTGGCTTCGCTCGGTGTATAACGACGATGTCTTGTTCACGCAGATCAATGACGAAGGCGCGCCGATCAGCTCGTCAACCTCACCTGGCCTCATGGCGCTCATGCTGGAGGCACTAGACATCGCGCCCGGCATGAAAATCCTTGAAATCGGAACCGGGACCGGCTACAACGCCGCGCCACGCGGAGGGCGTACGCATAGGCGACGTCCAGGCGGTGACGGCAGTGGCTGGCCGATGATGGATGCAGGGTGGTCAACGGGACTGCGCTGGCAAAGCTGAGTACGTCGTCAGGCTGGCCGGAAACCGCGAAACTCTCGCACTTGATCATCGCCACCGTAGTTAGGCCGAAGGTCCGGGTTGTGCTGGCATCGGACTCTGTTTCGCGACCGGTACGATCCGCTGCGGCGCTGGCCAACCGCAGCGCATCCTCAGCTTCCCCCGGCCTGGAAGCCAGCCCACGGCGACCTGCTGGACTGGGAAAGAGAATTCAACATGGCTCGGGACAGAGAAATTCAGTGTCGGCGGCGAGGGACAGAGGGAAGCGCCTTGTCGGGTAGATCGTGCACGACGCGCTGGCCTTCGGGGCTGATGAGGAGCCGGAAATGGTCTTGGCCGGGCTGGCCGGCGGAGAGCCAGGTGCGGTAGGCGTTTTCGAGTTCGTCCCATAGCCGTCTGTTCCCGTATTGGGTGACGATGTGCTTGCCGTCTGGCTGGGAGTCGCAGGCTGCCCATGATCGGCCGGGGTGGCCGGCTTCGGCGAGGTGGAGGGACAGTGATCCGTCGTCGTCGGGCCAGGTGGTGACTACTAGGCCGGGGATTCGGGTGAGGGCTACGTGCTGCTCGCCCCAGTGTTCTGCGATGTCGTGCGGGTCAATGCTGGTGGTCGTGGTGTCCGCGTCGCCGGCGTGGTGCGGCTGCCACAAGGTGGTGCCAGTTCGCTGGGACCGGGCGGTCATGAAGTTGGCCGGGCCGTGGAAGGTGCCGACCGCGGTTCCGCCGCTTGCGGTCAGGCGGACTTTATGGCCGGTCCAGCCGGCTGGCTGCCACGGCAGGACGGCGACGCCGCCGGGCCGGAGCTGTTCTATCCAGGCGTAGGGGATGGTGGTGATGCCGCAGGTGACGTGCAGCCGGTCGAATGTTTCACCCGGGCGTCCGTGCAGGCCGTCGGCTTCGATGACTGCGGGTGAGTATCCCGCTGCGGCCAGGTTCGCCCTGGCGGTCCTGGCCAGGTCCGGGTCGATTTCGAGCGAGGTTACGTGGTCCTGGCCGATGCGCACGGACAAGAGCGCGGCGGTCCAGCCTGTCCCGGTGCCGATTTCCAGCAGGCGGTCACCGGGTCGGGCGCCGAGCAGGTGGAGGAAGGGCAGCACGACGCATGGCGCGGACAGCGCGCAGGTAGGTGCTCCCAGGTCGCTGGCCGGGTCTGCGGTCCCGTCTTCGCGCTGGGTGACGATCGCCATGTCGTCGTAGACGGCGGACTGCCAGTCGCCGGGATCGGCGTCCCGGTCGATGGGACGGCCTGGCGGGCCGTCTGCCTTTCCGGGCAGGGCATAGGCACGGGCCGGAGCGAACAGGTGGCGGGGTACCGCGCGCAGTACCGGCCGCCAGGTCTGGTCGGTGAGGTCCCCGGCGGCGGTCATCCGGTCTGCCAGCGCTTCTATCCGCGCGCTGGCGTCGGTCACTGCGGGCATGAGTCTCCTGCCAGGAGGTCGGCCAGCGCCGTGGCGATCGGGACACCGGTCTCAGCGGCAAGCCAGCCCCATTCCCCGGCCTGGTTGGTTTCCAGGAAGATCCAGCTGCCTGCCTCGTCGCAGATCAGGTCGGAGGCGCCGTAGACCAGGCCCAGGCGCTGGTGCAGGTTCACCAGCCCGGCCGCGACATCGGGCGGCAACTCGATCCGCGAATAGGCTAGCGCGTCATAGTCGCTGCGCCAGTCCGTACGGGCGGCCGGGCTGCCGGCGTCGATGCGCACCGCGAATACCCGGGTGCCGACGACAGTGGCGCGGGCCTCGAACGCCTTGCGGATCTGCTCCTGGAACATGTGCGCGGTCTTGCCGAGCGCGGGGTCAAGCAGCTCGCGCAGGTCCTGGACCGGTGATGTGTAGATCACCCGCACTTGTCCCTCGTCGGCGTGCCAGACGCCATCGAGCGGCTTGTAGATGACCCGGCCGGGCGAGTCGGCAGGCCCAGTCATAGGCCGTTTGCGGATGGCTGGTGATGATGGTCTGCGGGATACGCAGCCCGGCCGCTGTCGCGGCGGCGAGCTGAACCGGCTTGTACTCGGCGCGGGCGGCGGCCATCGGGTCGTTGACCCACAGGCATCCGGATAATGCGGCGAGGATACCGCCGTAACCCCGGCGAGCTTCGCCGTAGGCGAAGGCTTTTTCCGGGCCGGACATGTCCGCATCGATGACGAACTGCTTAGCGTGGCGGTGCCACACGGCGCGCACGTCGGCCAGATCGGCCAGTGTGCCTTTCGGGCCGAACAGCCGTCCGCTCCAGGAGCGGACGGTCGAGATCTGCCCGTCGAGCCAGACCCGCAAGGGGATCTCGGCCTGGTCGAGCCGTGCCACCGGGACACCGCGCAGGGCAAGCTCGGGCAATCACCCGGTCTGAGACGCTGTCGCTGTCGGTGGTCAAGGCCAGCACGCTCACGCGGTCAGTCCTTGCCCTTGTCTTCGGGCTTCTGGCCGTCGCTGTTTCCGCTGCCCGTTGTGGTCTCTGCGGTATCGTCCTCGTGCTTGCCCGCGTTGACCGGCG
>DAHVDE010000058.1 GCA_027313705.1 Actinomycetota bacterium | reverse complement strand
AATCGCGATCCGGTCGGCGAGCTGCTCGGCCTCCTCCAGATGCTGGGTGGTGAGCATCACCGTCGTGCCCTTGCCTGCGAGTTCCCTGATGCTGTTCCACACTTCGAGGCGCGACTGCGGGTCGAGCCCGCTAGTCGGCTCGTCAAGGAAGATGACCGGGGGATCGCCGATCAGGCTCATGGCGATGTCCAGGCGGCGGCGCATGCCGCCTGAGTACGTCGACGCCCTCCGCTGCGCCGCGTCGGTGAGCTGGAAGCGGGCCAGCAGGGCGTCCGCCGTCTGGCCGGCGTCCTTCAGGTGCCGCAGCCGTGCCATAAGCACCAGGTTCTCCCGCCCGGTGAGGATCTCGTCGACGGCCGCGAACTGCCCGGTGAGGCTGATAGATTCCCTGACCGCCGCGGCCTGCGCGGCGACGTGGAAGCCGTTGACCATTGCCGTTCCCGCGTCGGCCTTAATGAGCGTGGCGAGGATATTCACGATCGTGGTCTTGCCCGCGCCGTTCGAGCCAAGCAGCGCGAAAATGCTGCCACGCGCCACGTCGAAGTCCACCCCGCGCAGTACCCGCAACTCCTTATAGGACTTCTCCAGACCGCGAACATGGATCGCTGCGTCTGTGGTCATTCCTGTTCCTCTCTTTCCGCGTCTTCGATCGCTTTGGTCAGCCGGGCGCGTTCCTTGTCGATCCATCTTTTTCCGGTGTATGCCTCCGCGAAGGTGTCGGCGAACTCGACTGGGTCGTCGCCGACGATCGCGCGCACGGGCCTGCCGTCGGCTGCGGCGCCTTCCCAGAGGTCGGCGAAGTCGCCGAACATCTTGAGCGCGGTTTCGCCGTCGGTGATGCCTGCGTAGTACATGAAGTACCGCTGGAGTGCCTTCGCGACCGACTGGTAGGGCTCAGGCAGGGCATCGATGCGGCGCCGGTACTGCCGGTACTGCTTTTTCTGCTCGAGCGACCCGGTGACCATCTCGATCCACTTCCTTGCCATCATTTGTCTCCTTCGCGGAGCTGTTCCAGCCGCTGTACGAGGAAGCTCCACGTCCTCCAGAACTCGTCGAGGTACTCGCGGCCGCTGGCGTTGAGTGAGTAGACCTTGCGCGGCGGCCCCTTCGCTGAAGGGACCTTCGCTATGTTCACGAGGCCGCGCTGCTCGACCCTGATGAGCAGCGCGTAGACGGTACCTTCCGCGATGTCGGAGAAACCCTGCTCCCGCAGCCAGGCCGTGATCTCGTAGCCGTACGCGCTCCGGCCGGACAGGACCGCGAGAACGATGCCCTCCAGCGTTCCCTTGAGCATCTCCGTCACCAGCCTGGCCACAGGCACCTCCTCAACTGCTACTCAGTCTTACTGACTACAGGTAGATAGTAGCGCTAGCTACCGGTACTTAGCAAGAACGAATAGTGAAGGCGGGCCTGCCTGGCCTGGCTGCCGCGAGCCGAGGCGAATCTGACTCGCGCCTACCGCAAGCTCGGCGTGCGATCGCGTGCGCAACTCGCCGCCGCCCTCGCCAGACCGGGCGGGGACAAGCCCCCGCAACCATAGGGATTTCCCCGACGCGGCGAGGCGGGAGTTGACCCTACCTTTTCGCCATGAGCATCAGATCCGGTGAGCGATGAGCGCTCCTCGTGTGTGCTGGCAGGTAGCTGAGTGCCTGCTGCCAGGGCTGACCCCGGCCATTGCTGAGGCGCTCGGCGAGCGGCTCAGAGCCGAAGTGGCCAGTGCCCCAAGCGAGGTGTCCTTCATCGGCTCTCTCCTGATGCCAGAAGACGAGGTTCTGCTGTGCCTGTTCGCCGGGCCCGCCGCCGACATTCGTGCCCTCAGTGAGCGGGCCGGGCTGCCGTTCGAGCGGATACTCCACTGCGTCGGGCTCGGCTGGACTAGGCCAGAACCCGAGAAAGGATTAAGCAGATGAACAGCACAGCGATCTGGAGGCGGTACCCGGCGGCACTGATGGTCACGAGCCTGGCAGTGGCACTCGCGGCCTGCTCGACCACAAGTTCTGGGAGCGGTGGCACCAGCTCCCACCCGATCGCCCCGGCAACCAAGACCACAGCCGCGGCCAGTCCGAGCAAGCCCGCGTCCGGTCAGGCAAACGGGCCGCTGTCAGGCACGTGGAACGGCACCTACGGCGGTTCGTACACCGGCACGTTCCACTTGACCTGGCACCAGTCGGGCACTCACCTGCACGGCACGATCATGATCTCGAACCCGAGCGACACGCTGCCGATCAATGGCGTCGTCAACGGCAGCGCGATCAGTTTCGGCACCGTCGGGTCGGCGGCCATCACCTACTCGGGAACCGTCTCAGGCAACTCCATGTCAGGGCGTTACAAGATCCAGGCCGCCAGCGGAAATCCAGGTGGCCCGTGGAGCGCGACGAAGGCTTAACACCAGTTCGGCCAGAAAGCACCGGAAAACTCAGTGAGCTATTACCGGTGGTGAGCCATGGCCGCTTCGTTTCCATGTCAGAATCTACGGTTGGCACCCGCAGCCTGGCTGAGGTTCTAGGTGACCTTGACTAGGTAGCCGGGCGGGCTGGTGGCGTATCGGGTGGCGTTGCCAGCGAATGCGGCGGACCAGGTCGCGCTGAAGGTCGGTTTGACCGTCGCTCTGAAGCTGCCGTCAGCCCTGGTGCTGACTTTGGCGGTCCAGTACCAGGTGCTTGAGCCTGACGCGCGGTAGATGATCAGGATCGGCTGGTGACCGTAGGGCTTCCAGCGTGCTGGGATTTCATGCTCGCATCGTAGACATAGAACCATTTGGTGCCGGCGTAGTAGGCGCGGTAGTAAGCCCTGGCGGTCCGGGTACGGAAGCCAATGACATGGGCTTTAGATGTTTGATCGGTTGTGCGTAGTTCCCGCTTTTGGCTACTGCGGGTGACTGTCCTCCGACGGGCATGCTTAAGGCCGGCATGGCGTGCCGGGAACGGCCGGGTCCACGGCCCGGCAGGGGCCTTTTCGAGGGGTTTGCGGAGTTCTTGCTGGTCAGGCGGGCGTGTTGGCCATGGTGATGACGGCGGGGGCGGTCCGGGTGACGGTGTCCTTCGGCGCGGCGTGCGGGAAGGACGAGGGGGACTTGGACTTGCGGGCGCGGTGCAGGTCGCGGTCCACGACGTTCCAGAATCCGGAGATTTCCATGGCCACGGCCTGGAAGCGGTCGCGGCTGAGGCGGATCGCGGACAGGACCGCCCGCAGGGCGCGGGCGAAGGACAGGTCGCGGGGACGGACTCCGAGGCCGGCCCGGCGTCCCTTCCTGGCGGGCGGGGCGGCGAGGGCGGCTTCGAGGATGACGCCGCGGGTCATGGCGGTGCCGGCGGCCCAGGCGGCGAGTTCCTGCCGGACCAGGCCCGGGGATCCGGAGCGGAGCATCGGCCCCGTGCCGGGGCCGGCGCCGCGCAGCGGCGCCTTGACCTCCCGCAGTGCGGTCTCGGCCCCGTCCCACCGCCATTTATAGAGTCGGGCCAGTTCGGGGGCGGGGTATTCTTCCCAGTCCATGAGGTCTGTGACCAGGCAGAACATCTCCGGGACTTCCTGGCCTTCGACCTCGGCCCAGTACTCGACGACGCGGACGGGGACCGTGACGCCGTCGCCGGACAGCTCCGCCCGGTAGGAGCCGTCGGGCAGGATCTCCGAGGTCCGCTTCAGCGGGATATCGCTCTTGAGCCTGATCAGCGCGTGCGTGGACTTGATGAGCCGGGCGATGCGGGCCGCGCCGTGGTAGTTGCGGTCCATCAGCCAGATCCAGTCCGGGGCGAACAGGGCCGGGTACTCGCGCAGGGCCTCGTCCAGCAGCGCCTGCTCGGCGGCGGCCTTGTCAGCTCCTCCAGCGGGGCCGCCCCGAGGGCGTTCCGCCACGTCCCGGCCGCCCGCGCCGACGCCGGCCGCCACGGCCTCGCCCACGGGACCAGGGACAGGTCCCCGGCCAGCACGGCGATCGCCTCCTCGGCCTGGGTCCCGGGCATCAACGTCATCAGCACGACCGCCCGGATCATGAACGCCCCGGACAGGAGCCGTTCCCGCTCGCCCTTCACGAACCGGCCGTCCAGCCCCGCGTCCTCCGCGATCGCGCCGGCCGCGTCCGTCCCTGCCTCCAGCGGCCCGAGCGTCGCGTGATGCACCGGGCTGCCCTTGGCCCGGACCTGCCCGTCCCGCTTCACCTGCGCCTCGGCGACCGCCACCACCTTGCAGAACACCACGACATCGCAGGTCCCGATCCTCTGCGTCCCGCCGACGACCAGCGCAGACCGGTCCCCCTCGCCCAGGTCCCGGCCGCTCTTCAGCGGCGACACGACCAACTCCACCGGAACCGCGACGATCATCCCGGCCGAAACGAGCACGGCACACGCCGGGACAGGGTAAGAAGACACGAGAGGCTCCGGTTGAAGAAGCGGGACGTCGACAATCACACTTCATAGCCGGAGCCTCCCCCGTCTCGCAGGGAACCTGGAGAACAAGCCAGCAGCCAGGAACGATCACGCAACGCAACCGGAAACGGGATCAGCCATCAGCCGTTTCGCCTTAAAACCGCTGTCATTGGGTACGGAAGCTCCTGGCGAAATAGATTTCGAAGCGGCTCACGCCGCAGCCAGCGCTATCGGTGTTTTCATGGCCGATCATGCCAAGCTGCTTCCATGGTCCCGAGGCCCGCGATGAGTACTGGATAGCGATGGGGACGACGGTAGGCCCGGGGGAGTAGGCAGGCCCATCGACTCCGAGGCAGCCGGCCACGCTGACGGTCCCTCCGGAGTCGACGGACGCCGAGAATTGCGTGATGGCGGTCGGAAGTGTCACGGTCAGTTTGCGGGCGGTCTGCGTGGGTTTCAGCAGTGGGTAGGTCGGCGACGCGCCGAACACGTCCTGGTTGAAATACACCGTGACCATGTCGCTGAGCGTGGCACTGAACGTTGTCCTGTAATGCCCGCTCGAATTGGTCACCGGCGCGCTCTGCGGGTAAACGGGCGTGCTGACCTCGACCGTGACGCCAACGAGCGGCTTCCAGATGGAGCCCGACTGGTATGACGCGGTTCCCGATACGGTGACGGTCTTCCCGTAGGAGGTCGGTGAGCTGCTCAGCGTCTCCGTCAGCCGGACCGGTGCGGTGTCGGCCGTAATCGTGACGTACGGGGAGGTGGCCAATGCGAGATCGGTACCTGTTACGAAGACATGCTGTTTTCCCGAGCTGTTGACCGGAAAGGAAAATTGGCCGCTGGAATTGGTGACCAGATAATTATTGTTATCGCCGCAGCAGACTCTGGCGTCAGCGATGGGCGCCGTGGATCCGTCTGGCCAGCGTCCGGTGACAGTTCCGGAGAAATTGGTGAAGGGCTGGTTGTAGCTGATTGTGGTCGGATTCGCGACCAGAGTCACTGTCGGCTCGATCAGATAGCCGAGAGATCCGGCGAGCGAAGCATGCGAAACTCATCTAGTTGGAAATACCAGGAGCAATTGGTATCACAAAAGATGTGTCCTCTGCCAGCCCCGGCAGGAAAGTCGGGCAAGAACTGCGTATGTGGACTTGGCCACGGTTCGGTGACCGGAACTCCTCGCTAGCGACCTCAGCTGGTTCGGCCTGGCCGTCGCGGGCCTCGGCCAGTCCGCACAGGACGTGGGTCGCGTTCGCGCGGGTGGACAGCAGGTAAAGCGTCTCCTGGAGCGAGTCGTAGTCTTCCGCCGACATCAGCACGGCGTTACTAAGGCACCGACACCTAACGCGACCCGTGCCCGTCTGCCGTATCGCTGCCATTTCGGCAGCAATCTGTGCGGATCAGGCGGCCGAGGGCGCAGGTGCCTGGGTCCGGATACATAGCCGCCGATAGCCTGTCTAGACTGGGCTAGACGGAATCAGGCGGATCCTCGGGGAGGTGATGGTGATGTCGGCGAGTCCGGATCACTGGCAGATCCAAGATGCCAAGCAGCGTTTCAGCGAGATGATCCGCGCGGTCGCCAGCGAGGGGCCGCAGGTCATTACCCGGCATGGCGAGGACGTCGCGGTCGTCGTGGCGATCGGTGAGTACCGCAGGCTGACCCGGCCGGCAGCGGACCTGACCGGTGTCTTGCTCGGCGGCCCGAAACTCGATGACGTCGGCAGCGACGTCCTCGCGGAGATCGAAGCCGGGCGCAAGACAGACCTAGGCCGCCAGGTAGACTTGCAGGTCGGCCCGTGACCTATCTCCTGGACACGAATGTGCTGTCCGAGACCCGCAAGCCCCGCCCGGCAGCGTCCGTCACCGACTGGATCGCGGCGACACCGGCGGACCGACTCCACGTCTCCGTGCTCACCCTCGGTGAGATCGAGCAGGGCATCGCGAGAATCCGCAGCCGGGGAGACCACCGGCGGGCTTCCGCCCTGGAACACTGGCTCAGCGATGTGGAAGCCGGGTTCGAGGACCGGGTCCTGCCGGTCACCCTGCCCGTTGCCTCCGCCTGGGGCCGTCACCACTCCCCGCGACCCCTGCCGGTCATCGACGCGCTCATCGCCGCGACGGCGCGCGTTCACGGCCTGACCGTCGTCACCAGGAACGTCAAGGACTTCGCTCAGACCGGAACCGACATCCTCAACCCCTTTAACGACTGACCAGAGACCAGAACCCGCGCAGCCCCGCACACGCGCCCCAACATCTGCTCCCGGCGCGGTATTGCACGTCAGCGCACCTCGTCGGAGGCGGCGTGCCTGCGGGTGCTAGTTGATCTTGTTCGGCTGCGTCCAGTTTGCGTCCCGCCGAGCTCGTCTGCGGAGGTCGGCCCGACTGCGGTGCCCGGTTTCTTGCCTACTCGAGTTCGGCTTGGCGCTGGGTGCTGCGGGTGGCCTGATGGCCGTAGAGCAGCGGGAGTACTTGGAGGTCTTTGGGGCGACCCGCTGCCTCCTTCGAGCGAATCACGTCGTCGAGGTCGGCGACCATGACCACGACGTCTCCGACGCGGACTTGTCGCGATACGTCTTCACGCTGGGTGAGCCGCCTGGCGGTATGGGACGGCGTGCCGATTGGCGCGCTGCTGTCCGGGGTGGGCGGGGCGGATAATCGTGATCGCGTCGGATCCAGCGCGCGGGCAGCGGAAGCTCGTATCGTTCGATCTCGATGAGACGCTCGTGGACCGCAATCGCGCGTTCCGGGCCTGGGCCGCGGAGTTCGCGGTCGCTCACTAGCTAACCGGCCGCCAGCTGACCTGGCTGGTCAACGCCGGCGGTCGGCATGCCGGGCCGATGGAGCCGTTCTTCGCCCGAGCACGTGACGAGCTCGGTCTCGCCGAGCCGGCGGAGGAAATCTGGCTGGCCTACCGCCGCCGGATGCCGGAGCTCATCACCGCCGCTCCCGGCTGTCAGGCCGCGCTTGCCCGGTTGCGGCAGGCCGGCTGGCGGTCCGGCTTCGTCACTAACGACATGGCCGATAATCAGCTCGGCAAGATCCGGGTTACCGGACTCGACGGCCTTACCGACGCCTGGTGCGTCTCCGGGGAGGCCGGGATCAGGAACCAGATCCCGCGATCTTTCATCTCGCCGCCAGGCGCTGCGGACTGCCGGACGCCGCTGGCGGCTGGAAGTGCGGGCCTGGTAGATCGGCTGGGAGGTCACGACTGGCTATTGGTCCGAGCGCGCTTTCCTGTGCAGGTCGAGGTAGGCCCGGCCGGCCGTGTCGGCGCGTGTCGGCGGGGTCATAGCAGCACCTCGAGCGCTTGCCGCAGGGCGGGCTCTGCGCGCGGCAGCTGACGGGCGAGTTCGATCAGCTTGGCGGGGCTTCGCCTGGGTTTGCCGAGCCATCGCCGCAGTGCTTCCCAGGCGATATCGCTGCCTTGGTGGTGCCGCAGTCGGACAGCGTCGATGATGGACCGCTCAGCGGAGTAGATGCCGATAGGCCTGCGGGCGCCCACGTCGAGCAGGCCCCTGCCGAGATCGAATGTGGTCCGGTCGAACTGGTGCAGGCGGACCGGCGCCCTGAGCGCCGGTCCGGAGGCTACCGCGGGGGACCGCGATGTCGATGGCGGCGGGGATGGAGTCGATGAGCCCGTGCCGGGCAAGCGCGGTCTCCAGGCACAACGTGGCTATCGGCACCCGTTCGGAGATCTCGACCAAGCCAACGTCGGCTGGCGGGGCGTCAGCCCACCTGAAAGTCCCGCCGCCGAGCGCGAGGACTGCACCGGAGTCCCGCAGCGCGTACAGGCGGGGTGTTGCTGACCCCTGCTTCCGCACCGGCAGTCATGAGAGAAATCCTACCCACGTCGCGGCTTCTGTGCTGGATCTCTCCTGCCAGTTCCCGTCGCGCCGGCGCAAGAAATGGCACATGTTCTGCGCCGCCGTGCCACTTTGCGCTCACGGCACTCGGTGCCTGCGAACTGGCAAGCAGTCCTGTCGCGCGCGGGACCAGCCGGCCGTGGAACCGGCGCCCACCCAGCGCGACAGCCGGGCAGGCACCCACGCCCCGCACTGAAAAACCAAGATCAAAACTCAACCCGCCGGACCATCAGGCCAGGACGTCACACCCGTGAAGGATCGAGGCAAGCTGTTACATTCACGCAGCCGGTGTCGCCGCCTTCGCCGCCGTCATTGTCAGCCTTTGCGTGAGCAGGTATCTGTCTGCCTGGTCGCCGTTCCGCGAGCCGGTGCCTGCGGGCCACCGTCGGCCACCGCAATCGCAGCGGTAACGGCGCGACCGCTCGCGACGACTCTGCGTTAGTGTCCGCCGGCGATGATGTAGCCGTTGGATACGCCGCCGCAGCCGTTGAGCTTAATCCAGAGGTCGATGTCTGGGCGGCCAGGGTACGCCAGCGCGAGCACCGCGTAGGAGCCGTCGTCCATCGGGCAGCTTATCGTGGCGCCGTCGGTATGGCTGAGTGGCAGGCGTGCCATCGACCGGGCCGCCCGGCGGGCTGCTTCGGCGGTGAGCCGGGTGACGGAGACTAGGTGCCATGGGTGCCCGTTGAGGCCGTCGTACTGGCAGCGCAGCCCGCCGGCTGGCTGTCTGGCCGGCAGCAGTCGCCGGGTCAGACCGGCCCGAGGGTTGATGACCCCGGTAACCCCCCGGTCGCTGGCCGGGCAGCCGTCGGCCACGGTGACCCGGACCGGACGGGTGCCTGGCCGGGAACGTACCGGGAGGGGGTCCAGCCAGACGATGACCGCGTCCGCCCGGATCACGCTAGCATGCGGGCCGGCCGGGGCCGTGCTGATCTCCAGGTCAGCTGACTGCCACGCCCGGCTGGTTGGGCCGCGGTAACTGGCGCCGGTCATGGAAGTCCGGCCAGTGAATGCGTTGCCGCTCCTGGCCGAGCCGTCCGGCGGCAAGCCGCGGGGCGGGTGGGCCCGCAGCCATGCCCGTGCCGCCGCGAAAGGCATGCTCACCTTCCAGGCCGCGACCCGGTCCGCCAGCGAGGTCACCGCGGGCATGCCCATCGCGGGGTCTGGCAGCGACCTAGGCGGGCGGTCTAGGCGCACCGCTCCGGGCGGCACCATGGCCAGCAGCAGCAGCCGGGCGGCTTCGGCCCGAGCGGCAGCCCGGTTCGCCGCTGCCGTCGCGGTGCCCGTCCGTGCCCGCACCAGGCCGACCCGCGCCGACGCGGGCATCCGCACTGTCCCGCACCCGCCCACGCTGACGCCGACGCCGACGCAGAGGACCGCCGCTGCCGTTTTCCAAGTCCGCATGCCTTTTAAGACGCCGTAATAGGACATCCGGTTCCGGCGTGGCGCGCGAACCACTCCTATGAGGTTCCCGACGTCGTTGCCCTTCCGGCTCTTGATGGTTCGGAGGATTATCTGGCTTGGATTAGTTCTAAGACGCGAGGGAGCGGCCGACCCAGGCGGACCAGGCCCGACGGGCAGACTGAGCGGTCTGTGCAATCGGCATGGGGCAAGGGGTCTGCGGACCCGGTACGCCAGCTGACGCTGCGAAGGCTAGATTCCCGGCTTGTTGAACGGACCAGCGGAAGGCGGTGAACCGCTACAACCAGTAGTCAGAACTGGGGCGATCCCAAATCCTGGAGGGTTGCTGGCTGGGTTGTTCGGGCGGGGCATCCAATACCGGTATACTCGCTGGTATGACAGCAACGACGATCAAGGTCCCCAAGCGGACCAGGGATCGGCTGCACCGCCTGGCCCAAGCTGAAGGACTCACTCTGGCCCAGGCTATCGACAAGCTGATCGACGAGGCCGCGCCGCGGCCCCGGCCGAGCATCGGGGGCTACCGGAGCGGGCATCCGCTGGACGCCGAGGCCATCGACGCCGAACTGGCCAGCGGATTCGGCGAGTGACAGTGATCGTCGTCGACACCAGCGCGATCCTGGCCACCTTCGACGAGTCTTACTCCGAGCACCCGGCCATCGCCCGGACCCTGCAAGAGGCCGGGGACCTGCTCGTCGTCTCGCCCATGGTCGTCGCCGAGGCCGACTACATGCTCGCCTCCAGGCTCGGGCCCAAAGCCGCCCGCCAGTTCGCCGCCGACATCGCCAGCGAGGCCTACGACCTGGCCGAATGGACCTCCTCCGACCACGCGGCAGCGCTCGCCGTCATCGGGCAGCAGGGCGACGACAGTGACTACCTCGGAATCGCCGACGCATCAAACGTCATCCTCGCCGACCGGCACCGCACCACCACGATCCTCACCCTGGACCAGCGGCACTTCCGCCGGCTGCGCCCCCTGTGGGGCGCCGGCCATTTCACCTTGCTCCCCTACGACGCCTGACCCGGCTGCCCGGCACCGAGCCCATCAGCAACTCTCGACGCCCGCAGAAGCTTAACGACCTGACGGACCGCAACCCGCTGCCGGCGGGATGGCGTTAGATAAAGCCAAATCTGCGCGGCGACCGCCACCACCGGATCAACTGTTCGGACAATACATATCGAGCCGTACGCGCGCTCCTCGGAATGCGACGCCAGTTACTGTAGGTAACCGCTTGGCGCGGCGCGGCTCATCCATGCTTCCAGGCTTGTGCATTAGTCGGGTCGGGCACGAGCATGTGGTTACCGGCGCTACGGCTGGTCGGAGAACGCGGAGACGAGCCCGTTCACGTTGGCTGTCCGATCCGGATTCTGGAGGGCAAGGTCCGGCCGCGGCTAGCCGAAGAGGGGGAGCTGGTCGAGGATCTGGCTGACTGCGGTGATCAGGGCGTTGGCGTTGGTGAGGGCTTGTTCGGCTTCGGTGGCGGTAGTGGTTTCGCCCGGGACGTTGGGGTACTCGAGTTCGTTGCGCCGACGGCGCGTGGTGTTGAAGGAACGGAATCCTGGTCCGAACTGGGCTCGGGTTGCGGTGGCGACGGCGGTGTGGCCGCCGCTGGAGGTGGGGCGCAGTTCTTGCTGGACGAGCAACGCGGTACAGGCGAAACGGGCGGCGTCCTGCGAGAGGCGAGCGTGATGGTCACGGGCCGAGGTCGTACAGCAGGCGGTAGTAGCGGGTGCGATCTGGGTCGGGAGGAATGCCGTAGGCGTCGAGCAGATGCTTTTCCCAGCCGGGGCCGTAGTTCCAGGTCGTGCTCCAGGTCGCCACCGCGAGATCCGCCCACCGGTCGGCTACGCCGAGCGAGCCAAGGTCGACGTGCCCGCCGAACTGGCCGTCGCCGCTGATGATCGTGTTCGGCGCGCAGGCGTCGCCGTGGCAGATGACAAGGCGGTCTGGCGGCGGCGGCGCAGCGAGCAGTGCCAGCGCCGAGGCGACGTCCAGGGACTGGTGCTGCGGATGCCATCGGGCCGGGTCGAGCCGGCCGGAGCGTGCACTGCGGCCGATTGCGGCGAGCCGGTGGTCGGTGTTCCAGGAGAACGGGCACCGCTGGGCGGGCAGTGCTTCGTGCAGGGCGCGCAGGCCTTCGCCAATAGCGGCCGCGGCCCTGGCGGGGTCGTTTTTCCAGCGTGCGGTCACGGCCATCTGGCCGGGCAGGGCGCTGGTGACGATCCATGAGCCGTCGCGGTCGGAGCCGTGGTCCAGCAGTTCCGGGACGCGGGCGTGCGCCGCTGCCCAGGACAGCCGCTCGGCCTCGGCACCCAGGTCGATCCCGCTGCCCGCCGGAGCCCACTTGACGAACCGTCGCTGCCCGGCTGTGACCTCGAAGACCACGCCGCCAGCGTCGTTCCGCCATACCGGGACAGCCGCCCCGCTGGCCAGGTCCGCGACGGCCGCCGGAACCGGGATATCCGGCCGCGCCGGGCCAGCGGACATCCAGCCGTCTGAAACCGAGGCCGTCACAATCGCCAGGATAACCACGGTTAGCGAGCCGCTTGCTCGCTAACCGGCCAGGAGGCCGGGGACGCACCGGGCGGGGCTCAGCCAGGCGATAGCAGTGTCGTCCGGCAGCGGACATGCGCCGAGATTGCTGCGATATCGTCGGCCGTCGGCCACGTTCTGGCGTCTGTTGCTCAGGCTGGGTTCTGGCTGGCTGGCGGGTAGTCGGGCAGTGATCGGATCAGTTCGGTTACCGCTTGTCCGAGTGGCGGGAGGTCCTCGTCGACGGTGGCCTGGAGGATGGCGTGGGCGGTGTCGAAGTAGCGGTGGGCGAGGTGGTCGCGCATTCTGGTGATCTGCCGCCAGGGAATCTGCGGCTGGGCGGCGAGCAGGTCCGCGGGGAGTGCCTTGACGGCCTCGCCGATCTCCAGGAGCCGGAGCGGCGCTAAGCGGGGCAGCTGGAGTCGTTGCCCGGTGTTATCTGCGATGCCGGGATCAAGGTAGGCATTGCTGGCGGTGAGGTCCGCGTTGGCGGCCTCGAAAGTTGACCAGTTGATCGCTGCTGTCCAGCGTTGTGTGAATTGGAGGACCGCGGTGAGGCTTTCTCCGGTCCCTGCCTGGTTGCTCAGGCCCATGAGGGCGGCCAGGTAGTTGTTTCGGTACACGGTGGGGATGACGATCCTGACCTGGCCGGCGGAGCTGAGCTTGGCGTAGCGACAGGTCTGTAAAACCGTCGCGTAAGCTACGCTGGTTCGAACCCAGCACCTGCCACTAGCTGCGAAAACGGCCCACTAGCTGCGGATTCTCGGCTAGCGGGCCGTTTCTTCTCTTCAGAGGCAGACTGACATCGCGGGCACGTTCAAGGTGCTAAGATCGCGCAGCGATGTCGGCAATTCTTTCGAAAGACCGCCTCTACCAGCGCATTTAACTAGCACCCCCAGCAGGATTCGAACCTGCGCACACGGCTCCGGAGGCTGTTCGCGGCAATCTGCGGCACCGCGCTGACCTGCCGAAAGTACGCCGGATGGAACGTCCGGCAGGATTCTTTCTCGCGTATCTCGCGCGTCGGCGGCGTCGTAGATCCGGTGCCCGCCGGCTAGACGTGCCGATGGGCACAGCAGGCCGATCTGGTCGTAGTAATGCGGCGTCCTGATAGTCAGCCCGGTGGCTTTTGCCAGCGCGCCGATCTTCATGGTGATTCCGGAGCGATCCGGCTGCCCGTTCCGGTCATATCCCGGACGTTAGAGCCTGACGCCACGTCAGGTGCAAGGGGGTGCCGGAGGTCATGGAGAACGATGTCCTGCCTGCCCGCCGACCGTCGCGTCCCTGGCCAGACAACAAACAACATGGGATGTCTGTTGTCATGCTTACCCGGCAATCACGGGCCGAGTAGGGCGGCAGGAATTACTGCGATACCGTCCGAGCGCCGGTAGGCGTGCTGGCCGGTGGTCAGGACAGCGGCATCGAGCAGATCGTCCCCTAGCTGACCGCGCAGCCATTTGAGGTGCGTGACGTCCGTGTCGGTGACGTTGGTGCTGAGCTTGACTTCCAGGGCGACGGTCCGGTGATCGGCACGCTGGACGATGAAGTCGATCTCGTGGTCGCCGTTGCGAGTGCGCAGATGGTAGACCGTGGCTTCGGCGGGCATGAGCGCAGAACCCGTACTGCGCCGCCCCGGGACCCATTGCGCTGCGCACACGGCTCCGGAGGGCAATGCGCTGAAGGTCTTTGACCGGCGGGGATGCGACTTTTGCCTGCTTCCGGGGAGCGTACGGGAAGGGGATTTCTGTGGCGGGATCGGGCGCACGGGTTGGCTTGCCGGTCAGAGCCAGGCTTCGCCGTTGGCGAGGTTGTCTTCGCCGGGGTTCTGGTCGAGGAGTTGTTCGAGGGCGGTGGTGATCTTTCCGGTGTCGTTTCTGGTGAGGCGGTAGGTGCCGGGGATGAAGATCATGCCGTAGTGGCCGGGTCCGCCGGGGGTGATGGCTTCGTTGTGGAGGGGCCGGAAGTCGCGGAGGTTGTTAGTGACGACGGCGCGGTGCTCAGCGACAGCGAGGGCGAGGACTTCCGGGTCGGATAGTGCTTTGCGGGCTGGGTCTTCGCCGACTGCCTGGGCGTCGTGTCCGCGGTCGCGCAGTTCGCGGGCGATGGCGGGTGAGAGCATCTCATCCAGGAGGAGTTTCACCGTCTGAGGGCTGCCTGCCCGGCGAGGTAGGCGGCGTGGGTGTCGGCGGTTTCCTGTTCGTTGAGGGCGATGAGCTGGTTGATCTCTTCGGTGTAGGCGCCGTAGTAGGCGATGGCGGCCTGGATGAGTCCGAGCGGGAGCTCGAGGTAGCGGGCGGCTTCGGCGGGGTTGCCGTCGTTGTCCTGGACGACGGCGATGATTTCCCAGATGTCCTTGCCGGTGCCGATGAGGCGGGCTCGGCGTCCGGCCGGGCCGTCGGCGAAGCGGATGAGGGGGTGCTCGTCCATCCGCAGGCCTTCTTCGACGTACCGCTGGGCCAGGGTCCTGGACGGCAGACGGACCCGTTGGGCGCGGTTGCCCAGACGGGCCAGGGTGGCATCGTTCAGTCGGACGCTCAGCGGCTGACTCATGCACCAATCCTACATCACCGTAGTCTGTAGTAGCGCCGCGTAGTACCAGGTAGTTCCGATAGGAAGAGCTGCGCGCAGACACGACCTGCATACGATCCTGAGCGCTGGCGGGAGTTTGAGGCACCTTGTAAATCGACGCTAGGCGGCGTCGCTAATGCTCCAACCGCCGGATCATCTTCCCGGCAAACCCCAGATATTGGTGAGCGACCCCCTGGAGCATGGCCCGAACGCTCACCTCCGGTTCACTCGTCGCGAAAATAACCTGCTGCCCGTACTGATTCGCCTGTCCTGCTCGCTCGAAGAGCGCGGCGAAACTCAAGGGATCGGTGCTCTGCTGGCGTGGCTCGTCGAAGATCAGGAGCTGCGCGTGGCGGTTGGTGAATCCGCGTGCCACCTCAAGCAACCCCATCCGATGACTCCAGATGCTCCGCACCATGTCGCTGGCAGACAGGTCGAAGCCTAGATCGAAGCGCTCGTACACTGGTTGGTAGGTGTCCTCCGAGATCGTCAGCTCGGAGATTGGCAGGCTTGTGAATCCGTAGTCTCGCAGTTGATTGAGAAAGCTCGCTTGCAGGGCGTCGACCTTGTCCCGGTCTGCCTGGGGGGGTTCCTTGCTCGCGGAGTTCCGCCTGTTCCGACGGCAGGCTGGACCATGTCTGGGCGATCTGTACCAACGTCGTATTCAGGCTTGTAAGCCTGAATACGACGTTGTTTAGTGCCTCAAGCCGGTCGCGCAGGTGAACCCGCCTCTCGGCGTCGTTGATGGAGGGTGTTCCGCTAGCGGACACCAAGGTTTCTCGTTGCGCCCGCACGGCCTGCTGCAAGGCCCGGATCCGTTGGCTAAGCGCGACTATTTGCTGCCTTTTGGGATAATTGCCCAGGTTAGATCGCTGCGCATCGCTTGGAAGAGATTAATCTGCTCTTCAAGGAGCTGGATATTGCGCTCAATTGGCATCGCCACGATCGCCGCAGCCGGATCGAGGAGAGTGGACGGTAGCTCTTGGTGGCAGGTGGGACAGTCCGCTGGAGTGATGGCGGTGAGGGTGCGGACTGCTGCTCGAGGTAGGTGATCTTCTGGGTGAGCGCGTCGATGTCGGCGGGGGCGCCGAGCCCGGATTCCCGCCATGCCTGCTCGCCGAGGGATTCCGACAGCCGCTTCTCGAGCTGGCGGATGCGGGCGGTGAGGCGGGTGGCTCGTTCGTGGGCGGCGAGCAGGTCTGCCTGCAGCGATGCCCGGGTGACGGCTGTGCCCGGTTCGTGCGCGCCGGTCACGGGCGGGGCGGCTTCCAGGGCGTGGACCTGGGCGAGGAGGTCGCGGTGGCGGTAGAGGAAGGTGCGGTCGACTCCGGCTGCGCGGGCGATGGCGGACACGCTGATCTCGGCGCCGTCGGCGGAGGCCTTGTTTATCGCGGCGGTGACCCGCTGGCGCCGGCGGGCGGAGTCGGCCTGGCGCCCTTGCCTCATCGGCCTGGTTCGCGGCGTGCCCGGATCCCGGGTCACGGGCGAACCCGGGATCCGGCCGCGTGCGGCCGGGTGCCCGGCATGCCGAGGCTGACCGCGCGGTGCTTGCGGATGACGGAGACCGCCGGCGACCGGGGCGACCACGCCGCCGTCCGCGTCGACCAGCTCGAACGGCTTCCACGGATTGCCCGTCTCTCGCAGCTCACCCCTCGCCAGGACCGCCAGCCCCGCCGTGTCCAAGAAATTCCCGTCATCGGCCATGAGCAGGGACCGTAGCCAACAGCCAATCCGCACGTCCGCTGAACTGGGAAGACGCCGCCGGTAGTTCAGTTAACAGTCCGTACCCTTTTTTCCAGGTAGGAGCCGCTTTCTCCTTGCCTGAGTGCGCGGTGACCAGGGTCGCGTCCATGTCGATGACCACGTACCCGGCCAGGGTCTTGCCCGCGACCGTCAGCCACGGGAACCCGCCGGCTTCCTCGATCAGCTCCCACACGTGCCTGCGGGTTCTCGCCCTGGCCTGCGCGATCCTCACCAGGACCGGGTCGGAGGCCAGGCCCAGCACACGGCGGACCGTGGACCCGGACGGCACGGCCCCGAGCACGAGGGCGAGATGGTCCAGGACCGCGATGTCCGCCATCGCGGTGGCGCCCATCGCGATCGCGATCGCCGTCGAGACCAGCACCATGCCCCTGCCGAGCTGCGGGAACGTTCCCTTCTGGGTGAGCGCCCCGTCGAGCGCGGCGGTCAGGCCGCACTGGTCGGCGAGCTTGCGTAGCAGTATCGCGCCGGCGTGGCCGACCAGGCCGTGCCCGTCGGCAGAGACCTCCAGGGCACGGTCTCAGGACGTATCCTTTCATCGCGAAGGGCGCTCCGATCTGGAATTTTCGCTGGTGTGGTAACCCGAAATCTTCCAGGACCAGGGCGCCCTTCGCTGCTGAACCGGTGATCCCGCGCCGCGCACCCGCCGGGTGCGCCCGCGCCACGCCCGCCGCCAGGGAAAAGGCCACAAAATCCCAGCTCAAAGCCCTGTGAAAACAGAGGCAGCGCTAAATCGCCGGATGAGTTGAATGCCGGAGGTTAGAAGGTCGACTCGATCGTTGGCCATGCGGCGCCGCAGATGTGCTCGGTGCACGCTGGGCACCGGCCGCCGAGGCAGTGCCCGGCGGCTTCGCACTGGCATCGGCGTTGGCCGGGCAGGGGTGGTAGTCGCCGCAGCCGTGGTGGTCGGCGGGAGGCTTCTGATCCTCTCCGGTTGCCCAGTCGTGGACTTGCTGGACTCCTTCGCCCCATTGCGGTGGCGGGTGCCTGTCGGGCTCGGCCGGGGGCTGGCCTTCGTGTCCTTGCATGATGACGATATCGAGGTACACCATGTTTTCTCCGTCGATGTTGGTGACGCCACAGCCGGCACCGCTGATGGAGATCAGGTCGGCTAGGGGGTAAGCCGGTTCCGGGTGGGCGAGGTTGGTCACCGGGTCGAGCGGCGAGTGCCGACGGGAGAGCGCGCTCATCGGCGTGTCGCCGACGTGCCGGCCGCAGCCGGGGTCGAACAGCGGGATGGCGTCGGCGGCTCCGGTCAGCCAGTGCAGGACGCGGCGGGCCTGCTGCCGGTCGGGGTCTGGATCGCGGGCGTACCGCCAGGGCGGCCAGCCGCATTCGGGCGGGGCGGAATCCGTGCCCTGCCGCGCCTCGGCGGTGATTTCGGTGTCCGTGGGCGGGCTGCCGGTGCCGGGCGTCCCGCTGACGGGAGCCGGTCCGTGGCCGGTGAGTACCCACTGCCACGCCAAAGCTGTGCGGCTGGCGGGTCCGAGTTCGGTCAGGGACTGCGTCATGACTGCCATGATCAGCGGCCGGGGCCGGATGACGGTGGCGGGGAGGGCGTCGGGGACCTGGTCTGCGTCCATGGTCAGCACCTCCTTTCCTTAGCCTGCTGCCTCTGGCTCGGGGATGCGAGTGACCTCGGCCGCAATGGCCTCGGCGTGCGGCACGCGCGGCATGGGCTCGGGACGGACGGCATCGCGCTGCCGGGCTTGGAGTTCGGACTTCCACGCGGCGACCGGCTCGGGTGGCCGATGACCTGGGTTCGTTCCGCGTATGTTCAGCGGCATCCGGCTGCACATGATCAAATGACCGACCCGTCATAACGGCAGGTCAGCGGGCATTTGTCCAGGTCAGAGGGTGCGCCCCCAGCAGGATTCGAACCTGCGCACACGGCTCCGGAGGCCGTTGCTCTATCCCCTGAGCTATGGGGGCTGGCGCGTTCGTCCCCGAGATCACCGTCTGATGGGGACTGAGCAAGAGTACCAGTCACCCAGGCCGGTTAGCGCACGTAAAGCTTGCCTGCAAGACACCTGGCCAATCTGCGAGCGAGAACGGGCGCGTGGCCGATAGCCTCACGCCGTGACACAGGGACTTGGGCGAGTGCTGGTTGTCGATGACGACGAGGTCATTCGTCAGCTTATCGCCGTAAACCTTGAGCTTGAGGGCTTCGAGGTCTTCACGGCTGTTGACGGTCAGGACTGCCTGGACCGTGTCGTAGCAGTCCAGCCCGACGTGATCACGCTGGACGTCATGATGCCCAGACTGGACGGCTGGGTGACGGCGACTCAGCTTCGTCGCAATCCGCTCACGTCGGCGATTAGGGTCGTCTTGATTACCGCCCGTGCTCAGGAGGACGACAGGGACCGCGGCAGGCAGGTCGGGGTGGATGCCTATCTCACCAAGCCCTTCGACCCTGCCGAGATGATCAGAGTGGTGCGTGAGCTAGCCGGAACCTCGAGCACAGCCTTCGACTGAATGATTCCTGCCGATATCGGCTCCGCGCTGGCGGACGCTGTTCGCGCGGCGGTCATCGCGGGTGAGTTGCCGGCCGCTGCGGCCGCGCTCGGTGCTTCTGGCACCTGGCGCCGCCCGGCCGGCCATCGCCATCGGCCGGGCAGTTACGCTACGTCTCTTCCTTTCGCGGTGGCAAGGGCTGCTGGCCGGCCTCCTGAGGATGTCGCTGCGCGGCTGGCAGGATCGCTCGCGGAGTTGCCTTGGATTTTGGCCGCACGACCGGCGGGTGGCTATCTCAACGTGACGGTGGCCGCCAGTCACCTCGCCCTACTGCCCGCCAGGGTCGTCGCCGCCGGAAGCTCGGCCGGGCACAGCGACGCGCTGGCCGGGGTGCGGGTCAGCGCGCCCGTGCCGCCGGATCTAACTGCCGGATTGGGCTGGGCGCAGGCGTGGCGCGCACACCATGACTGGCTCACCGGGCGGCTCGCCGCCGCTGCGGGAGCCGACGTCTCGTTCGTGTCGGAACGAAGCGCGGCCATGGCGCCTGGTAACGCTGGCCAGGACAGCTTGCTAGCCGCCGTGACCAGGCACGGCTCCGACGCTGTCCGCTTCGCGCTTGCCGCGGCGCCAACCCCTGTGATTGCCAAAGTGCAAGAGCAGCTTGCCAGGCCACTTGACCTCTCGAATCCGTTCGTCCTGGTCAGGTACGCGCACTCGGACGCGACCGCAACACTCCGCTGGGCGGCTGAGCTCGGCCTGGCCGCAACGCCTGCACCGCTGCCGGCTTCTCAGGGAGTCCGCGCCCAAGATCAGCTTGAGCAGGCCGAGTTCGCGCTCATCGATGCCATGTCATGGCTGCCAGAACGCACCGGGGCGGCGGCCAGGCGCCGGCGCCCGGCCGACCTGGTCAGCTACCTCGTATTCGTCGCCGGAGTCTGGCTCGACTGCGCGGAGACCTGCGCAGTCCTGCCGGGTCGGCGCCGCGGTGCGGCAGCCGCCGGGGCCAGCTTGCGGGTCGCTGCCAGGCTGGAGCTAGCTGATGCAGCAAGGGTGACGCTCTCGGTCGGCCTTGGCCTGCTTGGCGTCTCGGCACCGCCGAGAATATGACCGGACGGGGGCAGGCCATGCGGGCCGGCCGAACAGGCTCTTGTCAGAAACTCCTACGTCCTATACCTTCGGCCTGATATCTATCCGCTACCGAGGCGACAGTGTTCTGCTGGCCGAGATTAAGCGTGAGCGAAGCCGGGTATCGGATGCCTGTAAGCCCCCAAGGCGTCGATGATATCGGCGTAGTTCCACCCCCGCAGGCTAGGCCCTAACCAGCCCTCCAGGCCGGAGGCGCCAGCCCCTTCGGAGTCGAATTCCCGCAGCTTGGACAGCCGGTTCAGGCTTGTGATAGCAGTGCTCGGGCGCGTCAAGTGGTTCAGAAGGAATGTCGTGGCCGGTGTTGGTGTTAGACTGGGCGAGGCACCAGATGCCCCGTCCCGGGGCGCGGTGCATATTCGCACCCCGTCAGGCCGTAGTTGTGGCAGTACCAGGCGACAGCGGGTTGCTCTCGGTGATAACCGTCCGTCGGGAGACGTTCAAAGCCTGCACGCGCCTACGCCAAGTCCTAGCGCCAGCTTGAGGCGGCGATGTTTCGCGCGCGCGGTAGTCGGCCGACTGCCGATAAATATGGGAATGGCTAAATTTAGTAAAAGCAGCCTGATAGATCAGGTTGGCGGCGATAGCGGGAGTCTGGTGGCGAAAAGCGTTAGGCGATCGCACTTTAGTAAGCCCGCATCTTGGAAGGACCCCTTGTGACCGAAACTACCGATCTGTTCTCCGGCGCTACCGAGCCGTCTTCGACCGAAGGCCCAATCACCGCTGGGCAGGCGGAACACACTTCTGACAGTGCGGGGTCTTCCCTAGGACACGGCGGCGCAGTACGCTCTTTGGTTGGTGGCCAGGAGGCCAGCTCACAGGGGACGCATGAGACCGGGCGCCTGGAGAGCATGCTCCTCGCCGAACTGCAGCGGCTAGCGCAATCACTCGGCATTACCGGCACTGGCCGGATGCGTAAAGGTCAGATCATCGCCGCGATCGAAGAACGGCGGCATGGCCGCAATGCGGCCGGCGGCACGCGCGATGGGGTCGGCCAAGGGTCAGTTACCGCCCGATCCGGGGAGCCGGGCAACGCGGCGGAGCCGATCGATCGAGTCGAGCACAATCAAAGCGAAGTAAACGGAAATTCAGTCAAGCGGAATGCGCCCGCGGGAGCAGGCGCTAATCGCCCCTTCGAGCAGGACGCCATGGAATCAGACGGATCAGGCCAGCTCAGCATGGTCAGTGAGTTCACTTCAGCACCTAGTGAGCCAAGCCCCGCCCGCGCGGTCAGCAACCCCGTGATCAGCGCCCCTGCGGTCAGCACCCCTGCGGTCAGCACCCCTGCGGTCAGCGACGTCACGGTCAGCGCCCCGGCAGTAACCACGGCTCAGGCCGCTGCCCCGACCCTGGCCGACGCCACCGCACCGGCAACGGCGAGCCGCTCTCACGCCGAGGCTGAGACCGGCATGACGGCCCAGGCCGATGCCCAGGTCACCGCCCATGCCGGCGCGGAGGCTGCCAGAGTGGCGAGCACGGCCCAGGCGACACGCACAGACACCGCCGAGACGGCCGGCCAGGTAGCGGGCGAGGCGCCAGGCGAGACGGCATCGGCCACCGAGCAAGGTGCCGATGGCGACGCCCCTGGCCCGCGCCGTACCCAGGGCGCCGACGGTGGCACTCGACGGGAGAGCCAGCGAGACCGCCGCACCCGGACTAGCAACGGCCGTCGCGAGGAGCAGGCTCGCGCCGCCGATGCCGGGGACCAGCCGGCCGGCGCCACCCGAGGCGACCAGCAGCGCGACTCAGCCGCTGGTGCCGGCAGCGCCAACGGTCAGCAGAGCCACCGTGACTCAGGCCGCGACACAAGCCGCGATTCAAGCCGCGACACAAGCCGCGACACAAGCCGCGATTCAAGCCGCGACACAAGCCGCGACACAAGCCGCGATTCAAGCCGCGACTCGAACAGGGACCGCGACAACGGCGGACGCGACGACGACCGCGACGGCGGCCGCCGCGGCCGTGAGCGTGACCGGTTCCGCAACCGCAGCCAGCAAGGCGGAACCAACCGCCGTCGCGAGCGCGGTTCAGGCGATTCAGAGCCGGTCATCACCGAAGACGACATCCTGATCCCGATCGCGGGCATCCTCGACGTGCTCGACAACTACGGCTTTGTCCGCACCACGGGTTACCTGCCGGGTTCCAACGACGTCTACGTCTCCCTCTCTCAGGTCCGCCGCTATGGCCTGCGCAAGGGTGACGTGATCGAAGGCGCGATCAGGCAGCCGAGGGAAGGCGAGCGCCGCGAGAAGTTCAACGCCCTGGTTCGCCTGGATAAGGTCAACGGCCTTGATCCCGAAGAATCCAAGGGCCGCCCTGAGTTCTCCAAGCTGGTACCGCTCTACCCGCAGCAGCGGCTGCGTCTTGAGTCCGACCCGACCATCATGACGACCAGGATCGTCGACCTGATCTGCCCGATCGGCAAGGGCCAGCGCGGCCTCATCGTGTCGCCGCCCAAGGCAGGCAAGACGATGATCCTCCAGGCCATCGCCAATGCGATCACCAAGAACAACCCCGAGTGCCACCTGATGGTCGTCCTCGTGGACGAGCGGCCCGAGGAAGTCACCGACATGCAGCGGTCGGTCAAGGGCGAGGTCATCCACTCGACCTTCGACCGCCCGGCCGAGGACCACACCATGGTCGCCGAGCTCGCGATCGAGCGGGCCAAGCGCCTGGTCGAGATGGGCCACGACGTGGTCGTGCTGCTCGACTCGATCACCAGGCTCGGCCGCGCCTACAACCTGGCTGCCCCGGCCAGCGGGCGCATCATGTCAGGTGGTGTTGACTCCACCGCGTTGTACCCGCCCAAGCGCTTCTTCGGCGCGGCGCGCAACATCGAGCACGGCGGATCGCTGACCATCCTCGCGACCGCGCTGATCGAGACCGGCTCCCGTGCCGACGAGGTCATTTTCGAGGAGTTCAAGGGCACGGGCAACATGGAGCTCAGGCTGCGCCGCGAGCTCGCCGACAAGCGCATCTTCCCCGCCATCGACGTGGACGCGTCCGGCACCAGGAAGGAAGAGCTGCTGATGACCCCGGAGGAACTCAAGATCGTCTGGCAGCTGCGCCGGGTGCTGCACGCGCTCGAGCCGCAGCAGGCGCTCGAGGTCCTGATGGAGCGCATGAAGGAAACCAAGAGCAATGCCGAGTTCTTGCTGCACGTGCAGAAGACCACGGTCGCCCAGTAGCGGGAATCACCAGAGCCCGCTGGCAGTTATCGGTGTGGCACACTGGTGCACCGAAAGCGCGGTTCCGGTTCACGCCGCGGTGCCTGCGCACTGCGGCGACCCGGCGACCGCCGGAACCAGGAGAGAGACATGAAGTCAGACATTCACCCGCAGTACGTCACCACGACGGTAACCTGCACCTGCGGTAACACCTTTACCACCCGGAGCACCGCCAGGAACGGCGAGATCCATGCCGACGTCTGCTCGAACTGCCACCCGTTCTACACCGGCAAGCAGAAGATCCTGGACACTGGCGGCCGGGTCGCTCGCTTCGAGCGCCGCTTCGGCAAGCAGGGCAGCCAGGCCAAGTAGCGCCGCTACCCAGCCGGTCGCCTTAACTACTTCAGCTCGGCAAATTTGCCCCCGCCCCGGCACGCCCTGAAGGTGGCGTACCGGGGCGACGCGCGGGACAAGATCAACGTGATCAAAATCAGCGGCAGGAGGTAAGCGATGCTTGAGCGGCTTGCCGACCTCGCGTCTGAGCATGCCCAGATTGAGGGTGACCTTGCCGATCCGGCGGTGCACGCCGACCAGGACAAGGCAAGGGCGCTTGGCAAGCGCTACAGCGAGCTGACCCCGATTGTCCAGGCTTACCGGCAGTGGCGGCAGGTCACCGACGACGAGCAGACGGCCATCGAGCTAGCCGACGAGGACCCGTCTTTCGCCCAGGAAGCCGAACTGCTCGCCCGCCGCAAGGCCGAACTTCAGGAGCGGCTCGAGCATCTGCTCGTGCCCCGCGACGCCCTCGACGACAAGGATGTCATCCTCGAGGTCAAGGCGGGGGAGGGCGGCGAGGAGTCGGCTTTGTTCGCGGGCGACTTGCTGCGCATGTACCTGAGGTTCGCCGAGCGGCAGGGCTGGAAGACCGAGATAATCGATGCCACCGTCACCGGGCTCGGCGGCTATAAGGACGTGACCGTCGCGGTCAAGGCAGCCGGCCGGGGCAAGCTGGCGGGCACGCCCGATGGCGCCTGGAGCCAGCTCAAGTACGAAGGCGGCGTGCACCGGGTACAGCGCGTCCCTGTCACCGAGTCGCAAGGAAGGATTCACACCTCGGCGGCCGGGGTGCTAGTCATGCCAGAGGCCGACCCTGTCGAGGTCAGCATCGACCCGAACGATCTGCGCATTGACGTCTTCCGGTCCTCGGGACCAGGCGGGCAGAGCGTGAACACTACCGACTCGGCGGTTCGGATCACCCACTTGCCGAGTGGCATCGTGGTTTCATGCCAGAACGAAAAGAGCCAGCTCCAGAACAAGGAAGCGGCGCTGCGCGTCCTGCGGGCGCGACTGCTCGCGGCGGCGCAGGAGGAAGCCGAAGCACTTGCCGCTGCCGAGCGCCGCAGCCAGGTCGTGACCGTCGACCGGTCCCAGCGCGTCCGCACCTACAACTATCCGGAAAATCGGATATCTGATCACAGGGTGGGCTACAAGGCCTATAACCTTGATCAGGTCCTGGACGGCGACCTTGAGGCCGTAATCGGCGCGCTGATCGACGCTGACCGGGCCGACAAGATGGCGGCCGCGCAGTAGGCCGTCACCAGACGGAGCAACCTGCAGACGGGGACAACCGACCAGACAAATGAGCCTGCTGATGAGCGAGATCGGCCTTGCCGTTACCAGGCTGGCCGAGGCGGACGTCGAGTCGCCGCGAACCGACGCCGAGCTACTTGCCGCGCACCGGCACCAGGTGCACAGGACCCGGCTGCACCTGGTCGCCGATGCCGACTTCGACCCCAGGTTCTGGGACGACGTGGCCAGGCGGGCGGCCAGGGAACCACTGCAGCACATCACGGGGGTCGCGTACTTCCGTTACCTTGACCTCGAGGTCGGGCCTGGAGTGTTCGTTCCCAGGCCAGAGACGGAGGTGATGACGGGCTGGGCGATCGACCGGCTGACGGAGATGGACGTAGCCGAGCCCGTGGCCGCCGATCTCGGCACCGGCTCGGGCGCTATCGCGCTGGCAATCGCCCAGGAGGTGCCCAGAGCGCAGGTGCACGCCGTGGAAGGCGACCCGCTTGCCCGTTCGTGGACCGAGCGGAACATCAGCAGGTGCGCGGCGGCCGCCCCGCACACGGCGGGCCGGGTGAGGTTGCATTCAGGGGATTTCGAGTCAGCCCTCACCGAATTCAACGGCACCGTTGATCTCGTCATCGCCAACCCGCCCTATATTCCGGTAAGCGCGGAACTGCCGCCTGAAGTAGCCGAATACGAGCCGACCGCCGCGTTGTTCTCTGGCGAAGACGGGCTTGACGCTATCCGGGTGGTCGAGCGGGTCGCGCGGCGGCTATTGCGGCCGGGCGGGCAGGTTGCCGTAGAGCACGGCTCCCCGCAGGGGGCCTCGGTTTACTGGGTATTCGCCGAAGAAAACGGCTGGCGGCAGACCCGTAACCACACCGATCTGGCCGGCCTTGACCGCTTCGTTACGGCGACCTGGCCGTGACAAAACCAAGCCGCCTTACTAACCTGCGCGCCCGTCGCAGTGTCATAGAGTTGGCTTTGATGCGAGACATCTTCGGTCCGGTGAGCCGCAGTGCGTGAGTACGAGTACTTCCTGACGCTGCTCGTCACCGCTGCGGTCACCTACCTTCTGACGCCTGTGGTACGAAAACTGGCCATCAAGATCAAGGCCGTTCCTGCCACCCGCGATCGCGACGTGCATGCCGAGCCGATCCCGCGCATGGGCGGGCTGGCCATGTACTTCGGTGTGGCCGCCGGACTGATCGTGGCGACGGAACTCGTACCTTTCCGCACCGTGATCGCGGGCAGCGGCCTGGTCAAGGGCCTGCTCCTGGCCGGTGGCCTGATCGTGGTCGTCGGCATCATGGACGACAAGTACGACCTGAACTCGATCGCCAAGCTGGCCGGTCAGATCGCCGCGGCCGGCGTTCTGGTCGCTAACGGTGCCCTGCTTTCCACGTTCCCGCTTCCGAAAGAGGGCGTGTTCGACCTGACCCATAACGAGGGCGTCGTCCTCACGATCGTCCTGATCGTCGCTACCATCAACGCCGTCAATTTCATCGACGGCCTCGACGGCCTAGCGGCGGGCATCGTCTGTATCGCGGCCCTCTCGTTCTTCTTCTACTACTACTCGCTGACCAGGGTCACCACTCCGCGGCTGGCGATCCCGGTGGAGGCCGTGCCCGCCCTGGCGGCGATACTGCTCGTCGGTGCCTGCATCGGGTTCTTGCCGCATAACTTCTATCCGGCCCGGATCTTCATGGGCGATACAGGATCGATGCTGCTCGGTCTCCTGCTCGCCTACATTCCGATCTCGGCGATCTCGCAACTCGATCCCACCGACCTGAGCCATTCGGCCAACAGGTACGCGGAGATCCTCCCGTTCCTGCTGCCAGCGGCGGTCATGGTCATTCCCTACACCGACCTGCTGCGGGCCGTAGTCAGACGCACCAGGGCAGGTCTTTCTCCGCTCGCGCCCGACCGCAAGCACCTGCACCACCGGATGCTCGACATCGGGCACTCGCACCGGTCGAGCGTGCTGATCTTGTACGCCTGGGCCATCTTGTTCGCCAGCGCAGTCGTCGGGTTGTCGATCCTTGCCACGCCTTTGCTGATCCTGGCTGGTATCACGCTGTTCGCCATGCTGGTGCTCGTGCTGTTGTCGATTCCCAGGCTGCGCTGGTGGGACCGTGGTAAGGCACCCGTGCCCGCCCGCCAGGCAACCGCCGCTCCCGCGCCCAGGGAATCACCGCCACGGGTGCCAGCCGCCCCGGTCCCGACTGCTCCCGTGACTTCGCCAGGTCAGGTACATGAGGAGACCAAGCCTGACCTGCTTGGCGTTCTCACCTGGCAAGACGGGCGGCAATCCGGGAACCGGCCCGAGTCGCCGCCACACCTTCAGACGACGCCGACCGAGACCACGCCATCCGGTTCAGTACCGTCAGGGTCCGCGCCATCAGGGTCCGCGCCGTCAGGGTCCGCGCCGTCAGGGTCCGCGCCGTCAGGGTCCGCGGTGCCGGGAGCCGCAGTGGCCGGTTCCGCGCTGGCGGCGGGCGAGGCGGGGACGGGCCTGGAGTGGATCGAGCGGAGGCCGCGGTCGGGCGACGGCTTTGACCTCTTGCCTCCGGCCGCCGGTCAGGCGGACGGCGAACCTCCGCCACGAATCACCAGAGCCTCGGGCTCGATCATTCCTTAGTCGTCCCTTCGCCTGCGATCGGCAGGCTCAGCGCGCTGCAGGTGTCAGCGTCGCCGGCCCCGTCCTGATGATCATCGGGCACCTGTCCGCCAGTCCACGCCGCGCGCGACCGCGTCTTAGGCTTAGCGCTCCTCGCGGGGCGGGATTGGGTAGCCGGACCCGGTACGCCGGCTGTATCGGAGGGTTACGTCACGTTCGGTAACCTGGTGAGCCCAAGGCCGGAGAGCTTGTGATATCTTTCACGAGCAGGCGGCTGTAGTCTGCGGCAAGGCTCGTGATACGTTTCGCTCGCCTGATAGTGCAGGAGTTAACTGCCTGCGCGAGCAGGTGACGTAGTGTCACCGACACCACGCTTGAGTTCGTACCGGTAGGCCGACCCGGCCGCCGGCCAGTTCCTCCGGAGTCTGATAGCGATGCTGGCGAACTACGCCCAGATCGTCCGCCGGTCGGTTCTCACGACGGCGGCGCTCGGCGCGGTCATGATAGTCATCAGCCTGGCCATCGGCGGCTCGAAGGGCCTCATTGGCGCGGTGCTCGGCATCGCGCTGGTGGCCGTGTTCTTCGGGATCAGCGTCTTCGCCGTCGGCCGGGCCGCTCGCAAGAGCCCGCAGGCGATGATGATCACCGCGATGACTACCTACATCCTCAAGATACTGCTGCTCCTGTTCTTCGTGACGAGATTCGCGGGAACCACGGCCTTCAATTCGCGAATGTTCGGCCTTACCGCGCTTGTCTGCATTCTGGCCTGGTCGGCGTCACAGGTCTTCTGGTCTATGCGCCTCAAGACGCCCTACGTAGAACCCTCCGGACGGTGATGAGCCGTGGGGGACTGCGGGAGCGGGGCCAGGCGTGATGACGCAGGATGGCTCGCAGAATGCCGGCTGGTCGATCTTCGGGTACCTGATCTCGGGGATGGCCTTCTACGGTGCAGTCGGCTGGCTGATCGGGCACTGGACGCACATTTCTGTCTTGTTCCCGCTCGGCATGCTGGCCGGGCTCGGGGTCGGGGTATTTGCGGTCATCTACAAGTACGGGCGGTCGTGACCAAGTTTCCGGCCAGCGGGTTTCCGGCGAGTTACAGCACAGTTTCATCTCAAGTACACCCCGCTGTGCGGGGATTCAAGACGTCCGGTTACGCTCACCTGGCCGCCTGGCGCTTTCAGCCGCCGGCGTCGCCCGGCAGGGGCGTACCGATGGGAAGGAACCACGACGTGGCGTTGACCGACCTCGCGCGCAAGCGCGGGCCTGGAGGTGGCCGAGTTGGCCGCTGACTTGTTCGCCGCCGGCAAGTTCGCCTGCAACGAGACGAACTCACATCTCGGTTCGTCTAGTCATTGCGGCTATCCGGCGCCGGGCTACCCGGCCAGTTTCACCTACGGCGCGCTGTTCCGGATCGGCTCCTTCACCTTTAACAAGCCGATGCTGCTCGCCTGCATCTGCGCGGTCATCGTAGTCGTGTTCTTCTGGAGTGCGTTCTCCAAGCCGAAACTGGTGCCGCGGGGGGTGCAGAACCTCGCCGAGATCGGCATCTTCTTCGTCAGGGACCAGATCCTGCGGCCGATGATGGGCAAGAAGGGCGACAACTACCTGCCCTTCCTGGTCTCGCTGTTCTTCTTCATCTGGATCATGAACATCATGGAGATCATCCCGGCAGCGCAGTTCCCGCCGATGTCGGAGATCGCCTTCCCCGCCTGCCTGATGCTAATGGTGTACGGGACCTACAACTACATCGGCATCAAGAACCAGGGCCTCGGCGGCTATTTCCGCAACATGATCCCCCGTGGAGTGCCGGTCGGCATCCTGCTCATCCTGGCTCCGGTCGAGATATTGCAGTACACCATCGTCCGGCCGTTCACGCTGGCTGTCCGGTTGTTCGCCAACATGTTCGCCGGGCACATCCTGCTGCTGGTGTTCACGCTGGCTACCTGGTACCTGCTCAGCTCAGGGATCGGATTGCTGTGGAGCGCGACCTCGTTCATCCTGACGATCGTGCTTACCGCCTTCGAGCTGCTGATCCAGGCACTTCAGGCCTACATTTTCACGATCTTGACCGCGCAGTACATCGGCGGCTCCCTGGAAGCGGAGCACTGAGATGGGCGGTAGAAAGCGCCAGGCAGGCGGCGTCAGTTGCCGTATGCCGGCCAATGGTTCAAGTACCCGCCGGGGGACCGTCCGCCGGCATTACCGAAAAGGAAAGCGCTAATGCTTGCCCTCCTTCCGCATCTCGTTCACCATGTGCTCGCGGTGGCGACAAACAACAATACCGTCATCAGCATCAACATCGGCGCCGTGGCCTACGGCCTCGCCGCCATCGGCCCCGGCATCGGCATCGGCCTGATCTTCGGCCACGGTGTTGAGGCCATGGCCCGTCAGCCCGAGGCTTCCGGCCTGATCAGGTCGAACATGTACATCGGCTTCGCGCTGACCGAGGCACTGGCGCTGATCGGAATCGTTATCCCGTACATCTTCCACTACTCACCCCTTACCTAGCATCTGACGGCAAGGAGCAGTAGAGATGCCGGCAACTTACCTGGCCGCCAGTAGCCCGAATCCGCTCATCCCGCACTGGCCTGAGTTCATCATCGGCACGATCGCCTTCCTGATCGTGTTCATCCTGCTCGCGCGGGTGCTGATGCCGCGGATCAACCAGACGCTTTCCGAGCGGACGGAGGCCATCGAAGGCGGCCTGAAGAAGGCCGACGAGACGCAGCAAGAAGCTGACCGGGTGCTCGCCGAGTACCGGGCGCAACTCGCCGACGCCAGGCACGAGGCCGCCAGGTTGCGCGAGGCGGCCAAGGAGGAGGCCGCTCAGATCGTGGCAAAGGGCAGGGCCGACGGCGTGGCGGAGAAGCAGCGCATCATCGACGCGGCGAACGCTCAGATCCAGGCTGACCGGCAGCAGGCGCTGATCGCGCTGCGGTCCGAGGTCGGCGCCATGGCGGTGGAACTGGCCAGCAAGATCGTGGGCGAGTCGCTCGCCGACGAAGCCAGGCAGAGCCGCATGGTCGACCGGTTCCTCGATGAGCTTGACAGCGAGACGTCTGCGAGGGCCGCCGCGCGATGAGAGGCGCAAGCAGGGCTTCGCTCGCCGCGGCCAAGGAACGCCTGGCCGGCGCACTGTCCGGCGGCACCTCGGCGCAGGCGGCCGGCCTGGGTGATGAGTTGTTCGCGATCACCGGGCTGCTCGACCGTGAGCCCTCGGTGCGCAGGAACCTGTCCGACCCCACCATCGCGGGGTCGGCCCGTGCCGGGCTGGCTGCGATGCTGCTGAGCGGCCGGGTGTCGGCTCAGGCGGTCGAGCAGGTGGCGGGGCTGGCGCAGGAGCGGTGGTCCCAGCCGGGTGACCTGGTCGACGCTACTGAGCAGCTCGCCGTGCTTGCCGTCTGCACCGCGGCCAACTCCGACGGCACGCTCGACGAGGTCGAGGACGAGCTGTTCAGGTTCGGCCGCATCGTCGGCGGCAATCCTGGCCTGCGTTACGCACTCGCCAACCAGTTCGTGCCCGCGCAGGCGCGCCGCAGCATCGTGACTGACCTGCTCGATGGCAAGGTCGCCGCGCCATCGCTCAGGCTGATCAGCCAGGCCGCCGCGTACCCGCGCGGACGTAGTGTGGATACCAGCCTGGAGGAATATGCCGGCCTGGCCGCTGATCTGCGTCAGCGCCTGGTCGCCGAGGTGCACGTGGTGGCACCGCTGAGCACCGGGCAGCGGTCGAGGCTGGTGGCGGCGCTCAGCGCGGCTTACGGGCACGACGTTCATCTGAACGTGGTGCTCGATCCCGAGCTGGTCGGCGGCATGACGGTAAAGATCGGCGACGAGCTGATCAACGGCAGCGCCCTGAGTCGGCTGGCAGCCGTGCGGCGCGAGCTGGCGGCCTGATCCAAGATGCCTGACATGACAGACAAGCCGGCCGTTTCGCACCATCAGACGAGCCGTAACCAGACGAGAAGGACACGAGGAAGATGACCGAACTGACCATCCGGCCCGATGAGATCAGGGACGCTCTGGCGCGGTTCGTCGAGCAGTACGAGCCGGCCGGCGCCACCACAGAAGAGATCGGCGTCGTCGTCGAGTGCGGCGACGGCATCGCCAGGATCGAGGGTCTGCCATCGGCGATGGCCAATGAGCTACTTGAGTTCGAGGACGGAACTCGCGGTATCGCGCTTAACCTCGACGTCCGCGAGATCGGCGTCGTCATCCTCGGTGACTTCAGCAAGATCGAGGAGGGCCAGCGGGTCAAGCGTACCGGCGAGGTGCTTTCCGTCCCTGTCGGTGACGCATTCCTTGGCCGCGTGGTCGGACCGCTAGGCGAGCCGCTCGACGGCCAGGGCCCGATCGAGAACACCACCCTGCGCGCGCTTGAGCTTCAGGCACCCACCGTGGTTCAGCGCCAGCCGGTGAAGGAGCCGCTCCAGACCGGCATTAAGGCGATCGACGCCATGACCGCGATCGGCCGCGGCCAGCGGCAGCTGATCATCGGCGACCGGCAGACAGGCAAGACCGCGATCGCGATCGACACGATCATCAACCAGCGCTCCAACTGGGAGTCGGGTGACCCGGCTCGCCAGGTCCGCTGCATTTACGTCGCGATCGGCCAGAAGGGATCGACGATCGCGCAGGTCAGGCAGTCACTTGAAGACGCGGGCGCGATGGCGTACACGACGATCGTGGCGGCTCCCGCCTCTGACCCGTCCGGCTACAAGTACATCGCGCCTTACACAGGTTCCGCGATCGGCCAGCACTGGATGTACCAGGGCAAGCACGCGCTGATCATCTTCGACGACCTGACCAAGCAGGCTGAGGCATACCGTGCGATCTCGCTGCTGCTGCGCCGGCCGCCTGGCCGTGAGGCCTATCCCGGTGACGTCTTCTACCTGCACTCACGGCTGCTCGAGCGCTGCGCGAAGCTCTCAGACGAGCTTGGCGGCGGCTCGATGACCGGCCTGCCGATCATCGAGACCAAGGGCAACGACGTCTCCGCGTACATCCCCACCAACGTCATCTCGATCACCGACGGCCAGATCTTCCTGGAGACCGACCTGTTCAACTCCGGGGTCAGGCCGGCCATCAACGTCGGTATCTCGGTGTCAAGAGTCGGCGGTAACGCCCAGGTCAAGGCCATGAAGAAGGTATCGGGCACGCTTCGCCTCGGTCTTTCCCAATTCCGCGACCTCGAGGCTTTCGCGGCCTTCGCCTCCGACCTGGACGCGGCCTCCCGCGCCCAGCTTGACCGCGGCGCACGGCTAGTCGAGTTGCTCAAGCAGGCCCAGTACAGCCCGTTCCCCGTCGAAAGAGAAGTGGTTTCAGTCTGGGCCGGAACTACGGGCCAGATCGACGACGTGCCGATCGGCGACGTCGGCAGGTTCGAGACGGAATTCCTCGACTACCTTGGCCGGGAGCACGCAGGCATCTTCGACGCGATCAGGGAGACTGGCGAGCTTTCCGACGACACCGCGACGGCGCTCAAGGACGCGATCGACAACTTCCGCCGCGGCTTCGAGACCAGCGACGGCCAGTTGCTGATCATCGAGGAACATGTCAAGCCGGCCGGCGAGTCCGAGATCGAGAAGGAAAGCATCACCCGTCAGGTGCCTCCGCCACCTGACACCACCGAGGGGAGCCCGCTGGCCTAATGGGAGCACAGCTTCGCGCGGTCAGGCGGCGGATCGCCACTGTCAAGTCCACCGCCAAGATCACTAAGGCGCAGGAGCTCATCGCGTCGTCCCGCATCATCAAGGCACAGCAGCGGGCCCGCGCGGCCGAGCCGTACGCGAGGGAGATCACCGCAGCCGTAGAGGCGGTCGTCAGCCGGTCGAGCAACGTCAATCATCCGCTGACGACCGAGCCAGAGAACCCGACCAGGGCTGCGGTCCTGATCCTGACCAGCGACCGCGGTTTCTGCGGCGGTTACAACGCTCAGGTGCTGCGTGAGGCGCAGGCGCTGACCGCGGCGCTGGCCGGTCGCGGCGTTGAGGTAATGCCTTTCGTGTCAGGGCGCAAGGGCATCGGCTGGCACAGGTTCAGGGACAAGCCGATGGCGGGGGAGTGGGCAGGCTACTCAGACACGCCGCGGCACCACAACGCGAGTGAAATCGCCAGTGCGCTGCTCGACGCCTTCCGCCGTCCAGCGCACGAGGGCGGCGTCGACGAGTTGCACATCGTCTACACCGAGTTCGTGTCCATGCTGACCCAGCGGCCGGTCATCCACCGGCTGCTGCCGCTCCAGATCGTCGAGGCAACCGAGCGCGCGCCAGGACCGATCCCGGTGTATGACTTCGAGCCGTCACCTGAGCGGGTGCTTGACGAACTTCTCCCCTGGTACATCGAGAGCCGGATCTTCCAGGCACTGCTCGACGCGGCGGCAGCCGAGATCGCCGCCAGGCGGCGGGCGATGAAGTCGGCTACAGACAATGCCAACGAGCTGCTCGAAAAGCTCACCAGGGACGCCAACAAGGCCAGGCAGGCCGAGATTACCCAGGAAATAAGCGAGATCGTCGGCGGCGCGAACGCGCTGGCCGATGCGGGCAGGAGTTAGTGAAACCATCATGACCGCAACCGCAGAGCACGCCGGCCCGCAGGCCGCAGGCGAGGGCACCGGCCGGGTCGCACGAGTCATCGGCCCGGTCGTCGACGTCGAGTTCGGTGCCGACGACATGCCAGAAATCTACAACGCGCTGCACGTCCGCACCAAGATCGGCGATCAGGAGCAGATGCTGACCCTGGAAGTCGAGCAGCACATCGGCGACAACACGGTCAGGGCCATCTCCATGCAGCCGACCGACGGCCTGGTTCGCGGCGCCGTCGTGACCGACACGGGCGAGCCGATCTCCGTGCCGGTCGGCGAGGTGACCAAGGGCCACGTCTTCAACGCGCTCGGCAACACGCTGGACGTGCCGATCGCCTCGCTGAACGTCACCGAGCGCTGGCCGATCCACCGCCAGGCGCCGCCGCTTGACCAGCTTGAGCCGAAGACCGAGATGTTCGTCACCGGCATCAAGGTCATCGACTTGCTGACCCCCTATGTCAGCGGAGGCAAGATCGGCCTGTTCGGCGGTGCCGGCGTCGGCAAGACCGTGCTGATCCAGGAGATGATCCGCCGGGTCGCGAAGAACTTCGGCGGCGTCTCCGTCTTTGCCGGCGTGGGAGAGCGTACCCGCGAGGGCAACGACCTGTTCCTTGAGATGGAAGAGTCCGGCGTCATCCAGGACACCGCACTGGTGTTCGGCCAGATGGACGAGCCGCCTGGCACCAGGCTGCGGGTCGGGCTTTCCGCGCTGACCATGGCCGAGTACTTCCGTGATGTGCAAAAGCAGGACGTGCTGCTGTTCATCGACAACATCTTCAGGTTCACCCAGGCCGGTTCTGAGGTGTCCACCCTGCTCGGCCGGATGCCCTCCGCGGTGGGCTACCAGCCGACCCTGGCCGACGAGATGGGTCAGCTCCAGGAGCGGATCACCTCGACCAGAGGCCACTCGATCACCTCGATGCAGGCCATCTACGTGCCTGCCGACGACATCACCGACCCGGCGCCGCACACCACGTTCGCGCACTTGGACGCCACTACGGTCCTTAACCGATCGATCACGGAAAAGGGCATCTACCCGGCGGTCGACCCGCTCGACTCGAGCTCGCGGATCCTTGACCCGGCGTATGTAGGCCAGGAGCACTACGGCGTGGCCCGTGAGGTGCAGCGGATCCTGCAGCGGTACAAGGAGCTTCAGGACATCATCGCCATTCTCGGTATCGATGAACTGTCAGAAGAGGACAAGGTCACGGTCCAGCGAGCCAGGCGGATCGAGCGCTTCCTTTCCCACCCGATGTACGTGGCCGAGCAGTTCACCGGCATCCCGGGTGCCTTCGTCCCGCTTGACGAAACGGTGGCTTCGTTCAAGGCCATCGCGGAAGGCACCTACGACCACATACCAGAGCAGGCGTTCTTCATGTGCGGCGGCATCGAGGACGTCGAGCGCAAGGCCAAGGAACTCCAGCGGTGACCCTCCAGGTTAGGCTGGTCGTGCCAGAGGGCGAAATCTGGGCAGGTGCCGCCGACCGGCTGGTCGCCAAGACGCTGGATGGAGAGATCGGGATTCTCAGCAGTCATACGCCAGTGCTAGGTATCCTGGCCGCAGGCAGCGTGGTGCGGATTTTGCCGCAGGAACCAACGGCCGGCGGTGGCTGGCTACAGGCAGCGGTCGGCAGCGGGTTCCTCTCTGTGGCTGCCGACCGGGTATCCATACTCGCCCGCGACGCGGTGCTAGGGTCACATGTCGACCGGGCGGCAGTCAGGGCTGAACTAGAGGTAGCGATGGGCGAAGCGGACGGCCAGGCGACGCGGGCCGACTACCTTCGGGCCCAACTCCGGGCCGCTGGCGAAGAAGCCTGACCGACCGGCCGGAGGGCGAGCGGAGTGGAACAGGATCTGGCATTCATCGGCTGGATCCTGATCGCCAGTGTGGTCATCCCCTCGCTCTACATCGCCGCCATGGTGATGCGCCGGATGGTGATCCGCAGGCCGGGCGGTGCGGTGGACTGCAGCCTGCGCCAGGACGGTGAAGACCGGTGGCGGCGCGGTGTCGCCGCTTACCGCACCGATCAGCTCTGCTGGTTCCGCAGCAACGGCATGGGCCTGCGGCCGGACGCCGCCTTTGACCGGCATGCACTGCAGCTTGTCACCAGGCATGACGCCAATGTTGTGAGTGTCGGCGGTCCGCGTGGCGCGATGGAAGAAACCGTCGTAGTCCGGTTCGAGACCGGCGGCGATGACGGGCCGGTCTGGCTGGCGCTCAGCCGAGACGCCTTGACCGGCCTCCTCGCCTGGCTTGAGGCCGGCCCTCAATACTGGATCGGCTCCACCTGCTAACCCCTCGCCTTACCCCCACTCCGCCGCAACGTGCGCGTCTTGGTGCCCGCGTTGCGGCGGAGTGGGGGTAGTCCCGCGCCGGGCGGCGCCCGCGGGCGGGGTGGGGGGTTATGAGCGTTGGCCGCCTGGTTTCCATAGGACTTCGCCGGTTGGCTGGGCGGCGGTGCGGGCGAGGATAAAGAGCAGGTCGGACAGGCGGTTCAGGTAACGGGCGGCGAGCTCGTTCATGGTGTCGCCATGTACCTCGATGGCTGCCCAGGCGCTGCGCTCGGCTCGGCGCACCGCTGTCCGCGCCAGGTGCAGCAGCGCTGCCCCTGGCGCGCCGCCAGGCAGGATGAAGCTGCGGAGCACGGGCAGATTCTCGTTGTATTTGTCACACGCCTGTTCAAGAGTCGTTATGTAGCTTTCTTCGATCCGCAGCGGGGTATAAGGCGGATCGGGCTGCACGGGATTGCACAAATCGGCGCCGACGTCGAACAACTCGTTCTGGATCCTCGCGAGCAGCGTCACGATGTCCTCGGGCAGGCTGCCCATGGTCATGGCCAGGCCGATGGTGCAGTTGGCCTCGTCTACGTCGGCATATGCGGCGAGCCTCGGGTCGGTCTTGGCAGTGCGGCTGCCGTCACCTAGCGCGGTGGTGCCGTCGTCGCCGACGCGGGTATAGATCCTGGAAAGTACGACTGGGGTATCAGTTCGGTCCGTGGGCATGCTATCTACGTTATCGGTCCGCAGCCGTCTAACTCCGCGCGCCCAGGCTGCACCTAGTAGGGTTTAGGGAAATATTCGGCCTGGGTCGCGGGAGCCGGAATGCATGACTACATCATCGTGGGTGCGGGCAGCGCTGGCTGCGTGCTTGCCGCCAGGCTCACGGAGAACCCTTCGGTTAACGTGCTGCTGCTTGAGGCCGGACCGCCCGATGACGCCGACGAGATCCACATCCCTGCCGCGCTGAACTTGCTGTTCCAGAGCAGCTACGACTGGGGTTTCCGTACGGTGCCGCAGGACCGGGCGGCCGGGCAGTCGGTCTACTGGCCGCGAGGCAAGGTCATCGGCGGTTCGTCGTCCATCAACGCGATGATCTACATCCGGGGCAACAAGCACGATTACAACACCTGGCGTGATGAGTACGGCTGCGACGGCTGGGGTTATCACGACGTGCTGCCGTACTTCATCAGGGCCGAGCGCAACTCACGTGGCGCGTCGGCCTATCACGGGGGCTCAGGCCCGCTCAGTGTCGTGGACCCCAAGTTCAAGTCGCCCGCAGCCAGCGGTTTCGTGCAGGCGGCCGCGAACTGCGGAAGCACCGCCAACAGTGACTTCAACGGCGCGAGCCAGGACGGTGCCGGCTTCTACCAGGTGACGCAGAAGGAAGGCAGGCGCTGGTCGGCCGCTGACGCGTACCTGCATCCGGCGGCTGGCAGGCCCAACCTGACGGTGCAGACCGACTCGCTGGTCACGTCGGTCGTGATCGAGGCTGGCCGGGCCGTAGGCGTCAGGTACCTGCACCAGGGCGTCGAGCAGATGGCGAGGGCGCAGGCCGAGGTGATTCTGTGCGGCGGCGCGATCAACAGCCCGCAGCTGCTGATGCTTTCCGGTATCGGCCCGGCCGATCACCTGCGCGAGCACGGGATCCTGGTGCAGGCAGACAGTCCAGGAGTCGGGGCGAACCTTTCAGATCATCCGATCGTGACCGCGCTGTGGTCAACTCCCGGGCTGCGCAGCCTGGCTGAACTGGCCGGGCCAAAGAACCTGTTGCGCTGGCGGCTCACCCACTCCGGCCCCATGACAACTAATGTCGCCCAGTCGGGCGGGTTCGTTCGTAGCCTGCCCGACCTTCCCGCGCCTGACCTTCAGTGGCACGTGCTCCCCGTGCCGTACCGGCAGGGCGGCCTCGCCGATACCACCGACCGCGGCATGTCGGTGCTCGTGACCCTGGTCGACGTGCGGAGCCGCGGCCGTATCACCCTGCGCAGCGCCGACCCAAGGCACAAGCCGCTGATCGACCCCGGTTACCTGCATGACAGGGCCGACCTCGACGCGCTGGTCAGGGGCATCGGCCTGGTGCGGGAAATCGCCGCAGCCAAGCCGCTGCGGCGGATGTGCAGGGAAGAGCTGGCACCTGGGCCGGACGTGACCAGCGAAGCCGAGCTGCGCGACTTCGTCAGGCATGACGTGACCACCGTGTACCACCCGGTTGGCACCTGCGCGATGAGCGGCCGCGCGCAACTCGACGCGAGCCGGATCACCGGGGTGGTGGACACGGAGTTGCGGGTCAGGGGCATAGAGGCTCTGCGAGTCGTTGATGCTTCTGTCATGCCGACCGTGCCGCGCGGGAACACTAACGCGCCGGTCATCGCGATCGCCGAGCGAGCGGCCGACCTGATCTCAGGCCGGGCGCCGCTGGCGGCGCTTGAGCCTGCTGACCTGGCCCTGGCGGCCGCACGCTAGCACGTTTCCGCGACCGGGCCTGCGGCCGGGCGGTTACTTGTACTTGCGGCCGTGCAGCAGGCTGGCCAGGGTCAAGATCTTCTTCATGTCGGCGTCGGTCCTGGTGAACGAGGTGAGGTTCACCATCGGCTTCATCCGCTGCCTGGTGATCGCCTTGGCCTTGGAGAACTCGCGCAGGCCGTCGGCACCGTGAATGCGGCCGAAGCCTGAATCACCCGAGCCGCCGAACGGCAGCGAAGGCACGCTGGCGAAGGAGATCACCGAGTTTATCGAGGTCATGCCCGAGTTCAGTGCCCTGGCGGCCGCCATGGCGGCGTTCTTGTTCTTGGCGAAGATACTGCCGCCCAGGCCGTACTTGCTATTGTTCGCAAGCTTGACCCCTTCAGACAGGCTTGATACCGGGGTGACGGTCATGGTCGGGCCGAACGTCTCGTCCGTGATCGCGGTGCTCGACTCGGGCACATCGGCGAGGATCACCGGGCCGACGTAGGGCTTGCGGATGCTGCCAAGGCCGCCGACCACGGCGCGGCCACCGCACGCCATCGCGTCCGCGATGTGCTGCTCGATCACCTCGACCTGGCCGGGCATCGTCATCGGGCCGTAGTTGGCCTCGCGGTCGTCGCCAGGCCGCAGGCCCTTGACCCGCTCGGCGAGTTTCTCCAGGAAAGTATGATAAATGTCCTGCGCTACGTAGATTCGCTCGACGCCGATGCAGGTCTGCCCGGCGTTGGACAGAGCGCCCCAGACGGCGGCGTCCGCCGCGGCGTCGAGGTCGGCGTCGGCCGAGACCAGCAGGGCGTCCTTTCCGCCGCACTCGGCGACCATCGGCGTCAGGTTCTCCGCGCAGGCCGCCATCACCTTCTTCGCGGTCTTCGTCGAACCGGTGAATGCGATCTTGTCGACGCCGCTCTTGGCGAGCAGACTGCCACTCTCACCGAAGCCGGTGACCAGCGAAAGCACCGGATACTCTGGCACGACCTCGGCGAAAGAACTGACTAGCCAGCCGCCGACGGCCGGGCTGAACTCGCTCGGCTTGAACACCACCGCGTTGCCCGCCGCCAGCGCGTAGGCGATCGAGCCGACCGGAGTGAACACCGGGTAGTTCCATGGCCCGATGACGCCCACCACGCCGAGCGGCTGATACTCGACGCTCGATACCTGGTTGATGGCGACGATGCCGCTGCGTACCTTGTGCGGGCCGAGTACCTTGGCCGCGTTCTTCGCGGCCCAGTCGATATGCACGACCGCGAGGAGCACCTCAAGCTGGGCATCGGCGACCGGCTTGCCTGTCTCGGCGTGCATGAGCTCGGCAATCCGCATGATGTACCTGGTCAGGTAGGACTTCCAGGCCAGCATCCTGGCCTTGCGCTCCTTACCTGGCAGCCCGGCCCACCATTGCGCCGCCTCGCGGGCCCTGGCCACCGTCTCGGCGACTTCATGCTCGCCGAAAACGCCGAACGTGCCGATGGGCTCGCCGGTCGCCGGGTTCAGCGAGTCGAACGTCTTGGCCGTGCCTTGGTGAGACGAGGTACGCATGGTGGTGACCATCGCTCGTGCACCATCCCTCTTCCTTGGCGGCTCGCCTGATCGCGGGCGAGCATTCTTCGGGTGCCAGTAAATCACCGCGCGGCGGGCGGACGATACTGTCAGGTAGTGCGATACGACAACGATCGGGCCTGGCTGGCCTTCGCTATCGAGTTGTCCGCGCTTTGCCCGCCCTCGGCGTCCGCCTTCTGCGTCGGCGCGGTCCTGGTCAGTCAGTCTAATCAGGTCATGGCCACCGGATACTCAAGGGAAACCGATCCTAAGGCGCATGCGGAAGAGGTGGCGCTGGCGAAGGCCGAGGTTCTCGGCCAGGCCGGAGTCACCCTGTACAGCTCGCTCGAGCCATGCCTGGCGCGGGCGTCGCGTCCGGTGTCCTGCGCCGAGCTCATTGTCCGCAGCGGCATCAAGCGGGTCGTGATCGCCTGGCGAGAGCCACCGGTATTCCAGCCAGGCGGGGGAGCGGCCTGGCTTGAGGGGCAGGGCGTGGCGGTCGTCGAGGTGCCTGAGCTTGCCGACGCCGCCCGCGCCGTCAACCTTGCGGTGCTCGACCAGGGCTGACCTGCCGTGCGCCCGCAATGATCACGGGAGTTCAGAACAAGGTCAGCTCGTCCCGCTTCGGCCGGCACGCGGCAGCGGAATTGTCAGTGGCCTACGGCATATTGGTGCCGCAGCGGCGGGCCCGCACCGGCCAGGAAGGACGAAAGCATGACGAGCGCGGCCATCTACGCCCGGGTGTCCTCGGCCCGGCAGAAGAAAGACCAGACGATCGGATCTCAGACGGCCGCGCTGCGCGCGCACGCCGCCCAGCTGCGTCTTGAATTGCCCGAGGAGTGGGTGTTCGAGGACGAGGGCCATTCCGGGGCGACCCTGGTCCGGCCCGCGCTGGAGAGGCTGCGGGACGTGGTCGCCGGGGTCGGTGTCGACGTGGTGCTGGTCTACGCCCCGGACCGCCTCGCCCGCAAGTTCGCCTGCCAGGCATTGCTGATCGAGGAGTTCGCCCGCGCCGGCACCCGGGTGGAGTTCGTGAACGGGCCGCGCGGCGACAGTCCCGAGGATCAGCTGCTGGTCCAGTTCCAGGGCATGTTCGCCGAGTATGAGAAGGCTCAGCTGATGGAGCGGTACCGGCGCGGCAAGACCTACCGGGCCAGATCCGGGTCGGTCAACGTGCTGTCCGGTGCCCCGTTCGGCTACCGCTTCACCCGCAAGACCCCCGAGCACGGCGCCCGCACGTCAACGGTAGCCGCAGCGAGGTAGTCGGTTTCAGGCGTGGTCTACCCCGAGTCAGGCTGCTATCTGAGAGACGCACACTGACCATCGAGCCGTACCGCTGGACCATGCAGGAGGATCGGAGCGTGCAGGCAGAGGCTATCCAGCTACCGCTGCGCCTGGCATGGGCGATCACGGTTCACAAGAGCCAGGGCATGAGCCTGGACGCGGCGGAGGTCGACTTAAGTCAGGCGTTCTTGCCGGGCATGGGGTACGTGGCGTTGAGCCGGGTTCGCAGCATGGCCGGGCTGTATCTAATCGGCCTGAACGCGATGGCCCTGCGTATGCGCCGAGATGCAGTTGTCCTTGATCGGCGGTTGCGGGAGGGTCGGTCACCGCTGTGGAACCGAACAGATCCCTGAGAGACGAGCAGATGTACTACGCCTGAAGTCCGCTGCCGTCTTGCCGGTCGTGGAGTGGCTTGCCGATCGGCAGTGACTGTCATTCTGCGGCACGTCGATCATCGGACGCCGATCGGCGTGAGTTCAAAACAGCGTCATCTCATCGTTGGGCATGCCGCGCATAGCCTCATAGTCCAGGATCACGCAGCGGATGCCCCGGTCCTCGGCTAGAGTCCGGGCCTGCGGCGTTACACTCTGAGCTGCAAGAATACCGCCCACGGGAGCTAGCAACGGGTCACGGTTCAGTAGCTCTAGGTAGCGACTGAGTTGCTCGACGGCGTCGATGGTGGCGCGTCGCTTGACCTCGACGGCGCAGTGTTTCGGCCTGCTCGGAGCGGTACCTTTGCTAGAATTGACCCCGTCGATCTCGCCGCGCCGCTTCACATCGATCGCCACGCTCACCCCGAGCGCGTCCCTGCACATGATGTCCACCGGCCCGATCGGGGTCGGGAATTCGCGCCGCACCAGGCGCCACCCTTCACCAAGCACCTGCGGCTGCGCGGCAAGCAGTTCCTGAAGGTGCGCCTCGACGCCGTCCTTGACCAGGCCGGGGTCTTCGCCGAGCGGATGAGCGACGTCACTGATGACCTCATCGATGTGGATCGTGAGGGTCTCACCCGACTTGCCGGTGACGATCCACTCGCGCTCGGCCTCGGCGAGCCGGCAGGGCGGGGACATCCAGTTCAGCGGTTTGTAGCTGCCGCCGTCGCTGTGCACGAGCACGGAGCCGTCGGCCTTGACCATGATGAGGCGGGTCGCCAGGGGTAGATGCGCGGATAGCCGGCCCGCATAATCGACGCTGCACCTGGCAATGACGAGTCGCACGCGAGTAACTCTAGTGCGTCCTGGTCGCTTACGATTAGCGTGCGCCGGGTAGCGGCTGGCGTTCATGGCGACGTTGATGCTGACGATAAGGGAGCGCCGGTGGCCGGGCAGGCACCAGATTGGATCGTCAGGCAGTTCACGAAGCAGTTCGAGGAGAAGAGCCGCAGCCTTGGCCGTTTCAACCTGGCCATCTTCGGCAAGACGGGCGTCGGCAAGAGCACCCTGGTCAACGCTATTTTCGGCAGCGATCTAGCTGAGACAGGGATCGGCAAGCCGGTCACCAGGGACAGTCATTTGTATTTGCACGTGAGCGGTTGCCTCGGCGTACTCGACACCCGCGGACTCGAGATCGGCCGTGACACCGGCACCATCGTGGGTGAGCTTGAAGAATTCGTGAGCCGGATGCGACGGCTTCCGCTCCCCGAGCAGCTTCATGCCGCCTGGTATTGCGTCAGGTCCACCGACAACAGGTTCGAAGACACAGAAGAGGAATTCATCCGCGCCCTTGACCGGCTCGGCCTGCCCGTGCTTGTCGTGCTCACTCAGGTGCCGTTCGCGAACGGCAGGTACCATCCGGCGGCACTCGAGCTAGCCGCCAGCATCAGCAGGCGGCAGTTGCCGCTGCACGGCGAGCCGATCTTCCTGACCTATGCCAGGGAGGACACCTTCCACGGCTACCAGCCGCACGGTCTTCAGGCGCTGCTCGATGCCACCTTTCGCGTTGCCCCTGAAGGCGTACGGAACGCGCTCACGGCGGCGCAGAAGATAGACATGGGACGTAAGCGGGCGGACGCGCACAAGGCCATCACGGCGGCGGCCGCCAGCGCCGCTGCGGTCGGCGCGGTGCCGATACCGTTCTCGGACGCGGCCATCCTCGTTCCCATCCAGCTGGCGATGATGGCGAGCATCGCGGTCATCTTCGGCGTGCGGATCGACCGGGCGACGGCTGCGGCGGTCGCCGCCACCGCCGCTGCCACTGCTGGCGGTCGCAGCCTGGTCACCGGCCTGATCAAGCTGGTTCCAGGCGTCGGGTCCGTGATCGGCGGCACGATCGCGGCCAGCGTGGCGTCGGGGATAACGCTGGCGATCGGGGAGTCCTGGATGGCGGTGTGCGGCCGGATCGCCAGGGGTGAACTGTCGACGGCAGCAGGAACGCTCGATGCCAGCGCCGTTCGCGAGGCCTTCATGGCGGAGTTCGGCAAGAACGTCAAACGCGGCCTGTCCAAATCCTGACGCGGGCCAGCGTCTGATCAGCGCCTGGACTGGCTCAGGGTCGGCCAGGACTCGATCAGGGCGGCTACCGCCTCGTAGCGCGCGCTGGTGCTCGCGGGCACGTCCGCCCCGGTTTCCGCGGCCAGTGCCAGCGGGGTAGCCAGCCGCCGCAGCGACTCAAGCAGCAGCATCGACGGCCATACCGCCCGTTCGACCTCGCTCCAGTCGCCCGCCGGAGCAGCGGCCATCAGGCTCGACCAGATCGCGTCGGCGGCTGGCTCTGGCCTGCCGTGCACATGGGTCCAGTAGACGGCCGTCGCCACCGCGAACAGGACTGGCTGGTAGTGGGGCTCGAAGTCGATGATCGCGGCTACTTCGTCGCCGTCCATGAGCACGTTGCCTGGCGCGATGTCGCCGTGCACGAGTTGCCTGCCCAGGGTACGGATCAGCGGCAGCGAGGTCTCCACTTGCCCGAGCGCGGCCGCGACCAGGCGTTCGGCTCCGTTTCTAGGCCCGAATCTGCCAAAAAGCACCGGAAGCTGCTGCAGGAGATACTCGGCCGACGTAACCCGAGCCCAGATCGTGTCCGCGGTGATCAGCGTCGCGGGGACGGCCACTCCAGCGAGTACTGCGTGGTATTCGGCGAGGTGCCGCATGGTGGCGCTGACCTGCGCCCTGGTCGGCCTGAGGCAGACCTCGCCGGGAAGGAACTTCAGCACGCCGTAGCCTGACTCGCCGATCAGGCGGCCCGCTGTGGTGCGCAGCGGCTGAGCCTGCCTGATGCCCGCCTTGTTCAGCGCGCTTGCGGCTGCTTCGACAAGTTCCCAGGTGTCAGGCGCTGGCACCGGCTTGACGACGTACACGCCGGCGCTCGCCGTCAGCCGCACCGCCGTGCTGCGGGCTCCGGCCAGCGGACTGGCATCGACCAGCGTGCCGAGACCGAATTCCATCGCGATGCGCTCATAGTCCGGCACGGCGACACCCTATGCCGGCTGACCGCGGCGCGAGGGCCGTTTGGCCGGCCCGCGCTCAGCCATTCCCCGGCTCTCGGTAATGTCTCGATATGGAGATTCGCACGGTCGGCGTGGTCGGGCTCGGCACCATGGGCGCGGGGATAGCTGAGGTGTTCGCCAGGGGCGGGCTCGCGGTGACGGCCGTAGAGGCGGACCCGCAGGCACTGGCCCGCGGGATGGCGGCCCTCGCCAGTTCGCTTGACCGCGCGGTCAAGCGCGGCAAGCTGACTCCCGCGCAGTCCGGTGAGATCGCCGGCCGGGTCACCCAGGCAGGAAAACTGGCCGACCTGGCCGGCGCGGACCTCGTCGTCGAGGTGGTACCTGAGCAACTTGCCATCAAACGTCAGGTGCTCACCGAACTCGACCGGGCGTGCAGGCCCGACGCTATCTTCGCCACCAACACCTCGTCGCTTTCTGTCACCACGATCGCCGCGGGGACGGCGCATCCGGGCCGGGTGATCGGCATGCACTTCTTCAACCCGGCACCGGTGATGCGGCTGGTCGAGGTGGTGACGACGGTGCTGACCGATCCGGCCGCGGCCGGATCGGTCAGCGGTCTTGCCGAGCGACTCGGCAAGACGCCTGTCCAGGTCAGTGACCGGGCAGGCTTCGTAGCCAATGCCCTGCTGCTGCCTTACCTGAACCACGCCGTACGGCTGCTGGAGACCGGCTACGCCACCCGCGAGGACATTGACCGCGCGATGACCCTGGGTGCTGGCCTGCCGATGGGCCCGCTCACCTTGCTCGACCTGATCGGCCTTGACACCTCGCTTGCCGTGCTCGAGGTGCTTGCCCGCGAGTTCGGCGGGACCAGGTACACCCCGGCTTCGCTGCTGCGCAGGCTCACCGACGCCGGGCGGCTGGGCAGGAAGAGCGGCGCGGGGTTCTATGCGTACCCCGACGGCGGCCAGGTACCTGACGAGGCCGGGCTGGCGGCTGGCGCGCCTGGAGCCGTCACGCTGCTCGACCCCGTGGCCGGTGCCGATGCCGCCAGCGCCGGGCGTGCCGCCGCCCTGGCCGGCCTGCTGGCCGGCGCCGGTATCGAGGTCAGCCGCGATCCGGCGGCCGGTTCTGGCCTCGTGGTCGTGGCGATCGGCGCGATGGGCGGAGTGCTCGACGCGGTAGCCGAAGCCGAAGCCGGTGACCGGTCAGCGGACGCGGTCGGCATCCGGCTGGTGAACGCCGAACTGGCCGAAGTGGTGCCGAGTCCGCTGACTTCCGCCGTCGCCATGGACAAGGCGAGGGCACTGGCAGTGAAGGCGGGCCTGCGGACGGTAACCGCGCCCGACCGGCCAGGGCTGCTCGTCGGTGCCCTGCTCTACCCGCACCTGCGGGACGCGGCCGCCATGGTGGCCGATGGCTATGCCAGGCCTTCCGATGTCGACAGCGCCATGACGCTCGGCTGCGGGTACCCGCGCGGACCGATCCGGATGCTCGACGAAGCCGGGCTGGCGCAGGCGGCCGCGATCTTGTCGGCGATGCATGCTGCCTACGGGGATCCGGCGTTCGCGCCGCCGCCGTTGCTGATGGCGTGCGCTTCGGCCGGGCTGGCGCTGGCGCCTCGTGGTTAGCCGGCTCGATGAGTCCTCGCAGGGCCGGGCGGCTGCCCGGTGACGTGCCGCGCAGGTCGCGGCGGGGCGGGCGCACGCCGCCATCCGCGCCCAGGGACGCTGGCGAGGATTCACCGGTCAGGCTCGGGCCGGCCCGGACGCAGGAGTGGCCAGATGGTGACTGGGTGGTCAGGCAGGTGCCCGGCGCGGCCGCCGTCAAGCAGTACCGGTGCCCTGGCTGTGATCAGGAGATCTTTCCCGGCACCGCGCACGTCGTGGTGTGGCCAGCGCAGACGCCGGGGCCGCAGGAACGCAGGCACTGGCACAGTGCCTGCTGGCGGCGCCGGCCTAGGCGGCCAGGCCCGCAGGTGCCTTACTGAGGGGGCGATGTAGTGGACATCAGGGCGAGCACGGTGCTTCCCGCGCGGCGCGAGGACATCGTGCTGCGCACCGAGGACGGCCTGGACCTAGTCGGCGAGCTTGCGCTGCCGCTTGCGGGCGATCCAGTCGCGACGCTGGTCACCTTGCACCCGCTGCCGACGCACGGTGGCATGATGGACAGCCATCTGCTTCGCAAGGCCTCCTACCGGCTGCCCGCGCTGGCCGGTCTGGCCGTGCTGCGATTCAACACCAGGGGGACTAGCTCGCAACGCGGCACGAGCGAGGGCGAGTTCGGCGACGGGACGGCCGAACGCCAAGACGTCGCCGCCGCGCTTGAATTCTGCCTGACCAGGCGGCTGCCTGCGCTGTGGCTGGTCGGCTGGTCCTTCGGCTCAGAACTCGCGCTGCTGTGGGGGAACGTGCCAGCGGTGCAAGGCGCGATCTTGCTCTCGCCGCCCTTGCGGCGGGCGGGCGACACCGAGCTTGATGCCTGGGCGGCCAGCGGGCGTCCGCTTGTCGCGCTTGTGCCTGAGCTTGACGACTACCTCCGGCCTGACGCCGCGCGTGCCAGGTTCGGGCGAGTGCCGCAGGCCGAGGTAGTCGCGGTCGATGGCGCGAGGCACCTGTGGGTTGGTGAGACTTATGTCCGTATCGTGCTTAATGAAATCGTGCGGTGGGTCAATCCCGATGCCTGGCCGCTGCCATGGGAATCAGCACCGTCCGCGTAAACAAGCTAGATCGGTTACTGAAGGGAAAGACGAGCCGTGAGCCTGTTCGACTTGACCGGCAAGACTGCGTTCGTGACCGGTGCCTCCCGCGGTATCGGGCGCGTGATCGCGGTGGCGCTTGCCCAGGCCGGCGCCGACGTGGCACTGGTCGCGCGCACGACGGAAGGACTCGCCGACACCGCGACCGACGTCAAGGCGGCCGGCCGCGAGGCCGTGGTGATCCCGGCCGACGTGACCGACCAGCGCGCCGTGGCCCGCGCGGTCGCGACGGCGATCGGCCGGCTCGGGCACGTCGACATCGTGGTCAACAATGCAGGCGGCTCGAATTTCATGGCCGGGTTCCGCGACCTGCGGCTTGACGGCTGGGAGAAGCTGATGCGGCTGAATCTGACCTCTGCGGTCTACGTGTGCCACGCCTTCGCGCCACACCTGCTCGACCGGCGTTCTGGCTCGGTGATCAACGTGGCCTCCATCACCGGAGTCGCGGCGGCACCGTTGATCAGCCCGTACGGCGCGGCCAAGGCCGGGCTGATTTCGCTGACCAAGACGCTCGCGGTCGAATGGGCTGCCGACAACGTGCGGGTCAATGCGCTTTGTCCGGGCTGGACGGCGACCGACCTGAATAGGAACTTGTGGGATGACCAGGTAGCCGGGCCAGCGACCATCGCGAACGTGCCGATGAAACGCTGGGCAGCCGCAGGCGAAATGGCCGGCCCGGCGGTGTTCTTGGCCAGCGACGCCTCGTCCTACCTGACCGGGCAGGCGATCATCGTAGACGGGGGACAGACAATCAACACCTAAAGCGGGTGGCTGCGGGCGCTTCGCGCCCGCAGCCACCCGCTTTAGAGTCGGACCTACTCGGTCCACCACTCTTCTTCGCCTTCGGCCTTGGTGCCGTTAGCCGGCTTGACCTCGGTCTTGGCAGCATGGCCGCGGGTCGCGCCGGACCCGCCGCCGTTGGCGGGAACAGCGGCCACCGCGCGGGTCGAGGCCGCCTGGAGCGCGGGCGCCGCGCCGAGGCCGACCGCACCCGGGCCGAGCAGCTGGCTGATCTGGGACAGGTGGGCCTGCACCGTCTCGTACTGCTTGTTGGCCTGGTCCACTCGCTGCTGAGCGGCGTTCGCGTGCCGGTCGGCTTCCGCCTTCGCCTCGGCCAGGAACTGATCAGCCTGGGCCTTGGCCTGAGCGAGTATGTCGTCAGCGTTCTTCTTGGCGCTGCTCACGAGTTGCTTGGCGTGGTCGTCGGCGTCCCTGCGAGTCTGCTCGGCCTGGGCGCTCGCCTTGCTTGCCCGCTGCTCTGCGGTCGTCGCGCGCTGCTCGGCCTCGGACACCAGCCGCTGGGTGGCGGCCTGCGCGGCTGCGAGGCGCTCGGCCTCCTGCCGCTCGGCCTCCTCACGGCGGGAGGCAAGCTGGATGTCGAACTCGGCCTCGGCCTGAGCCCGCTGTGCCTCGCTCTCCTCGAGGATCCGCTGCGCCTGGCTGCGCATCTCGTCGGCCTGCCGCTTGGAGGTAGTGAGGATCTCGTCCCGTTCGCGCTTGGACGAGGCCTTCATCTGCGCAACTTCGCGCTCGGTCGTGGTGCGCAGCTTGGCGATTTCGCGCTCGACCGCGGCCCGCTTCTCCGCGACCTCGTGGTCGACCATCGCCCGCAGCTTGGCAACTTCGCGCTCAGTGGTGGAGGTCAGCTCGTCCGACTCGCGCCGCGCGCTGGTGCGGATGCTGTCGGCTTCCCGCTCGGCAGAGCTGCGCAGGTCGTCGGTCTCGCGCTTGGCGTTGGCCCTCAGCTCGGCGGTCTCGTTCTCGGCGCCCGCCCGCAATTCGGCGGCGTCGACCTTGGCCGACGCCAGCACCTGACTGGCTTCGGTCCTTGCTTCCTGAAGGATCTCGTCCCGCTGCTCTTCGGCAAGCCGCAGCAACTGCTCGATCCTCGAGCCGAGACCCGAGTACGTCGGGCGCTCTTGCTCTTGCATCTGGCGATGCGCGTAGGCGAGCTCCTGCTTCAGCGCTTGCTCGTTCTCGCGAATAGCGCGAAGCTCGGTGTCCTTCTTCCTGAGATAAGTCTCGACCTCTTCCTGGTCGTAACCGCGCATCTTCTGAGAGAAGCGTGGCGGCTGCTCATCATCGAAGAAGGTGCCGAGCTGGGCATTGATATCGGGCTGCATGTCGCCTAATCCTGAGTAGCCGGGGGTTATTGCCTGCCCGGGACTTCTGTGACCGACGCGACTTACCTGATGCCAGCAGATACGCCGCCGTGTGCATCCTTGCCGTTTGCAACACCGCCGCGTCCCCATCAGACACCCAGGGCCGCAGCCCGCAGGCCACTTCACGTTTCCCGGTGCCTGGCAGCGTACTCCGCCGGTACGGACTTGGTGGCGTGTTCGCGGCTGCTCGTGGCGTAGCTCACGAATTAATTGGAGTTGTGCCTGTTGCCCGCACGGTTCCTGGCGCACGGGCATGGTTCGTCCCCGCGTTCGGCTGCCCTTTAGCCCGGATTGGCCCGCGTGGCCCGCGCCGACTGGACTAGCTCGGTAAGCACGCCGCCGACGTCGCCCGGATGCAGGAACGCGATCGAGGCACCGAGCGAGCCGTGCCTTGGCCGCGCGTCGATCAGCCTGAGGCCGGCCGCTTCCGCCGCCGCCATCGAGGCCGCGAGGTCGGCGACGCCGTAACCGACATGGTGCACGCCTTCGCCGCGGCGCGCGATGAACTTGCCGACCGGCGTCTCAGGGCCGAGTGGCTCGAGCAACTGGACGTAGGACACGTCCTGGCCGTGCGCGCCCTGCGCCACCGCGAGCATGGCTTCCTTGACCCCCTGCTCCTCGTTGACCTCCATGCTGACCACGGTCAGGCCGAATACCGACTCGTAGAACTCGACCTTCGCCGCCAGGTCGCGGCAGGCGATGCCAACGTGATCGATGCGGGTGAGCATGCGGCCACCTTCCGGTGCTGGCTGGTCCTTGAGCGTGGTGCTTGCTGAAGTATCGTTGCAGGCATGGGTGAGGCGGTAATAACCGGCGGCGCACGTACGCCGATCGGGCGGCTGCTCGGGTCGCTGAGTGACTTCAGCGCGGCCGAGCTTGGCGGCATCGCGATCAAGGCGGCGCTCCAGCGCGCCGGGGTCGGCGGTGACCAGGTCGACTACGTGATCATGGGGCAGGTTCTTCAGGCCGGCGCGGGTCAGATCCCGTCCAGGCAGGCGGCGGTCGCGGCTGGCATTCCGATGACGGTGCCCTCGCTGACGATCAACAAGGTCTGCCTGTCCGGCCTTGACGCGATCGCGCTGGCCGCGCAGCTGATCAGGGCGGGCGAGTTCGACGTCGTCGTGGCCGGTGGGATGGAGTCGATGACGGCGGCGCCGCACCTGCTGCCAGGAGCGCGCAAGGGATTCAAGTACGGGTCGGCCGCGCTGATCGACGCGATGGCGCTCGACGGTCTTACCGACGCATTCGACCACGTATCGATGGGCGAGTCGACCGAGCGGCACAACACCAGGCTAGGAATCGGCCGGGCCGAGCAAGACGAGTTCGCGGCCAGGTCGCACGAGCGGGCCGCGGAGGCGATCAAGAACGGGTTCCTGGCCGAGGAGATCGTGCCAGTACCCGTGCCCCAGCGGCACGGCGATCCGGTCATCTTCGACACCGACGAGGGCGTGCGGGCGGACACCACCGCCGAGACGCTCGGCAAGCTGAAGCCCTCGTTCGCCGCAGAAGGCACGATTACCGCGGGTTCTGCGTCGCAGATCTCCGACGGCGCCTGCGCGGTCGTGGTCATGTCAGCGGCGGCGGCGCGAGCCGCCGGAGCACCGGTGCTTGCGGTCGTCGGCGAGCACGGCGTCGTCGCCGGCCCGGACAACTCTTTGCATTCCCAGCCCTCGCGCGCTATCCAGCGTGCGTTGAGTAAGGCCGGCCGCCCGCTGGCGGACCTGGATCTGATCGAAATCAATGAGGCCTTCGCGGCCGTCGCCATACAGTCGATGCGCGACCTGGGCGTGGGGCCCGAGATTGTCAACGTCAATGGCGGTGCCATCGCGCTCGGGCATCCGATCGGCATGTCAGGGGCGCGGCTGGCGCTGCACCTGATCTGCGAGTTGCGGCGACGTGGTGGCGGGCTTGGTGCCGCCGCGCTGTGCGGCGGCGGCGGTCAGGGTGACGCGCTGCTGCTGAGCGTGCCCGCGCCCGCTGGCAGCGACTGACGCCGGTGCTCGACTCCCAGGCCGACGCGCTGGTCGTGGCGGCACGTTCTGGTGACCAAAGGTCGCTGGCGCGACTGGTATCCCTGGTGGAGAACGGGTCGCCTGACCTGCGCCCGGTGATGCGCGCGGTAGCGCCGCATACGGGTAACGCGCGGGTCGTCGGGCTGACCGGGTCGCCAGGAGTCGGCAAGTCGACCGTCACCGACCAGCTAGTGCGCGCGTACCGGGCGGCCGGCCAGCGAGTCGGAGTGCTCGCGGTCGACCCGACCTCGCCGTTCAGCGGCGGCGCACTGCTCGGCGACCGGGTGCGGATGCAGGACCATGCGACCGACTCTGGCGTCTTCATCAGGTCAATGGCCAGCCGCGGTCATCTCGGTGGCCTGTCCTGGTCCGCCCCGCAGGCGGTGCGCCTGCTCGATGCCGCCGGGTTCGACGTGATCTGCGTGGAAACCGTCGGCGTCGGCCAGGCCGAGGTCGAGATCGCCGGACTAGCCGACACCACCTTGGTAGTGATGGCGCCGGGTCTTGGCGATTCGATTCAGACCGCCAAGGCAGGCATACTCGAGATCGCCGACGTCTTCGTGGTGAACAAGAGCGACCGGCCAGGTGCCAGTGAGCTGTCCAGGGACCTGCGCTCGATGCTCGCCATGGCCGGCCACGACAAGAGCTGGAAGCCTCCCATCGTGCTCACGTCGGCCGCGACGGGCACAGGGATCGGCGAACTGGCCGAGCGGGTGGCTGATCACTGGGAGTGGCTCGGGAAGTCAGGGCTGCGGCAAGAGCGCAGGACCGCGCGGGCGCGGGAGGAGATTTCCGCGATAGCGGTGGCCGACATCAGGCGAAGGCTTGGCGGGCTGCCAGGCGAGTCGAGGCTCGATGAACTGGCCGAGCGAGTGGCGGCAGGCAAACTCGACCCGTACACGGCAGCCGACGACCTGCTCGCAGAATAAGGCGCGTCGTTTCGGCCGGCTGCCAAGCGCCCGGTCGAAAACACTGCTGACAGCCTGTCCGGCGCCTGCCCCGATGAGCGCGCCCGCGATCGTGTCACCCGGATAGTGCACCCCGGTGTGGACACGGGAATATGCCACCGCACCCGCGAGAAACTGGATGACGATGGCGATCCACGGGTTGTCACGGCTCACCGCCGTCGCGAACGCGAACGCCGACGCCGAATGACCGGAAGGGAACGACGTAGACGAGGGCATGGACACGCGCCGCTCACCAGGTACGCCGGCACCCTCACGATCCGGGCGGTGCCTGGTGGAGAGCGGTTTGACCGCAAGATTGACTATTGCCGAGGTGACTCCGATGGCCAGGACGCCGCGGGCGGCAGCCCGCCTGCCGCGCGGGCCGGTCAGGCTAAGGCCTGCGGCGATGGCCAGCCAGAGGACGGAGTGGTTGGCCGTGCTTGACAACCGGCGCATGGCCGCGTCCAGCGCTGGCGTAGGGACCGCGGCAATCGTGTCGTAAACGGCGCGATCAACAGCGCCCGCCTGGTGCAGCGCCTCCCCCGCCAGGCGACGCGCGGCCGGCCCGAAGCTCCCGATAGCGGCTGTGACTGCCGTGACTGACGTGGCGGCTGCGGTGCCGGGCTGGTCGGTGAACCCGCCCGGCTGGGTGCCTGGCCGGTTGCCCGGCGGGTTGCCTGGGTGGCTGCCCGTGTCCTTGCCGTGGCAATCGGCTGCCTGATCGCGGTCGGGTGGCTTCGGTTCCCCCGTGGTCACAGCGGCATGCTAACACCGTGCCTGAGCGGAGGGCTGCCAGGCGCGGACCACGCGAGACCATGCCGGGAAGCCGCGATGGCGGCACTGGCCGCAGGCGCAGGCGCAGGCCAAGCCTGCCGATCGAGCGTTCCCTGCCCGCGCGCGCCGCCTTGAGTAACTTGACGTCAAGACAGCCCTCTCTTAGACTTGGCAAGTAGCTTGATGTCAAGATACTTGGCGCGTGGACTTGCCGCGATTCGCGCCCGGCTGGGCCAGGACCGGCGACCTGGCAGGGCTTGACCGGTGCGGCCTGGGCCGGCGCCTGGCCTGGCCCGCGTGGCCCTGCGCAGGGCTGGCTGCGGTGCTGAGCGGTCCGGTTCGGGGGCAGGGCCAGGCACGAGCGGTGGAGGCGAGCCGGGCGCGACGGCGGGTCGGGTGCTAGGGCAGGATTGCGGCTAGGAAGCGCAGAAGGGCGAACGATGATGACGAACAGTTTTGGTGCCAGGGGCACGATGGCGGCTGGCGGTACCAACTACCAGATTTTCCGCATCGACTCGGTTCCCGGTTCAGCCAGCTTGCCGTTCAGCTTGAAGATCTTGCTGGAGAACCTGCTGCGCACCGAGGACGGCGCGAACGTCACAGCCGATCACATCACGGCCCTGGCTAACTGGGATCCGGCCAGGGAACCTGACACCGAGATCCAGTTCAGCCCGGCCAGGGTGATCATGCAGGACCTGACCGGCGTCCCTGCCGTCGTGGACCTCGCCACGATGCGGGAGGCCCTGCGCGACCTGGGCGGCGACCCGGCCAAGATCAATCCGCTGGTCCCTGCCGAGTTGGTCATCGATCATTCCGTGGTGGCCGACGTCTTCGGACGGCCTGACGCCTTCGAGCGTAACGTCGAGTTCGAGTTCCAGCGTAACCGCGAGCGGTTCGCCTTCCTGCGCTGGGGCCAGCAGGCGCTTGAGCAGTTCCGTGTCGTCCCGCCAGGTACCGGGATCGTGCACCAGGTCAACATCGAGCACCTGGCCCGCGTTGTCATGGTTTCCGACATCAGGGACCTGAGTGGCGAGCCGCGCAAGGCCGCCTTCCCTGACACCTGCGTAGGCACCGACTCGCACACGACGATGCAGAACGGCCTCGGCGTGCTCGGCTGGGGCGTGGGCGGCATCGAGGCGGAGGCGGCCATGCTCGGCCAGCCGATCTCGATGCTGATCCCGCAGGTTGTCGGCTTCAGGCTGACCGGTGAGCTGCCATCGGGCGCCACCGCCACCGACCTCGTGCTGACCATCACGGAGCTGCTCAGAAAACACGGCGTAGTCGGCAAGTTCGTCGAGTTCTACGGCCAGGGCGTGGCCGCGGTGCCGGTCGCCAACCGCGCCACGATCGGCAACATGAGCCCGGAGTTCGGCTCCACCTGCGCGATCTTCCCGATCGACGCGGAAACCATTGCCTACCTTCGCCTTACCGGGCGTCCCGAGGAACACGTGGCCCTGGTCGAGGCCTATGCCAGGGAGCAAGGACTCTGGCACGACCCGGCTGGTGACAGCGAGGAGAACACCCGCTATTCCCAGCGGCTTGAACTAGATCTGGGCACCGTGGTGCCTTCCCTGGCCGGCCCGAAGCGGCCGCAGGACCGGGTCTCGCTAGCCGACGCCAAGAACGCGTTCCGTGATTCCCTCGCCGCTTACGTGCAGGCCCCCACACTGGACAACGGAATCGCCGGCACCTTCCCCGCGTCCGACCCGGTAGCGGCCTGGGCAGGCGACCGGCCGCACGCGAAGACGACGGTCACCCTGGAAGACGGCACCCAGACCAGCGTCGACCATGGCTCGGTCGTGATCGCGGCGATCACCTCGTGCACGAACACTTCTAACCCGTTCGTCATGGTCGGTGCCGCGCTCCTCGCCCGCAACGCGGTCAACGCCGGCCTCACCAGGAAGCCGTGGGTGAAGACCACGCTTGCGCCGGGTTCCAAGGTGGTCATGGACTACTACGAGCGGGCAGGCCTGACTCCCTACCTGGAAAAACTCGGTTTCCACCTGGTCGGCTACGGCTGCACCACCTGCATCGGCAACTCGGGCCCGCTGCCGGAGGCGATCAGCGAGGCGGTCGCGGCCAGCGACCTGGCGGTCGTGTCCGTCCTCTCAGGCAACAGGAACTTCGAGGGCAGGATCAACCCGGACGTCAAGATGAACTACCTGGCTTCGCCGCCGCTTGTTGTCGCTTACGCGCTGGCAGGAACCATGGACATCGACCTGACGACCCAGCCGCTCGGTACCGGCGCCGATGGCAAGCCGGTCTACCTGGCCGACCTCTGGCCGTCTCCGGACGAAGTGGAAGAGGTGGTGCACGGCTCGGTCGCGCCGCAGATGTTCAGCCGCGACTACGCCGACGTGTTCGAGGGCGACGAACGCTGGCGGGAACTCGACGTGCCGGCCGGTGACGTGTTCGCCTGGAGTGACGACTCCACGTACGTGCGCAAGCCGCCGTATTTCGACGGCATGCCAGCCGAGCCCGCGCCGGTCACCGACATTCACGGCGCCCGCGTACTTGCGCTGCTCGGCGACTCGGTGACCACCGACCACATTTCCCCGGCCGGCGCCATCAAGGCGGACAGCCCGGCGGGTGTGTACCTGACCGCCCACGGCATCGACCGCAAGGACTTCAACTCCTACGGCTCGCGCCGCGGCAACCACGAGGTCATGATCCGCGGCACGTTCGCCAACATCAGGCTGCGCAACCAGCTCGCACCAGGCACCGAGGGCGGCGTCACGCTGAAACTGCCTGAACGTACCCAGACCTCCATCTACGAGGCATCGCGCGGCTATCTGGACGAGGGCGTGCCGCTGATCGTGCTCGGCGGCAAGGAGTACGGCACCGGCTCGTCGCGTGACTGGGCAGCGAAGGGGACGGCATTGCTCGGGGTCCGCGCTGTCCTGGTCGAATCGTTCGAGCGGATCCACCGGTCCAACCTCATCGGGATGGGAGTGCTGCCTTTGCAATTCCTTTCCGGCCAGAACGCAGCGACTCTCGGTCTTACCGGGCACGAAATCTTCGATATCACCGGCCTCGAGGCCTTCAGCTCGGGCGAGGCGCCGCGTGAAGTCACGGTCAAGGCGGACGGCAAGGAGTTCAAGGCCATCGTCCGTATCGACACTCCTGGCGAGGCCGACTACTACCGGCACGGCGGGATCATGCAGTACGTGCTGCGCTCGCTCGGGTCAACGGGCTGACCGCCCGGCGTGACCCCGCACGTTTCCGGTACCGGCCGGCCAGGCGCAGGCCGCTCAGGCACCCGCGCTGCCGGTCAGGCCGGCCGGCCATGGCCCGCGGCCGGCGGCGTGCTGCTGGTCGCGGGCATCATGGCGGTCGCGTTCAACATGCGGGCGGCGATCACCAGCCTGCCGCCCGTCTTTCCCGAACTGAGATCGGCCGCCGGGCTTTCTACCGCCTCCCTGGCGGTGCTCGCCGCGCTGCCCGTGCTCGGGTTCGGGTTGTTCTCGCCTGTCGCGCCGATGCTGGCGCGGCGGTTTGGCGAAGAACGGGTGCTCGGCGCGGCGCTCGTGCTGCTCGCGGCCGGCCTCGGGCTGCGGGCAGTCGCGCCAGGGCTCTTGCTGTTCCCTGGCACCATCTTGGCCAGTTGCGCGATCGCCTTCCTCAACGTGCTGCTGCCCAGCCTGATCAAGCGCCGCAAGCCCGACCGGGCCGGGCTGCTGATCGGGCTGTATCTGCTGCTGCTCACCGCCGGGTCCGTGCTCGGGGCCGCGCTGGCGGTTCCCTTGTTCAACGCGGCGAACGGCGCGGCGGGATCGGCAGGCGCCGTGCGGCTGACGATCGGGATCTGGGCGGTACCCGCGCTCATCGCCGCCATCGGATGGCTGCCGCAACTGCGGTTCCGCACCATGCCGCAGAGCGCGGGCGGCGCGGGCGGCGGTGGCGGAGTGCTCACGATGGGCAGGCACGCGCTTGCCTGGCAGGTCACCGCCTTCATGGGCCTGCAGAGCCTGCTGTACTACGCCACGCTTTCCTGGTTTCCTACCATGTTCCGCGATCACGGGATCAGTGCGACCGGCGCGGGCAACCTGCTCGCGCTGATGAGCGTCGGCGGCGCGCTGACCGGGCTGCTCGTGCCCGTGCTCGCCCACCGGGCGCCCGACCAGCGGCTGATCGCGATCGCGGCGACGACCTCGATCATGGCCGGCATCGGCGGCTCGATGTTCTGCCGCGGCGTCGTCGTGGTGCCCTTCGTCGTCCTGCTCGGCCTGGGTCAGGGCGCGGCACTCGGTCTCGCGGTGTTCCTGTTCACGGCCAGATCGGCGGACGGCCACACGGCGGCGGCGCTCTCCGGGTTCGCGCAGGGCGTCGGCTACCTGGTGGCGACGGCGGGGCCGCTGCTGCTCGGGCTGCTGCATTCGGTGACCGGCGGCTGGACGATTCCCGCGTGGACGCTGATCGCGCTCGGGGCCGGGCAGCTAACCGCCGGGGTGCTTGCTGGCAGGAAAATATCCATCAGGGCCCAGTGAGCTTCTGGCTGATCTCAGGTAGTCCGCGGGCACCTTGCCGTAGCCGTAGACGGCGGCCGCGGTGCCGGCCGGCGCCTGCGATTTGCCCGCACCCCAGGCTGAAGTGGTGCCTGGAATCGCGGCGCAGCCAAGCACCTCGTCCGCCGAAGTCCGGCCGACAGGTGCCGTGGTCCAGTTGCCATGGCTGCCGCGGTCATAGGCCGAGGAAGGCCCGAACCCGGAGTTGGCGATCACCCAGATGCCGCCGCGCCCGTCACGGCAGATCGCGGTCGGCGGCACAAGCGCCGGGGTGCTGATCGCGGTCCAGCCCTGGCCGTTGTAGTGGCCGAGCATCGGGATGCCGCTCTGCGAGCCTGCCACCCAGACGTCGTCCGGGTTGATCGCGAGCACGGCGGAGTAGCTGAAGCCGGCCAGCCTGGCCGGGCTGACCTGATACCAGCCTGAACGTCTATGCCGCCACAACTCCGTCATGTTGCCCGGCGTGCCGCCGATGCCCCACAGGTCGGATTTCGAGGCTTCGCTGGCCCGGTAGATGCGGCCTGGCGCACCCCTGACCTCTGTCCACTTCCTGCCCGACCAATGCCACGTGCCCGCGCCCGGAGCCGACCAGCCCCGGCCGCCGAACAACCAGACATCGCCCGGCGAGATCGCGACGATGCCGGTGAACTGCGCGTCGTTGTTCCACCGGCCGGCGGCGACCTTGACCCAGTGCTCGCCGTTCCAGCGTACGACCTTGCCGCCGAGGTAGGTGACCGCCCAGATGTTGCTGGCAGAAACCGCGCTGGCACCTGCGATCCAGCTGCGCAGGCCGGAAGGCAGGAACGAAGGGCGCCACCCGCGCCTGGCGTGGACCTCGACCTCAGGAGTGCCTTTCCCCGCGAAGTTGGAGCCGCCGAAGAACCAGGCTGTACGGCCAAGCGCGAGGACCGTGACGTACTGGCTGTGGTAGCCCGCTGAAGGGAAATACCTGATGGCGAGGTCGAGGTTCCACGGCTGCGCCGCCGTGGCTGGAGCCGGGGCAGGTGCTGCGGCCGCGGCGGTCGCCAGCGCCACGCAAACAGCCACCAAACCACGGGTCACGGTGCGGCCGCGCATCAATGCCTCCGGATAGAGCCAGGGAACGGGGGTAGCCTTTCTGGCCGTTAGGTTAGCCAGTTACCCACGCGCCGCACAGGCCGCGCCGGATGAGAAATAGACTCAGGTGAGTTCGCTGTCCGCGCGATGGGGGGATGAGCGAGCCAGCGAGGCCCGTGTCCACTAGGCGCGTGTCAGCCATGGCCTAAGGAGCGCATCTGATGACATTGCTCGAATCGGTCAGTACTCCGGGAGATGTCAAGGCGCTCAGTCCAGAAGATCTGCCCGCACTCGCCGCCGAGATCAGGGCGTTCCTGATCGAGGCGGTGTCGAGGAACGGCGGCCACCTCGGCCCGAATCTCGGCGTGGTCGAGCTGACCATCGCACTGCACCGGGTGTTCGACTCGCCTGCCGACCCGATCATCTGGGATACCGGGCACCAGTCGTACGTGCACAAGCTGCTGACCGGCCGGATGAACGGCTTCGACCGGCTGCGCCAGCGCGGTGGCGTGTCCGGCTACCCGAACCGGTCAGAATCCGAGCACGACTTCGTCGAGAACTCGCACGCCTCGACCAGCCTCTCCTACGCGGACGGCCTGGCCAAGGCCATGTCGCTGCGCGGCGACAAGCAGCACAGGGTGGTCGCGATCATCGGCGACGGCGCGCTGACCGGCGGCATGGCCTGGGAGGCGCTTAACAACATCGCCGCGGCCAAGGACCGTCCCGCGGTGATCGTCGTCAACGACAACGGACGGTCCTATCAGCGCACCATCGGCGGCCTGGCCGACCATCTGGCCACCGTCCGGGTGTCGCAGCGCTACGAGCAAGTGCTCGAACTGGTCAAGACGACGCTTTCAAACACCCCGCTGGTGGGGCCGCCGCTGTTCGAGACGCTGCACGGCATCAAGAAGGGGCTCAAGGACTTCCTGGCGCCCCAGGTGCTCTTTGAAGATCTCGGCCTTAAGTATCTCGGACCCATCGACGGGCACGACGAGCAGGCGGTCGAGGGCGCGCTGACCAGGGCGAAGGAGTTCGGCGGCCCGGTCCTGGTGCACGTGATCACGCAGAAGGGCCGCGGTTACGCGCTGGCGGAGGAGAACGACGAGGACTGCCTGCACCAGGTCAAGCCAGGTGCCGCCGTGCACCTGAACGGCGCGGCGAGGCCGCCTAAGCCGCCCGTGCCGGCAAAGCGCGACTGGACGCAGGTGTTCAGCGACGAGATCGTGGCGATCGGCGCTCGCCGCCCTGACGTGGTCGCGATTACCGCCGCGATGCTCCACCCGACCGGGCTCGCGCCCTTCGCCGACGCCTACCCTGACCGGGTGTTCGACGTCGGCATCGCCGAGCAGCACGCGGTAACAAGCGCGGCAGGCCTGGCGATGGGCGGCCTGCACCCGGTCGTCGCGGTCTATGCCACGTTCCTCAACCGTGCCTTCGACCAGGTCCTGATGGACGTGGCCATGCACAAGCTCCCCGTGACCTTCGTACTTGACCGGGCCGGGATAACCGGGCCTGACGGTGCCAGCCATCACGGCATGTGGGATGGCTCGCTGCTCCAGCTTGTGCCGGGAATCCGGCTGGCAGTGCCAAGGGACGGCACCAGGCTGACCGAGTTGCTCCGCGAAGCCGTGGCGGTCGGCGACGGGCCGACCGCGCTGCGGATCCCGCGTGGCAGCGTCGTCGAAGACCTTCCTGCGGTCGGCAACCTCGGTGGCATGGACGTCATTACCCGGCCAGCCGGCGATGCCGCCGCTGATGTCTTGCTTGCGGCTATCGGGCCCATGGCCGCTGTCGCGGTCGAGGCTGCCCGCCGGCTGGCCGGGCAAGGGATCGGGGTCACCGTGGTCGACCCCCGGTGGGTCAAGCCGCTCGACCCGGCCTTCGCGCAGGCGGCACGCCAGCACCGGCTAGTGGCGACGGTCGAGGACAATGGCCTGGTCGGCGGGTTCGGCGACGCGGTCGCGCGGTTGCTGCGCGAGCATCAGATCGACATGCCGGTGCGCACGTTCGGCCTGCCGCAGAGCTTTATCGGGCACGGCGAGCGCGGCGAGGTACTCGCCGAGGCCGGCCTGACGCCGCAGCAGCTAGCGTTGTCGATCACCGAGGCGGTGGCCAGGCTCACCCCTGATCTGGTGCCTGACCGCCAGGTCTAGCGTGCTCGCCTGGACCGCCTGGCTGGCCGGGACGGCTGGCGGCGGCCCGGTTCAGCCTGGCGGCCACCTCGGGGAGATGCTCGACGAGTTCGGGCACCCGAGCCTGGTAACGGTAAGGTGCCGTGGTGACCGCCGATCTGACGAACTCGGCCGCGTCAGGGGCGTCCCTCGGAATGAACCGCCCGCCCGGTCTGGCCGAGGCGATCCGGTCGACAGGCCGCGGCCAGCGAGGTGAGCAGTCCAGGATCGATGACGGGCGCCGGGCCGGCCAGCGTGACCGTGGCGTGCGCAAGCGCGGCGGTGCGGTGCCTCAGCCTGGCCGGCAGGATCTGATCCAGCTTGGCGAGCGCGCTGACCGAGGCTCCTTCGCCGAACGGCGCGGCGGCGAATCGGACGACTCGATCACGCTTTAGCGCGCGACCTCGGCGAGGGAGTGAACCTGACTCGCGCGACCTGGCACAATCGCGTGGTATGAACACCCTCACCGTGGCCGTCGTAGGATCCGGGCCGGCTGGCCTGTATACCGCTGAGGCACTGATCAAGCAGGGTGCGGCGATCGAACCGCCGTGTGACATCCGGGTCGACGTGATCGACCGCCTGCCGACGCCCTACGGCCTGGTGCGGTATGGCGTAGCGCCGGACCATAAATCGATCAAGTCGATCGCCGACTATCTGCGCGGCGTGCTCGAGCACGAGGGCGTGCGCTTTGTCGGTGCCGTGCATCTGGGTGATGAGATCACGCGAGATGACCTGCTTTCCTGCTATGACGCGGTCGTTTACGCGACCGGCGCGATGGCGGACAAGCGCCTGGGCATACCAGGCGAGGACCTGCCTGGCAGTTATGCGGCGACCGATTTCGTGAACTGGTACTGCGGCCATCCTGACGTGGACCCCGACCGGTTCACGCTCGACGCCGAGTCCGTGGCGGTGATCGGCGTCGGCAACGTGGCGGTTGACGTCGCCAGGATCCTGATCCGCGACCCGGCGGAACTGCGCGAGACCGATGTCAGCCAGCCGGTACTCGAAGCACTCATGGCCAGCAAGGTCCGTGAGGTGCACATGATCGGCCGCCGGGGTCCGGCGCACGCGAAATTCACCACCAAGGAACTGCGCGAGCTCGGCGAGCTCGCCGGCGTCGACGTCGTGATCGGTGACGGCGAGCACGACCTGGACGCCTTCGATGCCAGCGGCGACAGCGCCAGGCTCGCGACCAGCGACCGGCATGTACGCGGGAACTACACGGTCATCAGCGACTGGGCTTCCCGCGCCCCGGCCGGCGCCGGCCGCAGGCTGACCCTTCGGTTCTGGCTAAGCCCGGCAGAAATCCAGGGCTGGCCAAAGGTCGAGAACCTGGTGCTCGAACGGACCAGGCTCGATGCCGGTGGCCGCCTCGTCGGCACCGGGCAGTTCGAGACCGTCGGGGTGCAGATGGTGCTTAGAAGCGTGGGCTACCAGAGCCTTCCGCTGCCCGGGGTCCCCTTCGACGAGAGCTCGCACGTCGTACCGAACGCCGAAGGCCGCGTGCTTGGCCCAGACGGCGAGCACTTGCCCGGCGAGTACGTGGCCGGCTGGCTCAAGCGTGGTCCGACGGGCGTCATCGGCACCAACAAGTCGGACGCCGCCCAGACGGTTCGCGCCCTCCTCGCCGACCTGGCCGGTGGCCCGGGTGCGGGCGAAGCGCAACTCCCGAGGCCGGGGCTGCTCAGGCTGCCGGCCGGGGCAGGCGCCCCCGGAGCGACTGGAACCACTGGAGCGACTGGAGCGACTGGAGCGACTGGAGCGGGAAGGGACCAGCCGTGGTCGTCAGAGTTCGCGTCGCTGCTATCCCAGCGCGGCGTCAAGATTGTGAGCTATGCGGACTGGCTCAAGGTTGAGCAGGCTGAAAGGGAGCTAGCTTCTACCCTCGGACGCGGTGCCAGGGTGAAACTGTCCAGCCGTGCGGACATTTATGCCGCCTGCGGGCTGATCGAACCCTAGCGGCCCCCGGAGGCAGCAGCGGAAGGTGGCCGGCGCACCCACCGCCTTATGCCCCTTGGTAGTGAGCTACTTACTTTGCCTGATCAGGGTAAGAATCTCGTTTACCGTTCCCTTCAGGTCGCCGAGATCATTTTCAAATCGGACGAACTTGATCTCCATCTTTTCGAACCGGGTTTCCAGTCCGTCGAACCGGGTTTCCAGCCTCTCGAGGCGTCCGTCGATGCCATCGAGGCGTCCCTCGATGCCGTCGAGGCGTCTATCGACTTCCTTGAAGTGATCGTCGTGCCGGTCGAGGCGAGCGATCACTTCGTCAAAGCGGGCGTCGTGTCCCGCCAGGCGCCTGTTGATCTGGATTAGCTGGACATCGTGTGAGTCCAGGCGCTCCACGACCACTGAAAGTGTGTCGGTGATCGCCTCGACATCCTCTTTGAGCCGCACGAGTAGTTGTTGACTAGCCGCCATGAGGGCAGAGTACTTGGCGGGTCTGACAAAGGAACGGGGTTCAGGTTAGGTGTTCGCTTTTGTGCGCCTTAGTTGCTGGTCAACGGCACGGGCGGGCGTGACTAGCTTGCGATCAGCGACTTTAGCAGGGCGCGCGTGCGGTGCTTGTCGCTTCCGGTGGCGAACTCGCCGGCCACGAAGTCGGTGACGCCGAAGCCGGCCAGGGCGGTGATTTGCTCCGCCACGGTGTCCTCGTCGCCCACGATCGCGATGCCGGCTGGGCCGGCCGCGCCTTCCTTGTCAAGCATGGCCCGGTAGGAGGGCAGGTGCCCGTAGATCTCGAAGACCTTAGCGGCGCGGCTTCTGGCGGCATCGGGATCGTCGGTCACGCAGACGGGCAGGATGCAGACGATGCGCGGGGCCGCGCGTCCCGCCGCCGCGGCGGCGGCGTTGATGGTCGGGGCGATGTAGTCGCGCACGGTGGCCGGACCGGTCATCCACAGGATCGTTCCCTCCGTGCGCTGGCCGGCCAGCTTCAGCATCTTCGGGCCGAGTGCCGCGAGCAGCACGGGGAGCCTGCCGGTGCGCGGCGTGGAGAGGCCGATCGCCGCGCGCATCGTCGTGCCGGCAAAGGAAGCGTGCTCACCGGAGAGCAGGGGAAGCAAGATCGACAGGTACTCGGCCATGTGCGTGGCGGGAGCGTCGAAGCTGTACCCGTACATGTCCGCTATGACGATCTTGTGCGACAACCCGATACCGAGAGTTAGCTGGCCGTTGAGTGCCAGATTGGCGGTGAGTGCCTGCTGGGCGAGCACAGCGGCGTGCCTGGGGTAGGTGGGTACGACTGCGGTGCCTATCTCGATACCCGGCACCCCGGCTCCGGCCACTGCGAGGGCGGTGACGGCGTCCAGGCCGAAGATGTTCGCCATCCATACGGAGGCGAAGCCGTCGTCGGCGGCCCTGGCCAGCGTGTCGTGGAGCTCGCTCAGGGCTTGCGGCCCGGTCGGCTCGGGAAGAGATGTTCCGATCCTCATGCGATTGTTCTCCCTTTGGCTGTTATGCCGGGGTATTGGATCAGTGCCGACTTGGGGAGGATAGCAACATGGCCTCTGGACAGGAGTTCGCACCTGACCACCTCACCGGCGATAGTAACGGTCAAAGCCCGCTAACCTGGTCGGACGGGATCATGCCCGGGGTTGATGGCGGCGAACTCGCGACAGAAGCGCTGGCAGGCAAGGGAGAGGACACGATGACGGCGGCCGAGCGCGAGTTGCTTGCTGCCGAACTGCCTGCCGACCGCTACCTGGACAGAGAGGAAAGCTGGCTGCGGTTCAGCCAGCGAGTGCTCGAACTGGCCGAGGACCCTGGCGTGCCGCTGCTCGAGCGGATCAGGTTCGAATCGATCTTCGCCAGCGGGCTCGACGAATTCTTCATGGTGCGGGTAGCCGGGCGGATCCGGAGGATGGCGACGGGCCTGCCGCTTGAGCACATGACTGGCAAATCCCCCGATCAGGTACTGGGGAACACCCTTGACCTGGCACGTGAACTTGGTGGCAGGCATGCACGCTGCTTCAGTGATCAGCTTGTGCCCGCGCTGGCCGGCGGGGGAATCGAGATACTCCGCTGGAAGGAACTGCTTCCTGACGAGCAGGTGCGGCTTCAGCGGCTGTTCAGGGAGCGGATCTACCCTGTGCTCACGCCGCTGGCCGTCGACCCGGCCCATCCGTTCCCGTTCATCTCCGGCCTGTCGATCAGCCTCGCCGTGATGGTCGCCGACCCGAAGTCGGGGCTGACCTTGTTCGCCAGGGTCAAGGTGCCGACCGAGCCGGTGCTGCCCAGGTTCCTTGCCGTCTCACCCAACCGGTTCGTACCGCTAGAGGATGTAATCGCCGCTCACCTGGACGAGTTGTTCACCGGACTTGAGGTGCTTGAGCACCACGCCTTCCGGGTGACCAGGATTCGCGACCTCGAGATCGACGAAGACGTCACGGAGAACCTGCTCCAGTCGCTCGAGCGGGAGTTGATGCGAACCAAGTTCGGTCAGGCGGTCCGGCTTGAAGTGGAAGAATCCATCACGCGCGATGTGCTCGACAAACTGGTGACCGAACTTGGCGTTGACGAGCGCGCCGTCTTCAAGCTGCCTGGACCGCTCGACCTGACCGGCTTGTCAGCGATAGCGGATCTGAACCTCCGCAGTCTTAAGTACCCGGCGTTCGTGCCTGCGGAGGGGGCGCTGCCGCAGGACCGCGGCGTGTTCTCCACCTTGTCCGAGCGCGATGTGCTCGTGCACTTGCCGTACGACTCGTTCGCCGCGAGCGTGCAGCGGCTGGTCACTTCGGCCGCGGCCGACCCTCGGGTGCTGGCGATCAAGCACACCTTGTACCGGACAAGCGGCGACTCGGAGATCGTAGATGCCCTGATCGACGCGGCCAGAGCAGGCAAGCAGGTGGTCGTGGTGGTCGAGATCAAGGCCCGAGGCGACGAGGAAGCCAACATCGGCTGGGTGCACAAACTCGAGGAAGCCGGCTGTCATGTCGTATACGGGTTCGTCGGGCTGAAGACCCACTGCAAGATGGTGCTCGTTGTCAGGGAGGAGCCGGACGGCTCGCTGCGCCGGTTCTGTCATATCGGCACGGGCAATTACCACCCCAAGACGGCGCGGCTTTACGAGGACTACGGCCTGCTGACCTCCGACCGGCAGGTCGGCGCCGACGTGACCGACCTGTTCAACCACCTCACCGGCTACAGCCGCCACGACAACTACCGCCGGATTCTCGTTGCGCCTGAAGGGCTGAGATCCGGCCTCATCAGGCAGATCAACGAGCAGGTCGAGCTGGCCAAGGCAGGCATGCAGGCGAGGATCCAGATGAAGTGCACCGCGATCATCGACGAGGCGATGATCGACTCGCTGTATAACGCCTCCATCCAGGGGGTGCCGATCGACTTGTGGGTTCGCGGTATCTGCTCGCTCATGCCCGGCGTGCCAGGACTGTCGGAGAACATCAGGGTGCGCAGTGTAGTCGGCAGGTTCCTCGAGCACTCAAGGATCTACGCCTTCGGCCCTGGCGGCGAGGAGGGCAGCGACGATGTCTGGATCGGCAGCGCCGACCTGATGCACAGGAACCTGGACCGGCGAGTCGAGCTGCTGATCAGGGTCGTCGAGCCGAGTCAGAAGCGGGAGTTGCGTAACCTGATTGACCTGGCGATGAATCCAGGCACCGCATCGTGGTGGCTTGACGGCAACGGCGACTGGACCAGGCATCATCGCGATCAGGACGGCACGCCCCTGCTTGACCTGCAGGATCATCTGATTAAGACCAGGCAGAGCCGGGCCGCTGAGGCAGAGGTCGCTGCTGCCAAGAGCCGGTTTCACCGCCAGTCCTCCTCTGGTCATGGCTGACCATCACGGTGCGGAACCGATCCGCGCCGCTGGGGCCTTGGTCTGGCAGCGGGCGGATGACGAAACGCAAGTCGTGCTCGTTCACCGGCCCAAATATGACGACTGGTCGTTCCCCAAGGGCAAGTCAGGGGACGGCGAGCACGTTCTGCTTACCGCCACCCGTGAGGTAGCCGAGGAAACCGGCCTGCGGGTGGTGCTTGGGCGGCGGCTGGCCGCCTCCCGGTACCAGGTCGCTGACCGGCAGAAGCACGTCAGCTACTGGGCGGCCCGCTGCGTGGCTGACGAAGGCTTCGTACCAGGTCACGAGGTCGACGAACTAGCCTGGCTGAACCCTGGACTGGCACGCGAGCGGCTGTCATACGAGCGGGACGTCAGGCTGCTCGACGAATTCACGGCCGGCCCGGCGGACTCGGTCCCCTTTATCTTGCTGCGGCACGCGCAGGCGGGAGCCAAGTCACCCGCCGGTCCGCTTGACCTGTCCAGGCCGCTCGACGCCACGGGCTATGCCGACGCCCGGCTGCTCGCCGCGCTGCTGGCCAGCTACGGACGGTGCCGAATCCTGAGCTCGCCCGCCGAGCGTTGCCTGGCCACGGTGCGTCCTTATGCGGAGGCAGTCGGGTCGCAGGTCGAGATCGCGCCCGCCTTCACCGTGCCCAGGCCGGCCGGAGCCGCCAGTGGTGACGGCAGTGGTGACGGCAGCGGTGACGGCAGTGGTGATGGCAGCGGTGACGGCAGCGCGGATGCCGCCCGCCTGGTCTCCGGCCTCGCCCGCGCAGGCGCGCCGACGCTGATCTGCGGGCACAGGGAAAACCTGCCGCTCATGATCGCCGCAGCGCGCTCGGCGCTTGGCCAGGACGGCCCTGAACAGGGCGGCCCTGAACAGGACGGCACAGGCCAGGACGGTACAGGCCAGGACGGCACAGGCCGGCCTGAGCTGGCTTTGCGCAAGGGAAGCTTCATCGTGCTGCAGATAGCCCGCGGCGCGTTGGTTTCCGTCGAACGGCAGGACCTGATCACCGAGCCTGGATGTCCGAGCCATGCGATAGAAGTCGACTGACAGATTCCGGCACTTGAAAGGACCGGGCAATGGCTAAGGACGTGTCAGCGGCGGTAGAGACCGAGCTTGCTGAACTGGCCGAGCGGTTAACCGCGCCAGGTGAGCTTGAGTGCGTGCGGTGTTTCCTGCTTCGCATGATCACCGAATTCGGCTGCGACGGCAGCTATCGCTGGACGATCAGGTGGCGGGACACCAGCGCGGCTCAGCCTGGCGGCCTGCTTGCTCAGTTCGCCAGGAAGGGCGGTTGCTGCGACTGCGAGATTCTGCTCAACGTCTTTCCCGACTACCCGCCGTCCGTCGCGCCCCTTCCCTGCGCGGGCGTGCTCAAGCCGGGTTCGGCCAAGCCGTGCAACCTGCCCTTCCTTCGAAATGCCGCCTAGCCGTGGCGGAGGGGCGGAGGGGCGGGCACCGGCAGGTCAGGCTTCGCCCTTCTCGATCAGCCGCAGCAACGCCATCGCTATCGGGGTGGAGGTGATCTCAACCTGCCATGGCCTGGCTCCGTAGCGGTTTAGCTCCCCGGCTACTGACTCGGGCGTGAGCGGTTCTGGCGGCTGCCAGGCCAGCCTGCGCACGGCGTCCGGGGCGAGCAGGTTCTCGGCCGGCAGGTGCCCGGCGTCGGCGAGCGCGGCCACCGCCGCGCGGGTCGCGGTCAGCCGCTTGGCCGCCACCGGGTCGCGCTCAGCCCAGCGGTGCGCTGGCGGCGGTCCGTCGCTCGGCGGTGCCGACGGTTCAGGAAGCTCGTCGTCGGGCAGTGACTTGGCCATGCGGATGGCCCGCAGCCAGTCCTGGCCGTACCGGCGGGCGCCCCGCCCGGTGAACCCGGTCAGCTTGCCGAGTTCTTCCATCGTGCCAGGGGCGGTGCGGGCCGCGTCCACGATCGCCGAGTCGGGCAGGATCCTGGTCGGCGAGATATCGCGATGCCGCGCGATCCGGTCGCGCTCCAGCCAGAGTTCGCGGACGATGCCCAGGCTCCGCCTGCTTCGAACCCGGTGGATGCCGGAAGTCCTGCGCCAGGGGTCACGGCGCGGCGGCGGTGGCTTCGCCGCCAGGACGTTGGCGAACTCCTGTTCGGCCCAGGCTAGCTTGTCCTGCTCGGCCAGTTGCTCGGCCAGTGCGTCCCGCAATTCGACCAGAACCTCGACATCGAGCGCCGCGTACTTCAGCCACTCGAGCGGCAGCGGCCTGGTCGACCAGTCGGCTGCGGAATGGCTCTTCTCTAGCGCCAAGCCAAGCACCTCAGCCACCAGCGTGCCGAGGCCAACCCGCGGATAGCCGAGCAGTCGCCCGGCCAGTTCGGTGTCGAACAGCCGCCTGGGCCGGTAACCGAGATCGGAAAGGCAGGGCAGATCCTGGCCGGCGGCGTGCAGCACGGCCTCGGTGTCGCCGAGCGCGGCATCGAGGCCAGCCAGATCGGGACACCCGACCGGGTCTATCAGCATGGTGCCGGCGCCCGTGCGCCTGAACTGCACGAGGAAAGCCCGGTGCCCGTACCTGAAGCCGGAAGCGCGCTCGGCGTCGACGGCCACCGGCCCGGTACCCGAGCGCAGCCGGCTGACGGCCTCGGCCAGTTTTTCCCCGGTCGAGATCAGCGGTGGCAGTCCTTCTCTCGGCTCGAGCAGCGGCACGCTCACGGGCGGTACCTTCGCGGCCTGGCGGGAAGCTGTGCCACGCCAGGCGCTACCTGCGCCATGCCGCAGGCCGCGCACAGCGCGTCGGCCCAGGCACCGACGTGCCGGTCGAGCGCGAAAGTCTCCTGCCCCTCACTGACCGGTGACCACGATGCCCGCATCTCGAAGTCGGTCGCGACCGGCTGATCTTGCTTCGCACCGAACCCTTCCGTTACTACCCTGGTGACGGTACCGCTAATGGCCGCATACCCAGCCAGCCGGTTATCAAGCGCCTCGGTCAGCCAACTCCAGCCGACCTGCCCGATCAGCGGGTCGGCGGCTATCTCAGGTTCCAGGTCGGCACGCAGGTAAGCGATCACGCGGAAGGGCCCGGCCCAGCCATCTTGCCCGGCGCGGTCATAGAGCAGCACGAACCGGCCGGAACCCACCTCAGCCTCATCGTTCTCGCCCGGCTCTAGCTCGATGGAGGCGGCGATTGCCATTGCCTGGGGCGCCAGGCGACGGGGTGGTGGCTCGCTTTCGAAGCTCACTTGCGGCCTGACGAGCGAGACTCCTGCTATCCCTGCCTCTACCTCCGATAGCGCCTGGCGGAACGCAGTCTCGGCAGTCCGCGGCCGGTCGTCGGGCGTCGCTGCGGGTCTCAGCGCGCGAGGCGGTGGCATCGGACTCTCAAGCCGCTTCCCGTGTGTGCCCGTGCCGCGATCCGAGCGCGGGGACCAGATCTAGCAGGAGGCTCGATCCGCACGCGGTGCAGAACCACTCAGGGCAACGTCCGCTTGGCACGTCAGGACAGCGCTCAGGTTCCGCATGCAACTGGACGAACTCGCGGTAAGAACCGCAGCCTGGGCAGTCGCGAAATGTATTGTTCATCTACCGCTCCTGCTTATGCATTTCTTACTGTGCGTATCTAGAGATGCTGACATGGACTTGACCGCATTCCGTGGATCTTGAACGGCGTGTCATCTGGGCGTTTCGTCGGCAAAGGTACATCGGGCGACCGCCGGCTCGCGGCCCGCGGGCACTGTGAGACGATCGGCGGCGTGAATAGCGAGCTGTCAGACTCGGCGTTCGTCAGGGCCTGCCGCAGGCAGCCGGTGTCGCACGCGCCGGTCTGGTACATGCGCCAGGCAGGCAGGGCGCTGCCTGAATACCGCGCGCTCAGGGCAGGCAAGGCGATGCTCGACACGTGCACGGACCCCGAGATGATCACCGAGATCACCTTGCAGCCGGTACGCAGGTACGGTGTCGATGCCGCGATCTTGTTCAGTGACATCGTCGTGCCGCTGCGCGCGGTCGGGGTCGGCGTCGAGATTCGCCCGGGCGTCGGACCCGTCATTGAGAAGCCGGTGCGCGGCGAGGCCGACTTGGCCGCGCTGAGGGAACTGCACCCCGAGGACGTGCCTTACATCACCTCGGCGGTGCGCCTGCTGACCGCCGAGCTCGGCGGCACGCCGCTCATCGGGTTCGCCGGAGGTCCCTTCACGCTGGCCTGTTACCTGATCGAGGGCGGTCCTTCCAAGAACTTCGACCGGACCAGGGCACTCATGTACGGCGAGCCTCGCCTGTGGGCAGGCTTGCTCGGGCGACTGGCCGACATCACGATCGCATTTCTCAAGGTCCAGGTGGCGGCGGGTGTTTCCGCGATCCAGTTGTTCGACTCCTGGGCCGGGGTGCTCAGCCCGCAGGACTACCAGCGCAGCGTGCTCCCTTTCAGCTCCCGTGTCTTTCGCGCGCTGGCCGATTCAGGCGTGCCGCGCATCCACTTCGGGGTCGGCACGGGGGAGCTGCTCGGGTTGCTCGGCGAGGCGGGCGCGGACGTGGTCGGCGTGGACTGGCGGGTGCCGCTTGACGAGGCCGTGCACCGGGTCTCGCCTGGCAAGGCGCTGCAAGGTAACCTGGACCCGGCGATCTTGCTCGCGCCCTGGCCGGTCATCGAGGAGCGGGCCAGGCAGGTGCTCGCTGCGGGCCGGATGGCGGAGAGCCATATCTTCAACCTCGGCCACGGCGTGCTGCCGGACACCGACCCTGACATGCTCACCCGGCTGACCGAGCTGGTTCATGCGGTTCCGGCCGGCTGAGACTTGCGCCTGCGGGCCTGGCGGCGCCGGCCGGCGTAGACGATGCAGCCGATGACCGCGAGCGGGATCGCGAAAGGCAGCACCGCGCCTATCGCGGTCAGCAGCCACCCGACGACCAGCTTGAGCGCCCGCCAGCCTGCACCAAGCCCGGCGACGAGCCCGTGGCTTGCCTTCTTGCCTGGCGCGGACGCGGCTTTGCGCCCGGTCACCTGCAAGGTCACGGTGGCATAGCTGGTCTCGTGGTCGAGTGCCTGCTGCTGCGCGAGCAGCGACTCCAGGTCCGACTCTTGCGCGTTGATCTCATCTTGCACCGACAGCAAGGCGCTGACGTTGCCTGCACGGCGCAACAGCGCGCGCAACTGGGTGATCGCGGCTTTCGCCGACGCTACCCGGCTGTTCACGTCGGCCACCTGCTGGGTCACGTCCTGCGCCTCGGTGCTGAAGGAAACCGGCTTGCCGAGGGCGGTGAGCTTGGCCAGCGTGGCCTGGTAGGCGGCGACGGGGATCTTGAGCTGCAAGCTCACCTTCGCCCCTTCGTGCTTGCCGCCAGGAGCGGTCTGCTGCTCGCCGGCGATGTAGCCGCCAGCGGCGGTGACATCGTTGCTGGCCTGCGTCGCGGCGGCGGTGACGTTGCTGACCGCCAACGTCAGGCTGGCCGTGTAGATGATGTTCTGGAGCGGGAGCAGCGCGGAAATCTCGCCGGCGCCCGATGCGGACTGGCCTGCGGGGCCGGCTGCGCTTTTGGCCTGGCCGGCCATGGGTGCACCGGCGGCCGGCCCGGCGTGGCGTTCTGACAACCCGGCGGGCACTGAGCCGGCGGGCACTGAGCCGGCGGGCCTTGAGCCGGCGGGCCCTGAGCCGGCGGGCACTGAGGAGGAGCAGGCGGCGACCAGGAGCCCGGCGCCCGCGCACGTGGCAATGGCGGCAAGAAGGGAGCTAACGGATCGGCTCATGCCGCTTCGACGCGGCGGACCGGGCATCAGGATTCTGCCAGGGCCAAATTTCTGTCGCAGTTACCAAACTGTTGCCGGCAACTGCCTGGCAGAGCCGGTGCCACCCGAACGCAGCCGCCGGCACAGGGAGCTCCTGCACCGGCACCGAGTTCGGGAGCTTGATCCGCGCGGCGCGCCGCACAGCCTCACCGCCGACAGCCATGAGGGAACCCGTCCGCTGCCAGCGGACCCTGACGCCCGTGGCGAGCCGACCAGTGGGTTTCCGTCAATGCCGACTGCGCGTTCGCGCCCCTGATCTGAGTCCGGGCGGCTCTCGATCCGTCGCGCCGGGTCGTGCCCGAGGGCACTGCGCAGGTCGCGGTAGGCAGCGCCGTGCTCGCCCACTGCAGGTAACCCGTCTGACCCCCTTAGGCGTGCGGCAGGATGGTAGCCGTGACGTTCCCGAAGATCGAATTGCACGTGCACCTCGAGGGCACGGTACGGCCGCCCGCGATGCTGGCGATCGCCCGCAGAAATGGTGTCACGCTCGCCGGCTCGGTCGAGCAGTTGACCGAGCTTTATGAGTTCCGCGACTTCCCGCACTTTCTTGAGGTGTGGACGATGACGACGCGGGCGCTGATGACAGAAAGGGACTTCAGGCAGGTCGTCGTCGACTACGCGGCCGAGGCGGCAGCCTTCGGCGCGGTCTACCTCGAAGGCATCTTCACCCCGGCCGAGCCGGCTCGGCGGGGAGTCTCCTGGGAGGAGATCTTCGCGGGCTACTGCGACGGTGCCGCGCAGGCCTACGAGACCCACGGCGTTATTGTCAACCTGACACCAGACATTCCGCGCGGCTACCCGATCGAAGCCGCCGAGCTGACCGTCATGCACAGCCTGGCACATGCAGGCCGCGGCATCGTCGGTGTCGGTCTCGGCGGCTCGGAGAGCGAGTACCCGCCTGAGCCTTACGAGCGGGTGTTCGCACGGGCCAGGGATGGCGGCCTCGGCTCGGTGCCGCACGCGGGCGAGTCGGAGGGCCCGGCGTCGATCAGGGGCGCGATCGACGCGCTCGGGGCCGACCGGATCAGGCACGGCATCAGGGCGGCGCAGGACGCGGCGCTGGTGGCCGAACTGGCTGACCGCGGCATCGTGCTCGACGTCTGTCCGACGTCCAACCTGCGCACGGGCGTGGTCAGCTCGCTCGCCGAACACCCGCTGCCCCGCCTGCTGGCGGCCGGAGTGAAGTGCACGCTTAATACCGACGACCCGGCCATGTTCGGAAGCGACCTGAGCACCGAGTACGCCGCCGCTCTCGCCATGGGCGTCTCGATGCGCGCCTGCTACGAGGCCGGCGTGCACGGCGCGCTCTGCGACGCGGAGACTAAGAAGAAACTCGAATCGATCGGCGCGGCTTTCGACTGGACCGCGAATGAGGTGACCGCGAAGTGACCGGAATCTTGCCTCCAGGTGCTGGCCACGTGCTCACAGCGCGCGGCAGCGTGATGGCGTTCAAGGCCGTGGCTGGCACGACCGGCGGTGACTTCTCCCTGATGGAACGCACCTTGCCGCCAGGTGGCCGGACCCCGCCGCCGCACCGGCACCTCAACTGCTCAGAGGCCTTCTTCGTGCTCGAAGGAGCGATCATGTTCCGGCTCGACGACGCCGAGATGACCGGCACGCCTGGCGACTTCCTCCTCGTTCCCAGGGGTGCCGCGCACACCTTCGGCAACAAGTCGGCCGAGCCCGCCAGGCTCCTGGTATTGCATGCCCCCGCCATGGACGCCTATTTCGAAGAGCTGCAGGAACTCTGGTCAGGTGCCGAGCCGCCAGGCCGCGACCAGGAACGGGCGCTCATGGCCCGCTACGGCATGGAGCCGGCGTGACCCACGTCGTGGTCGTGGGCGGCGGCATCGCCGGGCTGGCGGCCGCCTACTTCCTGCGGGACAGCGCCGCCAGCGTGACCGTGCTTGAGGGATCGCCCGGCATCGGCGGCAAGCTGGCCGTTGCCGAGGTGGCCGGGCACCAGGTCGATGTCGGCGCGGAGGCACTGCTGGCGCGCCGGCCCGAGGCCACCGGCCTCATCACCGAGCTTGGCCTGGCTGACCAACTAGTCCATCCGGGCGCCACGACGGCGCGCCTTTGGACCAGGGGCGAGTTCAGGTCGCTGCCCAGACGGCAGTTCATGGGCGTTCCTGGTGACTTCGCCGAGCTCGAGGACAGCGCGATCCTCTCGCCAGCGGGCCTCGCCAGGGCTCTCGATGACAGTGTCCTCCCGCCGACACGCAGAGAAGGCGACGTAAGTGTCGCCAGCTACGTCGGGGCCAGGTTCGGGTCCGAGGTCGTGGACCGCCTGGTCGAGCCACTGCTTGGCGGCGTCTACGCGGGCCGCGCCGACCAGTTGTCCTACGAGGCGACCCTGCCCGCGCTGGCGCAGGCCTCAAGAAAGCACGCGTCGCTCGCCAGATCGGTCACCGACCTCATGCCCAAGCCGGCGGTTCAGGCCGCACCTGGCCCGCCTGCCCCGGTCTTCGCGACGCTCACGGGCGGCGCGGGCACCTTGCCCGCTGCGCTAGCAGCGGCCAGCGGCGCGCAGGTCCGCACTAAGGCCGCGGTGCGCGAGCTTGCCCGCGCCGGTGCGCGCGGCTGGCTGCTCACCGTCGGGCCGGCGATCACGCCTGTGCATCTCGAAGCCGACGCCGTCATCCTTGCCCTGCCTGCCAGGCCGGCCAGCCGGCTCGTCGCGCAATTGCCTGGCGCGGCCGGCCCGGCGGCCGATCTGGCGGCGATTGAGTACGCCAGCATGGCGATCGTCACCCTGGCGTACCAGGCCAGCGCCTTTCCTGAGCCGCTCGCCAGCTCGGGTTACCTGGTGCCCGCAGTTGACGGCCGGCCCGTCAAGGCTGTGACGTTCAGCACGGTCAAGTGGCCGCACCTGCTGGCCGGACGCAACGGCGAGTTGCACTTCATCCGCTGCTCGGTTGGCCGGATCGGCGAGGAGGCGGTACTCCAGCGCGACGACGCCGACCTCGCGCGGCTCGCCGCCACCGACCTGGCCGCCGCGACCGGCGTCAATGGCCTGCCAGTGGACAGCCGCGTCACCCGCTGGGGCGGCGGGCTGCCGCAGTACACGGTCGGACACCT
>DAHVDE010000048.1 GCA_027313705.1 Actinomycetota bacterium | reverse complement strand
GGTCAGATCGCGGTGGAGCGGCCTGCCCAGTAGGGCTCGCGCAGCTTGCGCTTGAGCAGCTTGCCGCTCGGGTCGCGGGGCAGTTCCTCGACGTAGTCGATGGACCTCGGCCACTTCATCTTGGCCAGCCGCCCGTCAAGTGAGGCGAGGAGCTCGGCAGTCAGCTCATCAGAAGGCACGATTCCGTCTGCGGGCTGCACGACAGCCTTGATCTGCTCGCCCCACTCCTCGTCAGGGATGCCGAACACGGCCACGTCGGCGACCTTGGGATGGGTCATGATCTCGGCCTCGATCTCGGCCGGGTAGATGTTCGCGCCGCCTGAGATGATCATGTCTGACTTGCGGTCGCACAGGAACAGGAAGCCGTCCTCGTCGAGGTAGCCGACGTCGCCTACGGTGAAGAACCCGCGCAGCCGGGAGGCGGCGGTCTTGTCCGGGTCGCCCTTGTACTCGAACTCCATGACGCCCATCTTCATGTAGACGGTGCCTGGCGTCCCTGTCGGCGTCTCCGCCCCGTCGTCGTCGACCGTGATGACCTCGCTGCCCGGCCAGGCCTTCCCCACGGTTCCCGGCTTGGCCAGCCACTCCTGCGGCGTCACGATCGTGCCGCCGCCCTCGGTGGCGGCGTAGTACTCGTAGATGCAAGGCCCCCACCAGTCGAGCATCTCCCGCTTGATCGGCACCGGGCACGGGGCGGCGGCGTGGATAAGCCACCGCATCGATGACACGTCATAGCGCTCCCTGACCTGGGCAGGGAGCGTCAGCATCCGCTTGAACTGCGTCGGCACCATATGGGTGCTGGTCACCCGGTACCGCTGCACCAGGTCGAGCGCCTGCGCCGCGTCCCAGCCATCCATCATGACCAGGGTGTGGCCGAGCTGGAGCGCGCTGCCGCCGAACATCGTGACAGCGGTGTGGTAGGTCGGCGAAGTGACCAGGTGCACGTTCGGCGCGCCCTCGGTGATGCCGAAGAACTGGAGCAGCCCGGTAAGCAGGTCAGCGGACAGGTCGGGGTGCAGCCCTGACAGCGCGCGCCTGACGCCCTTAGGCCGGCCGGTAGTACCCGAGGTGTAATGCATCGTCGCACCGGCGCTTCTGTCCTGCGGCAGCGAGATCGGCTGCCCGGCCCGCAGGGACTGCGCCGGGGTGAAGCCTGGCACCGACCCGAAGCTGAACCTGGCATCGGCGGGCACTCCCGCCTCGTCGGCCGCCGCGACGCCGACGGCCGCGTACCTTTCGTGCACGAAGAACGCCTTGGCACCGGTGTCCTTGACGATGTAGGCGATCTCCGGTGCGGTGAAGTGCCAGTTGACCGGCGTGTAATACCAGCCGGCCTGGAGCGCGGCCAGGTACAGCTCGACCGGCGCGGCGCCGTTGGGCACCAAGGCGGCGATGCCGTCGCCCGCGCTCAACCCGCGCTCGCGCAGCGCGTGCACTAGCTGGTTGGCACGGGCGAGCAGGTCGCCTGCCCTGTGCTCGGTCCCGTCAGGCTCGACTACCGCCACCCAGCCGGGATTGTCCTGCGCACGCGCCCAAAACCCCATCAGCTAACCTCCGAACCCGGACCGGGTACTTGACTAGACCTGCCTAGGCGGGCGAGCCGACGTGCTCGTCTTGTTCTTCGTACCGCTCGTCCTGCGACCTCGTCAGGCTCAGCACCACGCCGATTACCACCAAGATAATGCCGACTAGCAGCGCAACGATCGGGATGATCTTCTCGACCAGGTTGATCTCGTTACGGTACTTGTTATCGGTCTTGATCCCGGCGGCGACGCTGCTCGCCGACGACTTGAAGTCCGCGTTGATCAGGACCAGCTTGGTGGCGCCAGCGCTGTCCTTCAGCACCTCCTGCACCTTGCGCTCGACCGAGAGCGGAGCGCCGGTGACCGGGTCCACGTAGTAGTACTCCTGCGTGCTGTAGAACTCGGGCAGCGTGACCTCTGGCGCCTTCATTCCGACCAGGGACCCTGGCAACTGCTGGGTACCCACCGCAGTAGGCGGGATATTGGCGACATACAGGTAGGTGGCAACGCCCTGAGTAGTCGCGGTGCCCAGGTACTTGAACAGGACCGGCTTTTGGAGCGTGGTGTCGTAGACCTCGTAGTTCTGCTTGCCGGCCCCGAGCGGCCACACGTAGCCCTGCCCGCTGACCGTGCCCTTGACCGGCTTGCCCGCGATCAGGTTGAGCTTGCTGGGGACGAGCGCTCCGGTGCGGCGGTTGAACACAAGCTGGTCGGCGGCGGCCGGAATATTGACCTGCTGGTGGTCAGTGATGTCCTCGATCACCGCGAAGCTCTGCCATACCGCGTAGGTCGAGCTGCCGAGCTGATCAGAAGCGGCGACGTTGCCCTTCACCGTGTCGGTGATCTGAAGGGTGACCGGCGACAGTTCGCTGACATTCTGCGGGCTGAACCAGCTGGCGTTCTTCGCGATGAGCGTATTGATGCCGTACTCGTTCAGCGGGAACTTCACAGCCTGACCAGGGATGAAGAACCGCGACAAGATCGCGAGGACGATGAAGAAAACTCCGAGTCCCACCAGTACTGACCAGACGACGCGGCGCATGGATCCTCCTAGGGATTGGCTGTCAGATCTGGCGGCCTGATTAGGAATGAATATTGTGGTTTGAGGCATGATACTGACCAGTAGCAGTTGTGTCACTACGCCACAGGAAGATCAGGACTCAGGCAGGCTCGTCGGCCTTGACGTCCATGCCCGCCGTGCCGACCGCCTCGCCGTGCGCGGCCCGCTTGAGCAGTCGCTGATGTTCTTCTTCTGAGGCAGGCTCGGCCCGGCCTGCGATCATGACGGGCACGCCGTCTGGTATCCGGTAGACACGCCTGAGCCTGGGGTTGTAAAGGATCGCCTCGTCCTCGAACAACAGCAGCCCTTGCTTGTCGATCGGGCAGGCGAGCAGGTCAAGTAGCGGGCGCTCGATCGGCATGCACGGTCCTTTCCTGCGAAATCACCTGTCCGGGCGCGGGCTGCCTGGACAGCACGACGACGGCGACCCCGGCGAGCAGTATCCCGCCGAGCCGCAGCGCGAATTCAACCGGATCGGCCGGCAATCGCTCACCGAACAGCCAGGTACCGGCAATCATGAAGAAGATGCTCCCTGTGATGTTGGATACCGGTCCGAGGATCGCGACCTGGCAGCGCTGCAGGCCGGTCTGGAAGATCAGCAGCGCGATCGCCGAGCAGCCTGCGGTCAGGTACGGGTACGGCGAAGTCAGCACGGCAACGGCCAGTCCGCCGTACCCGCCCTGGTGATGAAAGATCGCTCCTGACAGCGCCTTGAGCGCGAGCGTCGCGATACCGTAAAGCAGCCCGGTCGCCAGGCCGTATGACACCCCGGCAGCCCGCTCCCTGTGCTTGGCGGCTGGCACCGGCCGCAGCGCGCTTGCCCCGAGCGCGAGTGCAGCCAGACCCGCAGGCACGGCCACCGCGGCGATGAGCAGCCCGCTCGCCTCATGCCCGACCTGGCCGGCCGGCCCGGCGGCCGAGAGCGCGATCGCCCCGATCGCCACCGCGACCGCAAGCACGCAGCCAAGCTCGACCCGCCCGAGTCGCTCGCGAAGCACCAGGCGGGAAAGCAGCACCAAGATGACCACGCCAGAGCCGAGCACCGGCTGCACGACGCTCACCTGTGCCAGCATCAGCGCCACGACCTGGAGCGCGAACCCGCACAGCATCAGCGAGAAGCCGCCCAGCCAGCCAGGATTGAACGCCAGCGTGCGCACCATGGACACCGCATGCCTGGCGTCGATGGCCGGCATGGTGCCCAGCGCCCGCTTCTCGACGATCAGGCCGACGTTGTATGACGTCGTGGCGAGCGCCGCGACGAGGACCCCGAGTCCGGCGAAAGCACTCACCGCGGCACACCTCCGCAATCCGGCAAGGCACCCAGGGTGACGGAATCAAGCACGCGGCGGTAAGTCCCCGCGAAGGCGGCGGCGGCCGAGGGAGTCAGCAGCGCCCGCCGGTACCTGAACGTCAGCCTGAGCCGGCCTTGCGTGGTCACCGCGCCGACCGACAGGCCGCGCGGCAGGTGCGCCGAGGTGGAAAACCACACGCTTGCGTCGCCTGCCGTACCGAACCGAACCGGCGCTACCACGCCAAGGTTAGATATCAGTGATGTATCGCAGCAAATAGGACCGGCCACGCGGAGCACGGCACGGAGCGACAGCCGCTTGACGAAGACAGGTACCGGCGCGACGGTCAGCGACCTGGACAGCGAGTCGACCTGCCCGCTGTCGTGGTTCTTCGCGTACCTGGTCTGCGCCGCTACCTGGGGCAGCAGTTCGGCGGCCGTGCTTGCCCGGCCCGGCCAGGCGGTCACCTTGGTCAGCCGGGAGCGGTTGGCCCACTGTCCCGCCTCGGTACCCTGGGCCGGGTCGCCGACCGGCATCGTGATCTGCACCATGCCGCACCTGGCGCCCTGCCCGGCGTTCCACTCTTTGATCGTGACGATCAGCGCGGCAACGAGCAGGTCGTTGACGCTGCACCCGGCCGATCGCAGGCCGGCCGCGACCGTACCTAGGCCGCCCCATTCCGCTTGCACGGTGCCGTAACCAGGCATCGGGCGATCCGCGTCGCCCGCGATCCTGGTGATCCTTCCGTAGCCGGCCCTGGGACGCGAACGGCCTGGATCGCGGGCGCCGCCAGCCTCTTGCCGCTGCCTCGCGGCTACGGGCGGCTGCCCGCAGCCTTCGCCGTACTCGCCCGCCACGCCGCGCAGCAGGCGAAGCGCGGCAAGCCCGTCGAAGCGGGCGTGATGGGCGTTGAGCATCAGCGCGTCGCCGCCCTGACCGGCCGCGAGCAGGAACCGGAACGGCGGCGACGCGTGCAGCGACGGCGACCGTGAGAGGAACTCCGACCTGAGGTCGGCCAGTTCCGCTTCGCCGGCGTACCTCACGACCTGAACAGGGTCGAGATCGGCGCCGGGCGGAAAGTCCCAGTAGTAACCGCTGCGCCACGGGCCGGTCGCGGCCTGGCGCGCTCGTAGTCCTGGCTCGGCGGCGAGCATGCGCCCGACGGCCGCCCTGACCGCCGCCTCGTCGAGTGATCCGGAGACCCTGGCTTCGACGTGCACGTTCGCAGGCTCTTCCGGCCGGTCGTAGTAACAAGTCAGCTCGTCGGCGACGGCGAACCTCACGCGCGCCCCCGCGCTCAAGGCCGGCCAGCCTGCCTGCCGCGTGACCAAGGGAACAATCGCTCGGGCAGGCGCACGTCCGGCGGCACTGGCATCAGGGCGGCGGTCAGCGCGACCAGCCCGCAGAACTGCGCGGGGGCGCCGAACGCGCCAGAGGAAATCGGCGCGCTCGCGCCGGTGAGCACCGTAAGCAGCCCGGTCGCGACCACGGCGGCGAGCGCGACCGGGCCGAGCCAGCCTGGCCAGCGGCTGGCGATCAGGGCCACGACGGGCACCACGAGCAGGGTGTAGCGGCCGACCAGCGCGATAAGCAGGCAGAGCGCGAGGAGCTGCAGCCACCGCGCGGCGGAGGATGCGGTGGCGACGGCGGTCGCGGCGGCGGCCTGAGCGGGCCGGTCAATGGCTCGATCCATCTGGTCGTGCACGCTCCCGCGCCTCCGGCGGATCGAAGCGGTCGCCACCAGGGCAAGAGCCGCGATCGCGGACAGGATAATCCAGAAATGATAGAACCTATCGGGAGCAAATGTCATCGCTATGAGGCCGCCCGATCCGGCCGGAACCACGAAACCCTGCTGCCAGCCGTCCAGGGTCACAGAAGTAAGCGCACGCCCGTGCAAGGTGGCCACCCAGCCAGGGTTGGCGTTCTGATGCAGCTCAAGGTAGGAGCGCGCGCCAGGCGCGATCTCGACTTCACGGTATTCGGGCTGCCAGGACAAGATCTTGACGCGTCTGCCCGCAGTGCCGGCCCTGTGGCCGGCGGCGGGCCGCCCGGCAGGCTGGCTGACCAGGCTGAGGCCGGTAAACGTGAACGGTGCCGGCCGGGAAGCGAGCAGCCGGTGGCGCCCGGGCGCCAGCGCGATGACCGATCCTGGTGCGCAGAGCGTGACGTGCAGCGGCAGGAAGCCGGTCAGGTCGCCGACCGTGCCGGAGATCTTGGTCTTGACCCGCTGGCCGTCGATGGTGATTTCCGGGCCGCCGCCGCACGGCAGCCTGAACCTGGCCGAGCCCGACAGCGTGGTCGGGCTCAGCCCGTTCAGCGCGGGAATTTCCAGCTTCGACAATCCGACCGGAAGCTGGGCAGGCTGCCCGTCCGGCGACTGACCCGCCGTCGTGAAGGAGACGACGGGGAAGCTGATGTTCATCCGGTTCGTGGTCAGCGGCGGTACCAGCGTAGTCAGACCGTCGAGCCCGACGCTGGCATACCTGATGCCATCGGGGCTGATGATCTTCACGGCTTCCGGTGCCGCGCCGAATCCCTGGACCGGCGAGATGACCAGCCGGCGGATCGTTCGCTTGCCCTGCCAGCTCAGCCTGAGCACGGGGTTGGCCGCGCCGGCGATCCACGGGCCCTGGCGGCGGCCCTTCTCGAACAGCCGGACCGGGGCCAGGTCGGGCAGTGATCCCCAGGTGGAACTGGCGGTGACCTCGAGCGCGTGCTTGCGTGCCGGGGTGAGGCTGGCGAGCAACTGATCGAGCTTGCGCCCTGGCACCGCGATGGCGGTGCCAGCGAACTTGTAGCTGCCGGTCGCGCGGGTGAAGATCTGCCTGGCCAGCGGCGGATAGGCGGTCACGTCGGCCAGGGCAGCCGGGGAGGGCAGCGGGCGGCTGAAGGAGAACTCGACCTGCTGCGCGTTGCGGCCGGCCCAAGACTCGGCGACCGCCGAGTACCTGGTGACGGTCACGCCGGGAATCTGCACGTCGACGATCCCTGCGCCGGGGCCGCCAGGCACCTGACCGCGGGCACCTGTGATCGTGATCCGCAGCATCCTGGTCTTTCCCCGCGGGACTGCGAGCGGCTGAAGCGCGGCTGTCCTGCGCACGGCGCTCGTCACCGTGCCCGCCGCGGTGCGCACCGCTAGCTGATCGGCCACGGGCCGCGACGGCCCGTCGACCAGCAGCCTGATGCCGATCTGGCCGCGGAGCACGATGGGATGGCGGAAGGTGATCTGGATCCATTGCCCGACCGGGGTAATCGGGCTGGCCTCGGTCCAGTACGTGCTCGGGTTGCCGTCGAAGGCGTTGACCGGGTCGATCTGCGGTGTCTCCCCCAGCCATGAGCCGGCCGACGATGCAGTCACGTTCGCCGCACCTGCAAACGCGGCGACGGTCTGGTGCCCGGCGGCGGGTACGGGAAGCAACTGGCGCGGCGGCTGGCCGGCGGCGCCGAGCGGGTCGTCAGGAGGATTGGTGCCCGTAGCGGTGTAGGTATAGGACAGGGTGTCATCGATCAGGCCGAACGAGTGGTCGGCGCGGGGCAGCGAGTCGGTCACCACCCAGACCGCGGGAGTGCTGACCAGCTTGTCCCCGGCGATGATCACCGGAGCCGAGGCCTTGAGCAGACCCTGCCCCGCGAGCTGGAGCAGTGCGTCTGGCCCGCCGTTGACCAGGACCGTCTTGCTGACCGGCAGGGCAACCGCAGCCTGGGGGATGGCGGCGCCGCCGGGCGTGCTGGCCGCGAAAATCTCTACCGATCGATAAGACGGCAGCGCGTACTGGACCTGGGTCGCTCCTGGATCGGTTTGCGCCCCGGTCACCAGCGGGCCGAAGGCGGCGACGCGACGGAAACCCGAGCCGCGCAGCGCCTGATGCACGCTGCGCGGTGCGGTATAGCCGAGCGCGTTCGGGTTCAGGTCGTTACGCACGATCACGTATTTGATGCCCGACCTGGCCAGCGTGGCCGCCAGGCCAGGTACCCGCTGACCGGACTCGATCGCCGTTTCGAGCGAGCTGAGCAGCAGCTGCGAGCCTGCGCCGCCGAATGGCACCAGGCCGCCGGTGACCCATGGCGAACTGGCCAGCGGTTCTAGCGGCTCGTCTTGCGTCTCGCCCCACAAGAACGTGCCGTGAGCGGCGGCGGGTACGACCAGGGCGGGCGCGTCAGGCGAGCGCTCCTTGATGAAGGCGGCTGCCTGGTACCAGTAGCGCGGCACGGACTTGAACGAGCCAGGATTGAGCACCTGGCCGGTCAGGTACGGGTAGGCGAGGCCCAAGATGACGATGCCGATGACCGGGGCGGCGAGCACATGCCAGAAGGCGCGGTGTTCTGGCTCCTTGATGATGACCGGCCTGGCGGTCCTGAGCACCAGAGCATGCGCGATGCCGAGCGCGAGTACCGCCGCCGCCACCGGCTCCACCTTGTAGACGCTGCGCAGCGGCGCGAGCACGCCGTCAAGCAACTGGCCAAGTGGCTGGTGCAGCAGGCCGCCAAGCGGGCCAGAGTAGCCCGCGAGCGCCACCAGCGCCGCCACGGCCAGCGATAGCCGCAGCCAGTTGCGGAACGCGATGTCCCGCCTGGCGACGCCGAGCAGCCCGGTGCCCGCCGCGATGGCGGCGGTCATGATCATGAAGGGATTGGTGACGGCCGCCCAGCCGGTAGGCACCCAGGGCTGGCCGAGGTTGAAGTAGGCGGTCCAGTTGCCGGCACCGCGCAGGAACGTCGCCGCCGACATGGTGGCCGTGGTCGTCGCCGACTGCTCGATGTAGGGCAGGAAGTTGAAGGAGTACCTGGCCTGGAGCAGCAGCGGTCCGACCCACCACATCGTCGCCAAGAGCACCGCGAGACCCCAGGCCAGCGCCAGCATGACCAGCCGGCGGCCGCGAGCCTGGGTCACGATAAAGGCCGCTGGCAGGATCAGCGCGTCGAGCGTGGAGGTGGCATTGACCCCGCCCATGAACAAGACGGCGACTCCGCTCGCCGCCGCCGCGCGGGCGACCTGGCCAGCCCGTACCGCGTCGGACTTGACCACGCCGACCAGCGGGAGCACCGCCCATGGCGCGAGCAGGCCGGGGATAATCCCTGCCGACGTAGAGCCGATCGCGATCGTGAAGGTCGGCCAGGTCACGAACACCAGGCCGGCCACCACCCTGGACCGGTCGGTGCCGATGCCCGCAGCCCGCGCGAGCATTTGCAGCCCGGCGAACCCTGCCGTGATCAGCGTCGCCAGCCACAGCCGCTCGGTCAGCCAGACCGGGAATTTAAAGAATTCGAAGATCAGGTAAAACGGCGCCATCGGGAAGGCGTAGCCGATGTACTGATCCTGAAGCGCGCCGAACCATTCGTAGGGATTCCATAGCTGCCATAGCCTGGCGAGGAAGCCGGCCGGGTCGATATCGACGCCGAGCTTGGTGTCGAAGAAGATCCGTCCCGACTCATTGGCGACCAGGATCGCAGCGGCGATCATCCAGACGAGCACGGCCCACTTGATAATGGGGCGTGGTCCAGCCGCGGGCCGGCCGGCCGGCGTCAATCAGTCCTCCGCAAGATCAGCAGCAGATTCCAGGTAGCGATCTCGCGCAGTACAGGCACGTAGAGCAGCACCCGGCACCAGGCCGGGTAGTAACGCGGCCGGGCGGACACTACCTCTACATCCGCACGTTCTCGCATCATCTTCAGCACCTGACCCACATGCACGCGGAACAGGCTGTGACCCACCCGGTTTTTCGGCAGCTTGCCATATTTGCGCACATACCGGCGCTCAGCCAGGTCCGCGCCCAGGTAATGCCAGGGCGACATCTCGTGGCCGCCCCAGGGTGAGAACCAGTTCGTGAACGACAGGTAGATCAGGCCACCGGGTTTCGTCGCCCTGAGCATTTCCTCGATCAGCCCGCGCGGATCGCGCACATGCTCGAGCACGTTCGACGACACGCACACGTCGGCACCGCCGTCACGTACCGGCAGCCAGAAGCCATCGGCCAGTACCGCGCCTGGCGGCGCCTCCCCCCGGGTCAGCATCTCTGACTGGTCAAGCTCAAGCAGGTAGCAGCTGGCTCCCCTGGACCGCAGTTCGCTGGTGACATAGCCGGCTCCGCCGCCGATGTCGAGCACGGTACGCCCGGCGATCACGACAAACTTCGCGAGTTGCCCGGCCATGTCCTTCGCCAGCGCGGAGTAGAAGCCATCAGGATCCTGCTGCTCGGTGAGGAAAAGTCGGAACAGCCGGATTGACCTGAACACGCATGGACTCCCTGCAGCGATCCACTAATATCGCCACAATATTGCCGCAAGGTCCAGGATGGAGGACAATCAGGCGCCAACCTAGCGGCGGGCATTCGTGACGAGGCGGCGAGTCAGGCGGACGAGAGCGTGGTGTCGGGATCAAGGCGCATAGTTTTCGTCGCCTGGCGCGACCTTGCCAACCAGAACGCGGGCGGGTCTGAGTTGCTTGTCGACCGGCTGGCCCAGGGGCTGGGTGACCGGGGCGACCAGGTCACGCTGCTCTGCGGCGGGGACACCGCCGACAGGGACTATCAGGTCAGGCGCAGCGGCGGCACCTACTCCCAGTTCCTGCGGGCGCCTCTTGCCTTCCACCGCCACCTGCGCGACTGCGACCTCGTAGTTGAGGTGTGCAATGGCATGCCCTACCTGGCTCCGCTGTGGACCGCGCGCCCCGTCGTCTGCCTGGTCAACCACGTGCATACCGAACTGTGGTCGCTGCGCTTCCCTGCGCCGGTGGCGCTGGCCGGGCGGCTGGCCGAGTCGGTTCTGATGCCGTGGGCGCACCGGAAGAACCTGTTCGTCACCGTTTCCGCCTCCACGTTCGGCGCTCTCACCGAACTCGGAGTCGACGCCGGCCGGATCAGGCTGATCTGCAACGGCGTGGAACCAGCGCCACCGCCCGCGCCGCGCTCGCCAGAGCCGCTGTTCCTCGCGCTCGGCAGGCTGGCCGACTACAAGCGGATCGACGTGCTGCTCAGGCTATGGGAACGGGTGCGGAGCGTCGTCGGAGGGAAACTGGTCATCGCGGGCGACGGCCCGGAACGGAGCCGTCTCGCCCAGCTTGCCGGCTCTGACGTCGTCTTCACCGGGCGGGTGTCAGAGGGAGAGAAGCACAGGCTGCTTTCCTCGGCCTGGATCTTGCTGCATCCAGCGAGCATCGAGGGCTGGGGCATCGTGGTCGCCGAGGCGGCGGCTCGCGGCACTCCGGCGATCGGCTTCAGCGTGCCTGGCCTGCGTGATTCCGTCGTGCACAACGAGACCGGACTGCTGGTGCGTACCGAAGGCGAGTTCGCCTCCGCCTGGGCGACGCTGGCCATCGACGAGCGCAGGCGCCAGGCCATGGGAAACGCCGCCAGGGAGCGGGCGCTCGCGCTGCACTGGTCGGTCGCGGTCGAGGGTTTCTCTGCCGTCGCCGACGAAGCACTGGCGCGGGCGCGGGTACCCGGCTACGCCAGGCTGACGGCGCCAGCGGTGTCAGCCGGGCCGGCCGGGCAACTGGCCGGGGATGCCGCGGCCGCCGCCCCATCGGAGACTGCATGATGCCTGCCGCTCACGCGCTCAGCGAGTTCTACGAGGATCCGGCCGTGCCGGCCAGTTCTGGTCCTGATCGTGCCCGGCGCCAGGCGGCCATGCTCGCCGAGGTGCTGCGCGGCGTGCGAGCACCGGCCCTGATCGTGGACGTCGGCTGCGGTGACGGGTTCGCCACCGAGATCGCGGCCAAGCGCAATCCCGGTCACCGCTTCGTCGGCCTGGACTGGTCAGCCGGGTCGCTCGCTGCGGCACGTAACCGCGGCATCTCCGCGGTCAGGGCCAGCATCGACGCACCCAGCCTGCCGCTGGCGCCGGCCAGCGCCGACGTCGTGGTGATGAGTGAGGTCATCGAGCACCTCGTCGACACCGACTCGGCGATCGAGGCCGCGCACCTGGTGCTCAAGCCTGGCGGCTCGCTGCTGCTTTCCACCCCGAACCTGGCTTCCTGGTACAACCGCGGCCTGCTCGCGCTCGGCATCCAGCCGGTGTTTTCCGAGGTCAGCCTGCGCGGCGTCTTCGGCAGGCCAGGCAGCCAGGTCGCCGGGCACCTGCACATGTTTACCAAGAGAGCGCTGGTGGAGTTCCTCGGGGCGTACGGATTCTCCTGCGCGCGGGTGGCTGGTGCCAGGTATCACGATGTTCCCGCCGCGCTGCGGCCGGCCGATCGCCTGTTCTGCTACTGGCCGTCGGCGGCTTCCATCTTGCTAGTCCACGCCAGGAAGACGTGACCTTCACCGTGCAGGCTCGCCGGGCGCGGCCGCACGCCCTGCCTGCCGCTGCCGGGTTCCTGCTCGGCCTGCTCGCCCTCGGCCCGGCGCTGCTGCCCGGCTTCGTCCTGTCCTATGACATGGTGTTCGTCCCCGACCCGCCGCTCGGCCTCGGCGTCACCTCAGGCCCGGCCCGTGCGGTACCGAGCGACCTGGTGGTCGCGCTGGCGGCCAGAGTCGCCCCGGTGCAAATTTGCGAAAAAGTAATCTTGCTGGCGATCTTCACGACGGCCTGTGCTGGCGCGGCGGCGCTGGTCTCCGCCAGGTGGCAGGCGCAGCCGGACGGCGGCTGGCGGACCAGGCTCGGCCCGCTGGTCACCGGGGTGTGTTACGCATGGAACCCGTTCGTGGCCGAACGGCTGATCATGGGACAGTGGGCGATGCTGCTCGGCTACGCCGGGCTGCCCTGGGTGCTGCGTGAACTCGCCGCCTGGCCGCAGGCGGGGCGGCTTCTGGCCGGCCGCCTCGCCGTGGCGATCGTGCCTGCGGCGATCGGCGGCTTCGCGGCGATGTCGGTTACCGCCGTCGCCGCGTTGCCTGTCGCGTTCTGCGGTAGCGGCGCGATCGGGCCGCGGTTCAGGCGGACAGCGTTGACCGCCGCGGTTCTGCTGGTCGCGAGCCTGCCCTGGGTGATCCCCTCGTTCTTGGCGCCTGTGCTCGCCGACCCGAACGGCGCGAACGCCTTCGCGGCGCGGGCCGATACCCCGTTCGGTGCGCTCGGCAGCCTGGTGCTGCTTGGCGGGATCTGGAACGCCAGGGCGGTTCCGGCCGGCTACGGCGGGCTGGCCGCGTCGATCGCCTGGCTGATCCTGGCGGTGCTAGCGCTGAGCGGCTACCTGCTTGTCGCACGACCGCGGCGGCTGTGCCCTGGACTCGGGGTGGCCGGCTTCGCCGGGTTCTGCGTCGCGGCGCTAGGTACCTGGGGACCGACGCTCGCCTTGCTGCGCGCGGCCATCGCGTTCTGGCCGGCCTTTGCCCTGCTGAGGGACGGGCAGCAATTCATCGCGCCGCTGGCACTCGCCGAGTCGGCCGGACTCGGCGCGGGAGTGCTCTGGCTGGCCGGAGGCCGCTCGCGGCCATCGCGACCCGATGCCAGCGCCGCCGCCCTGCTCGGGGTGCTCGCGTTGCTCGCCCCTGTCCTCCTGCTGCCAGGACTGGCCTTGGGTGCCTTCGGACGGTTGCGCGCGGTGGAGTACCCGGCCGACTGGCTGGCCGCGCGGACGATGATCGACGCTCCGGGCACCGGGCCTGGCGCCGTCTTGCTGCTGCCCTGGGCGCAGTACCGGCAGTACCCGTGGAATCACGGCGAACCCGTGTTCGACCCGTGGCCAAGGATGCTGTCCAGGCCGATGATCTGGAACGACGCGCTGCGCGTCGGCTCGGCCACGGTGGCGGCCGAGAGCGCGCAGGCCAGGCGGCTCGGTCCGGCGATCGAGTCGGGACGCCCGCTGACCTCGGTCTTGCTCAGGGCCGGGGTCAGGTACGTGATCATCGATGCCGGGCCGCTGCTCGGGCGGCCGCGGGCCAGGCTCGCCGGCCTCGCCAGGTTGCCTGGCGCGCGGGTGCTGCTGGCGAGCCAGGACCTGATCGTGTTGCAGTTGATCGCCCGCTAAGCGCAGTCTCAGATCGCTCTGGCGGGCTGCGTCCGAATTCACTACAGTTGCGGTCTACAGCAGGCGTTCGCCGAGGAGGAACAGCGTGTCATCGCTCTGGCTCATGATCATCGCCATCGTGGCCGGCGCGGCCCTGGCCTTCGGCAGCACTCTCATCGTGACCAGCGCCCTGGCCGGCGCGAACAACAGCCCGGTCAACCAGCAGCTTTTCAACTACGGCACCCGCTAGCGACTCTGGGCGTTAGCGCGAGTTTCCCTGGCTGCTCGGTGAGGTCGCCACTGTGCCTGATCGGCAGGTACCGGAGGCGATCCGCAAGTAACCTCGGGCAGGTCACCGGAAACTTGGAGAACCGTGTCGCCCTCAGCGGAGCCGACGGATATCCCGGCGCAGGCAGTCTACGCACCGGCCGGGAGTCTCCCGCCTAGCCATTCAGCTGGCGGCGCATCGCCAGCCCGGTCAGGCCAACTGCGGTATGGCCCCTGGCTAGCTTCTGCTGCGGCGCTCCTGCTCGGCCTCTGGCAGATATCCCGGTTGTCATTTACCCAGGACGAGGCAGCGACCCTGTCGGTCGTGCGAAGACCGTTGGGCTCGATGCTGGCCCTGCTCGGACATATCGACGCGGTGCACGGCAGCTACTACCTGCTGATGCACCTGGTCGTGAAGGCCGGGACCTCCGAAGCGATCCTCAGGATGCCGAGCGTGCTGGCGATGGCGGTCGCTGCCTGGCTCACGGCCGTGATCGGGGGTGAGCTGGCTGGCCCGCGAACAGGGCTGGCCGGCGGCCTGCTGTTCGCGATGTCGCCGCTGACCACCGAGTACGCGCAAGATGCCCGGCCGTTCGCGCTGGTGACTTGCCTGGCCGTCCTGGCCAGCTACCGGTTCGTGATCTTCATCAGGACTGGCCGGACTAAGGACGCCGCGTGGTATGGCGTGGCTTTGGCCGCCTGTGGCCTGATGAACGTCTTCGGACTGCTGCTCCTGGCAGGTCACGCGGCGACACTGGCCCTCAGCCCAGTGCGGAAAGACCGGCTGCTTCGGTTCGCCTGGGCTGCCGCTGCGGCGGCTCTCGTCGTGTCGCCCGTGGCTTTGCTCGCCGCCAGCGAAGTCGCTCAGGTTAGCTGGGAACGCAAGCCTGGCCCGGCGACCGTGGCTGGCATCCTGGCCGCCTTGGCCGTCGCCGCAATCGCGGCCCTGGCGGCCATACGGTCCGCGCACGAGCAGCAGGCAGCACATGGCATCAGTCAGGTTGACACCCTCCGCGTCGGTACCGCTCCCCTGGTCATACTCAGCGCGCCCTGGCTGATCATTCCGGTGACAATCCTGGTGATTGGCTCGCAGATTCCGATCCCCTCAGCTCCGGGTGCTGCTGCGAGCGCAGCTGCGGGCTCGGGGATCTGGCAGCCTAGGTACCTGCTGTTCTGCTTCCCAGCCCTAGTGCTGCTGCTCGTCGCCCTGACCGCCAGGCTGAGGCCGAAAGCGGCGACGATCCTGACCGTTGCCCTGATAGCCGGAGCGACCGCCGCTCAGCCATTTGCCCGGCCCGCGACCAGCCCGGACAACCTCAGGGCCGTCTCGGCGCTCCTGCAAGCACGAGCAAGATCCGGTGACGCCGTCATCTTCCCCAATATCGCCAAGCGGCTGATCAAGGCAGCGTACCCCGCTGGATTCGCGCACGTCAGGGACGTCGGACTCGACCGCTCCGCGACTGCGCGCGACTCGCTCTACGGCCTCAACGTAAGCTCGCACGTCCTCTGGCATCGCCTCGCGGGCACCGAAAGGGTTTGGATGATTAT
>DAHVDE010000047.1 GCA_027313705.1 Actinomycetota bacterium | reverse complement strand
GACGGGCTGCTCGCCGGCGCCGAAGCGGAGGCTGTCCGGCGGCTGCACCAGGACGCCCAGCGGCTGATCGAGCCCCTGGCGGTCGTCAACCCGCACGCCCGGGAGCTGGCCTTCGCCGACGGCACGGTCCGCACCAGGCGGGACCACGTGAAGTACCTGACGCTGATCGCGGCCATCACCCTGCTGCACCAGCACCAGCGCCAGGTCAAGACCGCTGCCCGCGGCGAGGCGGTGATCCGCTACGTCGAGACCACGCCCGCCGACATCGCCCTGGCCGACCGGCTCGCCGCCGGGGTGCTCGGCCCGTCGCTGGACGAGCTGCCGCCCGGAACCCGCCGGCTGCTGGACGCCCTGCACGGCTACGTGACCGCCCGCTGCCAGGCGGAGGGCACTGATCCGGGCCTGGTGCGGTTCACCCGCCGGCAGCTGCGGGAGGCGCTGCCGTTCGGCGATACGCAGCTGAAGGTTCACCTGGCCCGGCTGGCCGACTACGAGCTGGTGATCGCCCGCCGGACCGGCCCGGGCGGGTTCTGCTACGAGCTAGCCTGGCAGCCCGACAGCACCAGTGATGCGGCTATGACGCCCGGGCGGTCGGGGTCCGGGGGCTCGCGGTCGGGGCCTGGTCGGCCCCCGGTCGGGGGGTGGTCGGCCCCTGGTCGGCCCCTGCCGGAGTCGGCGAACGGGCAGGCCAGCGGCCATGCCAGCATCCCCGGGGACGGCCGGCGGCCGGGAAGCACTGACCCCCGGCAGGTCAATGGCCGGGTCGTAGTCACAGCCGCGGGCGGTGCCCGGTGACCCGCCGCGGCCCTGGCGGGCGGACCCCGCCGCCGTTCCCGGGGGACCGGGGGGACCTGGCCGGGTTCCCCCGCCTGGTCGATGAGTTCTGCGAGGACATGGCCGCCCGCGGCTACTCGCCGCGGACGATCGGGAACCGGCGGGCCATGCTCGGCTTCCTGGCCGCCTGGCTCGCCGAGCGGGGCGTCACCCGCCCCGCCGATGTCACCCGCCCGGTCCTGGAGTCCTACCAGCGGCACCTGTTCCACTACCGCAAGGCCAACGGCGACCCGCTCAGCTTCCGGTCCCAGTCCCAGCGGCTGCTCGCCGTCCGGCCTGCCCGGGGGCGGGGTTAGCGGGCTTGGTCGAGGGCGGCGCGGATGCGGTGGTTGGCGAGGAGGCCGTCGATGATGTGGGCGATGGCGGCTTTGTCGGCTGGGGGGAGGCGGCTGGCGAGGGTGATTTTCTCGGTGAGCTCGTCGCGGGGGTCGCCGAAGGGGCGGCGGGGGGCTCCGTCGATAAGCAGGTAGTCGGTGGTGACGTCGAAGATCTCGGCGAGGCGGACGACGACGTCGGTGGTGGGCGTCATCTTGCCGTTTTCGTAGCGGCTGATCGCGGCGGCGTCGTTGGTGCCGAGGCGGCTGGCGAGGTCGGCCTGGGACCAGCGGCGCTCGGCGCGCAGGTGCCGGATCTGGTCGCCGAGCGGCATGGGCTCCTCTGCCGCGGCTGCCGGTGAGACTGGTGTCAAGTGTGCCCGCATCGGGGTCTCCTGTCATGTCGCGGTTCTCATCGGCTGTTGCCGATACTTGGTGCGTATGCCATGTTGATTTGGCTGTTACCTCAATCCGGAAAGTTTCCCGGCGGGAGGCGGCGTGGCGCGGTTGCGGACGCGGAGATCGAGCGGCTGACGGAGCAGGTTCCGCTGGTGTCGCTGGCGGCGGCCGGGGTGGTGCTGGCGCGGACGGGGGCGGACCTGGCGGGGCGGTGCCCGTTCCACGCTGACGATACGCCGTCGCTGGTGATCAGCCCGGGGAAGAACCTGTGGCATTGCCTGGGTGCGTGCCAGGCGGGCGGGTCGGTGATCGACTGGGTGATGCGGGCGGAAGGCGTGTCGTTCCGGCATGCGGTGGAGCTGCTGCGCGACGGCCCGCCCGCCGCCGCGGCGGGTGCCGCCCCGAAGCGGTCGACGGTGCGGAAGCTGGCCCCGCCGGTCGAGCGGGACGCCGGGGACGCGGAGCTGCTGGGCCAGGTCACGGACTACTACCACAAGGTGCTGGGGGAGTCGCCGGACGCGCAGGGTTACCTGGCCCGCCGCCGGATCGATCACCCAGAGGCCCTGGAGGCGTTCCGGCTGGGGTTCGCGGACCGGACTCTGGGGCTGCGGCTGCCGGGCAAGCGGCGGAAGGAGGGTGCGGAGCTGCGGGGCCGGCTGGAGGCGCTGGGGATCTTCCGCGCTTCCGGGCATGAGCGGCGGATCTGGCCGCGAAGGGCGTCGAGTGCCGGCGATCCCGAGCATTTCCGCCCGGCGTCAGGCATCGCTGCTGCCGCCTGGGCGCCGGTCGAGATGTCCGGCGCTCAGGCGGCAGCTAGCGGGCCGGATTCTGCGCCTGCGCCGGCGCGGCGCTCCAGCCGCGATAGGCGGGCTCCCAGGTCGGCTCCGCTTCCTCCTCGTGCCTGCGCAGGACACCGCGCCTGGTCAGCGAGCGCACGGCCCGCATGACGGTGCCTTCGTCCAGGCCGGTCGAATCGGCAATATCGTGCGTGCCTGCCCGGCGCCCGCCGAACTCAAGCGTCGCGATGGCCTCGTAGACCTCGGTGTCGGCACCGCTGAGCGTGAACTCGTCGGTATATGCCTGGTTCGTCATGCGCGCCACCCCCGATGCGGCCGGTGTAAGAACCCCCTTCCCCCGATTCGCCCGGCTACCCGCATGCTCGCTGAGTTCCCGGCCGGATCACGGCGGGGAGATCTTGGGCGGCTTGCCGTTGCCGAAGGCCCAGCCCTGGACCGAGCCAGGCTGCGGGTGGTATTCGCCTGCGCCCATGTTGCTGTAGATCCACTTGCCGTGCGGCCTGGCGTGCCAGTACGACCAGTAGGCGCGGGCCGGTGCCCCGTTGCATCTCCTCGGGCGCTTGTTGATGGTGCAGACGAGACCGGGAATCCTCGGCACGAAGGTGTAGGTGAAACCCGCGCGCTTCAGCGCGGCGAGGCCGTTAGCCGGCTTCTTGTGGTCGCAGCCCACCCTCACCTTGCCGCCGAGCCGGGTGAAGTCGACCACGACGTTGATGCCGGTCTTGCCGCCGCAGGTGGCCGCGTAAGCCGGCGCCGCCCGGACCACCCCGACCAGGAAGCTGGCGCCGAGCAGCAAGGTCATCAGCGCGGGAGAGAGCATCCTGCGGGCCGGCGCGCTCATGACGCACATCCAAGGCGAGGAGCGCCGCTATGCGCGCCGCGCGAACTGAGCGTGGCCAGGCCGGCATCCGCCACCCCGAGCAAGCCCTGGGCGGTGGCGCTGCCCGCCGTGCTCTGCGAGAAACCCCTCTTGTCGTAGGCGATCGCGCCCCGCTCGCTTGCCTTGCCGGCGCAGCCGACCTGGAGGCTGAGCAGGAAACTCCGTGCGAGTTTGGCGCGATGCAGCCACTTGCCTGCTGCCAGCGCCTCCCCTGCGAGGCCGGTGCTGTTGGCGTTGGGCGCCGCCGATGCCGATGCCGCGAAGCCGCCGTCGGCTTGCTGCACCCGCGCCAGCCAGCGCAGCCCTCGCTGCGCCGCGAGCTTGCGCCCGGCGGCCAGGAGCGCCTGCACGGCCACGCTGGTCGCGTCAGGGTCGCTCACGCAGGTCTTCTGGCCGAAGTAAAGGGGGAAGCCGCCGTTACCGCACTGAGTGCCGATCAGAAAGTTCACCGCCTTCACTGGCGCAGCCTTGCCCGTCCTGCTCACCGCCAAGATGGCCAGGGACTGGCTGAACGCGTTGCTGTAGTCGCCATAGCTGGAATGATCTGAGTACCGGCCTGACCTGGTCAGCAGCGCCGCCAGCCGGACCAGCAAGTCGACCCCGCCGAACCTGGCCGGGCTGACGCCAAAGACTTCGGCCGCCAGCGCCGTCTTGGCGAGCGCTCCGGCGTAGGACTCGGACCTGCCGTTGCCTACGTAGCCCGACAGCACGCCGGGCTTCTCCAGCCACGAGATCGCGCGCGCGGCGTAGTCACTGGCCGTGCCCGTGGCCGCGAACGCGAAGATCGCGTCGATCGTGAGGCCCTGGTCCGGGTAGGTGACGCCGTCGAATACCTCGGTGAAATGGCTGCGGCCAGCCATCTGACGGGCCAGCCAGCCCGCGGCTGCCTGCCCTTTGGGCGGTGCGGCGGACTTTGCCGCCATGGCGGGTGCGGCGGCGCCAGCGCAGGCGACCGCCAAGGTCAGGAAAAACGAGAGAACAACGGCCAGGCGACGGGTCATCCGGTCGTCCTTTCCGGTCCGGCAGCTACCGGGACCGGACCCACCGCGAGCCCGGACTCCGGCCTGCGGACCACGACAGGTATGGAGCATCGATGCGAAAAACGCGGGTAACCGGGCTCACCTGGTCGCGTCGCGACCGGTTCTACCGTTGCGGGTCAGCGCCGGAATTTCACCGGACTTCCCCCGCCTTCTCGCCTGTTCATTTTGGCCTCACTTTCTCTCAAGCGGCGGGCCGTGTCAACCGCCGGGCCAGGACCAGCGGCCGCGGCTCGGATTGACCGGGCTGAGTCCGGTGTGATCAGATGACGTGAGCGCGATCAGGGGAAGCCGGTCAGATTCCGGCACTGGCCCGCAGCCGTAGGCCCGCACCACGAAGAGTGGCGGGCGAGTCGGATCACCTGTAGCGACCGCACATCGTCGGAGCGCCGTCGAGGACCACGGCGCGAGGGAGCACCATGCCGCACGTACCGGCCAGGCTGGCCCTCATCGCGGTGCTTGGCACCCTGGCGCTGATCCTGGTCCCTGTCGCCAGGCCGGCGCTCGCCGCAGCCCCTGGCCACACCCCTGACCTGGTCAAAGGGGTTGCCTACCTGACCTCGCCAGGGAACCTGATCGAAGGCGACTACTACGAGTCATACCCTGGCACGGCGGATTTCGGCCTGACCATGGATGGCGCGTTCGCCCTGGCGGCGACGGGAAAAGACGTTGCGGCGCTGCGAAAGATCACCGGCTTCATCGCCAGCGACGGCAAGGACCAGTCGGGCCGGACTGTCGACGGCTGGACCGGCATCGGCACGAAGTCGGCCGCCGGCGGCTCGATCGCCAAGGAGGCGCTGCTGGCCGAAGTCGTGGGCGGCAACCCTGGCAACTTCGGCGGGCACAACCTGATCGCCGCACTCGACGCTTCGGTCTGCGTCCAGGCCTCGCCAGGCACCGGCGGACCGTGCGCGGGCGCTGGCAACTACAGGTACGCCACGTCTGTCTTCGACCAGGCAATCGGCGTCATCGCTGCAGTCCGGGCCGGCCGGCTGGCCAGCGCGAAGGCGCCGATCACCTTTCTCCAGGGCCTGCGCAATCCCGACGGCTCCTTCCCCAGCCTCATCCCTGACAGTCACGACGAGGATGTCGACAGCACGGCCATGGCCGTGATGGCCCTGGCGCTGGTCAAGAGCCAGGCCGCGCGGGCCGATGTCGCACGGGGCATCGCCTGGATCGCCGGCCAGCAGCGCAGATCCGGCGGGTTCCGCGGCACCGGCGGCGTGTCGGTCAACTCGACGGGACTGGCGATCCAGGCTCTCAGCCTGCGAGCCGCCAGGTACCGGCCGCAGATCCGCGCGGCGCTGGCCTTCCTGGCGAGCCAGCAGAACGCCAACGGCGGCTTCGACGCCTATGCGGGCGGCTCCCGAAGCTCCGACGTCAGGGCAAGCACCCAGGCGGTCAGCGGCGCCACCGGCATCTCGTTCGGCACCTTGACCTGGCACCTGAACTCGCCGGCCGCAGCCAGCAAACCCCGTCAAAGCCGGCCGTGGATACTCGTCGGCGCGCTCGTGATCGTGCTGGCCACCATGGTCGCAGGCAGCGGAGTCCTGCTGCGGCGGCGCCAAGCTGTGCCAGAAGGCACCGGCCAGTGAACTGGATCAGGCACCCGCGCTGCGAGGTCGTGCTCGGTCTCCTCCTGGCGGCCATCGGCACGGGCCAGGCACTCGGCGCAGGACCCGCCCTGGCGGCCGGGGTCGCGCCAAGGCCGGTCAGCGACTGCACCGCCACCACAGGCGCGACCCTCGTCGTCGACTTCGCCTACTGGGGCGGTCCGCTGCTGCGTGCCTGCGGCAGCACACCGACGACCGGATTCGCGCTGCTCAACCAAGGCGGCTGGCACACTTCAGGAACCGTGCACGACGGTCCTGGCTTCGTCTGCCGCATCGGCTACGCCGGGTTCCGGCACGGCACCCAGTACCCCACTGCGAGCCAGGAAGCCTGCGTGAACACCCCGCCAGCCAGCGCGTACTGGACCTTCTGGGAGGCCGGGCCTGGTCGCGACACCTGGACCTACAGCCAGGCGGGCGCGCTGAACTACCAGCCGCCGCCTGGCAGCGTCAGCCTGTGGATCTTCGGCGGCACCACCATCAGCGGCAGCTCGGGCTCGGCGAAACCGGCGTTCAGCCCCGGTCAGGTACGTGGCGGCACGTCCGCGCTGACGGCCGCGGCTCACGCGAGCCCCCCGCTCGTGAACGCCAGGCCGCTCAGCGCGAGCCAGCCAGGTGGCGCGGGTTCTGACCGCTCGGTGCTGGTCACGGCCGTGATCGTGCTTGCGCTCGCCGGGGCGGGTTTCGCGGGCGCCTGGCGGCGGCGAAACAGCCGGGCGGCCTGATGACTCCGCGGGCCAGACTGCCCAGGGCGCTGCACCCGGTTGCCTGGTGGTGCTGGGCGCTCGGACTGGCGACGGCCGCCAGCCGGACGAGCAACCCGCTGCTGCTCGTGCTGATCGCAGCCGTGCTCGGGCTTACCGTGACGCTGCGCCGCACTCAGGCACCATGGGCCCGCGGCTACCGTTACTACCTGCTGATGGCCGCCGTGGTGATCGGAATAAGGATCGCCTTCAGCGTCGTGTTCACCAGCGGGCCCGAGGCCGCCGGTGCCATCTGGCTGCACCTTCCTGTCGTCCGGGTGCCCTCCTGGTTCACCGGAGTGCGGATCGGCGGGCCGGTCTCTGCGCAGGCGGTGCTTTCCGCGGCGATCGACGGGGCGAGGCTGGCGTGCCTGCTTTGCTGCATCGGGGCGGCTAACACGCTGGCCAACCCGAAACGGGCGCTGCGCGTGCTGCCCGGCGCGCTCTACGAACTCGGCGTCGCGGTGACCGTCGCGCTGTCCGTGGCGCCGCAACTCGTGGAGAGCGTGCAGCGGGTGCGGCGGGCACGGCGGCTGCGCGGCCACGGCACCGGGCGGCGCTTCGCCGTGCTCAAGGGCATCGCGATCCCTGTGCTGCACGACGCGCTCGAACGGTCGCTGCTGCTCGCGGCGGCGATGGACGCGCGCGGCTACGGGCGCACCTGTGCCGCGACCGCCGCCAGCAGGCGAGTGACCGCGGGGTGCCTGCTTGCTGGCCTGACCTGCTTGTGTTTCGGATGTTACGAGCTGCTCGACCCGACGGTACCGCGCGGGCTCGGCGCTGGCGGTTTCGCGGCCGGGGCGGCGCTTTGCGTGGCCGGGCTGGTGCTCGGCGGCCGGCGGGTGACGCGCAGCAGGTACCGGCCCGACCCGTGGGAGTGGCCGGAGTGGGTGGTGGCCGGCTCAGGGCTCGCCTGCGCGGTGGCGCTCAGCCTGAACGTCGGCTACAACCCGGCGGCGCTCAACCCGGTGCTCTATCCGCTCCACTGGCCGACGCTTCCCGCCGTGCCCGCCGCGGCGATCCTGGTGACGGCGCTAGCCGCCGCCATCACGCCACCCGCGGCCGAACCGCTAAGCCGGCCAGCGGTCGGTGCGCAGGCAATGGCGGAGGCGAGTACGTGATCGAATTCGACCGGGTTTCTGTCAGGTACCAAGGCGCGACCGCGCCGGTACTCGCCGACGTCAGCCTGCGGATCGACGAGGGCGAGCTTTGCCTGGTCATCGGGCACACGGGCAGCGGCAAGTCAACGTTGCTCGGCGCGATCAACGGGCTGGTGCCGCACTTCACCGGCGGGACGCTGAGCGGCCGGGTCGTGGTCGCGGGCCGTGACACTTCCGCATTCCCGCCGCGCGAGCTCGCCGACGTGGTCGGGCTGGTCGGTCAGGACCCGCTGGCCGGCTTCGTGACCGACACGGTCGAGGAAGAGCTCGCCTACACGATGGAGCAACTGGCGATCGACCCGGCCGCGATGCGGGCCAGGTGCGAGGAGACACTTGACCTGCTCGGCCTGGCCGACCTCCGGCACAGGGAACTGCGCACGCTGTCCGGTGGCCAGCAGCAGAAGGTCGCGATCGGCGCCGCCCTGACCGCGCATCCGAGCGTGCTCGTGCTCGACGAGCCGACCTCGGCGCTCGACCCGACCAGCGCGGAAGACGTGCTCGCGGCGGTTACCCGGCTGGTGCACGACCTCGGGATCACCGTGGTGCTCGCCGAGCACCGGCTAGAACGGGTCCTTTACTGCGCCGACAAGATCGTGTACCTGCCAGGTGACGGTTCGGCCGCCGCAGGCGACCCGGCCGCCATGATGGAGCTTGCCACGATCTGCCCGCCCGTGGTCGAGCTTGGCAAGCTAGCCGGGTGGCAGCCGCTGCCCTTGTCCGTCCGCGATGCGCGCAGGTGCGCGCCAGAACTGCGGGCCAGGCTCCCCGCCAGGCCGCCAGGCGCCGCCGCGCCGCCACCGGGACAGGTCGCGCTGGCGGCGAAGGGCATCGTGGTCAGGTACGGGCCACTTGTCGCCGTCGCGGGAGCGGCGCTGGCGCTGCACCGAGCCGAGGTCACCGCCCTGATGGGCCGCAACGGCTCGGGCAAGTCATCGCTGCTCTGGGCGATCCAGGGCTCGGGGCGGCGGGACGGCGGCACGGTGCACGCAGGATCTGAAGGCGCCGACCCGGCGGCGCTAGGGCCGGCCGCCGCGAGACGGCTCGTCGGGCTGGTCCCCCAGACCCCGGCCGACCTGCTCTACCTGGACACCGTGGGCGCCGAGCTTGCCCAGGCCGACAAGGACGCTGGCCGCCAGGCTGGCCGCTCCGCGGCTGACCTGCTCGACGCGCTCGCGCCCGGCATCTCCCGTGGCGGGCATCCCAGGGATCTGTCCGCCGGGCAGCAGCTAGCGCTTGTGCTCGCCATCCAGCTCGCGGCGGCGCCTGCCGTGATCGCGCTCGACGAGCCAACCCGCGGGCTCGATTACCAGGCCAAGGCCGCCCTCACCAGGCTGCTCGCCGATCTCGCTGCCGACGGGCACGCGGTCGTGGTGGCGACCCATGACGTCGAGTTCGCGACGGCGGCATGCCAGCGAGTCGTCGTCATGGCGGAGGGAGAGATCGTCACCGACGACCAGGCCGCGACCGTGCTCACCGCCTCTCCCACGTTCGCGCCGCAGGTCGCCAAGGTACTCGCGCCGCTGCCCTACCTGACCGTGCCGCAGGTCGCCGCCGCCCTGTGCGCCGTCCCTGGTCCGGCGTGATGAACCGGGGTTTCCTCGCCGCGATCAGCGTCCGCAGGCGCTCGGTCCTGACGATCGCGATGGCGTCCTTCATCGGCCTGATCGCGTTCGGCTGGCCGTTCGCGGTCGCCCCTGGCACTTTCTCCTCGACGCAGACCCCGCCGCTCATGTTCGGGGTGCTGCTCATCCTGGTGCTCGCGGTGGTCTTCGCGGAGATCGCGGACGGCGGGATCGACGCCAAGGCCATCGCCATGCTCGGTGTCCTGTCCGCGATCAACGCGGCGCTCCGCCCGCTCGGCGGCGGCACGGCCGGGGTTGAGACCGTGTTCTTTCTGCTGGTGCTGGCCGGGCGGGTGTTCGGCCCGGGCTTCGGCTTCGCGCTCGGCTGCACCTCCGTGTTCGCCTCCGCACTGCTCACTGGCGGCGTGGGTCCCTGGCTGGCGTACCAGATGTTCGGCTGCGCGTGGATCGGCATGCTGGCCGGTCTGCTGCCGCCGCTGCGCGGCAAGGCCGAGATAGCAATGCTGGCGCTGTTCGGGGCGGCAGGCGGGTACCTGTTCGGGTTCTTGCTGAACCTGAGCTTCTGGCCTTTCTCGGTGGACCCGGCCAGCTCGATCGCCTACCAGCCTGGCCTGCCCCTGGCAGCGCAGTTGCACAGGTACCTGCTTTTCGACGCGGCCACCTCGCTCGGCTGGGACACCGGCCGGGCCGTCACCACCGCCCTCGCCGTCGTGATCATCGGCCCGCCCGCCCTCGCCGCCTTCCGCCGCGCCGCCCGCCGCGCCAACTTCCAGCCCGCTGCAAGCTTCCAGCCTCCGCCCGGTCCGCGGTCCCCGGCCGCCGCCGAGGTCAGGCCCCGCGAAGTCACCACGCCGGGGCTATGACGCCTACGGCGCCACAACGTATCCGACGGCTCAGGGAACGGGCCACGACTCCGCGTGCAGTGCCCAGCGTTCGTGGTCGCGCCAGTCCCCGTCGATCATGAGATACCTGGGCGAGAAGCCTTCTTTCTGGAACCCGAGGCGCCGCACCAGGCCGATGGAATGACTGTTCATCGGCTGGATGTTCGCCTCAAGCCGGTGCAGGCCAAGGCCGGAGAAGGCGTCGTCGATCACCAGGTGCAGTCCCTGAGTCATGAGGCCTCGGCCCGCATGCGAAGCGAACGCCGCGTAGCCCAGGTAGCCAGACTGGAAAGCCCGGCGGACGATGTTGCTGATGTTGATGTAGCCGACCAGCCCGCCGCAATCGCGGTGCCTGATCAGGTAGGAACCCTGATCGTCCCGGTCGGCCCGGTCGAGATAGTCGGCGTACCGGCCGGGGCTGTCTGGCGGGTCGATCCACGGATGGTGCAGCGCGCGGCTCGCGCGCACCGCGTCGATGAACTCTTCCGCATCGGCGGAACCAGGCGGTGCAAGTGTCACGTCCACCCGCACATTCTCGTCGCACCCAGCCGACGCTGGCCGCGCCGGCTCCGATCGCGGATCAGCGGACCACCGGGCCGGTGACGGCGACCACGCCGCCTCCAGGCACGTTGGAGACGTTACTGATCCGGTTGTAGAAAGAATTCGGGCAGTCAACGCTCAGCGAATGCCTGACGCAGGTGCCTGCCGCGCTGAGCACGTTCACCGTCACCGTCGCGCCCCCGACCACCACCGTGACCTGGATCCCGGCATCACCGTACTCGCCTGTCCGCGGCGTGACCACGCCGTACAAGATCTGCGCCCGCCGCCCCGTGTGCAGCCGGAACCCCGCCAGCGAGAGCACCGGGTGCGGGTAATTGTCGGGCGGCCAATCCCGGTCTGAAGCGATGAACCCCCGGTAGGGCTCGATTCCCACCCGGACGAGCCGGGGCGCACGGAACCCCTTCAAGGTCAGCAGCCGGGCGGACTCCAAGACCACCGCCTGCCCGGAGTAATTACCCAGGAAACCCGTATAGTCGGCGATCTTGCCAGGAAGGATTACCACGCCAGCCCAGCTGCCCAGGTCGATGCTGCCGTCCAGGCCGGACGCGGCACTCCCGCAGCCCGCGACCGCGGCCAGGCCCGCGGCGAACAGCACCGAAAGACCTGACCGGAAAAGCCGCGTACTCACTAGCGGCCCTCCTTGTCGTTGGACCACAGTTTCGGCGCGCCACCAAGCGGGCCGTTACCGCACACGTACTGGCCCTGCAGGTCGCTATTGCTCAGATAGCGCTGCCGGTAGAAGTGCCCGTAGACGTAGCGGTCGAAGCCAGGTCCCGCGCCGAAGCCGCCCGCGCCGCCGAGGCTGTTGGTAATCGTGAAACTGCCGCTTACGCTGTAGTGCTTGGCCAGGTTGCCGGAGACCGCCACGCCGAAGGTGCTGTCGGCTGCGGTGCTGTAGTCCCAGTCCACCTCGGAACCCTTTGCCTTCGAATCCTGCATCTGCCCGATGAGATTCGATCGCTCCGCCACGGCGCCGTTTGCGATCCAGGTACA
>DAHVDE010000043.1 GCA_027313705.1 Actinomycetota bacterium | reverse complement strand
AGGCACCCAGCCGGACCGTGGACCCGGCCGCCCGGCGCGACACGCCGGCCGTCGGCATGCCATCCGGAAGGTGACTACCAACAGTAATCAAAAAATAGGAATCACTCACAACCGGTCAAACACCTTAAGCCCACGGCATTGAGCCGCGGACTGGCGATCAGATTATGATGCCCTAACATATGAGCCTGTCGAGCCGCCGACACAGGTCATCACCGGAATACGAACGCTGATGAACCGGCTCGGGTTGCGTTTCGGCGCACTTGATTTCCTGGTAACGCCCGACGGAGAATGGTATTTTCTGGAGATCAACCCGAACGGTCAATGGGCCTGGATTGAGCAGGAGACCGGCTTGCCCATAAGCGATGCGATAGCTGATGCACTGCTGACTCCCGAGTTGGCGATATGAGCGGTCAGGTACTTCATGACGCCGAGAAGCTGAGACAGGCCATGGTGTCAGCTCTCATAGAAAGAGGAAGCCTGTCCGATAGCCGCTGGATTGATGCGTTTCACGCCATCCCGCGTCATCATTTCGTCCCGCGGTTCCTGGTGACTGAAGATCGTGTCGTGCGCGAAGTGTCTTGCCTCAGGGACGAGGCTCAATGGCTTAGGCTCGTCTACGCAGATGAGCCGCTGGTTATGGCGGCGGATGACCTGGGCGCCATTTCCTCGTCGTCGCAGCCGTCGCTCATGGCCGCGATGCTCGGCTCGCTGCGCTGTTCAGGCGGCGAGCGCGTGCTCGAGATAGGAACGGGTTCGGGCTACAACGCCGCGCTCATGTGTCATGGACTGTCGGACAGCGAGGTTGCGAGCGTCGATATCGACGCTGACCTGGTCAGCAACGCGCGGTCACGGCTTGCCGAGCTCGGGTACTTCCCTGACCTGGCGAACGGCGACGGGGAGGCGGGATACCCGCAGGCGGCGCCGTTCGACCGGCTCATAGCTACGTGCTCTGTCGGTCGAGTACCCGTGTCATGGCTGTCTCAGATGCGAGCCGGCGGACTGGTGCTGGTCAATCTCTATCAAGCGCTGGGACCTGGAGCGCTCGTGCTGCTAGAAGCCGATGCCCGCAGTGAAGCGTCCGGCCACTTCGAATCTTACCGTGCGGGATTCATGCCGAGCAGGAACATATCCCGAGCCCAGGCGGTGAGCCTCCTGCCGGACCATGAGCATAGGGCGAGCGCTGAGTCACGTCCCGCCGACATCGGCGGAGCCTTGCTTAACGACGACGCGTTCAGAATGCTGAGCGCCTTTTACGTAGACGCTCAGCAGGTGATGCTCCTTCCTGAGGACAGCCCTGAGGAACTATGGCTGGTTGGCCAGGACGGCTCCTGGGCCTGCCTGATCGAGGAAGAGGGCAGCCCGCCAACGGTGCGCCAAGGCGGCCCGGTCAGCCTCTGGGACCGAGTCGAGGCCGCGCATAGGCTGTGGATCTCGCTAGGCCAGCCAGACAGGCACGCATTCGGGCTGACAGTGTCAGCAACCGGCCAGCACACCATCTGGCACGAGGACAAGCGACATCAGCTGTTCTCGCTGTAAGCAGTGCAACGCGCCCTGATGACTCAGCCCGAGTGGCGGGCATCGACGACGCGGCCATGCAGGAACTGCCGTTGCTGCCAGGTCCCCCGCCCTGGCGTCCGTTCCGCGTGGACTTCGCTACGTTAACCAGCCGGTTCGGGCCTGTGGTCATCAGCTCCTGACTGGACACGGTCTTCGCCGTCATGCCAGCCGGCGTTGACGGCGCTCTGCGTCCAGCTGTCGTTCCCGCCTCTGTAGCGAACGGTCCCGCCTTAGCGAGGGTCCGAGGTCAGCTCACCGACGCATTCGCCGCAAGATCAGGCGGGCACGCCTGCAAGCCCGAGTGCCGGCCCAACTGCACGCCCAACACGCCGTGCAAGCCCGAGCGTCAGTGCAATCCGGATCAGCATTGCCATCCAGACGACTGCATGCCCAAGTGCAGCCCCCCGGTGCAGCCCGTCCTGCCATCCGTGCGCCCATGTAGCAACCAAGCTGCTGGTGGACTCAGGCTCACGCATTGACATACCGGTCGGGCGGGCCGGTTAGCTCGGCGGCGAGGATGGCGCCTAGTTCCCAGCAGGATTCCAGGTCGGTCGGGGCGGGCCGGCCGGTGACCAGGACAGGTGGCCTGGCCTGGCGCCAGGCCAGGCCGGTCGTGATGGCCTCGACGGCCCTGACCGCGCCAGTGGTGTCGCTGGCGCCGTGCACGTACAGGCCGTACGGGCGGCGCCTGGTCGCTTCCAGGCACGGATAGTAGATGCCGTCGAAGAAGTGCTTGAGCGCACCTGACATGTACCCGATGTTGGCGGGCGTACCTAGCAGGTAACCGTCGGCCGCAAGGACGTCGGCGGCCCCGGCCGCGAGTGCCGGGGCGACCAGCACTTCCACGCCCTCGACCTCGTCGTTGCGTGCCCCGTCGAGTACCGCCTCGAGCATCTCCTGCATGGCGGGAGACGGCGTGTGGTGAACGACGAGCAGCCGGCCCATGAGCCAGCAGCATAACCGGAATCGCCCAGCCACTTGCGGTCCGAACCCTGGCCCGCTCCTTGCGGCCGGACCAGGCCTGCTTTTAGACTGAACATTCAGTCAACTCCGTTAGGGGAGCTAGTCATGGCCCATAGACAGGCCTCGTCCACCGAAAGCGCCTCCCAGAAACCGTCCAGGACCGCCGCTGCGCCGCAGCGCCCGCCGACGACGCCAGCCAGGCCCGGCCGCCCGGTCACCCCGCGCAGCGCAAGCAGGCCAGGGCCCGCGCCGCGGCCGAGCCTCGCTGGCATCATCAGCGAGCAAGAGGCGATCTTCATCCGCCGCCAGCCCGAGTCCGCCAGGCTGGCCGGCACCGCCAAGTCGGCTCTGGCCGGCGGCGTCACCTCAAGCTGGCAGATCGCCCGGCCGCAGCCGGTATGGCTCAGCCACGGGAGCGGCTCCAAGCTCTACGACGTAGACGGCAACGAATACGTTGACATGCATGGCGGCTATGGCGTCTCGCTGGCCGGCCACGCGCACCCGGCGATCGTCGAAGCGGTGCGCCGCCAGGTCGCGAGCGGTACGCACTTCGCGCAGCCGACCACGGATGCCCTGGCGGTCGCCACGCAGCTAACCGAGCGGTTCGAGTTGCCGCTCTGGCGGTTCGCGAACTCCGGCACCGAGGCGACGATGGATGCGGTGCACCTCATGCGGGCGATCACCGGGCGTGACCTGATCATCAAGGTCGAGGGCTGCTACCACGGGCACCATGATTCTGTTCAGGTGTCCGTTTATCCAGAACCCGAGGAGATGGGACCGGCGCAATGCCCGGCCAGCGCGCCGTCAAGCACCGGCATTCCTAAAGCCCTGACCGACCTCACGCTGATCGTCGGCTTCAATGATCTCGCCACCGTTGACCGGGTGCTCACCGAGCACAAAGACCAGGTCGCCGGCATGATTCTTGAGCCGATCATGATGAATGCGGGGATCATTCCGCCCGAGCCCGGCTACCTGGCCAGCCTGAAGGAACTGCTGCACCGCCACGGCGCGCTGCTTACCTTCGACGAAGTGAAAACCGGCCTGACCGCCGGGCCACGCGGCGCCGTCGGCGTCACCGGGGTGACGCCGGACATCATCTGCCTGGCCAAGGCGATCGGCGGCGGCCTGTCGGTCGCGGCGATCGGCGGCACGGCCCAGGTCATGAAGCACGTGGCCGATGGCGAATACGAGATGGTCGGTACCTTCAACGGCAACCCGCTGGCGATGGCGGCTACCAGGGCGATGCTCTACGAGGTGGCCACTCCGCAGGCCTATCAGCGCATCGAGCAACTGCGCCGCCTGGCCGTCACGGCCGCCGAACAGGCGATCGCGGCCAACGGCCTGACGGCGAATGTCGTGTCGGTCGGCGCCAAGGGCTGCATCGTGTTCACCGCCGGGCCGGTGAAGAATTTCCGCGACTTCCTTGGCATCAATGGCGAGTACAGCCACGCGCACTGGCTCTACCAGCACAATGGCGGCGTATTCCTGCCCCCGTGGGGCAAGGCGGAGCAATGGCTGATCTCGGTTCAGCACGACTCTGCCGATATCGACCGTTTTAACAGTAACGTTGCGAGATTCGCTGCTAGCATCGCCGGCGCTGGCGAGGTGCTAGATTCCGCCGGGTGAAGTCAGGCACGAACAGGCGAGGTTTCCTGACCGGGGCCGCCGCTCTAGCGGCTGGCGGCCTCGGCAGCCTCGTTTCCGGGTGCGGCGTCAGGCAAGTCAAGGCCAAGCTGTTGTTCCAGGCCCTGCCGCCGACGCCGTACCACCCGGTGCTCTGGCCGGTCCGCGGGGACAACCTGCCGATCGGCGGCGGGAAGCGGCCAGAACGCGACGCGACGCTGCGCGTGTACTGCTGGCCTGGCCGGGTCGGGCACCGCTGCCTCACCGACTTCAAGCGCAAGTACCGGTGCCACCTCCAGTTGCGCACCTTCGGTTCCATGAGCGAGGCGGTCGCTGCGATCGCACGCCAGGATTCCGCCTTCGACGTCCTGCTCGGCGGCACCATCGACGTGCTGAGCACCTTGATCACCGGCAATCTGGTCCAGCCGCTCAACCACGACTACATTCCGAATATCGCCCAGGCGTGGGAGCAGTACGCCGACCCGTTCTACGACATGCACTGGCAGTACACCGTGCCTTACACCATTTACACGACCGGGATCGGCTGGCGTAAGGACCTGGTGGAGGCCAATCCGTTCGCGATGGTCAACGGCTGGGACGTGCTGTGGAACGCTAAGTACGACGGCAACGTCACGCTGCTCGATAACTACCGCGAGGGGATCGGCCTCGGACTGCTCAAGACCGGCACGACGAACCTGAACACCCCTGACCCCAGGCTGATCGACGCCGCAGGGAGCGCGCTTTCAGATCTGGTGCACCTGGTCCGCCCCAGGTTGTCCAGCACCGCGTTCAGGGGGCTTGGCACCGGCCGGGTGGCCATCGCTCAGGCATGGTCTGGACAGGTCGCCGCCGCCGCCAGGTACCTGCCCCCTGGCACGCCTGACAATGTGCTCGGGTACTGGTTCCCGCCGAACGGGTCAGGGCCGGTCGCGAACGACACGATGACGATACCGCGCAACGCGAGAAACCCGGTGCTTGCTCACCTGTTCCTCAACTTCATGCTCAACCGCCCCAACGCGATCAGCAACGTGCGGGCGACCGGATTCATGCAGCCGCTGACCTGGATGACGCCCGAGCGGATGATTCGCCTGGGAGCGATCCCTCCGGCGCTGATCACCACGACCGTGCTCGAGAACTACTTCTACCGCGGCCTGAAGGAATGGCAGCTCCAGGCGGGGGCGGAGGCCCTGTGGCGTCAGGAGTGGCAGGCAGTAACCGGCCAGCTTAGTTCAGCGACCTGAGCGGCTGATCTTGCGCCCGCGCCGACGGAGTAGTAATCAAGTGGGGTAATTGAAGGACGGTTCAGCCAGCGGACACCTAACATTTGCTGACACGAACAGCCAGCAAACCGACAGACCCGGCGAGCTTCCACCAGACCGGCCGAGCCGCCGAGACAGCGGCCGACGAGACAGCGAAGGGTGGCGCATCATGCATCCGAAGGAAGGGTGGCGCGGCGGGAGACCGCCAATCCCCGGCGTCTCGCGCCCAGGCGACGACCGCCGGGCACTCTCACGCCGGTCCTTCTTCCAGCGCGGTGCAGGCGCGGGCGCCGCACTGCTCGCGGCCGGAGGCGCCGGCTCGCTGCTCGAAGCCTGCAGCGGAGCCCTGGCGACCGGCCCGGTCGGCAAGCCGCTGCCGCTGCCCAGGCCGAACAACCCGGTGACCTGGCCTATCTACGCGGACAACAAGCCGATCAAGAGCGGACTGCTGCCCGAGCGCAACGCCACCCTCAAGATCTACAACTGGGTCGCGTACGTCAACCCGCAGACGCTGAAGAACTTCGGCAAGAAGTACAACTGCCAGGTCGAGCTCACCACCTTCAACACGATGACCGAGGCACTTGCCAAGCTGAGCAGCGGCAAGGTGAACTTCGACGTCTTCATGGGGGTCACCGCCGATGTGGTCGGCAAGGTAGTGGCAGAAAAGCTCGTCCAGCCGATCAACCACAGCTATCTGCCTAACGTGGTCAGCCAGAACTGGCGTGAGTACCAGAATCCGTTCTATGACCGGCACTGGCAGTACACGGTGCCGTACACGATCTACACCACTGGCATTTCCTGGCGCAAGGATCATATCTCCGACAGCCCGGCGAACTGGCCGAACGGCTATCAGTTCCCCTGGCAGAGCAAGTACGCGGGCAAGGTCGCCATCCTCGACGACTACCGCGAGTCACCCAGCCTGGCGCTCATGAAGAGCGGCATCTACGACCTCAACACCACCTCACGCAGCCAGCTGGCCATCGCCGAGCACGCACTGCAGGACCTGGTCAAGCTGACCGACGTGCACATCGACAACAACGACTACTCCGAGATCCCCTCCGGCCAGATGTGGATACATCACGCCTGGTCGGGCGACATGGCCGCGGCCGCCCAGTACCTGCCCAAGGGCGTGCCAGCCGACGTGGTCGGTTACTGGTTCCCCGCCGACAACCGGGGACCCGTCGCGAATGACACCAACATGATCCTTAACGGAGCACAGAATCCCGTGCTCGCCCACCTGTTCCTCAACTACCTCGAAGACCTGAATAACGCCCTGGTCAATATCAGCTACAACGGCTACATGCAGCCGGTCTACGGCGTGACTGAAAACCGGCTTGTCCACGACGGAATCCTGCCGAAGGCGCTGACCTCCACCGTGGTCCACGAGAGCACGCTCGCGACCGGACTGTGGGAACTCCAGCTACCCGTCGAGGCCGACCTGGCCTGGCAGCAAATCTGGCAAACCGTAAGCCTCGGGATCTGAGGAGGTACGGCGATGGCTGCGACGGCCGCCCCCGTGCGAAGCAAGACCAGCGCGACAAACACCACAAAGCGCAAGCAGCACAACAGGTTCTTCTTCATGCTGCTTGCGGCGCCAGGCATCATCTGGCTGGCGCTGCTGTTCCTCGTGCCGTTCTACGACGTGATCGCGATCGCCGCCGGAAGGCTCAACTTCCTTACCGAGTCCCCAGTCGCGGTATACAACCCGCTGAACTGGTCGCACGCGAACCTCGTGGACACCTGGCGTGACATCTTCGGCGCGACGTCTTTCGAACTGCCGATCCTGTGGCGCACGGTATGGTACACGGCGGTCGCCTCCGCCTTGTGCCTGCTGATCGGCTACCCGGCCGCCTATTTCGTGGCCAAGTTCGCCGGGCGGCGCAAGGCGCTGTTCCTCGTGCTGCTGATCGCCCCGTTCTGGATCAGCTACATGATGCGGATGCTGGCCTGGATCGACCTGCTGCAGACCAACGGCTACCTGAACAAGGTGCTCGGCTACATCGGCCTGCCTTCCTCGACCGACTGGCTGGGCGGGAAGTGGTACACCGTGGTGCTCGGGCTGGTCTACGGCTATATCCCCTACCTGATCCTGGTGCTTTACGCGGGACTTGACCGGATCGACGGCTCCCTGCTCGAGGCCGGGCGCGATCTCGGGCTCGGCCGCGCCGCGACCTTCGTCAAGATCACGCTGCCGCTCTCTCGCCAGCCCATCCTCACCGGAATGCTGATCACGGTTCTGCCCATGCTCGGCGACTACTTCACCAACCAGCTACTGTCAGGCACCCCAGGCACCGCGATGATCGGCAACGTCATCGACAACCAGCTCGGCACCAACGGCTTCCAGGGCCAGGGCGCGGTGCTCTCGCTGCTCGTGCTCGCAGCGCTGGTGATCCCGATGATCTACTACGTGCGGGCCACGGCCAGGTCCGCCAGGGAGGCGTCATGACCGCGGCTACGACACCGGCGGGTACCACTACGGCTTCGGCTCCTGCCGTCGCCGGGGGCAGGCGCTCATGGATCAAGAACCCGTGGCGCCGCCCGGTGTTCCTCGAGGGCTTCACCTGGCTGTACCTGCTCTGGTCGCTGGTGCCGATCATCCTCGCGGTGCTTTTCTCCTTCAACAACGGCAAATCGCAGGCCGTCTGGCAGGGCTTCTCGCTGCGCTGGTACTTCTCTGACCCGGTGAACTCGGTGGCGCACAGCACCGTGCTGCAACTCGCCGTGCTGCAGACGCTCAAGCTCTCCGCCCTGACCACGCTGATCGCGATCCCGCTCGGAGTCACATTCGCGCTCGGCATCCACCGCTGGCGCAGCGTCACGTCCGTGTCGTTCAACTTCGTGATGCTGCTGTCCTTCGTCATACCTGAGCTGATCTTCGGCGTGGCCATGTTCTTCGTGTTCACGTCCTTGTTCAGCGGCGTCGGGCTCGGCACGCTGGCCGAGACGCTCGCGCTGGTGACCTGGAATGTGTCCTGGCCGGCGGTCATCGTGCAGGCGCGCCTCGCGACCATCGGGAACTCATACTCAGAGGCAGCGGCCGACCTTGGCTGCAATCCTTTCCAGACGATGTACCGCGTCATGATTCCGCTGCTGTCGCCCGCGATTTTCGCCAGCGCCGTCCTGGTCTTCTCGACCGTGATCGACGACTTCGTGATCGTGGACCTGCTCAGCAACAGCGCGGCCAACACCCCGATGTCCGTCTACATCTACAGCCAGCAGCATGGCGGCAACGGCGGACCCGCGCTTAACGCCCTCGGCACCATCATGCTGGCGATGTCATTCATCATCGCCACCCTTGGCTACATCGGCTACCGGCTGATGACCAGGGGCGAGCGGGGAACCAGCATCGACGCGCTGACCACGATCGCCGGCGGCTGATCGGGTGAGCACAGGCGAATTGCCGGACCGCGCCCGGGTCGTGATCGTCGGCGGCGGCGTCATCGGCGCCAGCATCGCCTACCATCTGGCGCATCTCGGCTGGACCGACACCGTCTTGCTCGAACAGCACCAGCTAACGGCAGGAACGACCTGGCACGCGGCCGGGCTGATCACGTCGGCGGGCATGACCGACGAGACCGCGCTGTTCTTCAGCCGCTACTCCCGCGACCTGTACGCGCGGCTCGAAGCGGAGACCGGGCACTCGACCGGGTTCCGCGCGGTGGGGCACATCTCGCTGGCCACGACGCCTGAGCGGCAGACGGCGCTGCGGCGCGAGGCCGCCTGGATGCACGGGTTCGGGGTGGAAGACGTGGAGATCTCGCCGCGCGAACTGGCCGGGCTGTGGCCGCTGGCGAAGACGAGCGACGTCCTGTCCGGCTTCTACGTGGCTGACGAGGGCCGGGCCGACCCGGTCGGCGTGGCGACCTCGCTGGCCAAGGGCGCGCGGCAACTCGGCGTGCGGGTCATCGAGGGCGTGGCCGCGACCGGAGTGCTCAAGAAGAACGGCCGGGTGACAGCGGTCACCACCGAACGGGGCGACATCGAGACCGAGATAGTGGTGAACTCCTGCGGCATGTGGGCACGCCAGTTCGGCGCCCTGGCCGGGGTGAGCGTGCCGCTCCAGGCCGCCGAGCATTACTACCTGCTGACCGACACCGTCGCGGGGATGGACGCCGACCTGCCGGTGATCGAGGACCCTGGCTGCTACGGCTATTACCGTCCAGAGGGCGACGGCATGCTGGTCGGGCTCTTCGAGCCCGTCGGTGCCCCCTGGTCGCTCGATGGCGTGGCCCGCGACTTCGCGTTCGGCAAGCTGCCGCCCGACTGGGAGCGGATGGAGCCGTACCTGGCCAGGGCCATGGAGCGGATTCCTTCGCTGGCCGACACCGGCGTCCGTACCTTCTTCTGCGGTCCAGAATCGTTCACCTCTGATGTCAGGCCGCTGCTCGGCCCCGCACCCGAGCTTGACGGCTACTGGGTCGCGGCGGGCCTCAATTCGCTCGGCATCTTGTCCGGCGGCGGGGTCGGGAACATGCTGGCGCACTGGATCGTCGACGGCGTGCCCCCGGTGGATGCCACCCCGGTCGCCCTCGACCGGACCGCGCTTTACGAGACGTCGCGCAAGTTCCGTGCCGAGCGGACGGTCGAGCAGCTAGGGGTGCTGTTCGGCGATGCGATCTGGCCGTCCTGGCAGCCCAAGACCGCGCGCAACGTGCGCCGCTCCGTGCTGCACGACCGGCTGGCCGCCGCCGGAGCGCACTTCGGGGTCTCGGCCGGCTGGGAATTCGCAGAGTGGTTCGCGCCGAATGGCGGGCCCGCGCCCGCCATGAACTACGAGCGCCCGGCTTCCTTCGAGATCGTGCGGGCCGAGCACGCCGCGATCCGCGAGGCGGTCGGCGTGATCGACATGAGCCTGATGGCGAAGTTCGTCGTGGCCGGTCCCGGCGCCGCCGCCGTGCTCGGCCGGCTTTCAGCCAACGACGTCGCCCGCGAGGTCGGGCGGATCGTCTACACGCCCTGGCTGAACCGCGCGGGCGGCATCGTCGCCGACCTCACCGTGACCCGCCTGGCGCAAGACCGGTTCATGATCGTCGCGAGCGACATCATCCACCGCAGGGTCGAGCCGCTGATCCGCCGCGAGACCCGCCCTGACGAGGTGGTCACGGTCACCGACGTCACCTCGGGCACGACCCTGCTCACGGTGCAGGGCCCGGCATCGAGAGAACTCATCTCACGGCTCACCGATCATGATCTGGGCGACCAGAATTTTCCCTACCTGTCTGCCCAGCCACTGCATGTGGGTTACGCGCCAGTGCTCGCGCTGCGAGTCACCTACGTGGGGGAACTTGGCTGGGAACTGCATGTGCCCGCAGAGTACGCGGCGGGTGTCTATGACGACCTGCTTGCGGCGGGCGGCTCGCTCGGCCTGCGGCCGGTCGGCCTGTCGGCCATGTCCAGCCTGCGGCTGGAAAAGGGCTACCGCGACATGGGCATCGATATCGACAACACCGACGACCCGATCTCGGCGGGCCTCGGCTTCACTGTCGCCTGGGACAAGCCTGGCGGTTTCACCGGACGGGACGCCCTGGCGGCGGTCCGGGCGGCAGGGACGCCCAGGCAGCGAGTCGTCGGGCTGGTCGTGGAGGACGCTTCCGCCGACCTGTTCGGCAACGAACCGGTCTTCCATGACGGCACCTGGACCGGCTACGTGCGGGCGGCCGCCTACGGGTACTCGGTCGGCGGTCCTGTCGCGCTTGCCCAGGTATCGTGCCAGGACGGTGTCACCGGCGAGTGGCTGAAGTCGGGCAACTTCACCGTGGGGTCGCACTCGCGCGAGTGGCCGGCCAGGCTGCAACTCGCCCCGTTCTACGACCCGCAGCGCCTGCGCATCCTGGCCTGAGGTTCCCGCGCGGCCGCGGCAACCGCGGGTGGCAACTCCTCCGCGAGCGCTCGCCTCGCCCCGTTCGTGCGGCCCTGCCCGATCGTGGTCACGCTGCATGACGGCACGATCGGTTGCCGCGGGCCGCCTGGCGGGTTAGGCGACCTCGAGCACGTCCTCGTCGCGAGCGACCTCTTCGCCTGCCAGCACCCGGAGCGCGTCTGGCGCCAGGTGCACGTGCACCGGGGTGCCCTGCGACAACTCGGCGGCACTGCCATCGTTCTGCACCAGGGCCTGTATCTGCTGACCTGGCGCCAGCCTGATGATCACCTGGGTGGCAGATCCCAGGTACACCAGCCGTTCGATCATGCCGGGAACCCGGTTGGGCCCGAGCGACCCGAACTGCTCGATCCTGACCCGCTCAGGGCGGATCACCGCGTGCGCCAGGTCCGGCGCGTCCGTGCCGCCGTGGTCGGCGGCGAGCACCGACTCACCGAGCCTGACGGTGCACTTCTGCCCGGGGCCACGCTCGGCCACGGTGACCGCCATCAGGTTGGACACCCCGAGGAAGTCGGCCACGTAGGTGTCCGCAGGCTCGTCATAGATCTCGTGCGGCCCGCCCATCTGCACGATCTTTCCTGCCCGCATCACGGCCAGCCGGTCAGACATGGTGAGTGCTTCCTCCTGGTCGTGGGTGACATAGAGGAAAGTGATGCCGACCCGCTCCTGGAGCGCCTTGAGCTCGACCTTCAGCGACCGGCGGAGTTTGGCGTCGAGCGCGCCGAGCGGTTCGTCAAGCAGCAGCACGGCAGGGTCGAGCACGAGGGCTCTGGCCAGGGCAACGCGCTGCTGCTGACCGCCGGATAGCTGGGCTGGGCGGCGCTTCTCGTACTGGGTGAGGCCGACCAGTTCAAGCATCTGGTGCACCTTGGCCCTGATCGTGGCCTTGCCGGCATCAGAGTTGCGCAGGCCGAAGGCCACGTTGTCATAGACGCTGAGGAAAGGAAACAGCGCGTAGCTCTGGAACACGGTGTTGACCTTGCGCTTGTTCGGCGCGGTATGCGTGACGTCAGCGCCGTCGAGCAGCACCCGGCCAGAGGTCGGCTGCTCGAAGCCCGCGATCAGCCGCAGCGTGGTCGTCTTCCCGCAGCCCGACGGTCCGAGCAGGGAGAAGAATTCCCCGCTGGACACGGTGAGGTCCACGTTGTCGACCGCCACCTCGACGAATCGCTTGGTGAGCGAGATGAGGTCGATCTGTCCACCAGACATGTGCGGCTACCTTCCTGCCCTAGCTGCCTGTGCTGTCTTTCCTGTTCCCGTTCGCATGAGCGCGCCCGCTCGGCGCCCACGCAAACCCCAGCTGCTTCGCTATGTAGTGCATGGATAGCTCAAATGCACTCACAGGGTCAACTACCGGATCTTCCAGGGCGATCTGCACCGTCAGCCCGTCAAGCAAAGCAGACACTACGATCGAGAACGGATGCGGATCGATGTTAGCGAACTCACCGCCGGCCTGACCAGAGCTCACCAGCGAGACAAGTACCTCGCGCCAGCGCTGGTCGGACTTTTGCCGCAGCACCGCCACTCCTGGATTGCGCGCCGCCTGAACCCAGAAATCCAGCCAGAGCCGCCAGTTGCCCTGCAGCCCTGGCTCACTGTCGGGCAGCAAGTTCATCGCGACGAACTCCTCGATCCGCGCGGCGGCGGTCGGCAGTGCGTCCATGCGGCGCTTCCCCTCGGCGTACCAGGTGTCCTCGTAGTGCCCGATTGCCTCGGTGAGCAGCTGATCCTTGGTCTTGAAGTAATAGATGATCAAGGCCGGGCTTATCCCGATCCGCTCGGCGATGTCGGCAATCCTGGTGTCAGCGAACCCGCGCTCGGAGATGACGTCGAGCGCGGCCGTGAGCATCTGCTTGCGCCGCTGGTCCGCGATTCCCTGAACGGAGGCCGCCTCGCCGGGCAGGACCGTCCCTGTTCCGCCGGCGGCGCCCATGGCACTCGCCGCTGGGGCGCGTCCGACCTGCTGTCTCATCCGCACTTCCTCCGAGCACTTGTCGTTACGGTAGCAAAAAATTAGACTGAATGTTCAGTCAGGACTTCACCCAGCCCGGGCCGTGCCGGTCGCCCGCCTGCCGCCCGTGCCAGGCGAAGTCCGCAGCCGCGCCTGCCCTTGACCGCAAGTGCAGGCAGGGAAAGGGAGAACATCCATGGCCGCAACATACGACGCCATCGTCATAGGCGGAGGGCATAACGGCCTCGTCGCCGCCGCTTATCTGGCCCGGGCAGGCGCCAGGACAGTAGTGCTGGAGAGCAGGCACAAGACCGGCGGCGCGGCAACCACTGAATCCCCATGGCCCGATGCTCCCGAGTTCAAGGTGACCAGGCTTTCCTACGTGATGAGCCTGATGCCACCGACCATTATCAATGATCTCAAGCTGGCCGGTCATGGATACAAGATCTATCCGATGGGTCCTTACTACCAGGCATTTCCAGAAGGCGGCTCGATCAAGCTGTACGCCGACGATGCCAAGCGTAACTATGAATCCATCGCCCAGTGGTCGAAAAAGGACGCCGAGACGATGCCGAAGTGGGATGCCTGGCTGGCCGGCCTGGCCGAGGTGCTCGGCCCGCTGCTGCTCACCGTCCCGCCGAACATCGGCTCACGCAAGCCGAAGGACCTGCGCGGCCTGCTCAAGCTGGCCTGGCGTAACCGGGGCCTCGACGTGCGCACCACGGCGGACGCGACCCGCCTGATGACCATGTCGATCGCCGACCTGCTCGACGACTGGTTTGAGTCTTCCCAGGTCAAGGGAGCGCTCGCGGTCAACGGCGTGATCGGCACCTGGGCCGGCCCCTACGAGCCTGGCACCGCCTACGTCATGGCGCACCACTCGATCGGCGACGTCGGCGACGGGCACCTGGGTAACTGGGGCTTCCAGGAAGGCGGCATGGGCGGGGTGTCCGACGCGATCGAGGCCGCCGCCCGCGGCTTCGGCGTCGAGGTCAGGCTCAACTCGCGGGTGAACCGGGTGCTTACCGCCGGCGGCCG
>DAHVDE010000032.1 GCA_027313705.1 Actinomycetota bacterium | reverse complement strand
ATGTTCGTGCTCGGCAGGCAGCGCGGCCTGGCCTGGGACGTGTTGTTCGTCAGCGCCATCTCGCTGGCCATCGCAGCCATACCAGAAGCGCTGCCCACCGTTTCCCAGACCATCCTCTCGGTCGGCGGCGTCGACCTGGCCAGGCATAACGCCATCGTCAAGGACCTGCCGTCGGTCGAGACGCTTGGCTTCACCTCGGCGGTCAATTCCGACAAGACCGGCACGCTGACGATGAATCAGATGACCGCCGTCGAGGTGGTGAGCACGGACGACAGGTACACGGTGTCCGGCACCGGTTACCGCCTTGACGGCCGGGTGCTGCATACTGCGGGCTCGGCCGCCGGAATCGAAGAGGCGATCCTGCCCTATCTGGTGGCCAGCGACGCGACGCTGGCCGACGGCGAAGTCGTCGGCGACCCCACCGAGGGCGCCCTCCTGGTCCTCGGCCATAAGGCAGGGATGGACATCGACGCCACCAGGCAGGAACTGCCCAGGCTGGCGACCTTGCCGTTCGACCCTTCCTACAAGCTGATGGCCACGTTCCACTCGGCGAAGGACGCGAGCGGGCGCCAGGTCATCCGCTGCTTCGTGAAAGGCGCCGCGCCCGCCGTACTGGCCCGGGTAGCCACGGCGCTGTCGGGCGGCACGAGCATCCCGTGGACCACCAGTCTCGGTGAGCGGGCCACGGCGGATCTGGAGCGCATGGAGCGCGAAGGCAAGCGGGTGATGGCCGCCGCGACCAGGGATCTTGACCCAGACGGGTTCGACCGGGACGGCGACCTGCTCCAGTTGGTGACCGACCTGCGGCTGACCAGCCTGGTCGGGATGGTTGACCCGCCGAGGGAGGAATCGCACGCGGCGGTCGCTAGCGCGCAGGCAGCCCATATCCGGGTGCGGATGGTCACCGGCGACGACGTCATCACCGGCGCGGCCATCGCCAGGCAGGTCGGAATCGACGGCGACGCGGTACTCGGTGCCGACTTCGCCGCGATGCCAGAGTCCAAGCGCCTGGACAGCATCGAGCGGATCGGGGTGCTCGGCCGGGTCGCGCCCGAGCACAAGGTGCTGCTCACCGAGACGCTGAAGAAAAAAGGCGACGTGGTGGCGATGACCGGTGACGGCGTGAACGACGCGCCGTCGATCAAGGCCGCCGACATCGGCATCACCATGGGCACGGGCACGGAGGTTGCCAAGAACGCCGGGCGCATGATCCTGTCCGACGACAACTTCGCCACGATCGTGCACGCGGTCGAGCAAGGCAGGAAGATCTACGACAATCTCACCAAGTACATCAAGTTCGTGCTCGTGCTCCTGGTCGTGTTCGTCCTGACCTTCCTCGGCGCGACCGTGTTCAATATCGCCTCAGGCGAGCCCTTCACGCCGGCTCAGGTCCTGTGGGTCCACTTCGTGGTCAACGCGCCGTTCGGCTTCGCGCTCGGCTTCGACAAGGAAACACCGGGGCTGATGGCGCGGGCACCGCGGCGCCGCGGCCAGCAGGTGCTGACCAAGGGGGTCGTCATCACGGTCGGGCTGGCCGGGCTTGCCATCACGATCGGGCTGCTTGCGATGATCGCGCTCGGCCAGCACCATTTCGGCAGCGCCGCCATCGGCAACTCGATCGCGTTCACGTCTTTCGCGCTCTGCCTGATCGTGGCGGCCCTGGAGTGCCGCAGCGAGAGCGACACCGTGCTGACGACGGCGACCTTCGACAGCAAGCACCTGAACAGGACCATCATCGGCGAGTTCATACTGGCCGTGCTGGTCACCCAGATGGACGTCTTCCGCCGCCTGCTCGGGACGACCCAGCTCAACCTGCGCGAGTGGGCCTGGGCGCTGGTCCCTGCCATCGCCTTGCTGCTGGCCTGGGAGGCAGGCAAGCTTATCGCCCGCCAGATCAGTCCCGATCAGGCCGCCGGGATCGGCCAGCAGGCACCCTAGCTCTGCTCGACCCGGATCATATTGCCCGCAGGATCGCGCACGGCGAAGTCACGAACGCCCCAGGGCTGGCTGACCGGCTCCTGAAGCACCTCGACGCCGGGCGCGGCGGCCACCTTGCCAAAGGTCGCATCCAGGTCGTCGCACCGAAGCTGGAGCATGGAAAGCGTGCCTTTGGCCAGCAAGGCCGCCAGCGAATCTCCGTCTTCTTTCGAGCGGCCGGCGTGCGGCTGCGACAGAACGATCTGAAGCTCTGGCTGGCTCTCGGTCACCAGAACGATCCAGCGGAAACCCTCACGAGCGACCTCGTTGCGCACCGTAAAGCCGAGAATGTCGCGGTAGAAGCCAAGCGCGGCGTCCGGGTCGTCAACGGTGACGTGCACGCCGCTGAGTGCGATGTTCATGGCACCGATGCTAGTGCCGCGATACTCCTGGCTCAGCGCCCCTGCGCGGTCTGGTCAGCGCCATCACCAGGCAGGTAGGCATAGGACGTATGTCTTCATGGTTGCGGGCACGGTACACAGAAGGCGTCTCGCCTACCAGCTCGGTGAACCTGGCGGAAAACGAGCCGAGGCTCGAGCAGCCCACCGCGAAGCAGACATCGGTCACGCTCAGGTCGCCTCGGCGCAACAGCGCCTTGGCCCGTTCGATGCGCCTGGTCATGAGATAGGAGTACGGCGTCTCAGAATAGACATCGCGGAAGCGACGGCTGAAGTGGCCGGGTGACATCAGGGCCGTGCGAGCGAGCGCGGGCACGTCCAGTGGCTGCGCGTACTCGCGGTCCATCCGGTCGCGGGCCCGGCGCAGCCGGCGAAGCTCGTCAAGGTCAGCGTTCATGCATTCAGAAAGGGAAGGCGACCATTTTAATTCAGTGGCATCCGACCCTGGCCGGGTCGGTAACCTGAAGATCATGGTACGTGACGAGCGGAGCGTAACTCCGCAAAGCGAGGACTTCTCCGCCTGGTACAACGACGTGGTCTTCCGCGCCGAACTCGTGGATCGCGGCCCGGTCCGGGGCAGCATGGTGATCAGGCCGTACGGGTACCGGATCTGGGAGTTGCTCCAGGCGGACCTGGACAGGCGGATCAAGGCCACCGGGCACCAGAATGCCTACTTCCCGCTGCTGATACCGCAGAGTTACATGCAGCGCGAGGCCGAGCACGTCGAGGGGTTCGCGCCCGAGTTGTTCACTGTCACCCACGCGGGCGGCAAGGAGCTTGAGGAACCGCTGGTCGTCAGGCCGACGTCGGAGACCATCATCGGCGAGATGATGGCCAAGTGGATCAGCTCGCACCGTGACCTGCCGCTGCTGCTCAACCAGTGGGCCAACGTGCTCAGGTGGGAGATGCGGCCGAGGATGTTCCTGCGCACCAGTGAATTCCTGTGGCAGGAAGGTCACACCGCGCACGCTGACGCCGCTGACGCGACCGCAGAGACCATGCTGGCCCTCGGCTTCTACCAGGACCTGGCGGTCGAGGTCGCGGCCCTGGCGTCCGTACCCGGCGAGAAGACGCCTGGCGAGCGATTCGCCGGCGCGGAGCGCACGTTCACGATCGAGGCGATGATGCGCGACGGGCGGGCGCTGCAGTCTGGCACCTCACACTTTATGGGCACGAACTTCGCGAAGGCCTTCGGAATCACCTATACCAGCGAGAATGGCACCGCCGAACTGTGCCACACGACCTCCTGGGGCATGAGCACGAGGATGGTCGGCGGCCTGATCATGACCCACGGTGACGACAAGGGTCTGGTGCTGCCGCCCGCGCTGGCTCCCTACCAGGTGGTGATCGTGCCGATCGGGCGCGCGGAGCAGGCTGAGGCGACACTGGCGGCGGCGGCAGAACTGGCTGGCAGGCTAGAGCGCTCGGGCATCAGGACGCACGTGGACGCCAGGCCGCAACTCTCGCCTGGCTTCAAGTTCAACGACTGGGAGATGCGCGGCGTGCCGCTCAGGCTCGAACTCGGCCCGCGTGACCTCGCCGCAGGTACCGCACTGATGTCCCGGCGCATCAGCTATCCGCGGGCTGATGCCGCCAAGGAAGCGATACCGCTCGACGCGGCGCCCGACCTGCTGTCGGCTGAACTGGCCGCTTTCCAGGCAATGCTGGCCAGGCGAGCGGCCGACTTCCGCGACGAGCACACAGCCACTGTCAGCACCTGGCCGCAGTTCGCCGATGCCGTGGCAACTGGCTGGGCGCTGGCGTTCCACTGCGGCGATCAGGCTTGCGAGGACGACATCAAGGCAGAAACCACGGCCACTCCCCGCTGCGTACCGCTTGCTGGCGAACCTGAGCAGGGCAAGTGCGTCCGATGCGGCAAGCCGTCCGCCTATGGCAAGCGGGTCATCTTCGCTCGCGCCTACTGATTCTGCCGTTGGGTCGCGGTGACTACGCCGGACATCGCCTTGCGCTTGCTCGACGGGCGGCAAGCGGCACAGCGGGCTGCAGAACTCCTCGCGGTGCACGACGAGGTCCACGCCGAGCTGCCCTACCGCTGGGGACCTGACCAGGAGGACAGGTACGCCGGGCGGTTGCCTGTGCTCTGCCGTCAGCCAGGGTTCCTGCTCGCGGAAGCCAGGCACGGCGACTACCTGGTTGGCTACGCTCTCGGGCTGCCGCTCCGGCCGTCCACCGACTGGTGGCGTGACCTCACCAGCCGGCTGCCCGCCGAGGTCACGACCGAATACCAGGGCCGCAGTTTCGCGCTGACCGGCTTGCTGGTACGGGCGCCCTGGCGCAGGCAGCGCATCGGCGAGAGCCTCCACGACCTGATAATGGCCGGCCACCCGGCCGAGCGCGGCCTGGCCGCCGTGCTCACGACGGCCGGTCCTGCTCAATGCGCATTCGGCAGGTGGGGCTGGCGCAAGATAGCCAGGAAACAGGAATCCTGCCCAGGATCACCGGTTTTCGACGTCTTTGTCCGAACCCTTGATGATCATGACTATCCCGACCCTCGATTAGCTCGGGCTGGCCTTATGGTAAGTGACGTGATGGCGAAGTTCGCTGCCGACCGGGACCCTTGGATGCTCGAATCTGGCTACTTCGGTGAGCCCGATCCTTCGCATGACAGCGAACCTGGCTTCGATCCGATCGACGAGCGCGTCACTCGCTGCCCGGTCAAACGTGCCTGAGTCGTGATGGCGTCGAATCTCGGCTTGGCCATCTTTCTCGCGCTCCGTTCCCTTGCCGCTCCCTTGCCGCCAAAATGCTAGCCTAGGCACTCGTGACCAGCGGGCCAAGTGCGCAGTGGACGGCGGATTTCGACGTCACGCCCGACGCGGCCGCGCAGGTCATTGGCCGCCAGTTTCCTGAGCTGCGGGGTCATGACGTTACCTTGCTCGCGACCGGCTGGGATAACAACGCATTTGCCGTCGGCTCACGGTGGCTGTTCAGGTTTCCTCGCCGCGAAGTCGCACTGCCTGGGGTGCGGCGCGAAATCGCGCTGCTGCCGCTGCTCGCCAGCCGGCTGCCGCTCCCCATTCCGGCTCCTTATTTCCTCGGCCAGCCATCAGCCCCTTTTCCCTGGCCATTCTTCGGGGCCAGGCTGCTACCAGGGAGGGAACTGGCGGATTCAGATTTGTCATCAGGAGAGCTCTTGCGGACGGCCGCCTCGCTTGGGCGCTTCCTCCGCGAACTGCACGATCCTGGCCTGGTGCCGGACGTCGGGCCCGCGGATCTTCCGATCGACCCGATGGGCCGGGCAAATCCGCCGCTGCGGGCAAGCCGGGCTCGCCAGGCACTTGACCGCCTAGCACGACATGGTTTCTGGGAGCCAGACCCTGCCGTGCTCGAACTGCTCGACCTGGCGACTGCCGCACCGCCTCGCCCGCCGGATGGCAGCGCGGGTGAGCTCGTGGTATTGCACGGCGACCTGCACATCCGGCACGTGCTCGTCGGCCGGGCCGGCGAGGTGACCGGCGTCATCGACTGGGGCGACCTGTCGCTCGGCGACCCGGCGGTTGACCTGTCGATCGCGTATTTCGGCTTCTCCGGCCACGCAAGGGCCAAGTTGCTTTCCGCGTACGGGACAGCGGTCGGCGCGCACCGGGAACTGGCCGCAAGGACCCTCGCGGTCTCGCTCGCAGCCTCGCTCGCCGAGTACGCGGCCGACGAAGGCAGGGACGTACTGCTCGCGAAGTGCCTGGCCGGGCTGAAAAACGCCGCAGCCGCCTAAACCGCGCGTTCTCGATTCAACGAACGACCAGCGGCCGGGCACGATCTCGGCGAGACGTTCGTTCGACGTGGCAGGGAGTTCAGCATGCACTTGGCCTGCGTTCACATGATCGAGGAAGACGCGCCATTAAGGGCATGCCGGCCTGATCAGGGAATGGATTGACGGCACCAAGGGATCCTGATCGGACCGCCGCCAGGAGCGGCGGATGGCTGGTTAACGTCGTCGTTACGTACGCGCAGCACGTCGGCAACGCGACGATCGCACTCTGTAAACGGTTCGAGAAGTTGAGGAGTCAGTGATGTCCCTGTGGAAAATTCGGCTCGACGTGCCAGCCGATCCGCGCAGTCAGGCGCTGCTCAGCGCCGTCCTCGCTGATCAGCTCGTCTGGGCGCAGGGGCCGTCCTCCCAGGATGAGGATGCGGGCGAGAGCGGCAATGACCTCATCATCGACCTGCCGCGTGATGACCGGCTCGGCACCTTGCTGAATGACCTGCACAAGATCAGCCCGCACGTGTTCGTCAGCAGCGTGGACCAGCCGCCGCTCCCCGCCGGCAGCGCAGCTCCCTAGGTTCAGGCTTTCCGGCTCAGGTTCAGGCGCCTGGCGTGGCCCAAGGCAGCTCTATCCGGGCGAACACCGCCCTGTGGTCAGTTCCTGGCAGCTTGTGTACAAAGACGCCGCGCACGGCGCAGCGTGCGTCGACGAGCACATGATCAAGCGTGAGCAGCGCGCCGGCGCCGCCTGGCAGCGGTCCCCAGGTCGGCACCAGGCCGACGCCGGCCTCGCGAGCGGCATCGGCGAGGCCACAGCGAAGCAAACGGCGGAAGCCGGCGTGATCAAGCGTGGCGTTGAAGTCCCCGGCGAGGATCGCGGGCGCGTCACCCGTTCCGGTCGGCCGCCGGGTCGCGGCGACCGCGGCCAGGTCGTCACGCCAGGCGGAGATGCCGTCTTTCTGCCATGGCCGTCTCGGCGAGTGCAAGTGCACGCACGCCACCGTGATGGGACCGCCAGGCAGCATCAAGCCGACGACGGGCTGGATCGATGACGTCTGCGCCTGATCGGTCCGCGGAGCCATCTGGTAGCGCGCGTAGATCGCGTTGCCGCGTGGCTCACGTGCGGCCAGGTCGGTTGTCACGTGCGGTAGCAGCTCCCCGATGCCGGCCCTGCTGAGCCTGGCCATCGTGCCAGAACCGAGTTCCTGCACGAAGAAAACGTCCGCCCTCGTGCGCCTGATGAGATCCACGACCGGTTCGGCCTCGGCCCTCCCGATCAGCAAGTTGGCCGTAAGCACCCGAAGTTCCCGCCCGCCGGCGGGCGGTTGCCTGCGGGGCACGGCCCTCGGCCCGATCATCGCGGTCAGCGCACCCGCTGCGGCCAGCGCGAAGACGTCCGCACCGCGCAGGGCAGTGAGCCAGGCCGCGGCGGCGACCTGCGGCGTGAAAGGCAACAACGCCGCGGCGGGCGCGCCGAGCGCGGGCATGTCGTCGGCACCTGCCAGTCGCACCAGCGCCCAGCCCGCGAAGCCGGCCGCGAGGGCGCGGCTCAGCCCGCGTCTGGACACGGCAATGGCACCGCGTAACCGGGTACTGACGGCCACCTGACCCCGAGGATCACCGATTCCTCTTCCGCATACCAGGAGTGACCTACTCCATCGAACAGCACATAGGCGCCCTGCTCGTCGAGCAGCACGCTCTGGTCGGGAAAGTCCAGCCGGAACTTGCCGCTCACCAGCACGATCAGCGCTGTCCTGATCTCCTCTTCTACCCACTGAGCCCGCTGTTCACCGCGCGGGTGCACTCCCCACTTGACCTCGACAGCAGCGCTGTTGCGCAAGTCGCCTTCCGGCATGAAGTGCCCGAGCAGCCAGCCGCGATGGAGCGGCCCGTCGGAGAAGGCCAGCCCTGCGTAGATCCTCCCTGCCATGAGTGGTAACGCTAGCAAGCACGCACGATAAGGGAACCCTTAATCGAAGGTCCCATCTGCTGGCAACGGGAACTAACCTCGAAAGCGGGAGCCTGGGCTAGGAGATGAGCTGGGAGATGGACCGTAACACCGAGCGCGACGCTGTCGAAGTGCTACGCGATGTCTGGTCGGCGCGGGGGCAGACAGAAGCCGACCTCGCCGATGGCTTCGGCCCGCAGAAGTCGTGCAAGCGGATGACCGACGTGGGGTTCGGCGATCTCGCTGAACCCGATGATGACCTGCGGTCGGCGTGGCGGCAGACCCTGGACCGTGACGGCAAGCGGAAGCCGGGGTCGGGTTCAGTCGCCGACCTGGTGCTCGGGCGCGCATCGGAACACCGGGGCTGAATGAGCTCGCCCAAAGACGTCGCCGAGCTCACGGCCACTTTGCGCGATCGCGGTTACATCGCCGATCGCGGGCTGGCTACCGCCCTGTTCGTAGCGATCTCGCTGCGCCGCCCGATCCTGCTCGAAGGCGAGGTCGGCGTCGGCAAGACCGAGGTGGCCAAAACACTCGCCGCGGCGTTCGGCCGGCGCCTGATCCGGCTTCAGTGCTACGAGGGCATCGACACCAATCAGGCGCTCTACGAGTGGGACTACGCCAGGCAGATGCTCTACATCAGGGCGCTTTCTGAGCGCCAGCTTGCCGACGCCGATGCGGTGGACAAGCTGTTCGGCCCCAAGTTCCTGCTAGAGCGCCCGCTGCTCGACGCGGTGCGGGCCGGAGATCAGGCGGTGCTGCTGATCGATGAGATCGACAGGGCCGACGACGAGTTCGAGGCGTTCCTGCTCGAAATCCTCTCTGACTTCCAGATCAGCATCCCTGAGATCGGCACCGTCAAGGCCGAGCAGCCGCCGCTGGTGATCTTGACCTCGAACCGCACCCGCGAACTGCATGACGCGCTCAAGCGGCGCTGCCTGTACCACTGGATCGGGTACCCGTCCGCGGAACGCGAGGTGGAGATCGTGCTCACCCGCGCCCCCGAGGTCTCTGAGCTGCTTACCAGGAAGGTGGTGGCCGCCGTGCACCGGCTGCGCGAGCTTGACCTGGCCAAGCCGCCAGGCGTGGCGGAGACGATCGACTGGGCGGCCACCTTGCATTTCCTCGGCGAGACCGACCTGGAGCCGGAAGCCGCCGCCGACACACTCGGCGCCGTCGTCAAGGAACGCGACGACCTTGAGCTGGTCAAGGACAACCTCGACGCGATCATGACCGGTGCCTGAGGTCAGCGAGATCAGCGAGGCCGGCCATGCCTTCACCGGCATGCTCGTCGAGTTCGGGCGGGAACTGCGGGATGCCGGGATTGGCGCCGGCACCGGCGACGTGCTCGCCTACTGCACGGCCGCGGCCAGCCTCGATCCCGCCGATCTGACCGACCTGTACTGGGCTGGGCGCACCACGCTGGTGACCAGGAAAGATCAGATCGCGACTTATGACCGGGTCTTCCGTGCCTTCTTCCTCGGCATCAGGTACCCGGTCGCCGACTTCCTGAAACTCGCGCCAAGCAGCCCGGCACAGGTCCAGGGAGTGCTGCAGATCCCCGCTACCGAGCAGACTGAAGGTGAGCCTGGCGAGGAGGCTCAGCTTGGCCTGATGGCGTCGGAAGCGGAAACGCTGCGGCACAAGTCGTTCGCGGCGTGCACCCCTGAGGAACTGGCTGCCGTACGCCGGATCATGACCAGGATCAAGCTGACCCCGCCTCGCCGCCGCACCAGGCGCAACGTACGAGGCAGCCGCGGCCGTACTCCCGACATGCGCCGCACGGTCAGGGAAGCCATGCGCATGCACGGCGAGCCTGCCGAGCTCTACTGGCGCCGCCGGAAGGTCAGGCTACGCCCGCTGATCCTGATACTAGACGTGTCTGGCTCGATGGCCGACTATTCGCGGCACCTGCTCCAGTTCGCCTACTCGGCCAAGCGGGCTGCAAGCAGGGTAGAGGTGTTCTGCTTCGGCACCAGGCTGACCCGGGTAACGCGGGCGCTCGACACCCGCAAGCCCGACGAGGCGCTGCGGCGGGCCGCGCAGACGGTATTCGACTGGGAAGGCGGCACCAGGATCGGCTCCAGCCTCGAATCGTTCGTCAAGAACTGGGGCCGCCGCGGTCTGTGCCGCGGCGGGATCGTGGTGATCTGCTCAGATGGTCTTGACCGGGGCGATCCCGCGGTGCTATCCGCCGCGATGGAGCGGCTGTCCAGGCTCTGCCACCGGGTGGTGTGGCTGAACCCGCACAAGGGCGAAGACCAGAGCTTCCGGCCGAGCACGCTGGGAATGATGGTCGCCGCCCCGCATATCGATCTGCTGCTTTCCGGGCATGACCTGCACAGCCTGGAGGAGTTGGCCGCCTTGCTGCCCGTGCTTAACTAAGCAGGTGAGATGGAGCGTGGGAATCAAGGCCGAGACGGACCGGGTCCTGTCGCGGGAAGAAGTCGTCGAACTGGCTGATGCCGTCGCCGAGTACGACGGGATCGCGACCGGGATAGGCAGCAACGTGTACGGCGCGCAGCTCATCGTTCAGGCGGACAGCCGGGAAGAGGCGATCGACGCCGCTAGGGAGCGGTTCGCGCGCGCGGTGTCGATCGCCAGGCTGCCAGAAGGCCCGATAGTCGGGGCCGATGCGATCAGCGAGGGCGAAGAAGAAAGCCCGCTCGAATGATCCGGCTTGGCACGGCGGCCGGTTACCCGTTCGAGGGCCCGAGACTGCTCGCCGGCTGGACGCCGCCGGCCGGCCCGGCCGTTTACGTGATCTTCTACAAGCCCGAGCCTGAGCAGCGGCCAGACCGCTACACCGTCATTTACGCCGGGCACAGCGACGACCTGACCACCGAGCGGTTCCCCTTCAGGCACCCGCGCGCCGCCTGCTGGATAAAACGGGCGGGCGACAGGTGGAAGATCTACCTCGCCTATTACGAGGTACCTGGCGGCAGCCGCGCCCACCGCGAGCAGATCGCCCGCGAACTGATCGCCGTCTACAAGCCGGGCTGCAACGAGCAGCAGTACGACCACGCCTGGAAGGACGAGTGGATCGGCGACTACGTGGCCCCCACCACGAGCTCAGTCGCCAGACGAGGCCCGGACAAGGCCTGACCCCCCGCCCCGGCCCCCACGTCGTGGCATCGTGGGCGTCCTGGTCCCGGCGTTGCGGCGTCGTGGGGGTTCGCGCCCCGGCGGGGCGCGGCGGGGCGGGGCGGCGGGCGGGGCGGGCTAGATTTCTGGGGGGTAGCCAACCGATTCGAGCAGCCTGGACCTGCGGGTGCCGGAGGCCGGGCGCGCGGGTTCTGGCACCGCGGGCGCCTGCGGGCGCGGGGTCACGTCGGTGACGATTTCCTCGGCCATCCCGTAGAGCAGCGGCAGTGCGCCCGCCACCACGCCACCTGTCCTGTTGATGTGCTCGACGCCCGGCCCGATCAGCTTGGCGTGGCCGACGATCTCCCCTGCGGTGGCCAGGCTCTCTTCCAGGTTGCCCGCGATCCGGTTGAGCAGCGTGCCCGCCCAGTACAGGTAGAAGGCCAGGCCCGCGATCAGCACCACGATGACGGCAACCGTCAGCACCACGAGCAAAGTCATGACTTCACCTTTCCCAGCACCCGGCCGAGGAACAGGTGGTGCTCGAGCCCTTCGGCGAGCACCAGGTCCACGCCGCCCGCCACCTGCGGGATCAGCGCCGTATCTGCGGTATTGGCGGCGGCCGCCTTGAGGGTGTCCCTGACCTCGACTACCCGGCTGTCGATGCGCTTGATCAGCCAGATCAGCATGCTGAGCAATACGGCCACGGCGATCACGACGACGAAGCCGATGATGATCGCAGTGAGCCACAAGGTGTGCTCGGTCGATGGCATGACTTAACCTCCCAGCCGAGCGCGGCCGCGCTTCAGGCCTTCGATGATGGTGACGGCGTAGTCGATCGTGGTGCGCAGGCCCGCAAGCGCGGCGGTGTTGTGCACGGCTTTGCGAAGCTGGCCGTTGATCTTCGGCGCCTCGTTGCCGATGTCGTTCGCCAGCACCAGGATCGGCACCACGAGCGCCACCACCACGAGGACGAGCACCCCGCCGATCGTGAAACCGAGTATCCAGCCGAACGTGCTGACGCTGCTCCCGCCCGCGGCCAGGACTCCATAACTCATGCGTGTCTCCTCAGACCGTCTCGCAGAAGTCCCTGACGGGCTTCAGGCTGGCGTTGACCGAGTTCAGCCGTTCCGGCACGGTGCTGGTCAAGTCGGCGACCGCGGTCACGCCGCCGGTCACCTGCCGCAGCGTGGCCTTGATGGCCCGCAGGTGGAAGATGATCCGCAGCAGCCCGACGGCAGTAGTGCCGACGATCAGCGCGGAGATGATCAAGGTGCCCCAAGCGGCTCCTGGCATGGCTGGCGCTCCTTTCTAAGATTCGTGCGGCTACGACTCTGGCAGCAGCTTGGCTACGGAACCCGCGTACCTGACCGCGCCAAGGGAAACGGCGCCGATCGTCGCGTCGGTCGCGGCCAGCGCCGCTGGCAGGCCGTCAAGTTCGCCGACGAGGGCGCCCCCGCCGGCCAGGATGTTGTCGGAGGCTGCCCTGATCCGCTCAAGGGCCGCAAGCACCCGGTTGAGCAGATAGATCACTACGGGCAGGACCGCGACAAGCAGGATCACGTTGCCGATCCACCACAAGACCATGGTGTGCTCTCCTTAGTTCGCGGCCTGGTAGGGAAGGAAGAACCGCCTGAATACCCGGCTGAGCGCCATCATCATGGCCCGCAGGCCGATAGCGAAGCCGCCGGCCGGGGCGGCGGCCTGCACTGCGGTCTCGCCACGCTCGGCCGCCGCGATCTGGCTCGCCAGGTTGGTCGCGAAGTCACGCATCAGCACGGCGGTGACGTCCGAGATCATGCCGCGGCCGTACTGCGCGGCGGCGCCTGCCAGCTGCAGGTCCTGAGTGACCGACACCTTGGTGCCGCGCCCGGCAGGCGAGAGCAGCGCGGTAATGTCCATCGCCGCCTGGCCACGGCCGCGCTGCTCGGCGCCGGCCGCGTGCACGGCGATTCGCTTCGCCGCCTCGTCACGCTCGGTGATCTGCGCGGTGCCGGCGAACTGGAGCTTGACCGGACCCATCCGGACTGCGACCTCGCCGCCGTACTTGTCGTCGCCTAGGTTCTCGGTCAGTTTCGCCCCTGGCAGGCAGGAAGCGACCCTGGGGATATCACCGAAGAACTCCCAGACCTTGGCTACCGGCTGGGCGACCTCGAAGTCCTGGTTGATCAGCATCGGGTCTCATTCCTCGCATAGGAAGCTGGCTTCGATTCGAACGCGCTGCGGCAGCCGGCGCAGCAGAAGTAATAGGTCACCCCGTCGTGCTCCAGGTGCGCGGTGGCCGGCACCGCCGCGACCGTCATCCCGCACACCGGGTCGATCGCCTCGGCGACGGCCGCGGCCGGCAGCGGCGCAGAGCCTGCGGCGATCTCCCCGGCGGCCCGCAGCCTGACCAGTTCGGCCAGGATCGCCACGGCGATCTCCACGTGCGAGGTCTTGCCGAGGTCGAGTCCGGCAGGCACCCGCACCCGGTCAAGCTGCTCTTGCGGCAGGCCGCGCTCGGACAGGTATCCGAGCAGGGCCTCGCCCCGCTTGCGCGAGGCAACCAGGCCCAGGTAGCTCGGCCTGGCCCGCACCGCCTGCTCGACCGCTTCCTCGTCACCGTGACCTTGAGTCGCCACGACGACGACCGACCGCTCGCTGACATCGGAGTCGGCGAACCTCGTCCAGTCAAGCAGCACCGCCCGCCAGCCGATCACCTTTGCCAGCTCGACCAGTGCGTGCGCCATCGGCGACCGCCCCACGACTACCAGGTGCGGCAAGGGAAGCACCGGCTCCACGTAGACCTCGAGCGCACCCTCGCTCTGGCAGGAGATCGGCACGACGGTCATGCCTTCAGGCAGCGGACCGTCGAACCTGGCACCCGAAGGCAGTTCTTCAGGACTGCCGAGCAGCAGGAGCCTTGGCTGGCCCGCTGTGATGACCTCGCGGGCCTGCCTGATCACCGAAGGCTCGGCGCACGCGCCGCCGATCCACCCGGTCAGCTCGCCCGACGAGGTGATGATCGCCCGCGAGCCGAGCTGGCTCGACGACGGCCCCCGCCGCCAGACCACGGTCGCGAGAGCGAACGGCTCGCCGCTCCGCTCAAGCTCCGCGGCCTGCTCCATCACCTGCCAGCCATGCATGTCGCTAACCCCCCGCTAGTCGTCGCTGCGAACGGGAGGAGCACCGGACACGTCACGCCGGTAAGTGATCGCCTCCCATACCCGGTCGGGCAGCAGCGGCATGTCGATGTTCCGCACCCCCATGCCGTCGAGTGCGTCGATCACCGCGTTGACGAACGCGGCAGGCCCGCCGACGGCCGCGCACTCGCCGATGCCCTTGGCGCCGATCGGGTGGTGCGGGCAGGGCGTGACGACCTCGCTGTGCAACTCGAACCCTGGCGTCTCCCATGCCGTCGGCAGCAGGTAGTCCATGTAGTTCGAGCCGACGCAGTTGCCCTCGGCGTCAAAGGTGATGAACTGCATGCTGGCCATCGCGTAGGCCTCGGTGAGGCCGCCCATGATCTGACCTTCGACGATCATCGGGTTGATCCTTACCCCGCAGTCGTCGACCGCGACCATGCTCAGCACGTCCCACACCCCGGTCTGCGGGTCCACCTCGACCGTCACGATGTAGACCGCGAACGGCCAGGTCAGGTTGGGCGGGTCGTAGTACGCGGTGTTCTCGAGCCCTGGCTCCATGCCGTCAGGCATGTTGCTGTAGGCGGCCATCGCGCATTCCTGGATGGTGACGCCCCTGTCAGGCGCGCTGCGCACGTAGAACCGGCCAAGCTCCCACTCGACGTCCTCTTCAGAGACCTCGAGCAGATGCGCGGCCAGCCTGCGGGCCTTGGCCCTGATCTTGCGCGACACCATCGCAACCGCCGCGCCGGCCACCGGCGTCGACCGGGAGGCGTACGTGCCCATGCCGAACGGCGCGGTGTCGGTGTCGCCCTCCTCGACGACCACGTCCTGCGCCGGGATGCCAAGCTCGTGCGCGACGATCTGCGCCCAGGTGGTTTCGTGTCCCTGTCCCTGGCCGCGGGCGCCGGTGCGCAGCAGTGCCTTGCCCGTCATGTGCACCTTGAGATCGGCCGAGTCGAACATCTTGATGCCGAGGATGTCGTATTCACGGCTGTTGCCCGCGCCGAGCGGCTCGGTCATCGTGGAGATGCCGAGGCCGAGCAGCTTGCCCCGCTTGCGCGCCTCCGCCTGCCTGGCACGGAAGTTCTCGTAGTCGATGGCCTTGAGCCCGACGTCTAGGCACTTGGCGTACTGGCCGGAGTCGGTAAGGAACCCGAAAGGCGTGCGGTGCGGGAAGTCGTCGTCTTTCACGAAGTTCATCCGCCGGAACTCGGCCTGGTCCATGCCCAGGTCGGTTGCCGCCGATTGCACCATTCGCTCCTGGAAGAACATGGCCTCGGTGACTCGGAACGAGCATCGGTAGGCGACACCTCCCGGTGCCTTATTGGTGTAGGTGCCTCTGGCCGTCAGGTGAGCGTGCGGAATGTCGTAAGCGGCGAAGGCGGAGTGCATCAGGCCGATCTTGAACTTGCTTGGCTGCGCGTCGGAAAAGAACGCACCGTGGTCTGACTCGGTGTGCATGCGCACGGCGAGGATCTTGCCGTCTTTGCGCAGCGCCATCTCACCGTCCAGGTAGATGTCGCGCGCGAACCCGGTCGAGATCAAGTTCCCTGACTTGTCCTCGATCCACTTGACCGGCCGCTCGAGCAGGATCGAGGCCAGGATCGAGCAGACATATCCGGGGTAGACGGGGACCTTGTTGCCGAAGCCGCCGCCGATGTCGGGGGAGATGATCCTGATCATCTGCTCGGGCAGTTCGGCGACCAGCGCGACCGCGGCCCTGATGATGTGCGGGGCCTGGGTGGTCATGTAGACGGTCAGCTTGGAGGTTGCCCGGTTGAAGTCGGCGATCGAGCCGCAGCACTCGATCGGGCTCGGGTGCGAGCGCGGGTAGTGCAGAGCCAGCCTGGAAACGACGTCGGCCTGGGCAAAGGCGGCGTCGGTGCCCGCCTTGTCGCCGACTTCCCAGTTGAATACGACGTTGTCCGGCTGGTTCTCCTTGTCGTCGCGGATCACCGGAGCGCCTTCCGCGAGCGCCTGCATCGGGTTCACGATCACGGGCAGCGGCTCGTATTCGACATCGATCGCCTCGCAGGCGTCCTTGGCGATGTAGGGGTCATCAGCGATCACGCAGGCGACTTCCTGGCCCTGGAAGCGCACCTTGTCGGTGGCAAGCACGGCCTGGGTGTCGTAGGAAAGGGTCGGCATCCAGGCCAGGTTGCGCGTCGCCATCATCTCGCCGGTGAGCACCAGGTGCACGCCAGGGATCTCCCAGGCACGCGAGGTGTCGATCGACTTGATCCGCGCGTGGGCCAGCGGGCTGCGCAGTATCTCCATGTGCAGCATGCCAGGAAGGGTGATGTCGTCGGTGTAGTTGCCCTTGCCCCTGATGAACCGGTCGTCTTCGACCCGCTTGCGGCTGGCGCCAAGTCCGCCGATCTTGATCTCGTCTACAGCCTGACTAGTCACTCCGCCGACCCCCTGAGCTTCTCCGCCGCCCACAGCACGGACTTCACGATGTTCTGATAGCCGGTACACCGGCACAGGTTGCCGGAAAGCGCCCAGCGCACCTCGTCTTCCGTGGGGCTGGGATTCTCGTCGAGCAGGGCCTTGGCCGCCATCATCATTCCCGGCGTGCAGAAGCCGCACTGCAGCCCGTGCTCCTGCTTGAACCCCTCTTGCAGCGGATGCAACTCGCTTTGGCCGGCCAGTCCTTCGACCGTGCTGATCTCGTGCCCGTCCACCTGGACCGCGAGCATCGTGCAAGATTTCACCGGCTTGCCGTCCACCAGGACCGTGCAGGCGCCGCAGTTGGTGGTGTCACAGCCCATGTGCGTGCCGGTCAGCTCCAGCCCGCGCCTGATCAGATGGGAAAGCAAGAGGCGCGGTTCGACTTCGGCGATCTTTTTCTTGCCGTTGATCGTGAACTTGATCCGCCTGATCGGTACTGAACCGGTGTCCTCGCTGGTGTCGTCGTAGACGATCGTCATGTCAGGCTGCCCTCTCTGCCACGGTCGCCCCGCCGTCGGCGCGGCTGAGGATGCGGGCCACGAAGGTCTTCACCATGTGCCGCTTGTACTCGGCGCTGCCGCGGTGGTCTGTTCTCGGGTTGGCCGCACCGGCGGCCAGGTCGGCCGCTTGCGCGATGCTTTGCGCGCTCAGCGGTCCGCCGGTCAGCGCCTGTGCCGCCTCGCCGGCGCTGATGGTGGAACCGCCCACTCCGGTCAGGGCGATGCCCGCCCTGATCACTGTCCCCCCGGACATCTCAAGCGCCACCGCTACTCCGACGGTGGCAAAGTCACCGACCCTGCGCTCAAGTTTGAGGTAGCCCCCGGCCGGCGTGCCCTTCGGCGCGGGGATGACGGCCTCGATCGCGATCTCGTCGGGCGCGAGCGCGTTCTGGAACGGGCCGCTGACGAACCCGGTAATCGGGATCGTCCGCCTGCCGCCTGGCCCGAATGCCACCACCTGGCCGCCAAGCGCGGTCACCACCGACGCCCAGTCTCCCTGCGGGTCGGCATGGCAAAGCGAGCCCACCAGCGTGCCGCGGTTCCGCACGATCGGGTCGGCGATCAGCGGTGCCGCCGCCGCCATCACTGGCTGCCTGCTCTTCAGCAGCTCAGAACGCTCGAGGCTGGCGTGCCTGCGAAGCGCGCCGATCCTGATGGTGCCGTCGGCGTCCTGCTTCTCGTAGTCAAGCCCTGGCAGGTTGTTGATGTCGACGATCAGCTCTGGCGAGGCGAACCGCAGCTTCATCAGCGGCACCAGGCTCTGACCGCCAGCCAGCACCTTGGCGTCGTCACCACCCTCGCGGAGCAGCGAGACCGCTTCGTCAAGCGAGCGCGGCGCCTCGTAGCGGAACCGAGACGGATACATAAGATCCTCCAGCGTCCGGTCAAGCCCGCGCTCAGGCGGGCGGCGAAGTCGGCTTCTTCGGCTCGGCGGTGTCCGCGACCGCCACGGGCAAGGTGTCCTCTTCCGGGTCCGGCCGGCGCCGCTGATGCGGCGGCCACGGGCCAGGTACCGGCTGACCAGCGACCTTCAGGTAGTCGATCAGCTCGGGCCAGGCCCACACCGTAGGGCTCTTGCCGGTCTTGGGCGCGTGCTCGATGAGCTCATACAGCCTGGGGTTTCCCTGGCTGTGCCCGTTTGACTCAATACGCATGGCACGCTCCCCTAGCCTGAAGCAAACACGGCGCAACGAACACGGCGTAACGAACACGGCGCTGCACACAGCGTGCAGCAAAGCTGATGATTCCCCCGGCTGCCTGCCCCCGCAACTTGGTAATAAGTTGTTGCTTAAGTAGCCACGCGCAGCCCGCAAAGCGAACTACCCGTGATCAGCTCGCCGCACACCGGTGAAGCACTGGTACGAGAGATCGATAACGTGACGAGTGTGAGAAACCGCCCGCGCCGCCCGGCAGCCTCAGCTCCAGATCGTGACGTACACCGGCGGGCGGAACCTGGAAGGCGGCACTCCGGCGGCAGGCGACCTGATCAGCTGCATCGCCTCTGGCGTGCTGAGGAACCTGCGCAGCGAACTGGTGACAGGGCTTCGTTGCTGGCGGTCGAGCAGTGTCGCGTACCAGCAGCCCTGGCCAGGCGAGCCAGGCACGTCGACCAGCGAGAGCTCACCGCGCCGCATTTGCTGTGCGACCAGGTGCTCGACCGCGACCGATACCCCGGCACCGTCGGCGGCCGCCGCCCAGGCAGCCGTCTGGCTCGGGAACACGCCAACCCGCTTCTCGGGAATGCGCAGCCTGGCCAGGAAGTGGCCCATGTCGCTGTCAGGGTCGGTGGCCGAGGGCCCGACCAGCCAGCGCCACTGGTGCGCGGGTCCGCGCGGGTGCGACTGGCCGCCCGCCACGACTACGAGCCGGTACTTGAAGATCGGTTCGCTGACTACGGGCAGCTCCTGGTCGGCGGCCACGTCCGGCCCGATGGCGACGTCGGCGAGCCGGTTGGCCACCAGCACGGCCATTTCCTTGGTCACCGCGACGCCGGAAGAGGAGTCGAGCCCGGTCGCGTACCGCTTGGTGAACGCCTCGAGCAGCGGAGCGGTCACGAACTCGGCCACCGTAGGCGAGGCGATGACCTTGAGCTGCTCAGGCGCGCCCTGCGCGGCCCGCACGGCGGCGTGTGCCTCGGCCCCGAGCACGACGATCTGGGAGGCGGTGGCCAGCAGCCGCGAGCCGCCGGGGGTGAGCGTCATGCCGCTCGGTCCCCGGCTCAGCAGCTGATCGCCGAGGTGCATGCGCAGCGCGGCCAGGGCCTGCGACACGGCCGGCTCACTGACTCCGAGCGCGCTGGCCGCCGCCGTCACCGAGCCGAGCCTGGCAACCAGCACGAACGCGTTGAGCTGAGTGAGAGTCATACCTGTCTCGATTATCACGCACACTGTGAGCGGGGGTGACTTATGCAAGTTCCCGCGTACGTCGAGTACGAGAAGGCGACCAGCCTCACGCACGCGCTCAGCCTGCTCGCCAAGTTCGGCCCTGAGGCGCGCGTGCTTGCCGGCGGTCACAGCCTGATTCCGATGATGAAGCTCAGGCTGGCCCAGCCGGAGACGCTGATCGACATCAACGGCCTTACCGAGCTCAGCTACCTCGACAGCACCGGAACCGAACTGCGGATCGGCGCGATGACCAGGCATGCGGAGCTGCTCGGATCACGGCTGGCCGGGCAGCACTTTCCGATCTTGCACGACGCCGAGCGGGTAATCGCCGACCCCGTGGTCAGGCTGTGGGGAACCGTCGGCGGCTCGCTCTGCCAGGCCGACCCGTCAGAGGATCTTTCAGCGGCCTTCGCGGCGCTTGAGGCGACCATGGTGATTGCTGGCATCGAAGGAAAAAGGACGGTCCCGGCCAGGGAATTCCACATCGGGCCTTATGAGACGGTGGTCGGCCCTGGTGAGATCCTGACCGAGATCAAGATCGCGCTCATGCCTGGCGGCGGCAGCGCCTACGAGAAGGTCGGCAGGCGAGCGGGCGACTGGCCGGTCGCCGCCGCGGGAGCGGCCGTCTGGCTGGAAGGAAACCTGATCAGGACGGCAGGCATCGGCCTCACCGCCGTCGGCGCGCCGCAGTTCGCGGCCAGGGAAGCCGAGGAGTCCCTCATCGGCGCGCCCGCCACCCAGGAGGCCTTCGCCAGGGCAGGCCGGCTCGCCGCTGAGCACTGCCGCCCGGTCTTTGACCAGCGCGGACCTGTCGAGTACAAGCGGCACCTGGCCAGCGAACTGACCGTGCGGGCGCTGCGCCGCGCGGTCGAGCGGGCAAGGGGCTGAGCGGTGCGGATCACGCTGACCGTCAACGGAACCGAATACAGCAGGATTATCGAGCCCAGGCTCCTGCTCATCCACCTGATCCGCGACGAGCTCAGGCTGACCGGCTCGCACTGGGGCTGTGACACCTCGAACTGCGGCGCCTGCGTGCTCTGGCTCGACGAGACCCCGGTGAAGTCGTGCACCGTGCTGGCCGCGATGGCCGACGGCCGCCGGGTGATGACGGTGGAGGGCCTGGCCGCCGGCACCCGGCTCGACCCGGTGCAGGAGGGCTTCGCCAGGTGCCATGGCCTGCAATGCGGCTTTTGCACCCCTGGCATGATGCTGACCGCCCGCTGGCTGCTCGATCATCACCCCGACCCTTCGGAAGCCGACATCAGGGAGGCGCTGTCCGGCCAGGTCTGCCGCTGCACGGGCTATGAGAACATCGTCAGGGCCGTGCGCTGGGCCGCCGATTACGAGGCAGCGCAGGACCAGGCTGATCACTCATGAACCACGATCATTTCCGCCAGCAGGCATACGGGCCGGCCGCGCGCAAGGAGGACGCCCGCTTCCTGCGCGGAAAGGGCACCTTCGTGGACGACATCGCCCTGCCGGGAATGCTGCACGGTGCGATGCTGCGGAGCCCGCTGGCGCACGCGCGGATCCTTTCCGTCGACACGGCGGCCGCCGCCGCCCATCCGATGGTCGAGGCGGTGATCACCGGGGACATGCTGGCCGAGCGCGGCCTGGCCTGGATGCCTACCCTGTCGGCAGACGTCCAGGCGGTGCTGGCGACCGACAAGGTGCGCTTTCAAGGGCAGGAAGTCGCGTTCGTCGTGGCCAGGGACAGGTATTCGGCCCGCGACGCGCTCGAGTTGATCAGCGTGGACTACGAGCCGCTGCCCGTCGTCATGGACGCCGGCCTGGCGCTCGACCCGGCCGCGCCGGTGATCCGCGACGATCTCGGCAATGGCCGCGGCAACGCGATCTTCGACTGGTCGGCCGGCGACAAGGCCGCTACCGACGCCGTCTTCGCCAGTGCCGACGTGGTGGTCAGCCAGGAGCTGCTCTACCCCAGGTCGCACCCGGCGCCGCTGGAGACCTGCGGCGCGATCGCGGACCTCGACGAGATCACCGGCCGGCTCACGATCTGGTGCACGAGCCAGGCGCCGCACGCGCACCGGACCATGTACGCGATGATGACCGGCCTGCCCGAGCACAAGATCAGGGTTGTCTCGCCCGACATCGGCGGCGGTTTCGGCAACAAGGTGCCCATCTACCCCGGCTACCTGTGCGCGATCGTCGGCTCAATGATGACCGGCAAGCCGGTCAAGTGGGTCGAGGACCGGTCAGAGAACCTGATGTCCACCTCGTTTGCCCGCGACTATCACATGCGGGGCGAGATCGCTTCCACCGCTGACGGTCAGATTCTGGCCGTGCGGGCCAAGGTAATCGCCGACCACGGCGCGTTCAACGGGGCCGCGCAGCCGGCCAAGTTTCCCGCGGGCTTCTTCCACATCTTCACCGGTTCCTATGACCTCAAGGCTGCCTACTGCGAAGTCACCGGCGTCTACACGAACAAGGCGCCAGGCGGAGTGGCCTATTCCTGCTCCTTCCGCGTCACCGAAGCCGTCTACCTGATCGAGCGCATGGTCGACCGGCTGGCGGCCGAACTTGGCAGCGACCCGGCCGAACTTCGGATGAAGAACCTGCTGCGGCCTGAGCAGTTCCCTTACACCTGCCCGACCGGTCTGGAGTACGACTCTGGTGACTACCCGAGAGCCCTGCGAACCGCGCTCGACCTCGCCGGATACGACGCGCTGCGCGCCGAGCAGGCCGCCGGGCGCCAGCGCGGCGAGTACATGGGCATCGGACTCAGCTTCTTCACGGAAGGCGTAGGCGCCGGACCCAAACATCAGATGGACATCCTCGGCCTCGGCCTTGCTGACGGCGCCGACCTGCGAATCCATCCGACCGGCAAGGCCGTGCTCGCGGTCTCCTGCCAGACCCAGGGCCAGGGCCACGAGACCACCTTCGCGCAGATCGTGGCCGCCGAGCTTGGCTTGTCCCCCGACGATGTCGAGGTTGTGCACGGCGACACCGACCGTACTCCTTTCGGCCTCGGCACCTACGGGTCAAGGTCGACCGCGGTCTCCGGTGCGGCGGCAGCCGTCGTCGCCCGCAAGGTGCGCGACCGGGCCAGGCTGGTGGCGGCGGCCATGCTCGAGGTCGCCGCCGACGACCTGGAGTGGTCAGGTGGCGCGTGGCGGGTCAAGGGCGATCCCGAGCAGGCCAGGGGTATTGCCGAGATCGCGATGGCCGCGCATTCCGGGCTCGACCTCGGGACCGGCGTGGAAGGCCACCTGGACGCGATCACCGTGTATAACCCGCCGAACCTGACTTTTCCCTTCGGTGCCTACATCTGCGTGACCGACGTGGACGCGGGCACCGGCCAGGTCAGCGTGCGGCGGTTCATCGCCGTCGACGACTGCGGGGTGCGGATCAACCCGATGATCGTGGCCGGGCAGGTGCACCGCGGCCTGGCTGACGGCATCGGCATCGCGCTGATGCAGAACATCACGTTCGACGCCGAAGGCAACTGCCTCGGCGGGTCGCTGATGGACTATTTGCTGCCGACCTCGGTAGAGGTCCCCTCGCCTGAACTCGGCGCTACGGTGACGCCTTCGCCGCATCACCCGATCGGCGCCAAGGGCATCGGAGAGTCGGCCACCGTCGGATCACCGGCCGCCGTGGTCAACTCGGTGATCGACGCACTCGCTCCATTCGGAGTAAAGCACGCGGACATGCCGTTGACTCCAGCAGCGGTGTGGTGTGCTATCCAGGCCGTAGCAAACACGACCAAGGGGGTCAAAGCGCCGGATGTCTAGGCAAACACCGTGAGTGACCTTTCCGAGCAGCTACCAGATGTCACCGCGCTGCTGGCCGGCCTGGACGAGGCCAGCTATCTAGCCGACGAGCCACTTGGCACCGCGCTCTTCCTCGCCGCGCGGATGGGCCAGCCGATCCTGCTGGAAGGCGAGCCTGGAGTAGGAAAGACGCAAGCAGCGAAGGCGCTGGCCGCCGTGCTCGACACCCCGCTGATCAGGCTTCAGTGTTACGAGGGCCTGACCTCGGCCGAGGCACTCTATGAGTGGAACTACCCGAGGCAGCTTCTCGCGATCAGGCTCGCCGAGGCGCGTGGCGAGACCCCGCGAGAAGCCGACCTGTTCAGCGACGAGTACCTGCTGCCCCGGCCGCTGCTCGCCGCGATCGACCATCCTGGTCCGCGCCCGGCCGTGCTGCTGATCGACGAGGTCGACAGGGGCGACGACGAGTTCGAGGCCTTCTTGTTCGAACTGCTCGCCGAGGCGGCGGTGACGATACCCGAGCTTGGCACCAGGCGAGCGGCCTACCCGCCGATCGTGGTGCTGACCTCTAACCGGACCCGTGATCTGCACGACGCGCTCAAGCGCCGCTGCCTTTACCACTGGATCGAGTACCCGGATGTCGCTCGGGTGGCCGCGATCATCAGGCGCCGGGTGCCGGCCACCGCCGGCCCGCTGATCGACCAGGTGGCCGCGGGCGTCGGCAGGCTGAGGCAACTTGACCTGGCCAAACCGCCTGGCGTCGCCGAGGCCATCAGCTGGGCAAATGCGCTCGCCATCCTCGGTGCAGGCGAGCTCGACGCCGCCTTCGCCGAGCGGACTTCCGGAGCCGTGCTCAAGTACTCAGAGGACCTGGCGGCGGTGCGCCGCATCGGGTTCGCCGCGATCACCGATGACTAGCGACCTGGCCGAAGTCAGCGCCAGGTTCGGCGCCGCGCTTCGCCAGGCAGGGCTCCCTGTGGGTGCTGGCCGGTGCGAGCGGTTCGCGTCGGCGGTGACCGTGGCCAGGCCGCGTACCAAGCGGGCACTTTACCTGTGTGCGCTGGCGACCCTGGTATCAAGCAAGGAGCAGGGCGAGGTACTGCGCGGCGTGTTCAACCAGGTCTTCGACGAACTTGGCGGCGAGCTCGCCGGGCTGGCGGGCGGCTCTGGTACCGCGGCTGGCGAACCCGCAGCGCAGCCGGCCGGCCCGCCTGAGGAAATGCTGGCAAGTACGGCACTTGCGGCCAGGTCACACGGGGTGCCGCCGGCCGGGGCGCAGCGATCAGAGGTACCCGATCCGGCGCAGGATTCCGGCGGACCCGAAGACCAGGATCGCGAGATCGAGGACCGGTTCCTCGGCAGCCTGACCGAGCGGCTGGCGAGCAAGGACTTCGCCGAGCTTTCCGAGGCCGAGCTGACCTCGGTGATCGCGCTCATGCGCCGGATCACGCTGGCCGTGCCCGTTCGCTCGTCCCGCCGGTACCGGCGCTGGCCCGGCGGGCGCCGCATCGACCTGCGGTCGACCCTTCGCCAGGCCAGGCGCACGGGAGGGCACACGTTCAGGCTGATAGGCACCGCTGCGGCCGACCGGCCGCGGCGGCTTGTCGTGCTGTGCGACATCTCCGGATCGATGGAGCCTTACGCCCGCGCCATGATCCAGTTGCTCTACTGCGCGGCCGGCGGTGCCAGCGCCGAGGTTTTCACCTTCGCCACCAGGCTCACCAGGCTCACCCAGGTGCTGGCGCGAACCTCGCCCGAGCTGGCCTTGCGGCAAGCCGGCCAGGTGGCACCCGACTGGCTCGGCGGCACGAAGATCGGATCGGCGCTCAAGGAATTCAACGATTCATACGGCCGCCGCGGCATGGCTCGCGGCGCGGTAGTTGTCATCATCTCTGACGGCTGGGAGACCGGTGACCCGCAGGTGCTGCGCCGGGAAATGGAACGGCTCTCCCTGGTCGCTTACCGCATTGTGTGGGTCAATCCGCGCACCAAGAGCGCGTCGTATCAGCCGCTCGCGGGCGGCATGGCCGCCGCCTGGCCACACTGCGACGCCGTCATCAGCGCCCACGCGGTCACCGCACTCGACCAGCTAACCGAGGCACTGTCTGACCAGGTAAGAAGGCGGGCAACGGTTCGCGCCACTCACTTATGCTTGGCTATCAATTCGTAAAGCACGAAAAGTCCAAGAACTACTATTAAAATAGCGACGGTCCCGTTGGCACCGCGAGCCTTGCGCAGGCCAGAGATCTTCCGCACGGTCCCTGAAAGATCTCCATGCGCGATCCAGGCTCGCGATCCGTACCAGCCAACTGCCACGCTCGCGGTAACGACGAGCGCCACATACAAAGCGGTCGCATGAGTCATGTGCCCAATAATGATAGCGACGGCAAATACATGCAGTAGTTATAGCAATTTGCGCCGCCACTATCACCCGTTTTAATGTCAATTTTTTTCCGATGCCCCAGTCCCCGCGTGCGTCAGGGTGGGTGCTCTGGCGCACGCGTTATCAGGACGTGGGCTTCGCGGCTCCGGGATCAGGAATCGGCAGCGGGCTGGTCAGGAGGGGCAGGCAACTGGGCTACCTCGTCGCTGCTTCGGCCTTTCCTGACCGAGTCGAGGATGGTCATGCCCTGGGCGACAAGGCTGGCCGCGATCTCGCTCAGGCCATCGGCGCCGTTAAGTACGTTCAGGTTGGCCCCTTGCAGGCCGATGGCCGCTTCCTTCACTATCTGCGGCAACTGCTCGATCAGCATCCGGTCGAGCGCAATCTTGTTATGCGAGGCGACCGCCTCGGCCGTCAGCTTCACTCGCTCGGCGTCCGCCCTGGCCAGGATCTGCACCTTCTCGGCTTCGGCTTCAGCGGGCTTGATGACCTCGCTGACGAGCTGGCGCTCACGCAGGTCTGCCTGCCGTTTGGCCAACTCCGCTTGCGCCGCGAGCACCTCCATCTGGGCCTGGGCCTGGGCCAGCGGCCCGGCCTGCGCGGCCTGCGCCTGCGCGCGGTCAACCTCGGCCTTGTACTGAGCCTGGACGACGGCGGTTTGCCGCGCGTACTCGGCCTGCGCCCGCTGCGACTGCTGCTGCGCCTCGGCGGACGCCTGCTGCGCCTGCGCCTGGGCGATCTGCGCCTGCCGCTGAATCGCCGCGGTGTGCGGCGCCGCCATGGCGTCGATATAGCCGGTGTTCATGTCGTCGATCGACTGGATCTGCAGCGAGTCCACGGACAGGCCGATCTTCGCCATCTCGGTCTTCGAGCCGTCAAGGACCTCGATGGCGAGTTTCTGACGCTCAGTGACGATTTCCTCGACCGTCATCGACCCGATGATCGACCGGAGGTGGCCGGCGAAGATCCGGCCGGTGAGGGTGGACATCTGATTCTGGTCGGACAGGAACCGCTGCCCGGCATTGACAATGCTCTCCTGGTCGTTGCCGACCTTGAACGCGATGACCGCGCGGATGTTCAGCGTGATGCCCTGCCTGGTCACGCACTGCTCGGAGACCTCGGCCTCACACATGGAAAGTGTCAGGAAGTTAGCTTTCCTGAAGAACGGAGCAACGAACGCTCCATGACCAGTGACGACCTTGAATGGTGCCCCGTTCATGCCGAATCTTCCACCGGCGATCAGCATGGCCTGGTCGGGTCTCGGGACTCGATAGCCGAGCATTTCTTCATCTCCACTCGGGGGTTAGCTTGTCAGTGTTAGCTCTTCTTCAGGGGTTCAGCGGATCGTTCCAGGCGCTCACGTCGACGGTTCTGGCTCCGCGTTCCTCGATGACCAAGACGGTGGTCCCCAGGTCCAGTGGCTCAGGTGACCACGCGATGAAGGCCTCGGACCCACCGCGGATCTTGACCAGGACCTCGCCAGGTCCTGCCTCACCGCGAGTGGCAACGGTGATGACGCCGATGGAGCCGATGGCCGAGACATCCGCAACCATGTCGCGCCGCTCCTCTTACCGCAGCGATCCGCTAACCACTGCAACCAGAAACCAAGCGTACGCCGCCCGCTAACCGCACGCATCCGCGCCATATTTCACATCCCGTAACCCCGAGCCCGGCACACAGGAAACTCATCTGCCACAGCGGAATACCGCCACCCGCACCCTGCGTTACACGAAGCGCTGGTGTGTTGTGTCCCCCGGGCCTAACCCATCGCCTGCGCGGACTACCGTTCGGCTGGAGCCGCGTTGAGCCTTTCGCCGAGAGGCGACCTCACACTGGCGCACGTCGCGCCCTCGCGAGCGGTTTCGCTCCGAGGGCGTTGTCGTGTATCTGCGTTGTGGTGCAACTGGGTTCGCGGTTCCTGAGCGGGTCGATAGGGTAAGTGCCCGATGTGACGGGCGATCGAGCTACTGACCCGCCCCTTCCGGACACCGGCCGGCGCAGCACTGCCGTGCAGCAGGGGTTCGAGCGATTCCTGGCCATGTCCAGGCTGCTTACTTTGATTCCGGTCATCTTCTTGCTCGCCGACGCGGCCGGCTCGTTCGTCTACGGCGCCGATATCTTGATCAGGACCGCATACGGCGACTTCGGTGAGCCGAGCAGGATCGGCGGCAGGCTTGGCATCTTCCTGATCGCCATGGACACGTTCCTTGTCGGCGCCACGCTCCTGATCGCTGCCTTTGGCTTCTACGAGCTCTTCGTGATCAGGACGGAGCGCCCAGGACACGCCCACTGGCTGCCAAGGTGGCTGGTAATGCGCGACCTGGAGGATCTGAAGGCCAGGGTCACCTCGATGCTGATCCTCGTCGCCTCCATCACCTTCGTCGATGTTCTTGTCGAGTCCCACGACCAGCAAGGAATCCTGTTCCTCGGCGGCGGCATCGCGGCAGTCATTATCGGCCTGACCATCTTCCTGCGGTTCGGGCGCAGGCACAGGGACGCACCTGCGGTGATGGCGGACCAGGCACCAGCAGAAGGACCTGCCGCAGGCCCGCCCCCGGCACCATCAGCAAGCCCGCCCGCGGTGGGTCACGCGCCGGTTAGCGGCGGTGCATCGCCGGTGAAGCGCACGGTCATGGCGATCGGGAGCCTGTCCACCCTCGATTTGCGAGAATCTGATGCACCCAACGAGGCACCGTTGGCGCAGGTACCGATCGAGATCAGGCTGGTCGCGGTGCTAGGTCAGGTGACGGTGCTTATCCCGCCAGAGATGCAGGTCGCCGACTCGGGCCTGACTTTCCTTGGCATCCGCTCCGTGACCGGTCACGCCACCGCCCCGGTTTCCGCCGCCCCGACGCTGGTCACCACAGGGGCCAGCATCCTCGGCCGGGTCAAGATCGCCCGTTCGCGCGGTGGCCACGACTTGCACGGCGCCGAGGAAGGTGAGCGATGGCCCGAATATGACCACGCCCACCGCGAACTTCGTCAGCGGCGTTGGCCGCGACGATAGTCGCCTGATGATGCCTGACATCTCGGTTTTCTTGGCCTTCGGCTTGCGCTGCCAGAGGACGATGGCGGCGGTACTCATGGGCTGGGATCTAGACCGAGGTCCCTGATGATCTCGGTGGCTATCTGAGCCGGCTCCGCCCGCGCAGATACTGTGAGCACCCTGGCTTCTTCTGGTGCCGGCGGTTCGAGCGCAGTGAACTGGCTGCCGAGCAGGCTCGCGTCGAAGAAGTGGCCACTGCGGGCGGCGAGGCGCTGGTGTGCCACGCCATAGTCGAGGGCCAGGAAAACCATCCGGACTTCCGGTCGGCCACCGAGCAATTCGGTGCGGTATTGGCGCTTGAGGGCCGAGCAGGCGATGACCGAGTGTCGCCCGGCCGCCTCCTCGGCGTCGATCCTGTCGCCGATGCGGCGCAGCCAGGGGGCTCGGTCCGCATCGGTCAGCGGCTCGCCCCTGGCCATCTTGGCGATGTTCGCGGCCGGGTGCAGTGAGTCTCCGTCTACGAACTGCCAGCCAAGGCGCTCGGCCAGCAGTCCGCCGGCAGTGGTCTTGCCGCTGCCGGACACCCCCGCCACGATGACGGTCAGCAACGCGATCGCAGACCCAGGTTAAGCCGGCCAGCACGTGGTCATCGCGCGATGGTGGTGGCGGCGATGACCGGTTCTGGTATGCCGGGTCCGTGATCTAGCTGGAAGTCCAGGTTGATGGCGGCGCCGATAAGTGCCAGGTGGCTGAAGGCCTGAGGGAAGTTGCCTAGCTGCTCACCCGTCTGGCCGATCTCCTCTGAGTACAGGCCCAGATGGTTGGCGTAGGTATGCATCTTCTCGAACGTCAGCGCCGCTTCCCGAAGGCGGCCAGCCCGTGCCAAGGCGTCGACATACCAGAAGGTGCAGAGCGAGAACGTGCCTTCGCTCCCGCGCAGGCCGTCAGGTGTTCTCGACGGGTTATACCGGTACACCAGGCTGTCGGAGACCAGCGTCTTGTCCATGGCCTTGAGCGTGGAAAGCCACATCGGGTCACGGGCGGCGACAAAGCCCTGAAGCGGCATGAGCAGCAACGACGAGTCAAGAACGTCGGTCTGGTAGTGCTGGGTGAATGCCTTGATCCTGGGATTCCAGCCCTTCTCCATGATCTGGTTATAGATTCGGTCGCGCTCGAACAGCCACTGGCTGGTGTTAGCTGGCCTGCCGTGATGGTCGGCGATCCTGATGGCCCGGTCAAGCGCGAGCCAGCACTGGAAGCGCCCGTAGGTGAAGTCCTGGCGGCCGCCCCTGGTCTCCCAGATGCCCTCTTCTGGCTGATCCCAGTGCTCAGCCACCCAGTCCACGACGTAGGTCACCGACTGCCAGCCCTGGTGAGGCAGGTCGTAGCCATGCTGGTCGGCAAGGTAGAGACCGTCGAGCATTTCACCGTAAATGTCAAGCTGAAGCTGATCGGCGGCGCCATTACCGATCCTGACCGGCTTGGCGCCGCGCCAGCCCTCGAAGTGCCTGAGCGTCTCCTCTGTCAGGTCGGACGAGCCATCCACCCGATACATGATCTTGAGAGGACCCGACCCATCGCCGACCCGCTGGTGAATCCGCTCCCGCATCCAGGCGCCGAAGGCCAGCGCCTCTTCCGCGTAACCAAGGCCGAGCAGTGCGTAGACAGAGAAGGAGCCGTCCCGAACCCAGGTGTACCTGTAGTCCCAGTTGCGCTCGCCGCCAGGATCTTCTGGCAGTCCGGCGGTGACCGCCGCTACGGGAGCGCCGGTCGGAGCGTAGGTCATCAGCTTCAGCGTGATCGCGGAGCGCACCACTACCTCGCGCCAGCGGCCCTTGTAGGTGCTCCGGTGCACCCAGTCAAGCCAGAACCTGGTGGTTTCGCTGAGCAGCCGGTCGAGTTCTGCCACCTGAATGTGCCTGGGGTTTCCGGCCATGGACTCGATGATCACGCCGGCGGTCTCGCCCTCACGCAGCGTCCAGCCGGCCCGCACCCCGCTGCCCTGGCGGTGCACGCCGCCGCCGTCCTTCGAGCCGTCGGCGCTGCCGCAGGTGTGCAGCGTCAGCCGCATATCGTCCGAGGCGAACATCGCGCCGTGCCCGGAAAGTTCGGTCTTGTGCCTGGCCCGCGCGTAGTCGAACCTTGGCTGCAGGTTCATGGTGAACCGCATGGTTCCACGTGGAACACGCATGATCCGGACGATCCGGTGCCGGTCGGTTGGCCGGCCTGCCTGTACGGGCATGAAGTCAATAAGCTCGCCGACACCTTCTGGAGTCATGAACCTGGTGACCAGAACCGCGCTGTCTGGCAGGTACAACTGCCTGGTGACGTAGTCAGACCGGTCAGGCGCGATCTGAAAGTGGCCGCCCTTGTCCGCGTCGAGCAGTGCGGCGAAGATGCTAGGCGAATCGAACCTAGGGCAGCAGAACCAGTTGATGACCCCGTCTGTCGTCACCAGTGCCGCGGTCTGGAGATCACCGATCAGTCCGTGATCCGCGATGTTCGGATAGCGATCCACGATTGCCTGCCATCCCTTCGCCGCGTGCCGCCCGCCCGCCTATCGCGCGCGCCTTGCCTTGCGGTACTTGCCCGGCGTGCGCGCTCTGCACCTCACCCAGAACGGGTGGTGCCAAACATGCGAGCGATGGGAACTACCGGCGGGTGACACTCGATCTCGCGCGCTGGCAATTCGCGCTGACATCGATCAATCACTTTTTCTTCGTGCCAGTCACCATTGGCCTGGCGTTCCTCGTCGCCATGCTGGAGACCGCGTGGCACAGGAACGGCCAGCCGCAGTTCCTGAGCCTCACCAGGTTCTTCGGCACCCTGCTCGTGATCAACGTCGCCATTGGCGTGGTCACCGGCCTGGTGCAGGAGTTCGAGTTCGGCATGAACTGGTCGTCTTATTCGCGCCTGGTCGGCAACATTTTCGGGGCACCGCTGGCCATGGAAGGTCTCGCCGCGTTTTTCCTCGAGTCGACGTTCCTCGGCCTGTGGATCTTCGGCTGGGACAAGCTGTCGAAGCGAGTGCACTTGCTGACCATCTGGCTGGTGTTCGCTGGCACCGTGCTTTCCGCGGCTTTCATCATGATGGCCAACTCCTGGATGCAACACCCGGTCGGCTACCAGTTGGTGCACGGCTTGCCGCAACTCAACGACATCTGGGCGGTGTTCACCAACCCGGTGTTTCTCTGGGGCTACTTCCACGTGGTGCTCGACTCGATTGTGACCGGGGCCGCGGTCATGCTGGCCGTCTCGGCCTGGCAATTGCGCAAGTCGGGTCAGGCTCAGGCGCGGGAAGCCTTCGGTCACACGCTGCGGCTCTCGCTTGCGGTCCTGGTGCCCGTGCTGTTCGTCGACATGTTCGTCGGCAGCGAGCTTGGTGTCATCGAGGCCAGGTACCAGCCGATGAAGATCGCGGCGGCCGAGGCACAGTGGACCACCTGCCAGCCGTGCTCGTTCTCGCTGTTCCAGGTCGGCGGTGGCAACGGCGACCACACTCCCACGCAAATACTCCAGATACCTCACCTGCTCTCCTTGCTCGCGACGAACTCGTGGAACGGCAAGGTCATCGGGCTCAGTCCGCTCCAGGGCAGCTATGTGGCCAGGTACGGACCCGGCTACTACGTGCCGAACGTGTTCATCCAGTACTGGTCGATGCGGGTGATGGCCTACCTGGCCGGCCTGTTCTTGCTGCTCGGTCTTTGGGGCCTATGGCAGATGCGCAGGCGGAGCGTGCCGGCCAACCGGTGGTTCCTGCTGGCCGCGACCTGGGCGGTGATCGCGCCGTTCGTCATGAACACCGCAGGCTGGCTGCTGACCGAGAGCGGCAGGCAGCCCTGGATCGTCCAGGGCATCGCGCTCACCCGCCAGGGTGTGTCACCGTCGGTCACCTTCACCGATGTAGTGATCAGCATGGTGGCCTTCGGCTTGCTCTACACCGCGCTCGGCGTGGTCGACGCGGTGCTGATGATCAAGTACTCGCGGCGCGGGCTCGAACCGCCGGCGCCTGCCGGACCTGACGCCAGCGCTCGCGTCCCTTCCATGCTCTATTAGGAGGTCAGATGACGCTGGTCGAACTCTGGTTCCTGATCATCGCGGTGGTCTGGACCGGGTTCTTCGTGCTGGAGGGATTCGACTTCGGTGTCGGCATGCTGCACAGCGTTATCGGCAAGGACGAGCCGGGCAGGCGAACCGCCATCAACACGATCGGCCCGCTGTGGGATGGCAACGAAGTATGGCTGATCGTGGCGGGCGCGGCCATGTTCGCCGCGTTCCCCGGCTGGTACGCGACCATGTTCTCCGGGTTCTACCTGGCCCTGGTGCTGCTGCTCGGCGCGCTCATGGCCCGCGGCACCTCGTTCGAGTACCGCGGCAAGCGGGACACCGGGAATTGGCGCACCACCTGGAGCGCCCTGCTGACCGCGGGCAGCCTGCTTGCGCCGCTGCTCATCGGGGTAGCACTCGGCGACCTGCTGCACGGCCTGCCGATCAATGGCGCTCACGAATACACCGGCAGTTTCTGGACGCTGCTCCAGCCGTACGGCATCTACGCCGGCGTCACGTTCGTGGTGCTCTGCCTGGCGCACGGCTCGACCTTCATCGCGCTGAAGACCACTGACCAGGTGCGGATCCGTGCGGTCAGGCTGACCAGGTTCGTTACCCCGGTCGCCGCCCTGGTGCTGCTCGCGTTCGCGATCTGGACCCACTCCATCGCGGGTAAGGGCCTGCTGCCTAACCCGGTCGAGATCATCGGCGTGCTTGCCATGCTCGCGGCGGCCTGGCTCGCCTGGGAGGACCGCGAGGGCTGGGCGTTCGGCGCCACCACGATCGCGGTCGCGCTCACCGTCCTTTCGCTCTTCAGCGAGCTTTACCCGCGGCTCATGGTGTCGAGCACCAGTCACGCCTACAACCTCACGATCGACAACTCCGCCTCGGCCAACTACCCGCTCAAGGTGATGACCATCGTCGTGGTCGTCACCTTGCCGATCGTGCTCGGGTATACGGCGTGGACTTACTACGTGTTTAGGCGGCGCCTGACGGACAAGGACTTCAGCGTCAAGCAGCATTAAGAAGGAGCAGTGATGACCACCTCGGCGGAAAAAGCCGACGCACTCGTGATCTTCGGCGCCACCGGCGACCTGGCTAAGCGCGAGACCTTCCCCGCCCTGGTCGGCCTGGCCGAGCGGGGCATGCTCGACATGCCGGTGATCGGCGTCGCGAAGAGCGGGTGGGGGCTTAGTCAGTTCCGCGACTACGCGACGGCATCGCTGCGAAGCAGCGGCATCGATCCAGCCTCGCCCGCATCAGCCAGCATGCTCGGCTCACTCAGGTACATCGATGGCGACCTGGACTCAAGCCAGACCTACGAGACGCTGGCCGCCGACATCGGCCATGGCAAGAAGGTGCTGTTCTACCTGGAAGTCCCGCCCAGCCTGTTCGGCCGGATCGCGGGCGGCATAGCTGACGCCGGCCTTGCCTTTGGATCTCGCGTCATGGTGGAAAAGCCGTTCGGTCACGACCTGGCCAGCGCGCAGGCGCTGAACAACACCATGCACCAGCACTTCGCCGAAGACGACATTTACCGGGTCGATCACTGGCTTGGTCTCGACCCGGTCGAGAACATGCTGTTCGTCAGGTTCGGCAACTCGATGGTCGAGCCGTTGCTCAACCGCGAGCACGTGCGGAGCATCCAGATCACGATGGCCGAGTCCTTCGACGTGGCCGACCGCGGCGCCTTCTACGACAAGAACGGCGCGATCAGGGACGTCCTGCAGAACCACCTGCTGCAGGTACTCGCATCGGTCATGGCCGAACCTCCTGACGGCCGCGGCATCGACACCTGGCGGTCCTCGAAATCGGCGGTCATCGGCGCGCTTTCGCTGCTCACGCCCGAGAACACGATACGCGGCCAGTACGAAGGCTACCGCGAGGTGGCAGGCGTCGATCCGCGCTCGACCGTCGAGACTTTCGTCGCGGTCCGGCTCACGATGGACTCCTGGCGGTGGGCCGGAGTCCCGATCCTGATCAGGGCAGGCAAGTGCCTGCCGGTGACCGCGACCGAGGTCAGCATCAAGTTCAGTCATCCGCCGCACGACGTGTTCGGCATCAAGCTTGGCGGCGTCGCGACGAACTCGCTCCGGTTCCTGGTCAATCCTTCGGTCAGGGTAAGCCTCACCTTGTCGGGCAAGAAGCCAGGGGCCGGCTGGCTGCCGCAAACGGAGACCCTGACGTTCGCCGAGCAGTCCGCTGCGGACATGCGGCCCTACGACCGGCTGATCGGTGCCGCACTGGCCGGCGACCGTGAACTGTTCGCCAGGCAGGACACCGTGGAGGACGCGTGGCGGGTCGTCGACCCTGTGCTCGGCGACGTCGTGCCCGTGCACAGTTACGCCACCGCTACCTGGGGGCCGAAGGAAGCCGACGCGCTGCTCCCTGACGGCGACGTGTGGGACGATCCTGAACCCTAATGCCCGCCGTCTGATCGGTGAGTCAGCCGCCGGCCGCGGCTACCTCGCCTGCTGCCTGGTGTTCGGACTGGTCGCCACCGCCATGATCTTGGCTCAGGCCTGGCTGCTCGCCCGGGTGCTCGCGACCGCGGCGACCGGAGTCGGGGTGCGGGTCCTAGCCACCGTCTTGAGCGCACTGCTCGCCGCCTTCATCATCCGCGCGGCGGCGAATTACGGCAGCGAGGTGACCGCGACCAGAGCCGCCGCGGCGATCAAGGAGCGGCTGCGCGGCAAGTTGCTGCGGCGGGTTATCGAACGCGGACCGGTCTGGCTTGGCGGGGAGCGAGCCGGTGAGATCACCACGCTGGCGATCAGCGGCCTCGACGCGCTCGACCCCTATTTCGCCAGCTACCTGCCGCAACTGCTGCTGGCGAGCTGCGTGCCGGTCTCGGTGCTGGCCGCGATCAGCGCCGTCGACTGGCTGTCTGGCCTCATCGTCGTGATCACGCTGCCGCTCATCCCGGTGTTCGGCATGCTCATCGGGCTCAGCACGAAAGCCGGCTCAAGCAGGAACTGGCAACTGCTTGCCAGGCTCAGCGGTCACTTCGCGGACGTCACGCGCGGCCTCACCACGCTGAAGATCTTCGGCCAGGCCAAGGCACAAGAGCAGATCATCGGCCAGGTCACCGAGGAATACCGGGTCAGCGTCCTGACCAGTCTGCGAGTCGCGTTCCTCTCCGCGCTGGTACTCGAACTGGCCGCTGCGCTGGCGACCGCGCTCGTCGCGGTCGAGGTCGGCCTGCGGCTGCTCTACGGGCACCTGAGTTATTCGTCCGCGCTCTTCGTGCTGCTGCTGACGCCTGAGGCTTTCTTGCCGCTGCGCGACGCGGCGGCCAGTTTTCACGCGAGCAGTGACGGCATGGCGGCGGCGAGCCGGGCATTGGCGATTATCGACCGGGAGCCGACCCGGGCGGCCGGGACCAGCCGGGCGCCGGACCTGCGTTCCGCCGTTATCAGCCTGGAGGATGTCAGTTGCACCTACGGGCGCGGCGAGCACGTACTCAGCGGCATCAATCTCGCTATCAGCCCTGGAGATCGGATCACCTTGGCCGGCGGGAACGGAGCGGGCAAGAGTTCCTTGCTGAGCTTGCTGCTGAAATTCCTCGCTCCTTCCGGCGGACGGGTGCTGGCCGGCGGCACCAACCTGGCCGCGGTCTCTGCGGAGCAGTGGCGGGCGCAGATCGGCTGGTTGCCGCAGACCCCGGCCCTGTTTCCCTGCTCGGTACGCGACAACATCGCGCTCGGGCGACCTGACGCCTCACTCGCCGAGGTGGAGCGGGCCGCCGCGCTCGCGGGCGCGGCGGGGTTCATCGCCGACCTCCCCGACGGCTACCAAACGGTACTCAGCGAGCGGGCGGCCCGGCTGTCGGCCGGGCAGCGGCAGAAGATCGCGCTGGCGCGGGTGTTCCTCACGAACGCACCGCTGGTGCTGCTCGACGAGCCAGGCGCGCACCTCGACCAGGCAAGCGCGGCGGAACTCCAGGACGCCCTGGAGCGACTGGCCGACGGTCGCACCGTCGTCCTCGTCACGCACGATCTCTCCAGGTTCGGCCGCATTGGCCGACTGCTGACCGTGGCGGACGGCCGGGTCAGCGAGGTGGCACGCGAACCGGTGGCGGTGCCGCTATGAACGGCTCGCTGTGGTCCCTGGCCAAGCTGGCCTGGCCGGCCCGCGGCCGGGTGCTGGCCGCGGCGGCGGCCGGCGCACTCGCCACGGGGTGCGCGATCGCACTGCTTGGCGTGTCGGGATTCCTGCTGGCGAGGGCGTCTGAGCATCCTGGCGTCGCCGCCCTTTCTGTCGCGGTGGTCGCCGTGCGCGGGCTCAGCCTCGGACGTGGCTTGTTCCGTTACGGTGAGCGACTCGCCGCCCACGACGTGGCGTTCCGGGTGCTCGCAAAGGTGCGGGTGGCGATCTGGCGCCGGCTCGAAGCGCTAGCTCCGGCCGGGCTGCCGGCGTTCCACTCAGGCGACTTGCTCACCAGGCTGGTGGCCGACGTGGACGCCACCCAGGACTTGTTTATCCGCGGCATCACTCCGGCCATCGCCGCCTGCCTGGCCGGCTCGGGGGCCGTGTTCGCCTGCGCGGCGCTGATCGGGCCCGGCGGCGCTCTGCTCGCGGCTGGACTGCTCGCTGGCGGGATCCTGGTGCCGGTTGCCTGCCTGGTCACGGCCAGGGCATCGGCTAGGCGGACGGCTTCAGCCAGGGGAATGCTGGCGGCCACGATAACTGACCTGCTCACCGGAGCAGCCGACCTGAGCGCGTTCGGAGCGGTGCGCCGAGCGGAGGCAGCAGCCGCGGCGGCGAGTCGCAGCCTGACCAGGCTCGCCGCGCGCGACGCGACCGCGGCCGGACTGCGCAGCGGGCTTTCTACCCTGGTGGCAGGCCTGACGGTGTGGGGTGTGCTGCTCCTCGGCGTGGCCGGCGCTGGTGCCGGGACTATCAGCAAGGTACCGCTCGCCGCCGCGACCCTCACCGCGCTCGCCGCCTTCGAGGCCGTCGGCGGACTGCCTGCCGCGGTCGTCGCCCTCCGGCACGCCAAGTCAAGCGCCGACCGGATCGCCGAGGTCATCAGCGCACCTGATCCGGTCACCGAACCGAGGTCATCAGCAACCACGCCGGCCCGGCCGGTGACCGTCAGCCTGCGGGACGTCAAGGTTCGCTACGTTCGCGGCGGGCCATTCGTGCTCGACGGGGTGAGCCTCGACCTGAAGCCTGGCAGGCGGGTGGCACTCGTCGGGCCGAATGGCGCGGGCAAGTCGACCGTCGCGGCCGTCCTGCTCAGGTTCATCGACCTGGCCGGCGGATCGGCCGTGGTCACCGGGCAAGGCGCCGGCCAGGCCGAGGGCGCAGGCACGGCGCTTGCCGACCTCCGCGCGGACGAGGCGCGAAAACTGGCCGGCGGCTGCCCGCAGGATCCGCACCTGTTCAACGCCACCATCGCGGAAAACCTCCGGATCGCCGCACCAGGCGCGAGCGACACCGAACTGGCCGCGGTGATCGACCGCGTCGGCCTTTCCGGCTGGATCGCCTCGCTGCCCGCAGGTCTTGCCACTCACCTAGGTGAGAACGGCGCGGCCGCGTCAGGCGGCCAGCGGCAGCGCATCGCACTCGCGCGCGCGTTGCTCGCCGATCCGGCAATCCTGATCCTCGACGAGCCTGGCACGCACCTGGACGCGGAAACGCGCGGGCAACTGATGGCTGATTTGCTCCGTGCCGCGCAGGGCCTCGCCGTTCTTCTGATCAGTCATGATCTTGACGGCCTCGACCAGATGGACGAGGTCGTGGTGCTTGACGGCGGCCGGGTCGTCCAGCGCGGTACGCACGCCGAGTTGATGGCTGCGGACGGCTGGTATCGCCGCGTGAAACTAAGATCAGCCGTCGCCGCCGCGGAGTTCGGTCTCCAGCATGTCCATCGCCTTGAGGAACGCCGCGCGCTCCCGAGGAGCAAGCTGGTCGAGCACCCGGGCGAGCGGCTCGGCGGCACCGTCCAGCCATTCGTCGAGCAGAGCCTGCCTGGCGGGCGTGATCCGCACGATGGTGCGCCGCCGGTCGGCGGCATCGGCGCTGCGGAGCACGAAGCCCGCCCGGTCGAGATCGGCGAGCACACCGCTGACGGTGGACATCGTGAGGTCGAGCCGCTCGGCCAGGCTGCCGACGGTAAGCGGCCCGTCACGTAGCTCTTCGAGGGCGGCGACGTGACGCGGGCTCAGCTGTGACACTGCGGGCGGCGCGGCGCGGCGCTGCGAGCGGCGCATGCCACGGGAGATGCGCGGCAGCAGGCGCATCAGCCGCAGGCAGCTAGCCGCATGGCTGGAGTCGCCTGAGTTCCCGGTACCTGCTGCCATCAAGCTCCTTGACATTCCCAGGTTTCCAGTATATTCGTCTCGTACTCTGGAACTATTTTGCTTTCCGAACCAAACTATTGGAGGTAACGTGACCACCGAAACTCAGCCCGGCGGCCTTGACGTCGCAGGGAAGCTCGCCGACGGGTCGCTGGCGGGCCAGTGGACGCTCGACCCGGCGCGCTCGAGCATCGCCCTGCGGTCTAAGAGCATGTGGGGACTAATGCCAGTGAAGGGAACGTTCGGCGAGATCAGCGGCGCGGCCCAGATCACTGCGACCGGCCAGGCGAGCGGCACCATCACGGTGCGCACGGCGTCCATCGACACCAAGACGCCCTCCCGCGACAAGCACCTTCGTTCGGCGGACTTCTTCGACAGCGAGAACCACCCGGAGATCACCTTCACCGCCACGGAGGTCACGCTCGACGGCGCAGGCGCCTCGGTCACCGGATCGCTTGAGGTCCGCGGTCAGACCAGGCCACTAGCCTTCCCTGCCAGCCTTACCGCAGCCGACGCCGACACGCTGGAGCTCGGCGCGCAGGTGCAGATCGACCGGTCGGACTACGGTCTCACCTGGAAAGGCCGGCTGGGCGCGTCCATGCACAACACCATGACGATCCGCGCCGTCTTCACGCGCGGCTGATCACTTGCTTCGTGCGGGCTTGCGGGCCTCGATGAGGAACCGCACGCTGGTGGCGACGAACGGACCGGTTTCCTCGATCCGCTGATGCAGGGAGCGCAGTCGGTCCAGATACGCACCGACGGTGAAGTCCGGCACGATCCAGACGACCTTGCGCGGGAAGTGAACGACCGCCGTGATGGCGAAGAGTTCAATTCGACTTGGCGCTGCGGCAGAAGCGAGAACCTCGCCATGCCGCGGGGTGCGCCCTGCCAAGATCGACGTTGGCAG
>DAHVDE010000034.1 GCA_027313705.1 Actinomycetota bacterium | reverse complement strand
AACGCCAGCATCACCTGGCACAACGGATGACGCCCAAGCAGCCGAGGCGGATTCACCGCCTCCACCACCCGCTCAAACGGCACATCCTGATGCGAGAAAGCCGCCAGATCCACCCCCCGCACCCGCTCCACCAACTCCCCGAACCCCGGATCCCCCGACACATCCACCCGCAGCACCAGCGTGTTCACGAAAAACCCGACCAGGTCATCCAGCACCTCATCACCCCGCCCCGCCACCACCGTCCCCACCACCACATCCCCGCCAGCACCCAGCCGCGCCAGCAACGCCACCAGCGCCGCCTGCACCACCATGAACAACGTCACCCCCCGCCGCCGCGCCAACCCCGCCAGCACCCCATGCACCCCCGCACCCACCTCAACCCCCACCACCCCGCCCCGATACGACGCCACCGCCGGCCGCGGCCGGTCCGCCGGCAACACCACCTCCGCAGGCGCCCCCGCCAGCACCCCACGCCAGAACCCCAGCTGCCTGGCCTGCTCACTCCCCGGATCCTCCGCCTCCCCCAGCACCCCCCGCTGCCACACCGCATAATCCGCGTACTGCACCCCCAACGGCACCCACCCAGGCACCCGCCCCGCACACCTCGCCGCATACGCCACCGACAAATCCCGGCACAACGGCCCCAAAGACCACCCATCAGCCGCACTATGATGCAAAACCACCAGGAAGAACTGCGTGCCCGCCGTGCCTGCGGATGGCGAACACACCAGCGCTCCCCTGACCGGGATCTCGGTGGCCAGGTCAAACGGGCGGGCAGCCACCTCCGCGAGAACCATCGCCGCTTCTGCCGCAGATGTTTCGATCACCTCGAGCCCGGGCGAGTGGCTGAGCACTCGCTGTACCGGCTGCCCGTCTGCCTCGGCGAAGACCGTGCGCAGGCTATCGTGCCTGCCTGCCACGTCAGCTAATGCCGTTTCAAGTGCCCTGGCGTTAACCTGGCCGGTAAGCCTGAACGCGAGCGGCAGGTTATAGGTAGCAGAAGGCCCTTCCATCCGGTCGATGAACCAGAGCCGCTGCTGGGCGAACGAGAGCGGGATGCGCTCGGGGAGCGGCATCGCCGTCAGCGGCTGCCTGGCCGTTCCCGCACTGTGCACGATCTCGGCTAGCCGTGCCACCGTAGGTGCCGCGAACAGGTCCCCGATGCTCAGTTCCGCTCCCAGACCCGAGCGGATGCGCGAAATCAGCCTCGTCGCCAGCAGTGAGTGCCCGCCAAGGTCGAAGAAACCGTCATCGACGGTGATCTCAGCCACGCCGAGCACTTCGGCGAAGAGCCGGGCAAGCAGCACCTCTCCCGTGCCGCGCGGCGCCCGCCCCTGGCCGACCTCGGCCTCGGGCTCTGGCAGGGCGGCCTTGTCCACCTTGCCGTTAGCGGTCAACGGCAACTGGCCGATGACCATGATTACGGCGGGGACCATATAGTCGGGCAGGACTCCGCCAAGCCACGCTCGTATCTGCCGGCCGCTCGGATCGTGTCCGTGAGCCGGAACGACGTATCCCGTCAGGCGGCGGTCGCCTGAACTTCCCGCCACGGCGATTACCGCCGCCTGAGCCACACCGGGCGCCCTGGCCAGCGCCGCCGCTACCTCCGCGGGCTCCACCCGGAACCCGCGGATCTTCACCTGGTCGTCGGCCCGTCCGGCGAAGGACAGCCGCTCACCACCGGGCTCGGGGATTCCCGACGCCATCGGCCGCATCCGGTCGCCGGTGCGGTACATCCGTGACCCGTCGCCGGCGAACGGGTCGGCGACGAACCGCTCGGCGGTCAGGCCAGGACGGCCAAGGTAGCCAATCGTCACTCCGGTGCCCGCTACGTAAAGCTCGCCCACCTTTCCCGGCTGCACCCGCCGCAGCGATTCGTCGAGCACATAGCAGCGCGTGTGCGCAAGGCCCTGCCCGACCAGACTGTCTTCGGCGTTACCTGCCTGCGCACGATCGATGTCCAGCTGGGTGACATGCACGGTCGCCTCGGTGATCCCGTACATGTTCACGAACCTCGGCGAGTCAGCGCCGTTACGGTCAAGCCACCCGCGAATTGCCCGCAGGTCCAGCGCGTCGCCGCCGAAGACGACCAGACGCAAGGCCAGCCCGTGCTCGAGATCGGGCAATTCACGGCATACGCGATCAAGCTCGTAGAAGGCAGCAGGAGTCTGGCTGAGGACCGTCACCTGTTCGGCGGTCAGCAGCTCGAGGAATCTTGAGGTGTCACGGGCGACTTGCCGGTCTACGACCACAAGCCGGCCGCCGTGCAGTAACGCACCCCACATCTCCCAGACAGAGAAGTCAAACGACTCCGAGTGGAACATGGTCCAGGTATCACCAGGCCCGAAGCCATATCTCGGCCTAGTCACCTCGAACAGTTCGATGACATTGGAGTGGGTGACAACCACGCCCTTGGGGTGACCGGTCGAACCTGAGGTGTAAATGACATATGCAGGACTAGCCGCCGAAGCTTGACGTGCCTGCCCGCGCGATCGAGGCACCGGCGGCGGCGTGTCCTCGGCGGCCAGTTGCTCTCCCGCACGGCCAGCAAGCAAGATAGGCAGCCGACTGGCCGCCATCGGCAGCCTTGCCGCGATGTCGTCCGACGTGATCAGGCAGGCCGGGTGCGCATCGGCCAGCATGAAGGCGATCCGCTCGACCGGATAGCCGGGGTCAAGTGGCAGGTAAGCCGCCCCGGCCTTGAGCACGGCGAGCAGTGCCGCGATCAGGCCCGCCGACCGCGGCAGTGCAATCGCCACGATCTGTCCTGCACCTACCCCCGCTAAGGCTAGCCTGTCCGCCAGCCTTTCTGCGGCTAAGTCAAGCTGAGCGTAGGTCAGCCGCTCCGCTCCCGCAGTCACGGCGATCGCCTCGGGTACTGCCTTCGCCTGCGCTTCGAAAAGCTCAGCCAGGCCAGCCACGCGGGCTGGGACGGACCCAGAAGTCATGCGTCAGATCCTCGTCTTTGCGACTCTACGCACCCAACATAACGCCACGAGCACGGCTGAGGTAAGCCCTGCGGTCTGCCTCGGATTGCGGCCTGTCGGACTGCGGCCCGTCTCAGGACTGGTTCTTCTCGGCCTGTTCCATTTCTCTGATGAGACTCTTCGGGCGCATGTCGGTCCAGGTTTTTTCGATGAAATCGAGGCATGCCGCGCGATTATCTTCGCCGAAGGCGACGGTCCATCCGCCAGGTATTTCCGCGAAAGCCGGCCATAATGAATACTGGCCCTCATCGTTCACCAGGGCAAAGTAGGTGCCGTCTTCGTCTTCGAATGGGTTGGTCACGAAAACTCCTCCTCCGCCGCGGCACCTGGCTGGCCTGGGCGTCGGCTCAAGACTACCCAGCGACCGCAGATCCGGCTATCCCCCTGCCGCCTGAGCCCCGCGGCGCGGACGGGCCGCAGGCCCGCCTTGTTACAATTTGGCCGATCTGGACAGTAACGACGTTTCGATTCCCCGCGAAGGTGGTTCGCACATGAGCCAAGGACCAGTACCTGAAGAAGGGCAAGGTCCATTCACCCAGCACTGGGCCTACGGACCTTCTGGCCGCGCACCAGGTTACCCGATGCCGGGATACGGCGCGGCCCCTGAGGGGACACCGCCCCGAACCTATCTGACCTGGGCCAGGATCGCGGTTGCCTGCGGTGCGCTCTTCAACCTGATCCTCGGCCTGCCCCTTGGCATCGTCGCCATGAACTACGGCAGGAAGGCCAGGCAGCACTGGGAGTCCGGCGACCCGCAGGCCGCCTATGCCGCATCCAGGCACGCCAGGATCTTCGCGATCGCCTCGACCGTGTTCGACGCGATCGGAGCTGTCCTGGTTACCGTCGTCGTCGTGGCGCAGGTCGCCGGCGCGAAGCCGAACTTCGACAACCCGGCTGTGCTCGCTGCCTCGATCAAGACCCAGCTCCAGAAGCGCATCAGCGACCCTTCAGGCTCGTTCTACCGGCCGGGCCTGAAGGTCGATTCTGTCGTTTGCACGCCGATCCATGCGAACACCGACCGCTGCGTCGACCATTTCTCTAACGGTCAGACCGTAACGGAAATCGCCGTGATCTCCGCTGACGGAAATCATTACCTCACGCATTGATCTGCTTCAGGGGCTCGTGCCCTGGGATCTCGCTGGCAACTCGCGCGAACTCTCCGAAGAGGCGGAACCCCTTGAGGAGTGAGTGCGCTTGGCTGGCACGATTTTGCAGGGGGGACCCTAATCCGGCCTCTCGCGGATCCAGATTGCGTGGTGTACGGGCTTTCGCCGGCATCCCCGCGTCCTTGTCATCCAGGGCCCTCCCTGCGTTATCCATGCAATCACGCCGACCAGGCACCTGGCAAGGCCGAAGGTCCTGGTCAGGAAGGACGTTCGGCCGGCCAGGGAGACTTGACCCGTCGCCCGCTGGAGGCATCGGGGTCGGCCAGGGTCACCTGGAGCAGAGTCCGTTCCGCCGCCGGCGGAGTCCGCAGTTCGTGTGAGGCCCACGCCATCCCTGCTCGCCGCCGGCCGAGCGGATCGCGGTTTTGCGCAGTCAGCTTGTGCCCGGGCTGACAGTGTCGATGCCAGCCGTCCGAGATGCGGCACGCAGCTCGGTGTCGTAGGCGACCATCGTGCGGGCGTTCAGGCGCAGCGCCGCGGCGAGGTGGATGGCGTCAGCCGAGCGCAATCGCCCTGGCAGCAAGGGCGCCGTCGTCAGGTCGCCGTTCTCGATGTCCACGAGCGCAATCACCGACAGCACCGCGGCGACCGCTTCGTGCTCGATGTACCCAGGCCGCCGGTTCGCTGCGCAGTGCAGCTCCGCGTGAAGCAGCAGCGAGGCCACGAGTGTGTCACCGTCCTGCCTGCGCTCCTGAAGATGGTCGGCCAGCGCAGCCGACTCCTTCTCCTCTACCAGGAGCTTCATTGCCGCCGAGGTATCGACGTAGACGATCACCGGCCGCCTCTGACGTCCGCGATGATCTCAGCACTTGACACGGGCGCGGTCACGCGCCTGATGCTGCGCAGGTCTACCGGCCGGTCCTTCCTCGGCTCTCGGACCTTTCCCGCCGCCACCAGGCGCTCATACGGCGTCAGGGATGGCGGGACGAGCACCGCCGCCACCTCCCCGTGATTTGTCACCTCTATCGTTTCCCCGGCAACAACCGCACGAAGCACTTCTGCGCTGTTGTTGCGTAGTTCCCGATGGCTAATCGTCCGCATGGGCACCTCCCCGTCCGTAGCAATCGTAGCACAATAAGGCCGTTGCGCTCGTCGGCGGGCAGCGGTAGTGCCTCGCTGCCCGCAGGCAGCGTGCCGCGCCGTCGCCTGCCGAAGCGGGACGCGCTTTACACCCGGCCTTCCTGGTCAGAATGCCGCGCCGAACCTGGCGCGGAGGTCACCTAGGCGTTCGGCAGGCTCGTTGGCGAACACGAGCCGCAGGTAACGGTCGCCGCTCGGCCCCCATCCGGTCATGGGGGTCGCCGCGACCAGACCGCGGTCGAACAGCCGTTGCGATGCCTGGGCGGGAGTAAGGCCGAGCGCGCCCGTGTCGACAAGCAGCGACCAGCCGCCGTCTGGCCGTACGAGCGGATAGCCGGCCAACTGGTCGAGTATGACCTGGCAGCGCTCCTGCCAGGTCCTGGTGGCCGAGGCGACGTCGGCGTCGGCGTCTGGCGCGGCCAGGGCGGTGGCGACGGCCCGCTGGGCGATGCCAACCTGGCAAACGACATTGGTCATGCCGACCAGGGCGATGTCGGCCAGGATCTCGGCGGGCGCGACCACCCAGCCGACCCGCCATCCGATCATGCGCAGTTCCTTGGACGCCGAGCCGATCGTGATCACGCGGTCGGCCAGCCCCAGGTGGCTAGCTGGCTGCACGGGCGGCAGGCCGTCGAAGCGGATGCGTTCCATCGCGGCGTCGTAGATCACCCACGCGCCGTGCCGCCGCACCGGCTCGGCCAGCGAGTCGAGGTGGGTTACGTCGAGCACGGCGCCAGTGGGCATGGCAGGCCCCATGAGCAGCACCGCCGAGGTCCGCGGGCCGACCGCGGCGGCGAGTTCGCCTGGATCGGTACGCCAGCCCGCTGGAGTCGCAACCGCGCGCACATGCCTGGGAACCGCCCCGGCCAGGCGGATGCGGTTGACCAGCCCGGCGTAGATCGGATCGGAAAGCACGACTTCTGAGCCTGGCTCGGTGACAGCGAGCAGGGTATTGAGCACCCCGTTCAGGCCGCCGGCAACGGCGACGCACTCCCGGTCAGGATCGTAGTTTCTGCCGCTCAGCCGCCCGACATGCTCGGCCGCGGCCTGGCGCAGCTCACGGTGCCCCTCGAAGGGCAGGTAGCTGTTGGCGGCGTCGGAGTCGACCGCCTGCCGCGTCGCTTCGAGCGCCGCGGCGGGCGGCCGCAGGTCGGTGTCGAGATTCTCGAGCCGCAGCATCGCCGGGTCGGCGAGCGCGTCGGCCCGATCACCGACCAGATTGACCCCGATCCCCGGGATGTGCCGCAACCTGCTGACCGTCATCGCCCTCACCCGACCTCTCGAACGGCCCCCCGGCCATTGCGGAACGAAACCGTCGATTCCATCCTATGGTCACCCGTTTCAGGTTCTGTACAATGAGCAGTGCGGCGCCTGCTGCCCCAGCCGCGAACCTAACGCTGGAGAGGATCCATGGGACAACCCGATCAGCGCTTCCCGCTGAGTCCCGCAGAGTTGCAGCGTTTTCATCGAGATGGGTACATCGGACCGTTCGATCTGTATGAACCGACCGAGATGGAAACACAACTCCGGGCCTTAAGACCGAAGCTGCTTAGCACCAAGAATGCCATCTACGGCTCGCAGAAAGCCGTTTCAGGAGTCACGAACCTATCTAGTTACGACCGGCATATCGACATCGACTTCCTCGCCCAGCATATTACCCGGCCGCAGATCGTGGACCGGGTGGCCAGCGTAATCGGTCCCGATGTCCTTTGCTGGCGCAGCGAATTCTTTCCCAAGTACCCAGGTGACGAAGGTACCGACTGGCATCAGGCCGACAATTTCTCCAACGTCGCCGGGTCGAAGCATCCGCAGATCGTCTGGCCGCAGGACGCCGAGTTCGGCGGGACGATCACCGTATGGACGGCTTTTACCAGCGCGACGATCGAGACCGGTGCCTTGCAGTTCATACCCGGATCGCACAAGACCATGAACTACGACGAAACCAAGGTGATGACCTACAACGCGGACACGATCAACGTCGTCACCAAGGCAGGGGTCAGACGCGGCTTCTTCGGCTATGACTACCGGCAGTTGCAGAAGGATCCTGACTGGAGCCCTGACGAGTCTCGCGCCGTCTCGCTGGTGATGCGGCAGGGCCAGTTCGTCCTGTTCTGGTCGACGCTGATGCACGCATCGCACCCGCATCTCGGGTTGACCGACGAGATGCGCCTCGGCTACGCCGCGCGCTACCTGCCGACGTCGGTGCACGTCTACCCATTCTCTGACTCCCTCGATGAGTTCGGCGGTTCGGCCAGCCTCGAGCGATTCGGCAACGTGCTGGTGGCCGGCCAGAACGAGTTCGACCACAACCGGTTCATCGACCGCACCGTCAGTGGCTTCCGTTTTCCCGTGCGTTAGGAGGTGAGTCACACGTCCAGCCAGGAGCGCCAGGCCACCATCGAACGGTGGGTCATCGACACCTGTGTCCAGCTCGGGCTGCCAGTAGCCGCCGGCGAGGATGACTTTTTCGATGCCGGGGGCACCTCGCTGGCGGTGATCCGCATGATTGCCAGGGCTGAGGAAGAATACGGCGCCGATGCGCTGAGTCCTGAAGAACTCATCGAGCAGAGCACAGCCAGCCAGATCGCGGCAGCCATCTTCCGCAACACCACTGTCGGCACCCCGGCCGGCGCCGCTGATCACTAGGAGCAAGTTCCATGCCGAGCCGCGGTGACAAGCGCCTGGCCGTGCTCCGCCCGGCGGCCGGGCAGGCGGCGGTGACGTTGATCTGCGTCCCGTTCGCCGGCGGCAACCCGGAGGATTTCTGGCCGTGGGCGCAATGGCTGAGCGCCGATATCGACCTGGTAGCGGTCAGGCTGCCAGGTCGCGGCCGTCGCATGCGGGACAGGCCATACGACACCTGGGACGAACTCGTCGACGACACCACCGATGCCTTAACCCCCTTTCTCTCCCGGCCGCATGCCTTCTACGGCCATTGCTTCGGCGGCCGGATCGCCTATGAGCTAGCTCATCGCGCTCACAGCGCGATGACTCTACGGCTGTTCGTGTCCGGTTGCCGTAGCCCGGATACGCCGCCCGAGGTAACCAGGGTGTCCCAGTTGCCCGATGCCGAATTCTGCTCGGCCCTTGCACAGATGGGTGTCGCTCCTGGCGAGGTGCTCGGCAATGCGGACCTGATGAGGATTCTGCTTCCCGCCATCCGCGGCGAGATAAGGCTGGCCGAAACGTGGGGCCACAGGCATGGCGCGATCGGGGACATTCCCATTACCGCCATGTACGGGCAGCAGGACCGGACTGGCGAACGGCAGGCCATGACCGGCTGGCCAGCTTTCAGCACGCGGGACTGTGAATTCGTCGAAATCCCCGGCGATCATTTCTTCCTGCAAGCCGATCCTCCGCTCTTGCGTGACATCGTCAACTCGCGGCTGGCGGTGACCACGTGGAGCGGCTGATCTGCTCGGCGGAGGCGCTCGCCGTCCATCGCCTGATCAATGACACGACCACGCCCTTCCCCAGCCAGACCAGCATCAAGGAACTGTTCGAGCACTGCGTCGAGGACTTCGGCGACAGGCCCGCGCTCGTCTACGGCGCGAAGAGCACGAAGACCCTGACCTACCGTGCCTTGAACCGGCTGGCCAACGGCTTGGCACAGCAGCTTGCCGAGCGCGGAGTGGCCCAGGGTGACTGCGTGGCGCTGTATGCCAGCCGGTCACCTGAACTGATCGTGTCGCTTCTCGCGATCATCAAGCGCGGTGCCTTTTATCTCCCCCTCGACGCATCCTGGCCAAGCGACCTGCTTGAACGGCTGCTCGGCACTTTCGGCTGCCGGCTGGTGCTGCTCGGGCAGCAAGATGCCCAGGTCATGCGGCTGCCCGCGGATCAGCACCTAACGGTCGACATTTCTCGCCTGACTCCCGCCGACGTCAATCCGCCCGCAGGCGCTGGCGCCGAGGCGATCGCTTACGTCAACTTCACCTCGGGTACCACAGGAGATCCCAAAGGAGTCCCGATCCAGCACCGGAGCGTCGCGCGGCTGGTATACAGCGCGGTATACGCGGCGCTTGACCAGAACTCGGTGCTGCTGCACCTGTCTCCGGTGAGTTTCGACGCGGCTACCTTCGAGATCTGGGGAGCGCTGCTTCGCGGCGGTACCTGCGTACTTTACCCCTCGGCTCACCTGGTGTTTTCCACCCTGCGGCGGGTGGTGCGGCAGGCAGGCGTGTCCGTGGTTTTCATCACAACGGCGCTGTTCAATGCCCTCGTTGACGAGGCGCCTGACTCGCTGGATACGGTCGGCACGATTCTCACCGGTGGTGAGGGGTATTCGCACCGGCACTTCAGCCAGGCACTCGGGCGCTATGGCCCAGGGCGGCTGGTTCATGTCTACGGTCCCACCGAGTGCACGACCTTCTCCACTTACCACCCGGTGAGCCAGGTACCTGCCGAGCCGGGAAAGCTGCCCATCGGCAAGCCGATCCAGAACACCAGGGTCTACGTGGCGCGACAGGATCAGCTATGCCGGCCAGGTGAGGTGGGTGAAATCCTGATCGCCGGGCCAGGGCTTTCACCTGGCTACCTGGGTGCGCCAAGCGCAGGGCAGGCCAGCTTCGCTGACTACGAGATCGGCGGGCTTGCCGAGCGGGTGTACCGTACCGGCGACTTCGGCTACCTGCTCGGTTCCGGTGAACTGATCTTCGAGGGCCGCCGTGATGACCAGGTGAAAGTGAGCGGGTTCCGGATCGAACTGGCTGCGCTCGCGCGAATCATCGGCGACCACCCGCGAGTGCGGCAGAGCTACGTCACGGTCGCCGAAGCGGCCGCGGGTGACAAGGTAATCGTCGCCTTCGTCGTTGGCCACGGGCCTGGCCTGACCGTGCCTGAGGTGCTTGCGCACGTCCAGGCGCGGGTGCCGCCCTACATGGTGCCCGCTATGGTGCAGATCTGCGGTGAGCTGGCGCTGAAGCCGAATGGCAAGGTAGACCGCAAAGCGCTGCTCGCTAGCTGCCTGATGCCCCTGAGGGAACTCACCGGAGGGACCGCACAGCCGTCATGAACAGATACCGGCATGACCTGCTGGACAGCGGGTACGAGCCGCCAGCGGGACGACTGGAAACGTCGATAGCCCTGATCGCGGCGCAAGTGCTCGACGTCGATCAGATCGGCAGGTCGGACAGCTTCTTCGACTTCGACGCGACCTCGATGAATGCCCTGCGGATCTGCGCGAGGATCGAGGCGGAGACCGGCTACCTGGTGCCACCGCACTGGCTATTCGAAAACGACGTGCTTGCCGATTTCGCCGGCCGGATCGAAGCAGAGGCGGAACGCCGCCCGGCCGGCGTGAGCTGAGCTGCTTGATGGCTGGAGACTCACGGCGCGTCTTTCCCGTGACCTACGAGCAGGAGGCTATCTGGCTGCATGATCGCCGGGATCCTGCCTTGTCGATCTACCTGGAGTCCTGGGCGTGCAGGCTGCGTGGCGCGGTGGACATCACCGCCGTGGAATGGGCGGTCCGCCAGATCGCGGCCCGCCATCCGGCGCTGCACAGCGGTATCGAGTTCGACGGGGAACGGCTAGTGCAGGTCATGCACGAAGATCAGGCCGTCGTCGTGGAGCGGCTAGGCCGGCCAGAACTGGACTTGGATGAGGCGCTTGAGCGCCTGGTCAGGCGACCGCTCGAGGTCAAGGTCTCGCCGTGGCGTGCGACCGTGCTTGAACTGGCGCCTGACGATGTCGTCCTGGTCATTCAGTTGCATCACCTGGTAGTCGACGACTGGGCGCTGGCGATACTCGAGCAGGAGTTCGTCGAGTTCTACTGTGCCTGTGTCGCAGGCCGTGCGGCCCGGCTAGCTCCGTTGCCTCTGCTGCCAGGCGAGCACGCGGCAGCCCAGCGTGCCGCCGGAATCGATACTTCCCTGGTGGCCTACTGGCAGGAGAATCTGCGCGGTGCGCCCGCAGAGAGCACAGTGCCGGCCGACCAGCAACTACCTGAGCGCCCGGCCAACCGGGGAGCGCTGGTCAGGTTCCAGATCGACGCCGGCGTCACCGGCCGGCTGGCTGCGATGGCGAGGCGCTGGCGTGTGACGCCATTCGTCGTCCTTGCGGCCGCCGTCACCGCGCTGCTGCACGCCCGCAACGGGTCGCCTGATCAGGTACTCGGCACGACCGTGTCGCGGCGCGGGCGGGCCGGCCTCGATCAGATGTTCACGTGCCTGACCGGGGTCATGCCGTTGCGTCAGCAGGTCCGTGCGGAGGAAGGATTCTGCGCGCTCGTGGCGTCCACGAAACAGGTCGTGGCCGGCGCTCTCGCGCACCGCGATATACCTTTCTCCGCCATTCTCGCCGGACTGCGGTGGCCGAGAAATTTGAGCAGGCCGCCGCTGTGCCAGGTCGTGCTCGTCGTGGACGATGTGCCCAGATGCGCACTCGAGCTACCTGGCGTGCGGGCCGAGCGGTTGCACGTGCATTCCGGCATCGTGAAGGTCGACCTGGGTCTCACCCTGATCAAGGATGGCGACTGCTATCAGGGCCGCCTGGTGTATGCCAGCGACTTGTTCAGCCCGCGGACCGGGCAGCAGATCGCGACTGATTTCTGCATTCTGCTTGCGGCCGTGACCGCTGCGCCCGATCGGCCGCTTTCCGACGTGACCGCGGAGGTCGTGGCCGGCCGGCAACGGCGGGCCGAGCCCTAGCCCAGCTCGTAGATCATGTCGCGGAGAAGCTCGCTAACCCCGCCGGCGATCACGCCGCCGATCGCGTCGCGATACAGCCTGCTGACGGCCGAGTCGCGCTGGTACCCCCTGGCACCGTGACACGTCAGGCAGCGCTGGGCAGCGAGCACGGCAAACTCTGCGGACTTGAGCTTCAGCACTGACGCGGTCTTGGTGTCGAGCTGCCCCAGGCATTGCTGCCTGGCCGCATGCCGCGCATACTGCCCGATCAGTTCGAGCTCGCAGTCCAGTTCGGCGATCTGCTGGCGGACGGCCTGTCTGGCGCTCATCGGGGAGTCACCGATCCGGTGCTCTCGGGCGAAGGCGCGCAGCAGTTCCAGGCAGTAGCCGATGCCGCCGACCGCCAGCAGTCCGGCGACGAGTCTTTCGAAGTCCAGTGCCTTCATGAGCTGGCTGAGCGCCCGGTTGGGACGGCCGAGCAACCGGTTAGCATGCACAGGCACGCCAGTAAACTCCACGGCGCACAGGCCCGCGCCGCGCCAGCCGAGCATGGGCTGCTCGTGCCGGGTGACACCGGGCAGGCCGGCGTCTATCAGCAGCATGCTGGCGTGGCTGAGCACCTTGCCGGCCGGCGCCTGGCCGGTCTTGGCCAGGGTCACGAAGAAGTCGGCGCAAGAGCCGTTGGCGACATAGGACTTGGTGCCGAAGACCAGGTAGCTGCCGTCGGCGCATACCTCAGCGCGGGTGGCCAGGTTCCGCAGGTCAGATCCTGCGTTTTCCTCGGTGATCGCCAGCGCCGCGATCCGCTGGCCGCTGCGGACTCCTGGCAGGTACGCCGCTTGCTGTTCTTCGTTGCCGAACAGTTCCAGATAGGACCGTGCCATGTAAGCGTGGACACCGATGGCGGCCCGGATACCCGTGTAACCGGTCCTTCCCAGCTCGTCGAGGAAGACGGCGCTGCGCATGAAGCCTGGACCCGCGTGCGCGAGATCGAGCAGTCCGAGGTCGCCAAGTGCTAGCCAGCCTTGCCTGTCGACCTCTCCTGCTGCCTCCCAGCTTTCAGCCCGCGGCAGCACGAGGCCGGCCAACGCGGACCGCACGTGTTCCCTGAACTGAAGGTCGTCCTCAGTCACCCGCGCCCTCCGCCTGTTCCCTTCGCCGCAGCGCCGGGCGCGGCGGCGCGGCGGCGCGGCCCGCCAGCCTGGCGATCAGCCCGGCCACGGTCGGCGCCTCGAACACGTCCCCGAGCTCCGCCTGAATCCCGAGGACTGCGTGGAGGCGGCTGGCCAGCCTGGCCGCCAGCAGCGAATGACCACCCAGATCAAAGAAACTCTCATCCACCCCCACCCGCTCCACGCCAAGCACCTCAGCAAACAACTGAGCCACAAGCTCCTCCCGCACCGAACCAGGACC
>DAHVDE010000022.1 GCA_027313705.1 Actinomycetota bacterium | reverse complement strand
GTCATCGAGCGCCTCGTCGGCACGGCCGGCGACCGGCGTGCCGACAGGGATATCCTCGCCCGCACCCAGCTTCGACAGCAGCACCGCCAAAGCGGCCTGCACCACCATGAACACCGTCACGCCCTGCTCGCGAGCCAGGGCGACAAGCGCGGCGTGCACGTCAGAGGTCACCGCGACGGTCACCGCGTGGCCGCGGTGACCAGGCACAGGCGGGCGCGGCCGGTCAGCAGGAAGCACCAGCTCGGGCGGCATGCCCGCCAGGGCTTGCCGCCACCACGCTACCTGCGAGTACAACAGGCTCCCCGGATCGTCTTCGACGCCGAGGAGTTCCCGCTGCCAGATCGCATAGTCCGCGTACTGCACCGGCAGCGGCGCCCACTGCGGTGCCTCCCCCCGCAGCCGGGCCGCGTACGCGATGCTCAGGTCACGCGACAGCAGCCCGGTCGACCAGCCATCGGTGGCGATGTGATGGATCACGACCACAAGCACATGGACGTCAGGGGCCAGCGCAAGCAGCCTTGCCCGCACCGGAATCTCCGTCGTCAGGTCGAACGGCCGGCCGGCCGCCGCCGCGACGACCCCGGCAAGCTCGTCTTCCCGCACCGTCGTGACCTGCAAGGCCCAGCCGAGCGCGGCCATCTCGATGACCTGCTGGCGCGGCTCTCCATCTACCGCAGGGAACACGGTGCGCAGCACCTCGTGCCTGCCGATGACATCCGCGAGTGCCGCCTGCAGTGCCCCGGCATCCAGGTCGCCGTCAAGCCGGACGGCTACCGGGGTGTTCTCAGCCGAGTTCTGGCCGTCGAGCTGTGCGATGAACCACAGCCGCTGCTGCGCGAAGGACAAGGGCACCCGGCCTGGTGCCGGCATCAGCGTCAGCGGCAGCCTGGCCTGGTCCGCCTGCGCCAGCCACACCGCGAGCGCGGCCGGGGTCGGTGCCGCGAACAGCGCCCGTACCGGCATTTCGACGCCAAGCACGGCCCGCACCCGGCTCGTCAGCCGCACCGCGAGCAGCGAGTGCCCGCCGAGCGCGAAAAAGTCATCAGCGGCGCCGACGTCCGGCACGCCAAGCACAGCGGCGAACAGGCCGCACACGATCTCCTCGATCGCTGTCTGCGGCCCGCGCCCGCCTACGGTCGCGGCGTAGTCAGGCGCGGGCAGCGACTTGCGGTCGAGCTTGCCGCTTGGCGTCAACGGCAGCGCGGGCAGCACCACGATCGCGGACGGCATCAGGTAGTCGGGCAGCCGCTCGGCCGCGTACTCCCGCACCCGCGCAGCCAGCCCGGCATCGTCGGCCTGCGCGCTTAGGGCCGGGACCAGGTACGCGGCAAGCCGCCGGTCACCCTCAGCGTCCTCCCGTGCGATGACGGCGACCTGGCCCACGCCAGCGCAGGCACCGAGCACCGCCTCGATCTCGCCTGGCTCGATCCTGAAGCCGCGGATCTTGACCTGCTCGTCGGCACGCCCGCAGATCACGAGCTGCCACTCGCCCGCCTCGCCTGCCTCGGGCGCCGTCCACCTGGCCAGGTCACCAGTGCGGTACATCCGCTCTCCGGGGCCGCCGAACGGACAGGCCACGAACCGCTCCGCGGTCAGCGCGACCCGGCCGAGGTAACCGCGGGCCAGCCCGGCCCCGGCGATGTACAGTTCCCCCGCCACCCCGGCAGGCACTGGGCACAGGCTGGCATCAAGCACGTACCCGCGGGTGTTGAGCACCGGAGTGCCGACCGGCTCGGGGTCACGGTCGAGCGCGCCCGACGCGGTCGCCGACCACACGGTCGTCTCTGTCGGCCCGTACAGATTCGCGACGTGCCCGGAGAGTTGCCGCATCCTGGCGGCAAGCGCGGGCGGCAGCAGCTCACCGCCAGCGAGCATCCGCAACCCGGCCGCGGCCTGCGCGTGCCCGGCAAGCAGCGCCTGCCACAACGCCGGCGTGGCCTGCATGATGGTCACTCCGGTCCGTCGGATCAGCCCGGCAAGCAACGCCGGATCCCGCACCGGGTCCCGGCCCGCGATCACCACACCCGCGCCGGCGAGCAGCGGCAGGTACAGCTCGAGCACGTGGATGTCGAAAGACACGGTCGTCACGGCGAGCAGCCGGTCACCGGTGCCGAGCGGGAACCGCGCCGCCATCGCGGCGGCGAAGTTCACCACCCCGTGCTGCGTGACCACGACGCCCTTGGGGGTACCTGTTGACCCTGAGGTATAGATCACATAGGCCGGATGCGCGGGGAGCGGCGCCGGCCGCTCTTCCTCGTTCAGGTCACCGCCCGCCTGTGCCGCCAGGCCGGCGCGCAGTCCAGGCTCGCCTGCGACCAGGAGCGGCACGACGCACGAGGCACGCAGCCCGGCCGCCGAATCGCTGTCGGCGAGCACGCACCGCGGTCTGGCATCTGCCAGCATGGCGGCGATCCGCCCGCTCGGATAAGCCGGGTCGACCGGCAGGTACGCCGCACCCGACTTCAGCACCGCAAGGAGCGCGGTGACCAGCGCGGCCGAGCGGTCCATCGCCACCGCGACTAGCGTCTCCGGCCGGGCGCCGTGCGAGGCAAGTACCCTGGCCAGCCGGTTGGCCGCTTCGTTGAGCTGCGCATAGGTCACCGTGTCGCCTGCACAGGACACCGCGACCGCGTCTGGGGTCCTTTCCGCCTGAGCCTGGAACAGCTCGGCCAGCGTCATGGCCGGTATCGCCGCCGCGGTGTCGTTACAGCCGTCGATGAGCTGAGCCCGCTGCGCCGCGCTCAGCACCTGCACCTGCCGCAGCGGGGTGCCTGGCGCGTGCGAGAGCGCGGTCGCCAGGCCGTCGACTGCGGCATCAAGCAGTGCGCACACCAGGGCGGGGTCACCAGGCGGTACCACTTCCGCCGTCAGCACGAATCCGGTCCCCGTGTCATCTACCGAGATGGCCAGCGGGTAGTTCGTGCGGTCACGCGACGGCATCTGGTGTATGCCGGAGACGTTATGCTGGCCGGCTTCCTGGCGCTGCTTGCGCGGGCTGTACCTGAAGTCAAGCAGCGCGGTGAACAGGGGCAGCTTGGGCGGCAGCGCGCTGGCCTGCTGGGCAAGTGCCAGGGGAGCATGCTCGTGTGCCATCAGCCCGGCGAGTTGTGACCGCATCGCCGTCACCGCTCCGGCGACATCGCAGCCGCCGGTGTCGACCCGCACCGGCAGGGTGTTCATGAACATGCCGAGCGCGCGGTCCGCGCCCGCCCCCCCGGCCATCCGGCCGAAAAGCACCGTGCCGAACACCACGTCATCGCGGCCGGAGAGCACCGCGAGTACCCGTGCCCATGCCACGTGGAACAGCGTCGCCGCGGACACCCCCGCTGCCCGCGCCTGGTCCCGCACCAGGTCAGCCAGTCCCGCCTCCACCCTGATCCTGGCCGGCACCGCCGCAAGCCCGTCCTGGCGCGCGTCAAGCAGGCCGAACGGCGCCGTCGGCTCGGACACATCGCCGAGCAGCGCAGCGAAGTACGCCAGGTGCTCTTCCCTGGAAACGCCAAGCCGCGCCTGCGCCACGAAATCGCGGAAAGGCACCGGCGCAGGCAGCCGGTCAGCCTGCCCCGCAAGCAGGGCGGTGATCTCACCGACTACCACTTCCATGCCGGTGTGATCGAGCACCAGGTGATGCCGCTGCAGCAACGCCAGCCACCGGCCGGTGTCAGGCTCGGCCGCCACGTACAGCCGCAGCAGCGGCGCCCGGTCAAGCTGCATCGGCTCAGCCGCGGCCGCCAGGGCAGAAGCAGTGTCCTGGCCGGCGCCCGCGGCGACCTCGGTCACCGGCAGTGCCGCATGCCGCCACACCACCTGCACCGGCTCTGGCAGGCCCTGCCATGCCAGTGACGTACGGAAGATGTCATGCCGTGCGATCACCTGGCCGAGCACGGTAGTGAACTGGTCGAGCAGCATACGGGAGTCGAATGCGAGCGCAGAGGACTCAAGGTAGACATCTGGCTCGTCAGGTCCGGCCAGCAGGTGGTGGAACAGCATCCCTTCCTGCAGCGGCGCCAGCGGGTAGATGTCGGCCACATTCGCCGCCCCGCCGTCCACCGCCGCGATCGCCGCAGCGATCTGACCGGCGTCAAGCTCTGCCAGAGTCAGCATCTCCGGCGTGATCTCCCGCGCCCCGGCCGGGATCAGGTTCGGCGGCGCGGCTTGCACGGCAGGCGCCGCTACCGCCGCCAGCCCGGCCGGAGTCGGCGCCTCGAACAGCGCCCGCACCGGCACCTGCATGCCCTCCCCGCGCAGCCGCTCCACCAGCCGCAAGGCAAGCAGCGAATGGCCGCCGAGCTCGAAGAAGTTGTCGTCGGCACCGACGCTGCGCAGTTCGAGTACCTCGGCGAACAGGCCGCACACGATCTCCTCGGCCACGGTGCGCGGTTCCCGTCCATCAGCGCTTGCCGCCGCACCGTAGTCAGGGGCTGGCAGCGCGGCACGGTCCAGCTTCCCGCTCGGCAAAAGCGGCAGCGCGTCGAGCACCACCACCGCCGCGGGCACCATGTGGTCAGGCAGCCGTTCCCCGGCGTGCCTGCGGACGCGAGCCGCCAGCTCGGCCGCGTCCCCTGCGCCGCACTCGGGAACCAGGTAAGCCGCCAGCCTGCCGCCGCCTGCGTCCTCCCTGACCGTCACCGCCGCCTGCGCCACGCCCGGGCACTGCGCGAGTACGGATTCGATCTCGCCTGGCTCGATACGGAACCCGCGGACCTTCACCTGCCCATCGGCCCGCCCGAGGAACTCCAGCTGGCCACGGCAAGCCGCGCCTTCACCCTGCGCTATCCACCGCACCACGTCGCCTGTGCGGTACATCCGCTCACCGCCGGAACCGAACGGGCATGCCACGAAACGCTCACCCGTCAGGCCAGCACGCCCCAGGTAGCCCCTGGCCAGCTGGGCACCCGCCACGTACAACTCGCCCGCCACCCCAGGCGGCACCGGGCACAGCCACCTGTCGAGCACGAACACCCGCGTATTGGCCATCGGCGCGCCGATCGGCAGCACACCGCCTGGCACCAGGTCCTTCGATCCTGCCACGTAGTCCGTGCACCCCACGGTCACCTCAGTGGGCCCGTAGTGAGAAACCACCGTGACCGCGGGATGCCGCTCATGCCACTCCGCGAGGAGCCCGGGCCGCGCCGCCTCCCCGCCCGTCATCAGCCGGCCAGAAGGAACCGCCGCTGCCACGGCATCGAGCACCGGCAGGTGACTTGGAGTGATCTTCAGGAAGGCAAGCCGTGCCCCGGCGAGCAACCCGGTCAGGCCCTCATCTAGCCCCGCGACCACCACCTGGCCGCCGCTTGCGAGCCCGCCGAACAACCCTGTCACGCCCGCGTCGAACGACACCGGAGCGTGCAGCAGGCTGCTCACTGCCACCTCGGGATACGCCCTGCGGCACCAGTCCACGTAGTTGGCCAGGCCGCCGTGCGTCACCACCACGCCCTTAGGCACCCCGGTCGATCCTGAGGTGTAAATCACGTACGCCGGGCTCTTCGGGAGTGCCAAGGCGCCGCGAGCCCCGGAGATCACGGCAGCACCGCGGACCGCGTCGCCATCGGCAAGCACGACAGGCAGGCCGGCCGACTGAAGTCCGCCGGCCAGGGCACCGCTCGTCACCACTACCACGGGATCCGCGTCCGCCAGCATGAACGCCACCCGCTCCGCGGGATAGCCAGGATCCACCGGCACGTATGCCGCCCCTGCCCGCCACACTCCAAGCAGCGCCGCTACCAGCAGCGCAGAACGCTCGAGCGCTACCGCGACCAGGCGCTCAGGCCCCGCGCCCGTCCGCACCAGGACCTCAGCCAGCCGCCCGGCCAGCGCGTCCAGGCCCGCATACGTGACGCGGCCATCCCCCGCCACCACTGCCACCGCATCGGGAACCCGCGCCACCTGCTCGCCGAACCAGTCAAGAACCGACCCGGCAGGCACCTCGCGCCCGGTCTCGTTCCACTTCTGGACTACCTGCGCACGCACCGCCCCTGACACCACCTCGACCTGCCGCAGCGGCCAGTCGGGATGGTGTTCAAGTGCCGTAACGAGGCTGTCAAGCGCGGCGTGCAGGAGCGCGCACACCAGGCCAGGGTCACCAGGCGCGACTACCTCCGTGGTGAACCAGAACCCGTTCCCTGTGTCATCGACCGAGATGGTGAGCGGGTAATTGGTGCCGCCTTGCGTGGTTGCCTGGCGGAGTTCCTTAGCGACGGTACCTTCACGCTGCCTTGGCTGGCTGTGCCGGTAGTTGAGCAGCGCGGTGAACAGGGGAAGCTGAGCGGGCAGCCCGCTGGCCTGCTGCGCCACCACCAGCGGCGCGTGCTCATGAGCCATCAGCCCGGCAAGCTGGGACCGCATCGCAGACACCGCC
>DAHVDE010000109.1 GCA_027313705.1 Actinomycetota bacterium | reverse complement strand
CCAGATGACCTGCGCCACCACCATGACGACGGCAGTAACCAGGACCGGCCGCCCGCGCTTGAAGAGCCGGATCGCACTCCTGAGGTCGGCCCAGTCGTCCCGCCGCTCAACCTGGCCAAGCGGTACCAGGGCGCCGCCCGCGGGTGTCCGCACCTCTCCCTCAGCTTGGCTCATTGGCGCATCCTAGTAGTTCTGTCCTGACTTGACGTGATCTTAGCCAGCAACAGCCAGCTCATCTGCCTGTGTGGTGAAACGGGTAATAGTTGCCTTGCCGAAATATGCCATCTTTGAATGTCATATGCTTGCCGCGCTTGCCCGCGAATTGAGGTCACTTCGGGCAGGCATACCGCGAGAGTGAGGCTGATCTATGCAAGGCTCGTCATTGCGTCGCGCGGTCCGGGTAGTGAACCGGACCGGCCTCGCCGGCGTGGCGCTGACGTTGACGCTCGGACTCATCGGGACGCTTGCGCCCGCGAGTCAGGCGCAGGCGAACGACCTGCGGTCCGCGCTAAGCGGCCTGAACTCCGCTACTAGCCCGCGCACCTTCCTGACGAGCCTGCTCAGCCGCGATCGCCTGCTCGCAGGCGCTGCGCGCGGCGAAAGCTTTATCAAGGCAGGCACCGTCAAGGCGAGGACGGGGGTCATCTCAGGACATGTCACCGGCCACGCGGCCGGCCAGGTCTGCGTCACCGCCGTCGGCAAGAATGCGACATCAGGAAAGACCGCCATGGTCGGCTCGGATCACAGCTACTTGCTGACCGGCCTGCCTTCCGGTGAGTACGCGCTGCGTTTCTCCCTGTGCAGGAACGCCGCCGCTTCTGCCCGGCCTTCGCTGTTCGCCGTGACCGCGCCGCGTTCGAGCCTGACAGTGGCTGCCGGGATGATCACGACCGCGCGTCCGGCTTTCGTCTGGGCGCCACCTGGCCAGGTCACCAGCGCGGCCAGATCGCTCACCCGGGCAGGGGCCGCACGCAAAGGCAGCATTGCCGGGCTCGTCGTCGCAGGCAAGCGCAAGCTGCCCGTGGCCGGCCTGTGCGCGGTCGCCTATCCAGCATCTTTCGCCAGTCCGGTAATGGCCAGGACGGCCAGGAACGGCACCTACCTGATCACCGGACTGAAGCCAGGCAAGTACCAGGTCGAGTTCGTCGCCGACGGCTCGAAGACGTGCCCCAACGCCGGCAACTGGCTGCCGCAGTGGTTCCCGCAAGTCAACTCGCTCTTCCCCACCGGCAAGGTAGCTAGCGTCGCGGTCAAGGCCGGCAAGGAAACCAGGGGCATCGACGCGAAACTGTCGCTCGGCGGCGAGATCACCGGCGCCGTCCGCAACACCTCAGGCAAGCCATTGCCCGGTGCTTGCGCGAACGTGCAGGGGAGCACCAGTGGCTCTTTCGTCGACTACACGCTGACCGCGCAAAGCACAGGGCACTACGCCGCCCGCGGCATGTTCCCCGGCTCCTACCAGATCATCTTCGCTGGCTGCGGCGCCAAGGGCGACTATGCCTTCCAGTGGTGGCGTAGCGCGACCTCGCAGAAAAGGGCACGCACGATCAAGCTGGCCGGCGCAGGCGTCTTCACCGGCATCAGCGCCACCCTGCAGCCTGGCGCCAAGGTGGCAGGCACGGTGCGGGCCACCGACGCGACCGGGATACCGCTGGCCGGGGTCTGCGTAGCCGCCGTGGACAACGCCGACGGTAATGAGTACGGCTACACGACGACCGGCAAGGACGGCGGTTACTCGATCAGCGGGCTGGCCGCCGGCGAGTACAGTCTTCAGTTCGATCCTTCCTGCGGCGCCAGCCCGACAGACCACTACCTCGGCCGGCAGGTGCAGGCGGGCCTTAGAACCGGCGAGCAGGACACGGGTTTCAACGTCTACCTCACCGAAGCGGCCGGCATCTCCGGCGTCGTGACCGAGGCTAACGGGCACCCGCTCAGCGGCGTCTGCGTGCTGATCAACGACAACAACGCCGACCTGACCACGACTGGGCCTAACGGAAGTTACCGGCTCATCGGCATACTGCCAGGCTCCTACCAGGTCCAGTTCTTCGGCGGCTGCGGCAATGCGGGCAGCGTGGCGCCGCAGTTCTACAACAACGAGCCGACCAGCCCGTTTGCCACGCTTGTCGCGTTCAAGGCGGCCACGATCACCTCGGGGGTGAACGCCGTCATGCAGCCTGGCGGCACGATCACGGGCATGGTCACTGACACCAGCGGTCATCCGGTCACCGGCGCCTGCGTGAGCGTGAGTCCGCAGCAGGGCTACTTCTCGCAGTCCAACCTCACTGGCACAGCCGCCGGGGTCACGATGTCCCAGGACGGTCACTACGAGCTGGCGAACCTGCCGATCTCCTCCTTCGACCTCGCCTTCGGGTGCGGGCGCTACGCCATGCAGTGGTACAAGGCGCAGGCCACCCTGCAGACGGCTACCGCGGTGTCCACCAGTTCGTACTCAACGGCGCGGATCAACGCCAGGCTCAGCCAGGCGGGCGCGATCTCTGGCACTGTGACGAACGCAGCGGGCAAGCCGCTTTCCCAGGTCTGCGTGCTAGCGGCGCCGGCCGGCCAAGGCGGCATCCCAGAGGTGACCGACAGCGGTCTCACCGGCAAGAACGGCGCCTACGTCATCCATGGCCTGCTGGCCGGCCGCTACCTGGTGCAGTACCTCGATTGCCGCCAGGGACAAGAGTACGCCTCGCAGTGGTACAAGAACCGGCACACCGTCGGCTCGGCGACGCTCGTTCAGGTCAGGGCCGGGCAGACAAGCAAGGGCGTCAGCGCCGCGCTCGCCGCGGGCGGATCGCTCACCGGGATAGTGACCGGCCCGTCAGGCCGGCCGCTTGCCAATGCCTGCGCTTTCGCCTCCGACTCGGCGGCTCTGGCCCAAGGAGAAGCGTTCACCAGCAGCTCAGGCCGCTACAAGATAACCGGCCTGGCCTCGGGCAGGTACTCGATCACGTTCAGTCCCTGCGGGGCCAAGGGCGTGAACCTGGCCACGCAGACCAGGACTGACCAGGTGCGGGTGATCGCGCCTCGCACCACGAACGTGCCCACCTTCAAGATCGTCACCGCAGGCTCGATCTCCGGCCAGGTAACCGCGGGCGCCGCGAGGCCGGCCGCCGGGGCGTGCGTCTACGCGGCGCGGGTGAACCCGGCAGGCAGCATCGCCGTCGGCACCGCAAACGCCGCAGGCAACTACTCCGTCACTGGCCTGGCCCCTGGCACGTACCACGTGTACTTCGGGCTCGCGGTCTGCGACAACTTCCCTGACCAGGCCATCCCGGTGGCACCGCAGTGGTATGGCGGCAAGCCGACCGAGGCAACCACGGCCTCGGTCACGGTCACTGCGGGCAAGCAAACCGGCGGCATCGACGCGGTCATGGGGCCATTCGGCTCGGTCAGCGGTACCGTCACCACGACCACGCTCACTCCAGTACCCGGGGAGTGCGTGACCGCGGTTCCGTTCAAGACGGCGGCACCGCCAGGGCTCGGCGTGCCGCTCGCCTCTGAACTCGCCGTTACCGACCACGCGGGCAGCTACCGGCTGGCCGGGCTGTGGCCAGGGCGCTACCAGCTCGAATTCAGCTCGGGCTGCGGCGACTCTGGCTTCGCTACCCAATGGTGGAGCGGCGCGAACTCGGCGAAAACCGCCAAGGTGATCACCGTCACGTATGCGCAAATCACCGGAGTCAACGCCGAATTGCACCACTAAGGCCAAGGCCGGGACGCTGGCTTACTCGAAGATCACGTAGACCTTGCGGATGGTCTCGTGAATCTGCCAGGTCCCGGCCCAGCCGCGCGGGAACACCGCGGTGTCGCCCGCGCCGATCTCGGCCGGCTCCCCGCCGTCCGGGGTCACGGTCATCCGGCCTGCCAGGATCTGCACGAACTCGTGGGTTTCCAGCGTCCAGTAAGACGGGCCTGGCGTGCATTCCCAGACCCCGACCTCCTGGTCGCCGTCCTTCCACAAGGTCAGGCCGGCGGTGGCCATCTCCTCGCCAGCGGCCTCCGCGAGCGGCCCCCAGTCCTCAAGCTCCGCGGTCGCGGCGCCGGCGAGATAGGGCGTCAGGTCGGTCATCATCAGTTCCTTTCCGTTCCTTCTTCGGTCAGTGCATGTTCTGGAGCTTGCTCAGGGAAGGGCAAGGCGATCGGGTCGGTCGCCAGCCTGCTGCGGCCGGCTTCGTCAAAACGGTCCAGGCCGAGCGCGGCGGTGTCCGTGACTCCCGACTTTCCGGTGAGCGCCACGTCGGCGGCGGCCCTGGCGACCGCGGGACCCCACATGATGCCCGCCGCCGCATCTGCTCCAGGTAGGTCAGGTCGAGGCCGCGCGCCTCACCGGGCGGCTCGCCGGGGTTGGACATCCCGAACAGCATCCCGCCCTCCTCCGGGCGCCAGTAAAGCCCAGAAGCCACGTCGAACACCATCGGCAGCCGCTCAGGCGCGAGGTCGCGATGCGGCGCGGTGACCGCGACCTGGTGCCGCACTCCCCCGGCCGGAATCCGCACGCCCGCACGCCTGCCCACTTCCGCCAGTTGCGGGCCGCCAGTAAGCACCACCAGGTGTGTCGCGATCTCGCCAGTGCTGGTCCGCACGGCCTGCAAGGTAGGCAGGCCAGAAGACACCATTGGCATGAACCCGATGCTGGCATAGACTGAACGTTCAGTCAATATCTCTCTCTTCTCGTGCTTCCCGGAGGACCTCATGTACGGGCTGTCGGCTGCCGATCTCGATTTCCAGTCCAGGGCCAGGGAGTTCGCCGATTCGCTTATCCCGCTCGAGACCGAGGTCGAACTGGCTGGCGGCGAACTGGCGGCAGGCCTCGAGGAATCGCATCAGAAGCGGGCCATCGAGCTGGGCATCTACGCGGCGAACCTGCCGAAGGAGTATGGCGGCGGCGGCTGCACGTCGCTTCAGCAGGTGCTGATCCAAGAACAGGTCGGCCGGGTGACCAACGCACTCGCCTGGGTGGTCGCCACGCCGCCATCCTGGCTGCCCGCCGTGGCCACGCAAGACCAGATCGAGCGCTACGTCCGGCCGGCCGCGCGGGGCGAGCGCGACGAGTGCTACGCGATCACCGAGGAAGGCGCCGGCTCGGACGTGGACGCCATCGTGGCGACCGCGGCGCGAGTCGGCGGCGACTACCTGCTGAACGGCGTGAAATGGCACGTCACCTCGTACAACTGCGCCGATTACGCGTTCTTCCATGGCAAGCTGGTCGGCGGCGAGCACGCGGGTGAGCACGCCATGTTCCTCGTGGACCTGCCGAGCCCTGGAGTCAAGGTGGTGCGGGTCCCCGCGTACATGCATACCCTCGGCACGGCACACCAGCATCCGATCGTGGCCTTCGAGAACGTGCGGGTGCCCGCCTCCCAGCTAGTGGGCGCCGAGGGCGACGGTATGAGCTTCGCCTACGAGTGGTTCAGGTTCGAGCGCCTGATGGTGGCCGCGCGTTGCCTCGGGGCGGCCGAGCGACTCGTCGCCGAGATGACCGTGTTCGCGAAGGAGCGCGTGGTACAGGGCCAGCCGATCGCCAGCTTCGGCGCGGTGCAGGCCATGCTGGCCGACAGCCTGACCGAGTTGTTCGCGGCCAGGTCGCTCACCTACGAGACCGCGAGGAACATCGACGCCGGCGCCGACGTGAAGGTACAGCACGGCCAGTGCTCGATGGCCAAGCTGTACGCGGCCGAGATGGCGAACCGGGTGGCCGACCGTGCCGTCCAGGTCTTCGGCGGGCGCGGCTACATGCGCGAGTACGCCGCCGAGCGCTTCTACCGCGAACTGCGGGTGGAGCGGATCTGGGAAGGCACCAGCGAGGTACAGCGGGCCATCATCGCCGACCAGATGGTCAAGCGCGGCCCGGCCAGGTTCGCCTGACCACAGGGCTAGCCGGCCAGTTGCTCCTCGATCGCGGCGACCACCTCTGGCGCCTCAGGCTCGGTCATCGGCCGGAACCTCGCCACGACATTGCCTTCGCCGTCGACCAGGAACTTCTCGAAGTTCCACTGGATGTCGCCCGCGTTACCCTCGGCGTCGGGGAATTCGGTGAGCTGCGCGTAGAGCGGATGCCGGTCCGCGCCGTTGACGTCGATCTTGGCGAACATGGGGAAGGTGACGCCATAGTTCACCGAGCAGAACTCGCTGATCTCGTCGGCGGCACCCGGCTCCTGCGCGCCGAACTGGTTGCAGGGGAAGCCCGCCACCGCGAAACCCTGGCCGGCGAACCTGTCATGCAACCGCTGCAGTCCGGCGTACTGCGGTGTCAGTCCGCACTTGGACGCCACGTTGACTACCAGGACGGTGGAGCCGGCGAAGTCGCCGAGCGACGCGGGCTTGCCTGCCAGCGTCTGAAGATCGATGTCGTGCACGCTCACGTCGCTAATCCTCCGATGAGTACTCAGACGTAATCATTCCGCCGGGCGGACGCCAGCCCACTGCGGACAACGCTGCGGACAACGCTGCTGACCCGCCCATTATGCCCTTGCCTGCTAGCCAAGGCGCTCGATGAAGTACTCAGTCGCAGCTAGCAATGTCCGCCGCAGGAAATCCTCTAGTTCCGGCCAGCGTTCGGCGAGGTCATCGGTATATGCGAGGGTGACAGAATCGGTCGGGCCAAGCCGCAAAGCCGACTCAGGCTCTACCGCTGTCTGCGCTTCATCAGATTCCGGATCGACAAGCTCGGCGTAGACAGTCACTGCCACGAACCCTCTGCCAGGTTGGCGTAGAAGTCAGTAGCCCGGGCAGCCTTCACTAGCTGCCTACGCCACCAGCGGGAGCGTTCGTCAGGCGGCATGACACCGAAGACGGTAGCCCGGCCGTCCGGACGACCGACGTGATTGGGCTGCAGTTTCCACTCACCGTGACGCAGTGGCGCCGGTACAGTCCGGCAAGGCTGCAACCGCGATATTCACTGAGCGTGGCTGGAACTCGACTTTCGCCTTTTCGGGGGTGGTGGGCGAGTGACGGGCCGGGGGGGCGTGACCACGCGGGGCGGGGGGCGAGACGCCGGCTGATCATGGAATCCCGAGGCGGGGCTGATGATCGCGGGAGCATCGGCGTGCTTATGTCCTCACTGAAAGTGAGCGCCGATGCTCCCGGATCAGACCGTACCGCTTCCCGGCTCGCTAGAGGAGCTGCTCGCCTGGTTCCGCCCGCTGTTCACCTCGCCGTCGTACCGGACGTTCCGGGCGCTGGCCGCCGGGTTCCTGGACCAGACCGGGAGGCGGACCGTGTGCGGGATGCTCACGGGAGCCGGGCTGGCGGCCGTCTGGCCTCATCACCGGGCGCACCGGTTCTTCTCCCGTGCCAGGCGGGACGCCGGCGCGCTGGGCCTGGCCTTAGCGCGCCTGGTCGTCACGCTGCTGGTCCCGGAGGGGCGGCCGGTCCTGGTCGCGATCGACGACACGCTGTTTCGCAGGACCGGGAAGAAGGTGTACTCCGCCGGGTGGTTCCATGACGGCTCGGCCAGGGGTGATCACCCGGTCGGATTCGGCAACAACTGGGTGATCGCGGCGGTGATCGTGTCCCTGCCGTTCATGACCAGGCCGGTGGCGCTGCCGGTCATGGCCCAGCTGATCCGCAAGGACCTGAAGCCGGCCCTGGCGTCCCGGCTGACCCAGGCCAGGCAGATGATGTCGGAGCTGGCCCGCGCCCTGCCCGGCCGGACGATCCATGTCGTCGCAGACTCCGCCTACGCCGGCAAGGAGCTGTCCCGGCTGCCCGGCCAGGTCACCTGGACCACCCGGCTGCGCAAGGACGCCGCCCTGCACGAGCCGCCCGGCCCCCGCACCGGGAAGTGGGGCCGCCCCCGGGTCAATGGCGCCCGCCTGCCGTCCCTGGCCGGCCTGGCCAAGGCGGCCCGCTTCCAGCCGGTCACCGTCCGCCGCTACGGCAGGACCGCGACCATCCAGGCCGCCGTGATCACCTGCCTGTGGCAAGGCGTCTTCGCCAGCCGGACAGTGAACGCCATCTTGATCCGCGACCGCTCCGCCAGCGGGTACGACCTGGCCCTGGCGACCACCGACCTGCGGGCCGCACCTGAGCAAGTAATAGAGCGATATGCCGCCAGATGAGCCATATGCGGTATCGGCGCGCTGCGGCATGGTCGATAGCTCATAACCGCCCCATCGTGCTCATCGTGACCGGGGTCATTGTGACTGCGCTGCTGGTGGCGTAGCCGGGCTTGGCTGAATCACTGCGGCTCAGTTGGTATGCGTCGGGCGCATGGCGTGAGCCCGCAGTGCGTTGCGAGGATGAAACCGTCACCCGCTACCCAAAGGAGCCGCCATGCCTTCCGAGCACGGCACCAGTGTCCGCACTCTTGACGGCCTCCACCTGGCCGCTACGCTCGTCACGCCGGACGAATCCCCGGAGCAGGCCGTGGTCCTCGTCCACGGTGGTGGCGTCACCCGTGAGGAAGGCGGCTTCTTCACGCGCTTGGCGGCCGGACTCGCGGAGGCCGGTGTGGCTTCCCTACGCTTCGACCTCCGCGGACATGGTGAGAGCCAGGGGCAGCAGGAAGACCTGACGCTCACCGCCATCCTCAACGACATCCGCGTGGCGCTGGCGTCGGCGCAGGAGGCGACCGGCGCCGTACGCTTGAGCCTCCTCGGCGCGAGCTTCACCGGCGGCATTTGCGCCTACTACGCCGCCAAGCGGCCTGCAGAGATCTACCGCCTGGTGCTGCTCAACCCGCAACTCGACTACAAGCTGCGCACGATCGACACCCGCCCCTACTGGCACGACGACCATCTCGACGACGAGACGGCGGGGCAGTTGCGCGAGCAGGGCTACATCCAGTTCACGCCCACCTTGCGGCACGGCTACGGCGTCCTCAATGAGGTCTTCTGGTTCAAGCCACTGGACGTGCTCGGCGACATCACCACGCCGACGCTCGTAGTGCACGGCACGGAAGACACATTCGTGCCCATCGAGGTTTCCCGGGCGGCCATGCCGTTGTTCACCGCCGAGCACCGGCTGGTCGAGATCGAGGGCAGCCAGCACGGCTTCGCCGTCCACGACGACCCGCAATACCTCAACCCGCAGAGTCAGGAGTGGCAAGCCTTCGTGATCCACATCGTCGCCGAATGGGTCACCGCGGGCTCGTCAGCACCGCCTGCTTGAGTGCGCGGGGACCAGGCCGACCGCTCCAGGGCTGGAGCACTTGCAAGGTCTCGGTCAGGATGCGCACGGTGCGCTCCGAGTTCATCTCCCGTGCGGTCTGGACGGCTTGCAGGCCGATCGCGGCGGCTTCGTCCGGCTCGCCCGAGAGCGCGAGGGCGGTGGCCCGCCGGGCACGGAAGAAACCTATATCGCGGTGCGAAAGCTTACCGCTCGCCAGGACTTTGTCGAAGAGCAGCGCGGCCTTCGCTGGTTTGCCTGCTTCGGTGTAGCAGGTGGCCTGGCGGAGCACCAGCGTGTCCAGCGTGAAGTACGCAGTGCCGGGTTCCGCAGTGTCTGGCTGCATCCCGGCAAGCAGCTCGCGGGCCTCGTGCATGTGCCGCTCGACGGCGCTCATCGGCTCGCCGGCCATCGCCAGGCCCAACGCCTGCTGCTGAGTGACTTCGGCCTGGATGGCGGGCGGGAGAACCCACGGCCCCTGGTGCGCGGCCTCCGCGAAGACGACGACGCGGTGGACATCGTGCTCTTCATAGGCCATCTGCGACTTCTTGAGGAGCACGTAGCCCTGCATGGCGGTGTCGTGGGCTTGCTGCGCCCACTCCATCGCCCGGTCGTACCAGTACGTGGCGCTGGTCGAGTCCTGGAGGTCGCGGTAGAGCCAGCCGGCGAACTCCGCGCCATCGGCACCAAGCGAGAGAAGCTGGCACCGGATGTCCGGCTTGACTTCGCGGGCGTGCTCGGAGATCGCGCCCAGGATGCCGAGCACGATGGGCAGCGCCTTCGCCGGCCCGCGGTTCCCGTCGTCGGCCTTGCTCCGGTCGAGCTGCTGGCGGAACAGGTTGACGACCGAACCGTCGAGGTACCGGCGGGCATCGTTGAGTGCAGCGGCCAGATGCTCCAGCTCGGCCACATCAGCCGCAGCCAGCGCTTGAACGGTTCGGCTCCGTTGCGCTGGCGCGCGCATCGGGAACGGCAGGCCGTCGAACTGCTGCGCTGCCTCGTCAGGACCGGCGAACTGGCAGAGCAGCGGTTCAAGGCCCTGTGCTAGGGCCGTGTCGGCATCGATAGGCAGGAGCACCCACTGGCCGTTGGCGATCACCGGCAGCGTGAACGAAGCTGGCGCACTCGGGGTGGCCCCAGTGTCGGCACTGTCGGCGTCCGGCAGCTTGAACCACAGCAACTCACTGGGGATGCCCAAGATCCGGGCGTAGTGGACGAGCCGACCGAGGTCCTCGATGACCCGCCCGCTCTCAATCCGGCTGAGCTGCGACTGCGTGAGGTTGAGCCAGCCGCCGACAACATCCTGCGACAGCAGTCGACGGTGCCACGGGTGAGTCCGGTAGGCGTAGATCACCCGGCCCATGTGCCAGGTTGCCAGCGCGTCGCGCATGGCTGTGATGTCCCAGAACTCGCGCGGCACAGCCGGCGGCTTCAAAGCGGCGCCGCGACGGCATGAACTGCACCGGGTGTCGGTGTGGTCGCGCGCCAAACGGGTACCGCACCGATCGCAAGTGCGCGCTGGTTGGGCTGTGGCCACCGTGTTGCTCCGGTTGCTGCTTGGCGAGCCTCCGTCACGCGGACCTTGGAGTCTTTACGAGCATACGCGGCAGGTAGCAGCGCTTCGGCAGGATGCCGCACCACGGACCCATCACGCCAGAGTGCCCGGTCGAGTGCCTGCAGGCGGTGCTGTCGATGCGCAGCGTCGGGCGGGTGGCGTCCGAGGCAGCGGTCCGCGCCGTTTTGCTCGACAACTTCCCCGGCTCGGCCACCCAAATTCGGCTGTTGTTCGGCATCCTGCACCAGCTAGCGCCGGCGTGCATCGTCCAAGCGGTTGAGCTGCTGGCTGACCGGAGCGTCCGCGCACGGCGGGTGCTCGAACGGCGAGTCTGTAACCAATGCGAGCAGGACCCCATCCGCGACCTGCGCATCCTGGCCCGTCGCGAGCAGGATGACCCGAAGCGCTGGCCCGCTGCGGCGGCGTGTTGCACCCACGCCGTGGCGATGCGCCGCGGCTGCTGGCGGCGCGGAACCGGCACTACGAGGCTGAGGTCGACAGGGTCCGCTCGGCGCTCGCAGAAGCTGGCGTCCAGATCGCGCAGATGGACACCGACCAGCCGATGGATGCGCTTACCGCGGAATTGCCTGCACTCATGGCGTGAGCCTCGTCGGACGCGATGACACGCGTGAATATGCATCCGGCGCGTACCGCTCATACCTTCTCGTCATGGCATCGCTCGACGCGTGCCCACAAGGTGGGAGGCGACGTTTTAGAAATGGAGTCCATCAATCATGACCACGGCATTGCCCATGCCTCAACTGCTGCAGCCCGGCGACGGCTACGCACCCTCGGATGCCCGCAGACCGGCTGTGACCGATCGCTTCATAGTCATGGACGAGCAGACCGGCGTCGGCCAGTGGTTGTATGGCTCGGCCCGTGAGCTGACCGGTGAGGCCGAAAAGAAACCCATACCGGCTCAGCGGGTCGCGGTGCTGACCGGCTTGATGCGGCAACGGCACCTTCTCTGATCTGGGTCTTGGCAGTTCCGGACGCGAGGACGAGGTTGTCCGGCTCTTGGGGATGGCAGCCTACGTCCGCACGTGCCCGAGTTCGCTCGTCAGCATGGCGGTCGCC
>DAHVDE010000086.1 GCA_027313705.1 Actinomycetota bacterium | reverse complement strand
TGACTCTAGAGCATTAGTGGCTCCAGGATTCATCTAGCGCTATCGCTATCCCTGCGCCTTACTCCGTGCTCCCGTATTAGCCGCTTGAGACTGGTCAAGCTGATTTGGTGCTCAGCAGCGATGAGCTTGGCTGTCTCACCTTGGTCGTACTTGGTGATCATGGAGGCTATGTCATCGTAGGTGAAGCGAGTAGAGAGAAGACGCCTACGAGGCTGCTGGCAGCAAGAGGTCAGCTCGTCGGGTGGATCGGTGGCAAGTTCTAGCTGACGACCTTGAAGCCGATCGACTGCCTGACTGAGGTCAACCAGCAGGTCAGAGCGGTTTGCGTAGCGTCTGAGTAGTTCCACCACCGGATCATCCATGTTCGCACCACGGACCCCGGCCGGGACGCTGGGGTCCTTCGCTTCCCAGGGCAGCCGTACTGTCGGACGCCCCGCTACAGCCACCAGCGCGCCTCATGACTGGAGCCCGCCAGGCCAGCACGCCCGATCTCATTTGCGCACCATGTCGTAAGCCATCGCCTGCGTGGCCCGGCCCGTTACGGGGGAGTCCCGGCCGCCGGGTCCGCTGCGGGGCCGACGTGATCGGTCAGCCAATCCACCAGCGGTTTCAGTTGCCGCCAGTCCTCGCGGACGTTGCCGAAGGAATCGAAGATCGTGTCGGTGGTCAGGTAGTTGCGCACGATCGGCTTCAGTGCCATGAAGCTGCTCAACGACTGCCCCGGAGCCGTTCTGGCCGACGCCACCCCGCGCGAGATCTTCCAGAGCTACTGCGCGGCAACGAAGCCGGTCCCGGCCCTCGCTGCGACCGATTGGCACCGTCCTGCTATTGACGACCTATATGCCGGTCGTTAATTTCAGGCTAGGCGGCATTAACTAGATGTCGTGTGCCTGGCGCGGGCAACTGTGCCCGCGCCAGGTTGTACCTGCACGAAAGGGAGCAATATGAGCCTGCGCACCTCCGCGCGCCGATGGAGCCTCCGCGTCGGTACCGCAGCGTTAACCGCTGCGGCGCTCGGCGTAAGTTTCCAGCTCACGGTGGGCGCATCCGCAGCGACGCGGCCTGTCAATCCAGCCCGGTCCAGCCTGCTGATGCGCATGTACTCGCTGCAAGACCCGTACAACCCGGCCCATGGCCATACCTACCGGTATGGCGTCTTCCCGACTCGACACCGCCTCGCCATGATGCGCAAGTGGGCGATCAGCCACCCGCATGCCGTTCCGGCCGCGTCTTCGAATGACCTTGCGTTCGGCGGCGGCATCGACGGGATCGGGGTCACCACCGGCCATGAGAAAGTCTACCTGGTCTTCTGGGGCTCGCAGTGGGGCACCCAGGGCACCAATTCGAACGGCGACGTCACCTTGTCCGGTGATCCGGACGGCATGGCGCCGTACCTGCAGGAGCTGATGAAGGGCCTGGGCAGCGGCGGTGAGCTCTGGTCCGGCGTGATGACTCAGTACTGCCAGGGCGTCTCCACCGGTGCTACCTCCTGCCCGTCGAGCAACCAGTATCACGTCGCTTACCCGACCGGCGGCGCACTGTCAGGCGTGTGGGTGGACGAGAGCAGCTCGGCCCCGGCCGCGGCTACGGCCGCTCAGCTTGGGACCGAGGCCGTGAACGCGGCCGGACACTTCGGCAACACAACCGCAGCATCCAACCGTGACGCGCAGTACGTCGTCATCTCGCCCACCGGCACCGATCCGGACAGCTACCAGCAGCAGGGCTTCTGCGCCTGGCACGACTGGAACGGTGACTCCTACGTCGGCGTGTCCTCACCGTACGGAGACATCGCGTTCACCAACCTCCCGTACATCCCCGATGCCGGCACCTCATGCGGCATGAACTACGTGAACTCTGGCAGCGCAGGCACGCTCGATGGCGCGTCGATCGTCGAAGGGCACGAGTACGCCGAGACCATAACCGACCAGAACCCGGCCGGCGGCTGGACCAACTCCTCTGGCTACGAGACCGGCGACCTGTGCGCCTGGGACCAGGGCGGCGGTGCGGTTTCGCAGGACGTGAACTTCACGACCGGCAGCTTCGCCATGCAGCCGACCTGGGCCAACGACGGAGGCGGAACGTGTGAGATCAGTCACTCGATCGTCACCAACGGCGGCAGCACCGGCAATACGGTAACCGTGAACAGCCCGGGTAGTCAGACCGGTACCGTCGGCACCGCGACCAGCCTGCAGCTGAGCGCCACCGACAGCCAGTCCGGTCAGACCTTCACCTGGTCAGCCACCGGTCTGCCGTCAGGCCTGTCGATCAACTCCTCGACCGGCCTGATCAGCGGCACGCCAACCACCGCGGCGGCATACAGCGTCACCGCCACCGCCACCGACACCACCGGCGCCAGCGGATCAGCCAGCTTCACCTGGACTATCGGCTCCTCCGGCAGCACCAATGTCATCGTCAACGGCGGCTTCGAAGACGGCAACCTGACCGGCTGGACCTCGAGCGGCAGCACGGCCGTCACCACCACCAACCCGCACAGCGGCAACTACGCGGGCCTCACCGGCATACCCGGCACTGAGACCAGCGGAAACTCCACTCTCAAGCAGAGCTTTACCGCGCCGAGTGGTAGCAGCAAGGTGTCCTTCTGGTACAACGTCGACTGCAACGACTCCGTGCAGTACGACTACGCCACCGCGACGCTGAAGAACAACACGACCGGCACTACTTCCACGGTCCTGGCCCACACTTGCAACACCAACAACACGTGGGTCCAGGTCAGTGCCTCGATCACGGCTGGTGACTCGTACACCATCACGTTGATCAACCATGATGACGGGTACTCGATACCGGACCCGACCTCCACCGAGTGGGATGACGTCCTGACGTCCTGACGTCTCGACGAGTAACTGGCCGGGCGGTTCCCGCCGCCGCCCGGCCACTCTGTTCTTTCTGGCGCTGGTGTTCCAGGCGCAGGTGGTGGTGCCTGGCCCGGCAGTCAGGGGCAGGCAGGGCAGCGCGGTTCAGCTTGCCGTCAGCCGGCGCGTAGTCGAACTCCCCGTCGAGCAGCCCTAAGTCTCCGAAAAAGCCAGGTATAACGGACTTCGGCAATTAACCCGGATTATTCGGCGTAGAATGTCGTGAATGGCGACCGCTGACGAAATGCTCGTGCTCGACCGGGCCATGGTCGAACGCTGCCTGGCCGAGGTTGACGTCCTTGCCGTGGTTGAGCACTGCCTGCGTGCTCACCATCGGCGCCTGACCGTGCTTCCCGACGAGGGCTACCTGGCGTGGACTAATGCCTGCGGAGCGTACTCCAGGTCCGTCGCGATGCACGGCGCGGTGCGCGAGCCCGGTCGTGACCTGTTCGGCCTCAAGGTAATCAACGCGGCAACCAGCAACCCTGAATCCGGCCTCGACCGGGCCGGCGGGTTTGCCTTCCTGTTCGACCCGCAGACGGCGCGGCCGCGCCTGATGGCCGAGGCCGGTTCGCTGAGCGCGCTGCGCACCGCCGCCTACACGGCAGTATCGCTGCGCTACCTGGGCCCGGCAGAGCCTGATTGCGTCTCGGTCCTCGGCTGCGGCGCGCTCGCCAGAATGCACCTTCTGGTGCTCGAAGCGGCGGTACCCAGCCTGACCTCAGCGTGCGTGTACGACGTCGTGCCCGAGCGGGCGGCCAGGCTGGCCGGGTGGGCCGCGGCCGCCGTTCCGCGCCTGCGGGTCGAGATGGCACCTGACCCGCAGGCATGCGTCGCGCGGTCCGCCGTCCTGATCACGGTCACCGTGTCCGCTGTGCCCTACCTGCCGCCGTCCTGGTTTCCCGGTCCAGCGTTCATCGCGCACGTGTCGCTCGATGACCTGCTCCCCGAGACCTTCGCCGCTGCCTCGGCGATCTTCGTCGACGACGAGGACATGGTTGCCGCTAACCCGAGGCGCATACTCGGGCGCCTGATCAGCGAAGGCACCGTGCAGCGCTCCGCCTCGCCGGTCACGCCTCGGGTAACGGGAAGCCTCGGGCAGGTCATCGAGGGTGAGGTCGCAGCCGTCAGGCCGGACGGCGGGCACGTGATCTCCAATCCCTTCGGCCTCGCCATTTTGGATGTGGCCGTTCTGGCCGCCGTCGCCGACGCAGCCGGCCACCTAGGGGCAGGCGTGCACCTGAATCTGGTGGACGGGCTCCCGGAGGAATGGCTGCGGAGCCGATCAGCCGGGAGAGGTGACGACGGTTCAATTCGTGCCCGCGATGCTTGATGCGTTCACAGATGTCGCCTGACCTGGCGACGCGTCCGGCCGGGCCGTGATCCTGCGCTGGAACGGCAGCAAGTGGACAAATGCGTCCCGGACTATCTCGTGATACAGGCCATGGCCTAAGTAGCTTCCGTCGCTCGTTGGGTAGCGCCGCTATGCGGAACGCTGGTCTCGCGCGTAGGCGCTGAGTCGCTTGAGTTCATCGCCGTAGATCGCCCGCAGTGCCCTGGGCGCGAACATGCGCTCGAAGAAGCCGCCGATGCCGCTGGCACCGTCCCAGGCAGTAGTGATCGTCACCCGCGACGCGGCGCCCTGCGGCGCAACCGTGAAGGTGGTCACGGCGCTGGAGTTCAGGTCGGATTCGGTAAGTACCCGGCCGGGTTCTGGCTCGGCGATCTTCATGTGATACTCGCGCGTGCGCCTGCCGGCCGTGATCTTGAAGCGCGTCACCGTCTCGGCGCCGACGCCACCGGACTCGACCTCGAAATCGGAGAACGCGGGGGGCAGGAACCGCGGGTGGTGCTGGCGCATGTCGGCGATATAGCCGTACACCGTGCTGGCGGCCGCGTCGACCGTGCCCTCGGCGGATACTACATTCCTTGCCATGCCATCTGTCTATCACGACGCCGGCCACCCGCGCCGGACGAGGATGGCCGGCGTCTGGTCAGTTCTGTGTCGCGGGCTTGAGCGTGGCGGTGATCCACTCCTGCGCTGCCTGCTTGCGAAGGCCCAGGTCCGCGAGCGGTCCCTGGCTGGCTTGCAGGTCAAGCAGCGCGAGCAGGAGGTGCTCGGTGCCGATGTAGTTGTGGCCAAGCCGGAGCGCCTCGCGGAAGGTGAGTTCCAGCGCTTCCTTGGCCCGGGAATCGAAGGGAATCAGGGCCGGAGACTGCCGGTCTCCTGCGGGCGGCAACGTGGCGGCCACGGCCCCGCGGACGCTGTCCAGCGTCACTCCCTGCGCGATGATGGCCTGCACGCCTAGCGCGTCAGGCTCGCTGAGCAGGCCAAGCACCAGGTGCGATGGCGTGATTTCAGCGCTGCCGCCAGCTCGCGCCGCCTCCTGGGCGGCCACCACCGCGTTACGGGCACGCGGGGTGAAGCGGCTGAATCCGTGGGTCGGGTCAAGCGTCGCCTGCTCCTTGCCGACGAAGCGCTTTTGCACCGCTTGCTTGGTGACGCCCATTCGCCTGCCGATCTCCGTCCACGAGGCACCTGATCGGCGGGCCTGATCCACGAAATGACCGATCAGATGGTCAGCCACGTCGTCGAGGTGCTCGGCGGCGATCACGGCGTCGGTGAGCTGGTCCAGCGGATTGGAGTGCACTTTCTCGATAGCTTCGATCAGGTCGTCGAGCCGTATCCTGGGAACTGTCATGCGTCAACTCTAGGTTGACCCATCCCGATTCGTCAACCTGAAGTTGACGCATCGGGATGGCGCTTGCGCCGCTGCTCGCGGAACAGCCGCCGGTCAGGGATGATCCAGATGACCGCGACGGCGGCGTAGAGCGCGTAGGCGATGAAAGGTGAAACAAACGCCAGGCCGATAGCCAGGAGGTAGAAGGCGATCGAGATGTTGCCCTTAAGATCGCTGCCAATGGCCGTCGCGATGGCCGAGGTGCTGCCGTTCACGGCGATGATCACCCGCACCAAGATGCCGTAGGCGATCGCCGCCGCGGCCGCGTCGATGCCGTAGAAGACGGCGGGCAGCGAGTGACCAGGCGCGCTGGCGATCCAGTCGGTGAGCACGGGGATGAGCGCGAGCCAGAACAACAGCGCCATATTGGCCCACATCACCCCGGCGCTGATGATACTTGTCGAGCGCAGCAGGTGATGATGGTTGTTCCAGTAGATGGCGAGGAACACGAAGCTCAGCGTGAAGGCCAGCAACTGCGGCACGTTCTTGCCCACGGCGGACCAGGTGGGGGCGGATGGCACCTTAAGCCCGAGGGCCAAGATGGTGATGATCACGGCCATGACGCCGTCGCTGAACGCCTCGAGCCGGTGCGTGTCGAGTACGGTGCCGCGGCCGGCGTCGCTGCCCTCCTGCATCGCCGCTCCCGCCGCGATGCCGATTCGCTTGAGCACCTCGTTTGCCTCCAGGACAGGTGATGACAGGCTCACCATCCTGGCACGCGGCCGCGCCGCGCGGCCGTGCGCTGCCGGCTACCCGGTCAGGACGATGAAGGCGTCGATATCGATGCGCGGATGACGCGGGGTGCCGAGCACCTTGACGACGAGCTTGTGCGTTCCCGAACTCGCGTGCAGCACGTCGACTATCTCCGCTGTCCTGGTCGACCTGGCATACGTGCTGATGGTCGCCGCCCGGCCTGAGCCGAGCCTGACTGACGCAGAACCCCGGTTCGCGCCCTCGGTCGATACCCAGGCGACCTGGGCGCCTGTGAAGGTCAGCGTCGCAGTCGCGCCGGCCTTGGTGGCGTACTCGACCGATCCGCCGCTGGCGCCGCTGAGCTTGCCGCGGCTCCAGCCGGCCGAGTACTTGACAGCACGGGAATTCTCCTGGATCAGCGACAGCTTGTAGCTGCTGCCCGCCTTGGCGGCGCTCGTGTTGCCGGCGTTGTCGGTCGCCGTGACCTTGAAGGTGTAGGTGTGCCCGAAGGTTAGGTTCCGCGTCAGCGATGTCGCCGCGGTGGTGGCGACGTGAGTGTAGGCGTGGCCGTCCTCGCTCTGGTAGAGCGTGTAGTGGTTCACTCCGCTCGTCGCGTCGGTGCCTTTCCATCTCACGGTCACCGGGGCGGTGGAACGGATGGGTCCGGCGTGGTTCTTGAAAGTGACCGAGGGCTTCGCGGTGATCGTCGGCGGCACCGAGTCGTAGCACAGCGGTCCGTCGGTGACGTCGCCTGACTGAAGGCCCATGTTGTCCCAGGCCTCGACGTGCACCGTGTTGCAGCCCTGGCCCTCGGCGGCCAGGTCGAGCGTGCCTGTGGTCGCGTTCGCGAACTCGGGACCGCTGTAGAACGGGTTGCCAGAACCAGGGGTCGCCTCGCTCAAGGGATCGCCTGGCGCGGTGTTCCATGCGTCGCTGAACCCGGCCACGCCGCTGGCCGGGAAGCCGCCGCCAGTGTCCGCGACGGTGATCCCGACGGTCTGGTCGGTGTTGTACCACACGCCGGGCGACGGTCCGGAGAAGGTGACAGCCGGCCTGCCGTCGTCTGCCATGGTGTGCCAGTTGATTGCCCAGGCGAGCTGGAGCATGTTCGCCGAACCCCACCCGGTCACCAGATCGTAGCCAACGCCGGCGCAGTATCCCGTGCCGATGTTATTGCTGTTACAGCCGGAGGTGGTGTCGTAGAACGGATCGTGCGGGGCGGATTGCAGCCCAGTCTGGTACAGCGGATAGTTGGCGTTGCCGAGCGGCGCGCACGCGGAATAGCCCGAGCCGCAGATGCTGCCTTCCGCAAGCAGGTACGCGTCCTCCTGGGCGAAGAACCCGGCCAGCTCGGGCGCGACGATGCTGGTACCGCCGTTCCCGCCGAGTGCGCCGTTGAAGTAGACGTTCTGCGGCGTGTGGTACCAGTCCGCGTTCAGCGAGATGTCGGGTACCGCACGCGACCCGGCGCCGCAGGGCTGGTTGGTCTGGAATGAGGGGGCGGGGAACGTCGCGCTGCAGCCGCCGCCTGACCCGCCGTCGTTGGAGCCGCAGCCGTCGGGCCCGCCGGCCCACCCGGTCTCGCTGCCGTAGACCGGGCCAGAGGTCAAGCTGAGTTCCGTCCCTCCTGCACCGACCACGTTCGGGTCCGATGCCGGGTAACCGACCGACAGGTGAGAGCAGTCGTCGAAGGCACCCCTGTCGCCCGAGGCCGCGACGAGCGTCCACCCCTGGCCGGTCATCTCGCTGAAGATGGCGTTCCTGCTGCTCATCGTCGTCGACGAGCAGCCGTAGATCTCGGTGCAGCTCCAGCTCGTGCTGAACACCCTGGCGGCGTTGTCGCTTACCATTTTGTTGTAAATGTCGGTGAACGTGGAGTCGTTCAGGTTCGCTCCGTCGTACATGTACACCTTGGCGGTGTCCTGGTAGGAGCCGAAACTGTTGGACATGGCGGTCGACCATTCCATGTCCAATGTGCCTTCTCCGTCACAGCACGCCGGGGTGCCGTCGACGTATACTTCCTGGACGTTGTAGGCCAGGTACGGATACTGAGTCTGGAACCCCTGCAGATCGCTGATGGCCTGCGAGCCGAAGGTCGCGATCGCGATCGACGTCTGCGGTGGCGAACTGCCCGCATTGGCCAGCGGGTTGCAGCAGTGCCCTTGGCGGTAAAGCGCGCTGTAATCGTAGGCCTGCGAGCTATAGATGTCCGTCGGGTCGTAGGCGCCGTTCGTGATGTCGGGCCGCATGCCTCGGGATGCCCGCAGCGCCGCGCGCAGCTTGGCGCGGCTGCCGTTTGCCGCGGCATGCGGGCCGAGCGCGGCTACCGGCCCGTTGACGTAGGCGGGGCTGGCAGGCTCGTGCAGGCCACCCGATGCCGGGAACATCGTCTGCAGGTCGCTGAGGCCGTCGACGGACTCCACGAGGCCGGTGAGGGCAGCAGGAATCACCGGGTCATGGTTGTTGGCGAAGAAGGTCACAGAATCGAGCCGGTAGCTGTTGATCTGCACGCCGAGCGCGCCCTCGATCGCGCTGACGGGCGCGGCCACATCTACCACCAGGCGGTTCTGGTAAAGATGCGTCACCGTCAGGCCGGCCGCCCTGGCCCAGGAAACCACCGTTCGCTGGGCAGCCGGGCTCGGGCCGAAGCGGGCGGTCCACGCTGCCCTGGTCAGGAAACGGTGGAAGAGCGGCGAGGACTTGTCCTGCACTTCGCGCAGGAACCGCTGCTCGGCGGCGGGGTGCGGAGGCCGCAGCCCGATGGCGAGACGGATGGTCTGGGAGGGGTTGTAAGCGCCGAGGTCCACGGCCGCGCCGTCGCGAACGGGCAGCGGAGTCTGCGATGTCATCGGCGGAACCTGATGGTCCGCGGCCTGGGCCGGGCCTGACAGCCAGAATCCGGCAGCGAAACCAGCGGCCAGCAGGACAACGGCCAGCCGCGGCCTTGGCAGGCAACGCTGAATTCTCATGCACCTGCACCTCCCTGGCACCTGTTCAGCCAAGGCGTCACTTGTCGTATCGAACAAGATCGTGACGAATAAATAGCGGGGCGCATAGATGCGGCATTCGAAATGTATCCGAAAACTCAGGAAGAAGGAAAAGGCTATATCGGAGGTCGATGATGAAACCACGCCAAACTCGGAGCATGGCGCGGCTATCGTCGGGCACGGGCGTCCGGACGCTCGCCTCGGGCCTAAGTCGCCAGAGCCGGTGCGTCCCGGCCGGCCGCCAGGCGTGACACCAGGCAGGCCGTCGTATTCAGCGCCGCATGGGCCAGAATCGGGGCAGCCAGGCTGCCGGTGCGCAACCGCAGTACCGCGAGCTTCGCGCGGCGCAGGCAACACCGGACTGCTTCGTGACCGGACTGCTTCTTGACCGCGGTGGACGGGTCGGCTGGACTCAGGCTAGCCGGTCAAGGAGGTCGCGATGAAGCTGCGGGTACTAGCGGACCGCAACATGCGGATCCTGCTGGCCGGTCAGTCGATGAACATGCTCGGCAACACCGCCATGCTCGTCGTGCTCGGCATCTGGGTCAAGACTCTCACCGGCTCGAGCGCCGCCGCCGGGCTGATCTTCCTGCTCTTAGGCGCCACATCTTTCCTCGCGCCGGTGACCGGGCTGCTGGTGGACCGATTCTCCCGGCGCATGATGCTGGTGGCCAACGATGCCGCGACGGCGACGGCGATGGTATTGCTGCTGCTCGTGCATCAGCGGGCGCAGGTATGGCTCGTCTATCTGGTCGCAGGCATATACGGGGTTTCCGGGCAGATCTACCGTAGCGCGCGGGGCGGCCTGGTGCACTCAATGGTGCCTGACGAAAGCCTCGGTGAGGCTAACGGCGTGCTCAGCAGCCTCACCCAGGCTATTCGCATCGTCGGTCCGCTGGTCGGAGCCGGGGCCTTCGCGGCCTGGGGCGGCAGCGTGGTGGCCGTAGCCGATATCGGAACGTTCGCGTTCTCTATTGCCTCCTACTTCGCGCTCCGGCCGGCCGCCGATCGGGTCAGGCGCGGCCGTGACCGGTCCGCGCAGCGCCGGCCTGGTAAGTTCGCCCGCGAACTGGTCGCAGGCCTGCGGCACGTGAGCGGCCAGCCGGTGATCAGGCGAATCGTGCTGGCGAGCGTGGTCGCCTTCGGCGGAGCCGGAATGATCGACGTGGCCATGTTCTCGCTCGTCAGCCAGGGACTGCACAAGAGTGCTGCGATGATCGGCCTCCTGACTAGCCTGGAAGGCGCTGGCGGCGTGGTGGCCGCCCTCTGCCTCGGTGCGCTGATGCGCAGGACCGGCGAGTACGCGGTCGCCTGCGCCGGCTTTCTGCTCGTGGGCTCAGGACTTGCCGTATCTAGCACAGCTAGTTTGCCCGCCGCGATCATCGGAGCGCTGCTGCTCGGAGTCGGCCTGCCGATGGTGCTGGTGGCCGAGCTCACCGTGGTACAGCGACGTACCCCGGCGGAACTGCAGGGCCGGGCGATCGCCGCCTCCGAGGCCATCGTCAACACCCCGTTCACGATCTCCATCGCGATCGGTGCCGCCATCATCGGCACGGTCGGCTTCCGGCTGATTTACCTGGGATGCTCGGTCATGTTCATGGTCGTCGCCGTTGCGCTGCTGCCTTACCTGAAAGTCACCAGGCCGCAGCCGGCCGGCCAGGACCCTGAGCGCTCCGAGGCTGGCGAGGAAGGCCAGGTGGCCTCACCGGCTAGCTGACACCTCCGCCAGCCAGGCATCAGGACACGACCCGGCGACGAGCAGGAACGAGCCGATCGGGGTGTGCGCTATCAGGTGCGGGTCAATGCGCTCCAAGGTCAGGCCGGCCGGGGCCTGCCCGGCAACCGCAGCCGTCGCCGGCAGCGGCACCGCGAACAGCGGCAGGCCGAGCCGCAGCAGCCGCCAGGCGCCGATCCGGCGCTGGAAGGCATGCGCCAGCCGGTCAGCCAGCGCACCAAGATCATTGTCGACGGTGCTGTTCACGAGGAACCCGGCGACCAGGAGCGGGTTCGACCACTGCGCTATCGCCTGGCCAAACCTGGTCATCCTGGCGCGCCAGGCGGCGGCGGCGCTGCCTGGCTGGTCAGGCCCAAGCGCCAGCCCTGACCGCCGCAGCAGCCTGGAAAGCTCACGAAACTGCGGCCAGAGCATGGTCGCGGTGAGCGCGCCGGCCAGTTCGTCGAGCCCGGTGCGGTCAAGCTGGCCGGTCAAAATGGCGAGGTCGTAGAGGTCGCGAGTGCGGAACGGCCGCTCCCATCGCTCGGCGGCCAGCGCGAGCACGCTTGCCACCGCCGGCGGCAGCGCAGGGCCGTCCAGCCGCTTGGCCCGTACCCGGATGCTGGTGGCCACGTCGGCGGTGCGCAACTCGACGCCATAAGGCTCGTCGATGTACTCGGAGTCGCTCGGCTTGCGTACCTCGATGAGCACATGGCACCAGTCGCTGACGTTCAGGGCGGCGCCGGTGCCACCAGGACACAGCGTGAAAGCCTCCACTTCCCAGCCGTCGTCGACCAGTGCCCGAGCAGCCTGCCACAGTTCGCCCGCCGGGCAGACCACATCCACGTCACCTGCGGACCTGAGCCAGCCCCGCGGGTAGTGGTCGCCGATAGCCCAGCCCTTGACCACCTGCGCGCCTGGTGCTTGCTTGCTGACTATTTCCCAGGCCATCCGGTACTGCTCGACCCTGGCACGGTAAGCGGCAAGTTCCGCCTGCTGCTCGGGTCGAAGCGGCTGCCCGCTCGCCTCCCTCGCGCTGAGCACGGTAATGTGCAGCTTGTGCCTTGCCGCACCTGACGCCCGCAGCAGTTCCTCGTCGTCGGCGTCGGCCGGTACTCCCTGGCTGATCAAGAGCTGGCGCAGCGCACCGGGTTGCCTGAGATCGGGTCTCGCCATTGGCTCTCCCTGGTCGGACGATGGTCCTATGACAGATGCATTCGATACCGCTGCGGAGCGGCGGACGGCCAGGCTCGTCAGCCTGGCCGGACTTGACGGAGCCGGAAAGACCACTCAGGTTTCGCTGCTCGGCCGCTGGTTGTCTGACTGCGGCTACTCCGTGGCGGTCGAGGCGCCGCCAGGTCCCTCGCTTACCAGAAGGACGCTGACCGAAGTGGCCGCGCAGCGCGGTGTCGCGGACTTCCGCGACGTCTTCGGCCCCGATGTGACACACTTAATCACCGCGTTCATGCGTTACCGTGACTGGACCGAGCGAGTGCTGCCCGCGCTCAGCACGCATCAGTGGGTTCTGACGGACCGGTCTGCCATCTGCCATTACGCAGCGGCCAGAGCCGACGGCGCCGGGAACGAGGCTGACCTTCGGCTGGTGCTCGGCCGGCTGCCTCAGCCCGACCTGCTCATTTACCTGGACGTGCCGCCAGGCGAGGCGCTCGGCCGGCTGAACGCACGCGGTTCTGGCCTGGAGAACGGGGCGTTCTTGCTGGCCAACGAGCAGGGTTACCGAACCCTGCCAGAATTCGGCACCTTCGAGGTAGTGTCCGGCACCGGGTCGGTCAGTTCGGTGCAGTCGCGACTGCGCGCGGCGGTGCGACGGCGATTCGGGGCTGCGGGGCTCGACGGCCGTCACACCCGGACGACCGCGTACTCGCGCATCGCAAAGAAATGACACACATCGCACAACGCCTTCGGGTTGTGCACGCCAGGCTGCGGCAGGTAGGAAGCACCGCAGGTGCGGCACACGTCATGTTCCGCCTTTCCCATCCGCTCGGCGAACTGCCGGTACGCCTCGAACACGTAATAGTCGATGCCCGGCCAGAGATCGTAAAGATGGTCGGTGAGAGCGTAGGCCATCGACCGCTCCTGCGGGCCGGTCGTGAAGCGCCCTGGCGTTCCCTGCCGGTTCAGTTCTGGTGCCACGATCTCCAGGTAGAGAGTGAGTTCCTTCTTCGTGACGCGGAACAGCGGGAACACGTACTCCAGGTCACCGATCGTCCGCTTCGGGATGCTGCCCATCACGAACCCAGAGGTCAGCCAGGTGACGATCGAGGCCATCAGGTCGTCGGCGTTCAGGCCGAGCACGACCGTGCCGACACCGCGGCGGGCACCTTCGATCTCAATCATGCGCCGCATGACGTGGTGGGTGATCACCATCACCATCTGCCGCGAATCGCCGCCGACGACATCTTGCATTACCTCGTGGAAGCTGCGCCGCAGCGCGAAGGTTTCGCGGATTGCCTCTTCGCCAACCAGCACGTGGTCAACGCCCAGCGACTCGGCGACTGCCTTGGCGGCGCCGAACGTGGCAGGTTCTTCCCAGTCGGGCAGGCCGGTGACGGTGACCGCGGTCAGCGGGAACGTGCCGATCCGATCCCGGCAGCGTTCGAGCAACTTGAGGAACGCCACACTGTCCCGCCCGCCTGACAGGCCGACGACGGCCTGCCTGCCGATCGCCAGGAGATCGTGATCGACGATGGAACTGGCGAAGATCTGCTCGACGTAGCCGGCGAACTGGCTCTCGTCCATGTCTTCTGACTGCACCTCGAGCGAACCCGAGTCGTCGAAGAGCACGGCCTTGGAGTACACCGGAGGGTTAGCGGAGGGGAGCACGCGAGTCGCGGGCCGCCTGGTGACGTCCAGGTCATAGTGCCGGACCTGGCGGATCTCCAGGTGATCGTCTGGGCCGAGCGTTGCCTTTTCTGCCACGATCCTTCCGCCGACCGAGCAGAGCACGGCGTTGGCGGGAATGCCGTTGCCGCGAAGCACCTGCATGATCGTCATGCCGACCGTGGCGGGCAGTGAATCGGCCTTGCCGTCCTTGCTGAAGAAGACTGCGGTGGGCACCCGGCCTCCTGAGTGATAAGTGATCAGCACATAGCCAAATGGCCTCCGGGGGAGCAGCGCTCCGCGCCGGAGGCCTGACCAGCATGTCTTACAGGTTTGGTACGCAGTCTGAGCAGTTGGTGCGGAACTTCACGATCTGGAAGCTGCGCCGCTCTGACAGCATCTTCACCACGCGCTCTGGCGTGAGGAACACGCTCGGCGTGATGACCGGCGTTGTGACCTTGCCTTGCTGTGCGACAACTGTTGGCATTCGGACCCCTCTTCCCGGGACGTTCGCTGCGGCCCTGACGCAGCAGGCCGCATCCTTTCCCTGAGCTAAGGTGAAGGTTCACCGTCCGGCAATATCCCGGAAGGACAATGTTACCTATCCTTCGCGTAGAGCCCGCCGGCTCAATGATCCTGGCGCGGAACAGTGGCGACCTGGGGTCGCTGGCGTCACATCCGTTGCCGCGGTGATCAGGTTCGCCAGCCGCGTGGCCGCGGTCATGGCCGCCTGGTGGGTGCTTCCGGTGGCGCCGATGAAGCCGAGGATGCTGGTGCCATCTCCAGGTCGCTCGATCACGTCTCCTGGTTCGGCGGTCAGGCGGCAGAACAGCAGGTCAGGCGCGGACGAGACGCCTTCGGGCACCGAAATCCCCGTGATCGTGCCTGGCTCGCCGAGCACGGCTCGGGCTGCGGCGCAGATCCCGGTCGGCCGGTAGCCGCTGACATGCGGCCGGCGCCCGCAAGCGACCTCCATGTGCGCGGCAATAGGGTCATAACCTGCGCTGACTCTGGCGATGCGCTCCAGGCCGCCCCCGCCAGGTCTTGGCGTCACCTCGAGCACATGCGGCCGGCCCCGATGAAACCGCACTTCGGCATGCAGCACGCTGTGGCGCAGGCCCTGGCCGCACGCCGCGGCCGTGATCGCGGCGTGTACCAGGTCCAGGTCGTGCTCACTGAGCGTAGTCGGCGCCCAGTGTAGGTTATGTTCGAAGGTCGCTCCGCTAGCTTCTGGCTCGCTGGGGACACGGTCCGCGATGGACGCCAGGCTGACCTCGCCGTCCCAGGCGACCGCCTCGATGAGATGCTCGGAGCCGCTCAGGAAGGATTCGACCACCAGCCCGTCGGGTCCGAGGTCGATGCCGTCGGCCTCCAGGCGGGCCCACTTCATGGTCCTTGCGCCGTGCGCGGCGTCCTGATAGCGGCGCTCGAATTCGGCAGGCGAATCTGCCCGGAAAACGAAGCTGCTGGCGGCGCCGAGGGCTGGCTTGATGATTACCGGGTACCCGAACCGCTCGGCTGCCGCCAGGCCCTCGGTCAAGCCTGGCGCGTACTCGAACCTGGCATGCAGGGCGCCGGCCTGGCTGTGCGCTCGGTGCATGAAGACCTTGTTCCTGCTGGTGACGGCGGCAGAAAGGCCGATGCCCGGCAGATCGAGCGCCTGCGCCACGGCGGCGGTGGCGACTATGGCGGATTCGGCGAAGGTCAGCACCCCGTCAAAGCCGACCTGGGCATGCCAGCGGGCGGCAGCCGCGACGAGGTCATCGACATGGGCCGATCCGGCGACGCGGTAATGGCCGGCCGGCCAGAATCCAGCCGTGCCCTCGCCGTTGAGAACGTTCAGCTCGGCACCGAGCTCGACTACCTGGTGATACCTGCCGAGATTGTACAAGCCGTTCTGGCGTGCCTCAACGGCGAGCAGCCTCATCCAGACGGAGTTACTTTGACTCGTCCTTCGACGGCTTGGACACTACGCGGACCTTCTTCAGTGACTTCATCGCATCTCCTGAACTAGCGCCAGTTTACTGGAACATAAGGCGGCGTTCACCGGCGGTCAAGTAGCGTGAAAGTGACATCATCAATGGCCAGGCCGGTACCGAGCACCTCGGAAAGCGCGCCGCGCGCTTCCTCGCCGAGTCCGCGTACCATCCCGTACTCGGGGATCATCCGGCAGCCGCGCGACCGCTTGGCCTGCGTCGCCTCGATGGAGTAGTAGATCCGCCGCACGCCTTCGGCCAGCGCATAGCTCACCGCATGGTAGAAGACCAGGCCGTAGTACAGCGGCAGCTTGCCCTTGAAGTCGTAGTCGAAGCCGGCTGCCCGCAGCACGAGGGCGTCCTGCCAGTGCAACCCGAGCGCGAACCCGCGGATCTTCCCGCCCTCTTCCGCCGTGAGCACGACGGCCTGCTCGCCCATCGCATCGCTTATCACCTCGTAACCTCGCCTGGCATCGGCCACGCTGTCGTCGGTCGGGCCGTAGCGTGCCTCAAGCGCCATGCCGAGCGGTGCGATCTCGTCGAGTACATCGGCGAACCGGCGGCGGGAGAAAGTCACTCCGGCGGCCGCCATGGACCGAAGCTCGCTGCCGATCCGGCGGCGGCGGTGCGAGCTGAACCGTGCCAGGTAGCCGTCGAAGCTGGTGAAGTCGATATCCATGACGCCCGCGGTGGCATGCCTGAACGCCAGGTACCCCCGGCCGGCCAGCTCGCCGAGCAGCCAGCTGCCCGCGTCGATGAACATGAAGGCAAGTGCCTTGGCCCCGATCGACCTGCCCAGAGCCTCTGCGCCGTCGAGCAGGGCAGCGATCGCCTCAGCCCGGACCGGCTCTGGAAGCCCGTCTGCGAGCAGCAGCGAGGTGTGAGCGGCCTGCCGCCCGCCGAGCAGCAGGTGCGGCATGAGGACGAGGGGTTCCCTGCCTCGCACTCCGACGAATCCGAGCGCGTCCCTGTCCGGTCTCGCGGCAAGCCTGGGCAGTACCAGGTCAAGCCGGTAGAAGGTGTACGGTGGCGCATCTCTCGACATCAGGTGCGCGGACAACCCAGCCAGTGCCTGACCCTGGTCATCGGTCGCGACGAGATAGTAACGCGGCAGCGAGTTCACGCTCTCGACCGCCTTGAGCCAGGTGGACGACTGATAGAAGTCGCCTGAACGGAGCAGCCGGTCATCCCAGCCGCAGCTTGCCAGCTCCGTCGCGGCGGTCAGGATCTCTATCTTCACCTGATCAGCCCGTTCCACGACCACCGGGGGATCGTCAGGTCTTCAGGGACATCGGCGGCGCAGACGGGGAAGCTGGCCATGGCCGTGGTGGTCGCCCAGGCGAGGTGGTCGTGCAGCGCCTGCCGCAGCGGTTCCGCGGTAACTCCGGTATCGGTCATGGCCTGATCGAAACATTCGATCGCCCGCTGGTCCATCTCCTCGTGCCTGCCATAGCCGGAATGCTCTGCATTGGATCAGCATGCCAGGCCATGACGCGAGCCGGCTGAAAGCTCACCATCCCGGCAGGAGGTACCGC
>DAHVDE010000023.1 GCA_027313705.1 Actinomycetota bacterium | reverse complement strand
GGGCAGGCGGGCCTGCGGCACTGGCGGGGAACGAACGGCGGCCTTAAAGTGCTCGGCATGTTCGTGGAACGCGGAAGCACCCCGGTCAGGTACGAGCCAGATCCCGAGCGGTTCAGGCAGGTGCTCGGCCACTTCGCCACGGGCATCACGATCATTACGGCCAGCCACGGCGGCGAGCCGGTGGGATTTTCCTGCCAGGCCTTCGCCGCCTTGTCGCTCGAGCCGCCGCTGGTGCTGTTCTGCCCGGCGCGGACCTCGTCGACCTGGCCGCGCATCGAGCAGGCAGGCTTCTTCTGCGCGAACGTGCTGACCGCCGGGCAGACTGGCCTGGCGACGATGTTTGGCCGTAGCCGGCCAGACAGGTTCAAGGACATCGACTGGGCGCCAGACTCCGCGGGCAGCCCTGTCATCGACGGGGTGCTCACCTGGATCGGCTGCCAGATAGCCGACGTGCACGCTGTCGGAGATCACTACGTGGTCATCGGCCAGGTGCGCGAGCTAGGGGAGTGCGGTCCGGACCGGCCGCTGCTGTTCTATCGCGGCAGGTACGGCACGTCGGCGGTACCGGCCGCCGAAGGCCCGCCAGAAGTGGTGGAAACCCTGCTCGCCTGGCCCAAGCACGCCGACTGGATGTGACCTGGTCAGATCACGAGGTCAGCGATCTCGGCGAGGTGCCTGGCGGGCGGCCCGAACAGCTGGCCTGACCCGTGGGCGCGCTTGAAGTAGCGGTGCGCGGCGTGTTCCCAGGTGATGCCGATGGCGCCGTGCAGCTGGATGGCCTCGGCGGCGACCTTGGCGAGTACTTCGCCGCAGTGCGCCTTCGCCGCGCGGGACAGCAATGGCATGTCCTCGGCGGAGGCCGTCGCCGCACGGTAGGCCAGCGAGCGGGCCGAGGTGACGAGGGCGTATGACTCGGCCAGCCGATGCTGCACTGCCTGGAAGCTCGCGATCGGCCGCCCGAACTGTACCCGCGCCTTGGTGTAGTCGACGGTCAGCTCGAGCACCCGTGCCGCCGCCCCGACCTGCTCGGCGGCGAGGGCCAGGCAAGCCAGGTCCCGCGCTCGCGCCAGCGCGGTACGGCCGGACGTGCCGCCGGCCGCGGCTTGCGCCCCGGCCGGGCCGAGCGGCCGCCGCGCGGCCGCTGCCAGTCGGACCACCGCCAGCCGCCTGCTCTGGTCTACCGAAGGTGATGCCTCACGTTCGACTCCGGGCTGGTCGGGCGCGACCTCGAACAGGCCGATGCCGCCGTCAGGCATCTGCGCGGCCACGATCAGGATGTCGGCGGTGTCGCCGTCGAGCACGTAATGCGCGGTGCCGGTGAGCGTCCAGCCGCCGCCGGCCCGAGGTGCGGCGTGGCAGCCTGCTGCCGCCGGGTCCCAGCCGCCGTCCTTACCTGTCCAGGCGAGCGCAGCGACGGCTGCCCCGCTGCCGATGGCGGGAAGCAGGCGCTGGCATGCGTCGGTGTCGCCAGTCGCCAGGATCGCTTGCGCGGTGAGCACCGCGGATCCGAGCAGCGGCGAGGGGGCGAGCACCCGGCCGAGTTGCTCGGCTACGACGGCGGTCTCGACCGGCCCCGCGCCCGCGCCGCCATACCGTTCAGGAAGCGCCAGCCCGGCCGCGCCGATCCCGGCGAGCAGCCGCCAGAACTCCCGCCCGGCAGCGGTGCCTGCCTCGGGGTCCGGCGGATGCCTCCTGACCAGATCGGCGACCGCGTCGCGCAGCGCTTGCTGCTCTGGTGTCAGCTCCATGGTCCGGTCTTCGGCTCGGTGAGCGCCGCTAGCACCACCGCGCGGTGCTCGGCCTGGCTGCCCCACACAGCAGATAGCGCGCGAACCTTGGCCAGCCACAGGCTCACGTCGCACTCGCGGGTGTAACCGATCGCCCCGTGCACTTGCAGCGCCACCGCGGCGGCCAGTCGCGCCGCGTCGGCGCAGGCCACGCGGGCCGCTGATATGTCACGCGCCGCGGTCGCCTGCCCGGCGCCGACCGCGACGGCGGCGGCGTACAGCAGCGGCCTGGCGAACTCGATCCCGATCAGCACGTCGGCGAGCGCGTGCTTGACCGCCTGGAACGCACCGACCGGCCGCCCGAACTGCTCGCGAGTCCGCGCATGGCGCACTGCGGCGTCGAGCAGTCCGCGCCCGGCGCCGAGCAGCAGCGCGGCGCTGGCCAGTGTCCCGTGCCTGACTCCGGCGGCGACGGCGTCCGCATCGGCGGCCAGGACCTCGGTCTGCCTGACCGCGAACAGCTTGCGGGACGGGTCCATTGAGTCGAAGGTGCCTACTGGCTGGGCTAGAAAGATCTTGTTATTTTCTGACAAAATAACCACCTGGGCAATGTCCGCATCCAGCGCGAGCGGCACCTGCGGTGGAAAGGCAGCGGTCGCGATCGCCGTCCCTGAACTGATGTGCGCGAGCAACTCCCGTGCGCGGCTGGAGGGGAGCCCGCCGAGCAGGGCGGGCACAGCGGCAAGCGATTCGGCCAGCGGGCCGGGCACCGGATGGCGCCCGAGCTCCTCGCAGGCGACGACCAGGTCGGCCGGCTCGGCGTGCTCGGCCAGCGATGTGACCCCGACCCTGGCCAGCGCCGCCCAGATCGCCAGTCCGGGTCCGCGGTCGCCATCCGCCCAGGCGCGGGCGGCCGCGGGCACGTCGGCGCGGGAAAGCAGCTCGTCCAAAGTCGCCGCGAACCTGCGCTGCTCGGCGGTCAGCATGAACCTCATCTGGGCATCCCGAGCAGACGTTCCGCGATGACCGAGCGCTGGATCTCGTTAGTGCCCGCGTAGATGGGCCCGGCGAGCGCGAACAGGTAACTCGCGGTCCATTGCCCGTCGAGTTCTGCCTGCGGGCCGAGCAGGTCAAGCGCGGTCTCGCAGAGGCGGACATCCAGGTCTGACCAGAAGACCTTGCCCAGGCTCGACTCGGCGCCGAGCGTGCCGCCCGCCTCGAGGGCGGCGACGGTGCCGAAGGTGTGCAGCTGGTAGGCGCGGGCGGCGATCCAGGCATCGGCCACCCGCTCGCTTGCGGCGTTGCTGCCTTGCCGCTGCCAGAGGCCGACCAGGCGTTCGGCCGAGGCGAGGAACCGGCCTGGGCTGCGCAGCGAGAGTCCGCGCTCATGGCTGGCCGTCGACATGGCGACCCGCCAGCCCGCACCTGGCATCCCGATCACGTCCTCGTCGGGCACGAAGACGTCGTCGAGAAAGATCTCGGCGAAGCCGGGATCGCCGTCAAGTTGCCTGATCGGGCGCACGGTCACGCCAGGCGCGCGCAGGTCGAACATGAGATAGGTCAGGCCTTCGTGGCGTTCGGCTTCTGAGTCGGACCTGAAGAGCCCGAAAGCCCGGTCGGCGAAGGCGGCCCGTGAGCTCCAGGTCTTCTGGCCGTTGAGCAGCCAGCCGCCCGCTGCCCGTCTGGCCGTCGACGTGATCGCGGCCAGGTCACTGCCGGCCCCCGGTTCTGACCAGGCCTGGGCCCACACCTGGTCGCCGGTTGCCATGGGCGGGAGTATCCGGTCAAGCTGCGCGGGCGTTCCGTGCGAGAACAGGGTCGACGCCAGCAGGAACAGCCCGTTCTGGCCAACCCTTACCGGGCCGCCCGAGCGGTAGTACTCCTCTTCGAAGGCCAGCCACTGCCCGAGCGTCGCGTCCCTGCCGCCGTACTTTTCCGGCCAGGAAACCACCGCCAGCCCGGCCTGCGCCAGTTTCCTTTCCCACCGCCGGTGCGCGGCGAAGCCTTCCTCGGTGTTCACCGCGGGCAGCGGCGGATCGGGTACCTGCTCGCGGAGCCAGGCCCTGGCCTGCGCGCGGAACGCCGCTATCGCCGGATCTTGGTCGAGGTCCACCTGGTCAGGCGCCCGCTGACTTCATCGACCTGGCGTCCATCCCGGCGAGTGAGTCGGCGCCGGTCTCGGCGTTGTGCGCGTGGGCGACGTGATGCAGGCCGAAGACCGAGTCCATGCCTGGCCGCATGCCCATCTGGTCCTCGCACTGGTTGACCGCCCGCTTGGCCAGCGCGAGCCCGAAAGACGGCATCGCGGCGATCCGCTCCGCCAGCGCGAAGGCGGTCGACTGCAGTTCCTCGCGCGGCACCACCCGGTTGACCATGCCGACCTCGTAGGCGCGCCTGGCGGTAAACCGGTCCCCGGTGAACAGCGCTTCCTTGGCGAACCTTGGCCCGAGCACCCAGGGGTGCGCGAAATACTCCACCCCTGGAATCCCCATCCGCACCACAGGGTCGGCGAAGAACGCGTCTTCCGCGGCCACGATCAGGTCGCACACCCAGGCCAGCATCAGGCCGCCCGCGACGCAGGCGCCGTGCACCATCGCGATCGACGGCTTGGGCATCTCCCGCCAGCGCCTGCACATGCCCAGGTAGACCTCCATCTCCCTGGCGTACCTGGCGTCGGCGCCTTCCTTGTCCGTGTGGGTCCACCACATGACGGCCTTGCGGTCGTAAGGCACGTGGACATCTCTGCCTGGCGTGCCGATGTCGTGGCCGGCGCTGAAATGCTTGCCTGCTCCGGCGAGCACCACGACCTTGACTTCGTCGTCGCTGACGGCCCGCTCGAAGGCGGCGTCGAGTGCGTAGGTCATCACCGAGTTCTGCGCGTTGCCGTACTGTGGCCGGTTCATCGTGACCAGCGCGATGGCACCGTGCCGTTCGTAACGCACGACTGGTTCGGTGTCAGTCATTCGGTTTCTCCCCTCAGGACCCGCTTGAGTGGCTTGCCTGCCGGATTACGCGGCAGTTCGGTGCGGAACTCGACGTGCCTGGGCACCTTGAAGCCCGCCAGCCGTTCCCGGCAGAACGCGATGAGTTCCCGGGCCGACGCCGCCGCCCCTGGCCTGAGCACCACGAACGCCTTCCCGACCTCGCCGAGGCGCTGGTCAGGGATCCCGATCACCACCGACTCGGCGACCGCCTGGTGCCTCGCGAGTGCCTGCTCCACCTCGGCTGGGTACACGTTGAAGCCGCCGCAGATGTACATGTCCTTGAGCCGGTCGGTGATGGTCAGGTAGCCGCGCTCATCCAGGTGCCCGATATCGCCGGTGTGCAGCCAGCCGTCCGCGTCGATCGCCGCAGCGGTCGCCGCCTCGTCATCCAGGTAACCGAGCATGACGTTGGGGCCGCGGAGCAGGATCTCGCCGCTGTCCTCATGCTCGCCCGCCGGGTCCCCGCCCGCCGGGGCGATGGTGATCTCGAAACCGGCCGCGGCGCGGCCTGATGTCGTGGCGATGGTCCGCGCGTCGTCGCCAGGCCGGCACATGGTCGCGACCACGGCCTCGGTCAGGCCGTAAGCGGTGAGTACGGTATCGAAGCTCAACTCGGCCCGCATCCGCTCGACCAATGCCACAGGGACCACCGCGGCCCCGGTCACGGCGACGCGCAGGCTCGACAGGTCGTGGCTGTCTCGTTCTGGGTGGTCAAGTAGCGAGACGTAGAGCGTGGGAGCGCCGGGAACCACGGTGATCCGCTCCTTTTCTATCAGCCTAAGCGCCGCGCCCGCGTCGAACACCAGTTGCGGCACCATGGCCGCGCCGGCGAGCAGGCAGGCGAGAATCCCTGCCTTGTAGCCGAAGCTGTGAAAGAACGGGTTCACGATCAGGTACCGGTCGGAGCTGGTCAGCCCGGCGCACTGCGCCCAGGCACGGGCCACGTCCAGGGCCTGGCCGTGAGCGGACATCGCTCCTTTGCTGCGCCCGGTCGTGCCCGAGGTGAAGAGGATGTCGCTGACATCACCTGGCCGGACGGCGGCCGCCCGCGCGTCGATCGCATCGATACCGCCAGGGCCTGTAGTGCGGGCGAGGAAGTTGTCCCAGTCAGGCGCTGGCGACTCGACCGGGATCTTGACGATCAGTTCAGGGAGGCCGGCGCGGCTGTCCTGGCCGGTCTCGCGGGCCGCCTTCCTCAGCAGTTCCAGCCGGTCAGCGCCGAGGAAGGGCCCGGCCGCGAACAGCGCCCTCGCCCGTGTCCTGCTGATCACGTCGAGCGCCTCTGGCCCTGTGTACCTGGTGTTCACCGGCACCAGCGTGGCTCCGGCGTACAGCGACCCGAGCGCGGCGAGCACCCAGTGGTAGGTGTTCGGCGACCAGATCGCGATCCGGTCACCGGCCTTCATCCCGCCGCCGATCAGTGCCCCGGCTACCGCACGCACCCCTTCGCGCAGCTCGCGGTAGGTCAGCACCGGTCCGTCAGGCTCAGCCAGGGCGACCTGGCCGCCGAATCGCTCCGCCGCGGCGTCCACGGCTTCAGGAACGGTCCAGGTCACCAGGTCGTCGCTAGCCACGCGCCCTCCAGGCAAGCAAGTGCTTGGTTGGGATTTGCCGTTACGGAGCCTACGCCGACCTGGCTTAGCTGACTACCGGGCCGCCAGTGCGGCGCGCTACGCTGCTGCGGTGCCTGAATCGGGTGGTCTGGCCCCTGACCCGAAGCCTGGTGTCCGCGAGGATCGGTTCCGCGGCATGGTGCGGGACTGGCTGGCGCGCAACTTGTCTGGCGAGTACGCGGCGTTGCGAGGTGCCGGAGGTCCCGGGCGCGAGCACGAGGCCTTCGAGCAACGGCTGGCGTGGGACCGCTGCCTGCACGAGGCAGGCTGGACGCCGCTCAGCTGGCCGCGCGAGTATGGCGGCCGGGGCGCGACGCCGGACCAGCAGCTGATCTTCCACGAGGAGTACGCGCGGGCCGGCGCTCCCGCGCGGGTCAGTCACCTGGGGGAGCAGTTGCTCGGCCCCGCCCTGATCGAGTTCGGCACCCCCGCGCAGCAAGCCCGCTTCCTGCCGCCCATCGCGGCGGTTGCCGAACTGTGGTGCCAGGGGTTCTCAGAGCCGGGCGCCGGGTCAGACCTGGCCTCGGTGAGCACCTCAGCGCGGCTGGTCGATGACCACTGGGCGATCAGCGGGCAGAAGGTGTGGACTTCGCTGGCGCAGGTGGCGGACTGGTGTTTCGTCTTGGCCAGGACGGAACCTGGGTCAAGGCGCAGCGCCGGGCTTTCCATGCTGCTTGTCCCGATGCGGCAAGAGGGCGTGACGGTAGCGCCGATCAGGCAGCTCACCGGGACGAGCGAGTTTAACGAGGTGTTCTTCGACGGTGCGCGCACCGGTGCTGACCTGGTGCTTGGCGAGGCGGGCCAGGGCTGGCAGGTAGCCAGGTTCCTGCTCGGGGTCGAGCGCGGCGTGGCCACGTTCGGGCAGCAGATCCAGTTCAGGAAGGAACTCGACGACATCATCGACCACGCCAAGCGCACCGGTGCGAGCGCGGATCCGCTGCTCCGCGACCGGATCGCGCGGGCGCGGGTCGGACTGGAAGTGCTCCGCGCTTACGCGCTTGATACCGTGGGCGGCTCCGGGTCGCCAGCCGGTGCCCATGCACCGGCCGGGTCGCCGGTCTGGTCGCCGGTCGAGGCGTCGGTCGGGAAACTGCTCTGGGCGCGGTGGCACAAGGCACTCGGGGAGCTGGCCATGGAGGTGCGAGGGGCGGAGGGAATGGTGGCCAAGGCGGCGCACTATGAACTCGATGCCTGGCAGCGGCTTTACCTGTTCAGCCGGGCCGACACAATCTACGGCGGATCGGACGAGATACAGCTAGGCATCATCGCCAGCAGGCAGTTCGGCCTCGCTCCAGGAGGGACGGCGTGAACCTGCCGCCCCCGCCGCTGCCTCCCCAACCGCCTGCTGGCCGTGACCTGCTGGCAGGGAAGGTTGTCGTGCTCACGGCGGCGGCAGGCACAGGGATCGGGGGAGCGGTGGCCAGGCGGTGCCTGGACGAGGGCGCCAGCCTCGCGCTCAGCGACGCGCACCCTGGCAGGCTGGCGGCGGCCGAGGCGGAACTGGCGCGAAGCTACGGCTCGGAGCTGGTCTGGTCGGCGGCCTGCGACGTGACATGCGAACAGCAGGTGCAGGCGCTGATCGCGGGCGCGGCGGAGCGGTTCGGGCGGATCGACGTCATGATCAACAACGCCGGCCTCGGCGGTACCGCCGCCATCACCGACATGACGGACGAGCAATGGCTTAAGGTGCTTGACGTCACCTTGACCGGGACCTTCCGCTGCACCAGGGCCGCGCTCCGCCAGATGATCGCCCAGGGCGGAGGCGGCGCGATCGTCAATAACGCTTCCGTGCTTGGCTGGCGTGCCCAGCCGGGCCAGGCGCACTACGCCGCGGCCAAGGCCGGCGTCATGGCGCTGACTCGGTGTGCCGCCATGGACGTGGCCGGCCAGGGCATCAGGGTCAACGCGGTAGCCCCCAGCCTGGTGATGCATCCGTTCCTGGCCAAAGTCATGGACCCTCACACGCTTGACGACCTGGTCACCAAGGAGGCTTTCTGCCGCTCGGCGCAGCCGTGGGAGGTCGCCGCCGTCATGGTCTTCCTCGCCAGCGACTACGCCTCCTACCTGACCGGCGAGATCATCTCGGTCAGCAGCCAGCACCCATAGGGACCGCTCGCTACCTGACCAGTTCGCACCAGACGACCTTGCCGAAGTGGTCAGGACTCCAGCCCCAGTAACTGGCAAGCGCCGCCATGACCGCCAGGCCGCGGCCCGACTCTTCCTCCGCCGCTTGCTGCCCTGCCTGCCTGGGTACCGGGACGCATGCGGTGTCGTGTACCTCGACTCGCAGCAGTGCCGGTGACAACTCGACGGCCAGCCATACCCGGTGCTTCCCGGCCGCGCGGGCCGATGCGGCGGGTTCGCTGACGGCGTGAATGGCGTTGGTTGCCAGTTCTGAGACCAGCAGCACTACGGTGTCAACAAGATCTTGCTCGATTTTCGCCTTGCCGAGCACATTGGCCGCCCAGTGCCGTGCGCCGCACACCGCGGCAGGCGCGATGGCGAGTTCCAGGCAACTCCGATGCGACACGACTGGCGCACGACGGGCCACCCAGGCGCTGCGCTGGTACAAAGCGGTCATGGTCCCCACCCAATGCGGTGTAAGTCATGATAATACCGCCGGAAAATGGCGCTATTGTCATGAGCCTCGAGCACTCGCTGACCTTGCCGGTTCGGTACGACGACGGCCACGCCATTGGTCCGCCGCGTAGCTTTCGCTATGGCAATCTTGACGTAGTTCAGTGTTGCCTGATGCCGTCATCAGATCCTCCCGGTCTGCCAGGGAGAAAGCGTCTGGCACTGCTGCCTGGCTCTTTAAATTGGGGTTACTGTCGTATGAAACCGCCGGATCGCGATGTCAGATCCCGGCAAAACCGGCCATAGACATGGTGTCCCACATACACCCGGTGCCAAGAGACGAGGTGCCTTCTGAACACAACGCAAAAAGGAAATACTGTGAGCGTTAAGCCACGTAGTGTTCGGCAAGCACAGGCGCAACATGCGGCACAATTGCGGGCCGAAGGTCGCAGCTGGGCAGAAATCGCGACGGCATTTCAGGTCGCCTACCGGGTGAATCCCAGGGTGGCGCTCAGGCAGGCGCACGGCTGGAGTCAGCCCCAGGCTGCGCAGGAGTGGACCAGGATCTGGCCGGACGACCCTAAGACGTTCAAGAACTTTTCCTACTGGGAGCAATGGCCAGGCAAGACCGGGCATGCCCCTTCGCTGGAGACGCTTGACCGGCTAGCCAGGCTGTATCAGTGCAAGGTCACCGACTTGCTCGGTGACTGTCGTGACTACGGTGCCTGGCGTGACTTCCGCAAGCACAGCGCGAAGACGGGCACGTCGGCCGTTCGCGAGCGGAGACCTGGTCACGGCTTGCCGCCGGGCCGGGTTCAGGGCTCGCCGCCCGACCGGGTGCCTGCCATTTCCTCCGCTGCCTTGCAGGCCGCGCTCGAAACGATCAGGCGGGCCCAGGTCACCCAGCTAATCCAGGCCGGGAGCGTAGCGGAAGAGCCAGGACCCAGGCTGCGCCGCCGTACCATGCTGCTCGAAGCGAGCAGCGCGCTCGCGGTGGTCGCCGCCGCACCCGTGCTCGAGGTGCCCAGGCTGGTCTCCGGGTCAAAATCGGGGCAAGCCAATGCCGACGCGGCGATCGTGGATTACACCAGCGATGTCGTGGCCGGCTTGCGTCGCCTCGGCGGCACCGTCGGCCCTCGCATCACCTTGCAGCCTGCCATGTCGCTGCGCTCGGCCATGGCGGCGCTGGCCAGGAGCGTGCCCGAGGTGGTAACGCCGCAGGCACTGACCGCATACGGCGACCTGACTCAGCTCATCGGCTGGCTGCTGTTCAACCTCGGAGATCACCGGGCCGCCGCGTACTACTACGACGACGCGAGGGCCGCCGCTTACCGTGCGGGCAACAACGACCTCGCGTCTTATACGCTGGCCGCCGCCAGCCAGCTAGCCGCCGCCAGGCGGCGGCCGGGTCACGCCATAGACCACGCTCAGGCGGCCGTCGTCGCCGCCAAGGCGAGCCGCAACCCTTACCCGATGGCCTATGCTGCCGACGTCGCGGCCCGCGCATATGCCGAAGCCGGGCAGCTTGGCCGCTGCCAGGCCGCGCTTGACCGGGAGCAGGAGGCTCTCGTCAAGATCGCCGACGAGACGCCAAGGTCGCCCTGGTGGTATTTCTACGACCGTTCCTTTTACTGGGGCACGGAGGCCGAGTGCGCGCTCAAGTTCAACCTGGCCGTCGATGCCTCGGATGCGGCCCGCAGGTCACTGTGCCTCGTTGCCCCGGTCAATTATCACAACAACGCGCTGACGCTGGCCCACCGCGCCGAGGCGCTCATCAGGCAAGGCGAGTACAGCGAGGCCTGCGAGGCGCTGGCCGACTCCGCCAGGCTGACCACGCTGAATAGCTCGCGCCGCATTTCCCGCCGGATCCGCCTGCTGCGCCAGGAACTGACGGTCGTCCAGGACAGCCTGCCCGTTCGCGAGCTAGACGGAAAGCTTGCCGAGTACCGTAGGGCAAGAACCGCCAGCGAAGCGACGGTCACGGCATGACCGGCAAGTGCGCGATAAGGGGAATTCGATGACCGATGCCGGCGTGGCGCCAGAAGGAGCCGGCCTGGACCGGCCGAGCGCGGCCCGCCTTTACGACTTCTTCCTCGGCGGCAAGCACAACTATGCGGCTGATCGCGAGCTCGGCCGTAAGCTGCTGCAGGCCGAGCCGAACGCGCGCGAGATAGTCAAGGAGAACAGGGACTTTCTCGGACGCGCCGTCAGGTACCTGAGCGAGGCAGGAATCCGCCAGTTTCTCGACTTGGGCTCGGGGATTCCCGCCCAGGAGAACGTGCACGAGATAGCCCAGCGCTGCGATCCTGAGGCAAGGGTCGTCTACGTCGACAACGACGAGGGAGTTATCGCGCACAGTAAGCAACTGCTTCGCGGGAGTCCGCTCGCCAGCGTGATCAAGGCCGATCTGCGCCATCCGGAAGCGGTGCTGGCGCATCCCGAGTTTCGCAGGCTGATCGACCTCGGTCAGCCGGTCGGGTTGCTGATGATCACCGTGCTTCATTTCATTCCCGAATCCGACGACCCGGTCAGCATCGTGGCGGAATACGCTAACGTGCTGCCGGCCGGCAGCTACCTGGCTATCTCGCACGCCACGAACGAAGCCGCCCCGGGCACTGCGGCCAAGGTGGAAGACCTCATGCGCGCCAATGCGGCTAACTCGGCGCACACCCGCAAGCATGCCGAGATCATGCGGTTCTTCGACGGGTTCGAGATGGTCGAGCCTGGCCTGGTGTACTTGCCGCTGTGGCGGCACGACGGCCAGGTGCCTGAGCATCCGGAGCGAGCGTGGTTCTACGCGGGCGTAGGCCGCAAGCTAGCATGAGCGGATGGCAGGTCGCCCCGAGCGGACGCAAGCAGTAACAGGGAGCGCTAGGCGCCCAAGGCTCAGGGAGCCCTCGCCGCCTGACCTGCCCGCGGAACTGACGCCGGCGACGCTGCCGGCGGCCGAGTTGCACGACGGCGCCGTGCACGCCGGCATCTCCGTGGCCGGCGTCGACCTGTCCGGGAGGGAAGCGGCCGGTGCCGAGCTTGACCAGTGCAGGTACCGCGATGTCAGCTTCGCTCAGGTCAGGCTGAGCCGGGTCCTGATCAGGGACGTCGAGCTCGACCACTGCGACCTGGCCAACCTGCGGGCCAGGGACAGCTCGATCCGCCGCTGCATGGTCACCGCGACCAGGATGACCGGGCTGAGCTGGATTACTGGCGGGATCCGAGATGTCATCTTTGACTCGTGCCGGATCGACCTTGGCTATTTCTCCGCGACCAGGTTCTTCAACGTGGTCTTCTGCGGCTGCCGCCTTGACCAGGCAAATTTCGGCGACACTGACCTGTCAGACGTCCATTTCGATCGCTGTGACCTCACCGGAGCGCAGTTTTCCGGTGCCAGCCTGGCCGACACCAGGTTTTCCGGCTGCGAGCTTTCCGGGCTGTCCGGCGTGACCAGCCTGCGCGGCGCCACGATCACCGCCAGCAACGCCATTTCGCTGGCCGGAATCTTCGCCGAGGCGCTCGGCATCAGGATCGAGGACGCGCCCAGCGGCTAGATCCTTTCGATGATCGTGGCGGTCGCCATGGCGCCGCCCGCGCACATCGAGATCAGCGCGGTGCTGGCATCACGACGCTCAAGCTCGTGCAGCGCGGTGGTGATCAGCCGTGAGCCCGTGCTTCCCACCGCGTGACCGAGCGCGATCGCGCCGCCGTTGACGTTCACCTTGGCCTGGTCAGGCTGGTGCATGCGCTCCCAGGAAAGCACGACGGAAGCGAACGCCTCGTTCACCTCGAACAAGTCGATGTCCCCGATCGTCATGCCGCTGCGCTTCAGCACCCGTTCGGTCGCGGCGACAGGACCGTCGAGGTGGTAATAGGGCTCGTCGCCGATCAGCGCCTGGGCGATGATCCTGGCCCGCGGTGTCAGCCCGAGTTCCCGCGCGCGGTTCTCCTCCGCGAGCAGCACCGCCGCCGCGCCGTCGGAAATCTGCGACGAGGTGCCTGCCGTATGCAGTCCACCCGCGGCCACCGGTTTGAGTGCGGCAAGCCCTGCCGCGGTAGTTTCGCGCAGGCCCTGGTCTTTGCCGATGATCGCGGTCTCGCCGGTCGGGTGCCTGTCCGCGTCGAGCACCTGGACCGTGACCGGGATGACCTCGCGGTCGAAGTGGCCGCCATCCCAGGCCGCGGCTGCCTTGCGCTGGCTGGCCAGGCCGAACGCGTCGAGGTCGTTCCTGGACAGCCCGCGGCGCCTGGCGATGCGCTCGGCTGCCTCGAACTGGTTGGGCATGTCTATGGTCCAGCCGGACGGCCTCGGCGTCGTGCCGCCCGCCATCGCCGCAGTGCCGAGCGGCACATGGCTCATCGCCTCGACGCCGCAGCCGATGCCGACGTCGATGGCGCCTGCGGCGATCAGCCCGGCGATGAGGTGCACAGCCTGCTGAGCCGAGCCGCACTGAGCGTCGAGGGTCAGGCAGCCGGTCGTGACCGGCAGCCCGGCGTGCAGCCAGGCGGTACGGGTGACGTTGTTGGACTGCTCGCCCGCCTGCGTGACGCAGCCGCCCGCGATCTGCTCGACCAGGGCCGGGTCGAGGCCGCACCGCTCGACCACGCCGCGCTGGGCGGCACCGAGCAACTCGGCGGCGTGCAAGCAGGAAAGAGTGCCGTTCCGCTTGCCGATCGGCGTGCGGACTGCTTCGACGATAACGGCCGCGGCCATGGGTAACCTCTCTTCTAAGATCCTCGCCTCATGGTAGAACGCGTTCCAGTTTTCTGGTGTAATCGGGGCTAGAGGGTCGGTCGCGAACAGCGGAGGCGTCCATGTCCGTACCACAGATTCCGGCGGGATTCGACTTCACCGACCCTGACCTGTACGCCCGCCGGGTGCCGAACGAAGAGCTCGCCGAACTGCGCCGTGCCGCCCCGATGTGGTGGAGCGAGCAGCCTGATTCTGGCTTCGACGACGACGGCTTCTGGGTTGTCAGCAAGCATGCCGACGTGATGGAGATCTCGCGCAACAGCGACCTGTTCAGCAGCTGGGAGAACACGGCGATCATCAGGCACGGCGCCGACATCAAGCAGAGCATCGACGTTCAGCGACTGATCCTGCTTAACATCGACCCGCCGCAGCACACCAAGCTGCGCCAGATCGTGTCCAGGGGATTCACCCCGCGCGCCATCAACAGCCTGCGTGACCGGCTTGCGGACCGAGCTGAAAAGATCGTGGCGGCTGCGATCGATCATGGCAGCGGCGACTTCGTCACCGACGTGGCCTGCGAGCTGCCGCTGCAGGCCATCGCCGACTTGATCGGGATACCGCAGGAAGACCGCAAGAAGATCTTCGAGTGGTCGAACATCATGGTCGGCTACGACGACCCCGAGTTCGGCACCGCAGGCACGATCGCCGCCGCCGAGCTGGTCGGCTACGCGATGATCATGGCCGAGGACCGCAAGCAGTTCCCGCGCGACGACATCGTCACCAAGCTGGTCAACGCGCAGATCGACGGCGGCCACCTGGCTTCTGACGAGTTCGGCTACTTCGTGATCCTGATGTCGGTGGCAGGCAACGAGACCACGAGAAACGCCATCTCGCACGGCATGCTCGCCTTCTTCGACCACCCGGACCAGTGGGAGCTCTACCGGGCCGAGCGGCCGGCCACCACCGCCGACGAGATCGTCAGGTGGGCGACGCCGGTCACCGCATTCCAGCGCACCGCGATGGCCGACACCGTCGTCGGCGGCCAGGAGATCAAGAAGGGTGAGCGCCTCGGCCTGTTCTACCGGTCGGCGAACTTCGACGAGGACGTGTTCGACGCGCCGCAGAAGTTCGACGTCACCCGTGACCCGAACCCGCACCTCGGCTTCGGCGGCACCGGCGCGCACTACTGCATCGGCGTCAACCTGGCCAGGATGGAGATCGACTTGATCTTCAACGCCATCGCAGCAGCCATGCCCGACATCTCCAAGGCCGGCGACCCGCAGCGACTACGGTCAGGCTGGCTCAACGGCATCAAGCGCCTTCCTGTCACTTACAGCTGACCCTAGTCAGGGGTGTCACCGACCACCCACATAGAGAAGTACTGCGAGCCGCCGCCGTAGGCGTGGCCGAGCGCCGTCCTGGCGCCGGCCACCTGGTGCTCTCCTGCCTTGCCCGTGACCTGCATGGCGGACTCGGCGAACCGCAGCAGCCCTGATGCGCCGATCGGGTTGGAAGAAAGGACGCCGCCCGAGGGATTGACAGGGATCTGGCCGGTGATCTCGGTGTCGCCGGACTCGGTGAGCCGCCAGCCGCCCCCCGGCTCGGCAAAGCCCAGGTTCTCCAGCCACATCGGCTCGAACCAGGAGAAAGGCACGTAGATCTCGGCGGCGTCGATCTGGTCGACCGGGCTGGAGATGCCCGCCGCAGCCCAGAGAGCCTGCGCGCAGTCATAACCTGCCCTGGGGTTCACGTGGTCCTTGCCAGAGAACATGGTCGGCTCGGTGCGCATCGCGGTGCCGCGGATCCACGCCACCGGCTGTCCGGACGCCTCGGCCGCGGCCTGGTCGCCGATCACGACCGCGCACGCGCCGTCAGAGGACGGGCAGGTCTCGTCGTAACGCACCGGATCCCACAGCATCGGCGAAGCCAGCACCTTTTCCATCGTCATGTCGGCCTGGCGCAAGTGAGCGCAGGGATTCCTGGCGCCGTTGCGGCGGTCCTTGGCAGCGACCATCGCGCCGATGTGCGCGGGGGCGCCGCTGCGCCTGATGTAGGAGCGGATGTGCGGGGCGAAGTAGCCGCCAGCACCGGCCAGGACCGGCATGGAGAACGGCGGCGAGATCGAGAGTGCCCACATCGCGTTGGACTCGGACTGTTTCTCGAACGCCACCGCCAGCACCCGGCGGTGCACGCCCGCCTGGATCAAGCTCGCCGCGACCAGGCCGGTAGCGCCGCCTACCGAACCCGCCGTGTGCACCCGGAGCAGCGGCTTGCCGACAGCGCCGAGCGCGTCGGCGAGGTAAAGCTCAGGCATCATGACGCCTTCGAACAGGTCGGGCGCCTTGCCGAGCACGACCGCGTCGATCTGGTCGCCGGTCAGGCAGGCGTCGGCGAGCGCACGGTCAATCGCCTCGCGGCAAAGTCCCGCGATCGACACGTCGGCCCGCTTGCTGCGGTGCTGAGTCTGCCCGGTGCCAAGCACCGCGGCCCGCTGCTTCACGGCTACCTGCCTTCCATGACACAGACCAGATTTTGCTGGAGAGCCGGTCCGCTGGCGGCGTGGCCGAGCGCCACGTCCGCGCGGCCCGACATGATCTGAGCGGCCGCGCTGCCGATCCTGGCCAGGCCCGCCGCGAACATCGGATTGCCGGTCAGGGCACCGCCAGAGGGGTTGACCACGACATCGTCGCCGAGCTCGAGTGCCTGGCGCACGATGATCTCCTCGTGGGTGAACTGGGCGTGCAGTTCGGCGACCTCTGCCCGGCGCGCCCCGGCGGCCTGCCCGGCGCTTGCCGCCGAAGCGCAGACCGACAGGTCCCTGGCGCCGAGCGCGGCGGAATCGACCCGGTGCTCGAACCCGGTGATCCAGGCGGGGCGCTCGCAGAGCTCACGTGCACGGTCACCAGCGGCCAGTATGACCACAGCGGCACCGTCGGTGACCGGGGCGCAGTCGTGCTCGCGCAGCGGTTCAGCCAGGTACGGCCTGCTCAGAAGCTCTTCGACCGAAGCCTCCGCGTCGACTGGAGGCAGCGCACGCGGGTTGCCTCGCGCGCAAGCCCAGCTTCTTGCCGCCACCTGCGCCATGTCCTGCTCGCTCCACCGGCCGGCGTCAAGCCCGGCCCTGGCCGAGAGCGCAGCGACGGACACCGCATCAGGCCAGAGCGGTGCAAGCAGGTACGGGTCGAGTTGCAGGGCAAGCAGCCGGTGCAGGTTGCCGGCGGACGCCTTGCCGAACCCGTAGGCCAGCGCGATCTCGGCCTCGCCGGTCAGCACCTTCAGCCAGGCCTCGTAAAGTGCCCAGGCGCCGTCCTGCTCCACGTGCGACTCCATCACCGGCGGGAACGCGCCGATGGCATCGACCGCGGAGACAAAGGAGAATGCGCGGCCCGCCAGGTAGTCGCTTGACCCAGAGCACCAGAAGCCGATGTCGTCCTTGGTCAGCCCGGTCGCGGCGAAAACCTCATGGAAGATCGGCACCAGCATCTCCACGCCATTCGTGGTGGCCGCGGAATGCCGCTCGGCCGGTGCCTGCGCGAACCCGATCACCGCAACATCGCTCACCCGTGCCGATCCCTTCTAGAGGTGGTGCGCATAGGACTCGTAGGGGGCATCAGGTCCGCCGGCTGGCTCGAAGTACTCGATGTTCCGCAGCGAGGTTTCCCATTCCTCACGGGGCTTCCATACCGCCTTGACCCGCATGCCCATCTTGACCTCGTTCGGATCGCAGCCAAGTATGAGGTGCTGGAACGCGATGTCGGCACCGTCGAGCAGCACCGAGGCGGCGACGTAGGGCACCGGCACCTGCTGGCCATGGAACGGCACGTTCACCACGCAGAACGTGGTCACGATGCCGGTATCTGGCAGCTGGACCTCGTCTTGGGTCGGCACGCCGTCCACCGGGCAAGCGCCGCGCGGAGGTATGTACACCTTCTGGCACGCCGGGCAGCGCTGGCCGATCAGCCGGCCCTCGGCAAGCGCCAGCAGGAAGCTGCTCTCGCCAGGGGAGACTGTGTGCTCATAGCTGAGCGTGATCGGCATGGTCAGCATCGCGACCGTCGCCGCATCAGCCGTGCTCACTGTGCCAGCCGTGCTCACTGTGCCAGATGCGGGCGGCTCGCCTGGCTCGAAGCACTCGATATCGGTTATCCCCGACCCGCGCCTGCCCGACCAGCGTGGCCTGACCCGCATCCCGGTCCGCATCGCGGCGGCAGACCCGGCGTCCACCGCGTGCAGCATCGCGGTGTCGGCACCGTCCAGCTTGATCAGCGCCCAGCCGAAAGGCACGTCAAGCGGCTGTCCTTCCTGCGGAGCCGGCAGCCACGACCAGCTTGTGACCGTCCCGCCAGGCCCGACCTCGACCAGTTCCTCAGGCGGCGCCGCGGTCACCGGGTCGTATTCGAACGGCGGCGCGTGCACCGAGCCGTCACTGGCCCGCGCGCCGAGAATACGGCGGTCGGCCAGAGCAGTCATGAACGCGCCGAGGGTGGGGCCGAGCGAGCGGGTGTAGTCGAAGGAGATCTCAAGCACGGCGTGTAGCGCGGTCTGCGGACCCGATGGCTGGCTCACGGGTCGATACTAGAACCTGTTCTAGTGCGCAGGCGAGGTGGGCAGCGGCAAAAGTCTTCGCTGGCTGGCAGACTTGGCACCATGGTGACAGCGAAGCCTGACCTCGCTGGCAAGGTCGCCAGGTACGCGGCGACCTTCCACGACACGCTCGGTTACCGCCATCACGTCGCCTCACCGCTTGGCGCCTGGCTGCTGCTCGCGCTGTGCGCGCCCGCCGCGGCCGGCGCCGACGCGCAGACCCTGACCAGGCTCCTCGGCGGCGAAGGCGGCGAGTCGGCCAGGCAAGCGGCCGGGTTGCTCGCCGTGCCGCATCCGCTTGTCGCAGCGGCGGCCGCGGTCTGGAGCCAGCCGGGCGTGGTGGACGGGAATTGGCTGGCCGGCCTGCCGACAGCCGTCGACCAGGGCGAAGTCCCCGGTCAGCAGTACCTGGACCAGTGGGCAGATGACCACACCTTCGGCTTGATCAAGAGGTTTCCGCTGCGAGTCGCCGCCGCGGTCGACCTGCTGATCGCGACCGCGCTGGCGACGAAGGTTTCCTGGGCGCACCCCTTCGACCTGGCGCCCGGTGCCGCCCTGGGCGAGTCGAGCGCCTGGGCCGGGCAGGTCGCGCAGGTGCTCAGGTCGCCGGCCCATCCCGCGCACTCCGCGTTCATCGCCAGCACAGAATCAGGTGACCTGGCCGTGCATGTCGCCCGCGCCGCCGGCGGCCTGCTGGTCGCTTCGGTGATCGCCGAGCCGGACGTCACCCCGGCCGAGGTCATGGCGCACGCCCATCGCATCGCCATCGCGACGGCGACGGGCCAGCAAGTACCGAGAAGATCTCTTTTCGATCTGCCAGTAGGCACCGGACCGCTCTGGACGCTGGCGGAGGAGCGGTCAGGCGGCCCGCCGGGCGAGCGTTGCGTCGCGGTGCTGCCAGCCTGGTCGGCGGACAGCCAGCATGACCTCAAAGACCCCGCACTCGGGTTCGCGGCCGCAGCGGCCGGGCTGAAGGCAGGCCGAGCCTGGGACGCCAGGCAGGCAGCGATGGCGAAGTACACCAGGACCGGGTTCGAGGCGGCCGCCATAACGATGCTTGTCGGCATGATGGCGGCCAGGCCGAGAACCCGCCGTGGCAGAGTTGCCGAGCTCAGGTTCGGCCATCCCTACGCGGTCGTCGCCGTCACAGAGGGCGAGATGACCGCGGGCGCGTTCGGGCCATGGCACGGCATTCCCGTCTTTTCCGCCTGGGTAGCTGCGCCGTCCGAAGCCGGGTAGAGCGCCGGGCCAGGAGCAGTTACTGGCCGGTGAAGGACGGCTTGCGCTTCTCCGCGAACGCGCGCGGGCCTTCCTTGGCATCGGCGGACATGAAGACCTTCATGCCGATGCGGGACTCGACCGCGAATGCCTCGTTCTCAGGCATGCCCTCGGTCTCCCTGATCACCCGCAAGATGGCCTGGACGGCGAGCGGGCCGTTCGCGGCGATCATGTCCGCTACCTCGAGCGCTCTGGTCAGTGCCTGCCCGTCGGGGACCACCTCGCCGATCAAGCCGATCTGCAGCGCCTGCGCCGCAGTGATGTGCCTGCCGGTCAGCAACAGGTCGGCGGCGATGGCGTAAGGGACCTGCCGCACCAGCCTGACCGCCGACCCGCCGAGCGGGAACAGCCCCCAGCGGGCTTCTGACACGCCGAAGCGCGCGCTCTGCCCGGCGATCCTGATGTCGGTGGCCTGCAAGATCTCGGTGCCGCCGGCGATGGCCGGTCCTTCGACCGCCGCGATCAGCGGCTTGGTCAGGCGCCTGCCCTTGAGCAAGGCGTCGATGACGGTCACGTCCAGGCCCGACTCGAACGAGTCACCAGGATGAGAACTTGTCATGGCCTTCAGGTCGGCTCCGGCGCAGAAGGCGCCGCCCGCGCCGGTGAGGATCGCGGTTCTGATGTCCTGGTCCGCGTCCACCCGGTCCCACGCCTGGCGCATCAGGGTCATCATCGGGCCGGTCAGGGCGTTGCGCGCCTGCGGCCGGTTGAGCGTCACGATCAGCACGTGCCCGCGCTGCTCGATCAGCGCGTGCGGCTCCCCGGCGGGCTCGCTTGTCATTGACCTTCGTCTCCTTGCCAAGGCGGGTTGCCCTGGAACAGTAACACGTTCTAGTTTCGTCCCATGGCACTCAACATCGCCGACTTGTTCGAGCACGCCGCCGACGCCGTCCCTGAGCGGGTGGCCGTGGCCTGCGGCGAACGTCAGGTGAGTTACCGGGAACTCGACGACCGGTCAACCAGGCTCGCCCACCATCTGGCCAGCCTCGGCGTCGGCAAAGACGATCACGTCGGTCTGTACGCGCGCAACTCGATCGAAGCGCTCGAGACGCTGCTGGCTACCTACAAGCTCAGGGCCAGGACCGTGAACATCAACTTCCGCTACGTGGAGAGCGAGCTCAGGTACATGCTCGCCGACGCGGACCTGGTCGCGCTGGTCTACGACAGGGAGTTCGCGCCGCTGGTCGCCAAGGTCCTGGCCGACGCGCCAGGCGTGCGCGGCGCCGTGGTCATCGACGACGGCGGTGCTGCCGTACCTGACGCCCCAGGAGTGCCTTACGATGAGGCACTGGCCGCAGCCGCCGCCGAGCGTGACTTCGGGCCGCGCAGCGGCGACGACATCTACCTGCTCTATACCGGCGGCACCACCGGCTATCCCAAGGGCGTGCTCTGGCGGCAGGAAGATGTCTGGCGGACCCTTGGCGGCGGCATCGACTTCCTGACCGGTCAGCCGCTGCCTGACGAATGGGCGCAGTCCCAGAGCACAGCCAACGGCCCTGGCCTGGCCAAGCTCTGCGTGGCGCCGCTCATACATGGCAGTGCGCAGTGGACCGCGCTGATGAGCCTGTTCACCGGCGACACGGTGGTGCTGATCCGCGCCTTCGACCCCGACCAGGTCTGGCGCGCTGTGCAACGCCACAAGGTCAACGTGCTCGTGGTGGTCGGCGACGCGATGGCCAGGCCGCTCATCGATCTTTACGCTGCGGGCGGCTACGACGGCTCCTCGCTGCTCTCAGTCTCATCCAACGGCGCACTGTTCTCGCAGAGCACTAAGGACGCGGTGTTCGCGGCGCTCCCGAACGTCGTAATCACCGACGCGATCGGCTCGTCAGAGACCGGCTTCACCGGCATCTCGTTCGCCAGCGCGGGTAATCAGCAGCTAGGCGGGCCGACCGTGCACCCTGGCCCGAGCACGATCGTGATCGACGACGAGGGCAAGCGGGTCGGTCCTGGCGAGGCCGGCCGGATCGCGCGGGGCGGTCACGTGCCGCTCGGCTACTACAAGGACCCGGAGAAGAGCGCCAGGATTTTCGTCATGGTCGAAGGCGAGCGCTACGTGGTGCCTGGCGATTTCGCCAGGGTCGAAGCGGACGGCAGCATCACGCTGCTCGGCCGGGGTAGCTCCTCGGTGAATACCGGCGGTGAGAAGGTGTTCCCCGAGGAGGTCGAGAGCGCGCTCAAGCAGCATCCAGACGTGTTCGACGCGCTGGTCATCGGCATACCTGACGAGCGGCTAGGGCAGCGGGTCGCCGCCATCGTGCAGCCGCGCCAAGGCCGTGATCTTGACCTGGCCGACCTTGAGGCGGTCGTGAGCAAGCACGTCGCCGGCTACAAGGTGCCGCGCACGATCTGGCTGACCGACTCGATCGGGCGTACCCCGAGCGGCAAGGCCGACTACACCTGGGCGAAGAAGTTCGCCGACGCCAAGCTTGGCGCGACCAAGCCCGGCAATCCCGAGACAGGAGTCTGATCGCCATGTCGCTCCGCACCCCGATCTGCGACCGGTTCGGCATCGAGTACCCGATCGTGGGCTTTACCCCGTCCGAGCACGTGGCCGCCGCGATCAGCCGGGCTGGCGGGCTTGGCGTGCTCGGTTGCGTCCGCTACAACGAGGCCGCCGAGCTCGAAGCCGCGCTTAGCTGGATGGACGCCAACACCGGCGGCCGGCCTTACGGCGTGGACATAGTCATGCCTGCCAAGGTGCCCGCAGAAGGCACCCAGTTCGATCTCGACCAGCTGATCCCCGCCGGTCACAAGGAGTTCGTAGACCAGACCTTGCTCAAGCTCGGCGTGCCGCCGCTGCCTGCCGAAGGCGAGGCGAGGGCCGGCGTGCTCGGCTGGCTGCACTCTGTCGCCAGGTCGCACGTCGAGGTGGCACTCGATCACCCGGTCGTACTGATCGCTAACGCGCTCGGTTCGCCGCCCGACGACGTGATCGTGAGCGCGCATCGCAAGGGCATCGCGGTTGCCGCGCTGGCGGGCAAGGCGCAGCACGCGGCCAGGCACGTCAGCAACGGCGTCGACATCGTGGTCGCTCAGGGCTACGAGGCGGGCGGCCACACTGGCGAGATAGCCAGCATGGTCCTGGTGCCAGAGATCGTGGACGCCGTTGGTGCGGACGTCCCCGTACTCGCCGCGGGCGGCATCGGCTCGGGCAGGCAGGTAGTCGCCGCGCTCGCGCTCGGCGCGACCGGGGCCTGGATCGGCTCATACTGGCTGGCGACCAGGGAGTACGCGCAAGGCATCGAGGCATCCGCGCTGCACGAGGCGCTGCTGGCGGCGACGTCTTCTGATACGGTGCGGTCCCGCGTCTACAGCGGCAAGCCGGCCAGGCTGCTCAAGAACAAGTGGACGCAGGCATGGGAGGATGCGGGCGCGCCTGCCCCGCTGCCCATGCCGCTCCAGAACATTCTGGTCAGTGAGGCGCACCAGCGGCTGATGCGCTCAGGTGACCCCGACGTGGTACCGATGCCGGTAGGACAGATCGTCGGCCGGATGAACGAGGTGCGCTCCGTAGCCGACGTCATGGCAGCCCTGGTCGCCGAGGCGCAGGCGACGCTGGACGGCCTGGCCAGTCGGTCAGCTGGCCAGAACCGTGCCCAGGTCGAGTAGCTGGGCGGTTGCGCCGCCGAGGGCGAACTCAAGCCGCTTGGCGGCGGCGAAGTACCTGTGCAGCGGGTGGCTGATGTCGATGCCTACTCCGCCGTGCACGTGCACGGCGGTGTGGGCGACTCGGTGGCCGCCTTCCGCGGCCCAGAACTTCGCCGTCGCGAGCTCAGCCTGGGCCGGCAGCCCGGCCTCAAGCCGCCATGCCGCTTGCCACATGGTCAGCCTGATCGCCTCGACGTCGATGTAGGCGTCGGCGAGGCGCTGGGCCACGGCCTGGAAGGCGCCGATGGGCCGGCCGAAGGCATGGCGGTCGCGGGCGTACTCGGCGGTCCGCTCGAGCGCGCGCTCGGTCACGCCGAGTTGCAGCGCGCAAAGGCCGACCGTGGCCCGGTCGAGCAGCCAGCCGAGCAGCCGTCCGTCAACCCCGCCGATCAGCCGGTCGGCCGTAAGCGTGACATCGGTCAGGTGCAGCCGCGCCGCGCCCGCGCCGTCGACGAGACGCTGGCCGGCCACCTCGACTCCGCTGTCACCGCGCTCGACTGCGAACACCCGGGCGCCTTCCGGCGTCGTCGCGCTGACCAGGAAAAGCCCGGCGACCGCTCCGTACGGCACCGCCGTCTTGGTGCCGTTCAGCATCCAGCCGGTGCCGTCAGGCTCGGCGCGCATCCCCGGCTCGGCAAGGTCATAACCGGCGGGCTCGGCCAGGGCGGCCGCGATGATCAGCTCACCGCGCGCGGCTGCCGCTCCGTAGCCTGCTGGATGACCAGAAAGAGCGCTTGCGCCGAGCACGATGGTCTCCAGGTAAGGCAACGGGGCGACCGCACGGCCGAGCTCGATAAGGATCGAGCATTGCTCGGCCAGCCCGTAGCCGTCACCGCCCGTGTTATCCGGCAGTGCTGTGTTATCCGGCAGTGCGGCGGCTAGTATGCCCGCCGCCGTGAGTTCTGCCCACGCGGCTTCGTCGAAGCCCTGGCCCGTTTGCTCGAGCTCGGCCAGTCGTTCCGGGGTCACCCGGTCGGTGAGAATGCGCCTGCTGAGCGCGGAGAGCTCCTCTTGCGCCTGCGTCACGGAGAAATCCATGAAATATCCTTTAGGTCAGCGCTTATAGGGCAGGCCGAGCGCGGCTGCGGCGATGATGTCGCGCTGGATCTCGTTGGTGCCGCCACCGAAGGTCAAGATCAGGGCCGACCGCTGCATGCGCTCGATCCGGCCGGCCAGCGGCGCGCCTGGCGACCCGGCGCTCACCTGAGCGTCAGGTCCGAGCACCTCGAGCAGCAGGCGGCAGGCCTCGATGGTCAGCTCAGTGCCGTACACCTTGGTCGCCGAGGCGGCCGCGGGGTGCAGCGGCTGCCCGGCGTCTGACTGGGCGGCTATCCGCCAGTTGAGGAGCTTGAGTACCTCGGTCTTGGCGTGCACCCGAGCCAGGCTGAGCCTGACCCACTCGGCGTCGATGACCTTCTTGCCGCCTGTCGTTCTCGTCTCCGCCGCCCAGTCGCGCACGTCACGCAGCGCCTTCTGAAGCGGCGCGGCCGAGGTCAAGGCGACGCGCTCGTGGTTGAGCTGGTTCGTGATCAGCGGCCAGCCCTGGTTCTCCTTGCCTACCAGGTTCCCGGCAGGAACCCGCACATCCTGGTAGTAAGTAGCACTCGTCGCTATCCCGGCCAGCGTCGGCACCGGGGTCCAGGAGAAGCCAGGCGCGTCTGCCGGGACGATGATGATCGACAGGCCCTTGTGCCTAGGCGCGTCAGGATCGGTGCGGCAGGCCAGCCAGACGTAGTCCGCGTAGCTAATCAGTGAGGTCCACATCTTCTGGCCGTTGATCACGTACTCGTCGCCATCCCTGACCGCCCTGGTACGCAGCGCGGCCAGGTCGGTGCCCGCCTCGGGCTCGGAGTAGCCAATCGAGAAATGCAGCTCACCAGCGGCGATCTTCGGCAGGTAGAAGGCCTTCTGCTCGTCGGTGCCGAACCGCATGATCGTGGGGCCGACGGTGTTGATGGTCAGGAAAGGTACGGGCACGCCGGCTACCGACGCCTCGTCGGTGAAGATCAGCTGGTCGGTGACGCTGGCGCCCCGTCCGCCGTACTCGGTCGGCCAGCTCAAGGTCAGCCAGCCGTCCGCGCCGAGCTGACGAACCACCTCCAGGTAGGCGCTGCCTTCGCCGTAGTCGCCTTCCGGCGCTGCCAGCGCCTCGCGACGCTGCGGCGTCATCAGGCAGGCAAAGTACTCTCGTAGTTCGGTCGCCAGTTTCTCCTGCTCAGGCGTATACGTGAGATGCAAGCCGCCTCCAGTTGCCAGCCACTTCCAGTTGCCAGCTAGAACGTGTTCTAGTCTAGCCAGCAGGCTCACGCCCGGGGAAGCGGCAGGCAGATGTCATACTGACAGTTGAAGTCAACTTGAAGTCAACTTGAAGTCAACTCCCGAGGGTGAGCTTCTTGCGCAGCACGGACTTGCTGACGGTCGGCGAAATCGCGCGGCGCAGCGGATTCGCCGAGTCGGCCGTGCGTTACTACGAAGGGCTCGGCTTGCTCGCCGCGACCAGGACTTCCGGTGGTCAGCGCCGGTTCGAGCGGAGCACGCTGCGGCGCCTCGCCTTCATCAGGGCCGCCCGCAACATCGGGCTCAGCCTTGACGAGGTCGCGGCCGCCCTGAACTCGCTGCCGGCCAAGCGCACGCCCACCAGGGCCGACTGGGCGCAGCTGTCCCTGGGGTGGCGCCAGCGCCTCAATGACCAGATTGACGCGCTTGTCGCGCTGCGTGACGGGCTTGACTCCTGCATCGGCTGTGGCTGCCTGTCGCTCGACAGGTGCTCGATCTCCAATCCGGCGGACACCGCTCGCCTGGACGGGCCTGGTGCCGCCTACCTGCCCAAGAAGCTGCAAAGTAGCAGCAATGCTGGCACTCTGCCTGCATGACAGTGTCGATCCGGCGACCGGCCCGGCTGTCAGCCGACGACTTCTTGTCTTTCAGCTTGTCTTTCAGCGACGCTGACCGGCGGCGACGGGAAAGGTCTCGCCGGAAGCCGTGTCGTTGGCGCACGCCGACCTGGAGGCACTCGGGCCACAGCTTTACCCTTACGAACCTTTCGCCGACCGGATCCGGGGACTGCGCGGAAGCGTCACCTGCTATGACGCCTGGTATGTCGCGATCGCCGAGTTCCTTGGCTGCCGCCTTGCGACGCTGGACTGGCGGCTCGCCAATGCCGCGGGCGCCAAGTGCGGCTTCGAACTGCCCGATGGTCCGCCGTAAACTAGAACTCGTTCTAGTACGGAGGCCAGATGACTGAGGCATTCATAGTCGACGCGGTGCGGGCGCCGGTCGGCAAGCGGGGCGGCGGCCTTGCCAAGGCACATCCGGCCGACCTCGGCGCGCACGTGATCGGTGCCCTGATCGAGCGAACCGGAATCGATCCCGCTGCCGTGGACGACGTGATCTTCGGCTGCGTCGACACGATCGGGCCGCAGGCCGGGGACATCGCCCGCACCGCATGGCTGGCGGCCGGGCTGCCGGAAGCGGTGCCCGGCGTGACCGTTGACCGGCAATGCGGCTCTTCGCAGCAGGCGGTGCACTTCGCCGCTCAGGCGGTGCTGAGCGGCACCGCCGATCTCGTGGTGGCCGGCGGTGTGCAGAACATGAGCCAGATCCCGATCGCGGCCGCGATGACGTCGGGCCAGGCCTTTGGCCACCCCGATCCGTTCCAGGGCTCTGAAGGCTGGCTGGCCAGGTACGGTGACCAGGAGATCTCTCAGTTTCGTGCGGCCGATCTGATCGCGGCAAAATGGGCGATCAGCCGTCAGGAGATGGAGGAATACGCCCTCGCCAGTCACCAGCGTGCCGTCGCGGCCGTTGACGCCGGGCACTTCTCCGCCGAGATCGCGCCGTTCCGCGGCCTAGCCGCAGACGAATGCCCGCGACGAGACACCTCCCTCGAGCGGATGGCCGCCATGGCTTCACTGCGGCCCGCCGAAGAAGGAGGCCTGATCACCGCGGCGCTTTCCAGCCAGATCGCCGACGGCGCCGCCGCGTTGCTGATCGCCTCCGAGCGAGCAGTCGCCGAGCACGGGCTCAGGCCGCGAGCGAGGATCAGCCACATTTCGGCGCGCGGCGATGACCCGGTGATGATGCTGACCGCGCCGATCGTGGCAACCGAGCACGCACTGCGCCGAGCCGGGCTGACCCTGGCCGACATAGACCTGGTCGAGATCAATGAGGCGTTCGCTCCTGTGGTGCTGGCCTGGCAGCGGGAGACCGGTGCCAATCTGGAGCGGGTCAACATGAGCGGAGGCGCGATCGCGCTGGGGCATCCGCTAGGGGCGACGGGTGCACGGTTGCTGACCACGTTGCTCTATGCCCTGGAGCGCACCGGTGGCCGGCTCGGTCTCCAGACGATGTGCGAGGGCGGCGGCCAGGCCAACGTGACGATCATCGAACGCCTCGGTCAGACGGGATAGACGTCGGGTGCCGCCGGATAGCTGCGGCCGCTCGGTGTCGTCCAGGTGAGGTGACCAGGCTCAGTCTGGGCCAGATGCCACCTCGGCGCTTGCTTGCAGCGGTGGTGTCGCCGGCATAGGGGCGCCAGGTTACATTCGCAGGTGAGGCCGCCTCGGTCCCAGGGGATGGTGTGGTCAAGGTCGCATTGTTCTGCTGGACGGCGGCAGATGGGGTTGGCGCAGGTGCGCTGGCGGATTTTGACCAGATGCCCGAGTTTTGCCCCCGGCCGGTAAGCGGAAGTTTTCCGAAAATGATTGCAAATACCGCGTTCTGGCCGATCCAGTTGCAGTCCGGCCAGCCACTCCCGCAACCCTTGTCCCGGCGCCCGGCTTGGTCCGGCGCGAGCGCAAGCGTGAGCCGCAGCACGACCATCCTGGCTGGTCAGGGTCAGGCACCAGCGGGCGTCCTGACTGCTAGCTACTCGATCGGCCAGGTCACGGCAGGTGTCGGCGGGTAGCGGCCCATAGCCATGGACCTCGCCAGGCGAGTCCGACCAGCCTAGCCAGGTCGTCAGGGGCAAGGTGAGGTGTACCGTCCCGGTCACCCCAGAGAACCCCGCGAGTCCCGCAGGCACTCCGTCCGGGCGGCCGGTGCCGGTGTTCGGGGTGCCGGTGTTCGGAGTGCCGGTGTTCGGGACGCGGCACTGAGCGGCGGGGTCGCGGCCGGTCAGGAGCGCAGTGAATACGGCGGCGCGGAGCTCGTCCATAGTCCCCTGGACGCCTGCGGCCCGCAGCTCTTGCGCCATCGCGCTGATCCGCTTGTCTGCCGTGATCACTTCGGCCATCGGCAGCTCACGGCCGGCCAGTCCCGCGTTTCCTGATCCCTCCGGCCACGCCTCCACCCGTGCCAGCCGGCGTGCCCGCCTGGCCCGTTCCCGCACCTCATGCGGAAACAGCTCCATGATCAGCCGCCGGATCGCCGCACGCAGCCGCGCGGTCGTCATTTGTTCCGCAGGTCCGACCAGCGCCGCTGCGATGGCGTTCGCCTTCACCTTGTCGAGCATGGCCAGCTCTTCGGCGAACACCGCTGCCCGCGCCCGGTCGATTCGGCCGGCTAGCAGCGCCTTGCGCACGCCAGGCAGCCGAGCTACTCCGCGTGCTAGCTCCACGAGCATCTCGGCCGACCGTTCTGTCATGGTCAATCCGAGAGCCAGTTCGGAGGTGACATGGTCCTGGTCACGCGACGAGCCAGGCCTGGCCCGCGCCCGCCGCCGCCGGTCAAGCTCGGTGACAGCGGCCAGTTCCAGCCCAGCCTGCCACGACGCCAACCTCTTGACGGCGCCGAGCACTCCGGCGAGTTCGTCATCGCTCACGCCAGCCAAGTCGGCTCCGAATGGATCAGCCCCGAATGCGTCAGCAGCGAACGCGGCCAGATTGGGGCTGGGCGCCAGCACGTCAAGTAGTCCGCGTTCCTCGAAACCCGATCCTGGCCCGGACCCCAGCTGCTGCGCCGTTCGCGTAAAAGCGATCCAGCGCCCCGCCAGCACTCGCAAGAGGGAGCCAGGCGGCTCGGGGAGCACGTCCGGTGGCGCCTCGGGCTCGGGCGCTTCCCACCACGGATCCACCTCGTCTGGCGGCACGCCCTCCGCGACCCAGGGAGGCAGCCACGGCCGCTCACTATCCGCACCCACTGCGATCACCTCCGCCTGACGGCTAAAAGCGAATCTCTGACGCTTCAGAACATAGCCAGGGGGTCTGACATTCTCGCCGCGGCTCTCTACCCCGGCCTCTGCCCGTCGCCAGCCTCGGGCATCTGGCGCAGCATGCTTACCAGTCTGGACCGGAAGTAATCGCTGGCGTGCTCGGGCCGAAGAACTCCACTGTCTCGGGGATCTGCTCGCTTATCAGGTCAGCCTCTCGCTGCCAGGGATCTGGCCAGCTCGCCGATCCGCTGGTGTGCCTGAGCCATGATCGACTCGATCAGTTCTGTGCAGGACGGCAGGTCGGTGAGGAGGCCGGCCACCTGCCCGCAGGACATCAGCCCGAGGTCTGGGCGGCCGTCGACCATCGCGGCCTTGAGCAGCATCGGGGTGTTGGCCGCCATGAGGACCTGAGCCCAGCTCAACCCGGCGTCCCGCCGCATGGCGCGGCCCTGGCCGAGCAGTTCGCGCCAGCTAAGGCCCGACACGGCGCGGAACGCGTTCGCTGCCCGCGCCGACCGCGCCAGCCCGGTCAGGCGCCCGGCCTGGTCGAGTCGCTCGGTCAGCGAAGTTCGCAGCACCCGGTGCGGCACCCCGTCAACCTTGGTAGTGACCACGGTTCCCGTGATGTCGGCCTTGAGGTAGATCTGCTTGACCGAGTCGGCGACTGGGCTGTCCCTGGTCAGCAAGAACCTGGTGCCCATCGCGATGCCTGCCGCGCCGTAAGCCAGCGCGGCAGCAAGGCCGCGACCGTCGAAATACCCGCCTGCCGCAATCACCGGGATGTCTACCGCGTCGACGACCTGGGGAATCAGCAAGCTGGTCGGCACGGAGCCGGTGTGCCCGCCGCCTTCGCCGCCGGTGGCGATCACCGCGCTGATCCCCCAGCCGGCCACCTTCTCCGCGTGCCGTCTCGCCCCGACGGAGGCGATCGTGATGACTCCGGCGTCCCTGAGCCTCGCGATCAGGTCTTGCTTCGGGGCGAGCGCGAACGACGCGACCGGTACCCGCTCGGCGATGATCAGGTCGATTCGCTCGCGGGCGTCAGGTGCGTCCGCCCGCACGTTCACGCCGAATGGCGCCGACGTCTTGGCCTTGACTCCCTGGACCGCGGCGCGCAGTTCTTCCAGGCTCATGGTCGCGGAGGCGATGATGCCGAGGCCGCCAGCGGCCGAGGTCGCCGCGGTGAGCCTAGCCCCGGCGACGTAGCCCATGGCCGCCTGAACGATGGGGTACTTGATGCCGGTCAGTTCGGTCAGCGCCGTCCTGATGGGCGGTGCGGCCTGACCGGTCACCTCAGTTCCCCGGCCGCCAGACCTGCCGGGTCGAGACGCTCCCTGATCAGGGCAAGGCCGGCCTCGGTCGGCTCGGGCGTCACCGGCACCTCGGCAGGGACTGTCAGCGGGAAGCCGGTCAGCGACAGCACCTCTTCCTTAGTCGCCCCAGGATGCACCGAGCGGAGCCGCATCGAGTGATCCGGGGTCTCGAAGTCGAGCACGGCCTTGTCGGTCACCACGCGCCTGAGCTCGAAGGCGGGCGGGTTCCTGTCATAGCCGATGCCGCTGACCACGTCCACGTGATCGACAAACACCCTGGGCGAGTGCTTGGGCACCCAGTAGCTGACCGGGTGGTTGATCGTGTTGCCTGGCGCCCCGCGCACGCCGAGCAACTGGGCCTTCGGCCTGGCCCAGTCGCCGATCGCGGAAATGTTCTGGTTGCCATATCGGTCAAGCTGGGCGGCACCCATCATCATGTGCCTGCGGCCGGTGCCGACCAGCCGCAGCACATCGCGGTAAGGCAGCCACCCCTCGACCTTGCCCTCCGCGTCGAGCAGCATTGCCTCGCCGTCGGTGACCAGCAGTTCCGGCGAGAAGGTGAGCCTGGCCAGCCGGGCACCAAGCGAAGGGATGAGTCCCATCGGGCTGGCGAGAATGGCACCGTCGCCGCGCCATGCCTCCGCGCAAGCGAGTATGCAGATCTCGGCCAGCGAGGCTGGTCCCTGCTCAGCCACGGCTGACCGCCTCCTGATAGGCCGCCTCGTCGCCGTCCAGGTACCTGGCGCGGAAAGACTCCCATGCCTCGTCGCTGGCCGCGGCCTTCGCGTAGCTCACCTGGAACGCCTCGTCCCTGCCGTAGTCGGGCACGCATGAGGTGAAGTGCGCGCCGTGCGGCGTCTGCGCCACCCCGGCCACCATCGCCCGGTTGATCAGCAGCGACTGCGGCGGACCGGTCTGCGTCAGCGTCCCGGCCTGCACGATCCGCTCGCAGGAGACGAAGGCCAGGTCGGCGGCCAGGCAGAACAGGTCATCGAAGTACGGGTCAGGACCGAGATACTGCGCGTTCCCCCCCGCGTCGGCCCGGTTCAGGTGCACGAGCGCGACGTCGAGCCGCAGCGCGGGCACCGCGACGAGTTCCTCGCCGTCGTCGTAAGGTGACCTAACGGTCCTTAGCTGCGGGTTGATCGCCAGCACGTCAGAGCCGAGCCCCGCCCTGGTCGGCAGGAAGGGCAGTCGCTGGGTAGCGGCGAGCAACCCGAACTGCATCATGCCCTCGTCAAGCTCGGTCAGCTCGATGGCGCCCGCCTGCCGAGCCCGCCGGTAGTGCGGCTCGAGCGGGATCGAGTCAAGTGATACGAACCCGCAGATTACCCGGCGCACCGCCCCGGCCGCGATCAGCAGCCCCACATCTGGTCCGCCAAAGGACACCACGGTGAGGTCTCGCACTCCGGCTCTCGCGATCGCCCGCACCAGGGCCATCGGCTTCCGCCTTGACCCCCAGCCGCCAATGCCGATCGTCATGCCGGAGGAAATCTGGCGGACAATGTCGTCGATTTCGAGCACCAGGTCGGCCATCAGGGCGCGCCTTTCCTGTCGACAAACTCCTGCCTGGCCTGGTCAGAGATCCCAGACAAGTTCAGCTCGAAGGTGAATCCCTGCTCGTAACGGTAGGAGCGGCGCACGTCCGCGGGGTCGATACCGTTCAGTGACTGCTTGGCGAGCCGGATAACGTCGCCGTTCTTTCCGGCTATCTCGGCAGCCACCGCTCGGGCCGCCGCGCGCAACTGGTCTTTGGGCACTACTTCGAGCACGCTGCCGAACTCGTGCAACGCCGAGGCAGGCACGCTGCGGCAGGTGTACACCATCGTCCGCATCAACTGCTGCGGCACCAGCCTGGACAGGTGCGTGGCCGCGCCGAGCGCGCCCCGGTCCACCTCGGGCAGCCCGAAGGTGGCGTCCTCGCTGGCCACCACGATGTCGGCGTTTCCCGCCAGCCCGATCCCGCCTCCGAGGCAAAACCCCTGGATCGCCGCGACGACAGGCACCGCGCACTCGTAGACCGCGGCGAACGCCGCGAAGCATCCGCGATTAGCGCCGATCAGCGCGTCGTAGCCGCTGGTCCGCTGCATCTCCTTGATGTCGACACCGGCGCAGAACCCGCGGCCAGCGGCGGCCAGCACCACTGCATTGACCCGGCGGTCGTCTCCGGCGGCAATGATCGCTTCCGCCAGGTCAAACCAGCCGCGCACCGGCAAGGCGTTCACCGGCGGATAGTCGATCACGACCTCGGCGACCCCGTCGCTGGTACTGACATCTATTCCCAAGGCAGGTCGGCTTACCGAAAACGCAGGCGGCCGCGGTCGATCACGACGGTGCCGTTCCCTGTCGCGGTCTGGAACAGCGCCTCGCCGCTGCCGCCATCAGGCAGCCACATCGAGACAATGAGCGACTCTCCCGGATACACGGGGTGACTGAACCGGCCGGACATGGCCAGGAACCTGGCCGGGTCTGACCCGCACAACGTGTGCAGCAGGGCGCGGCCGGTGACGCCGTAGCTGCACAGCCCGTGCAGGATCGGACGGCTGAACCCGCCGCGGGCGGCGAACTCGGGGTCGGCGTGCAACGGGTTGCGGTCACCGGAGAGGCGGTAGATCAGCGCCTGCTCTGGCCTGGTCTGGTAGGTCGCCACGTGGTCGGCGGCACGGTCAGGCCTGGCCCAGCCATCACCCGGGCCGCGGTCGCCGCCGAAGCCGCCTTCGCCCTTGACGAACGTGCTACTGCGGGCGGTGACCAGTACCTCGCCTGACGCGGTGTCCACCGCCTGACTTTCGGTCACGACCAGCGCGCCCGAGCCCTTGTCATAGATGCCGGTCACGGTCGCGGATGCCTGCACTGTTCCCGACGACGGCAGCGGCCGGTGCAGTTCGAACGCCTGCTCGGCGTGCACCAGCATGGCCCGGTCGAAGTCGCCGAGGTCGCGGCCGCTCCACGCCTGCGAGATCAGCACACCGTAGGTCGGCAGCACCTGCTGGGTGATGCCCGCCGAGTTCTCTGTCGTGAATTCGAGTTCCTTGAGCGGGTCGCCAAGGCCGGCGCCCACGCCGACCGCATAGAGCAGTGCGTCCTTAGAGGTCCAGGTCCGCTCCTGAGGTTCGCCCTGCACCCCGATCACGCTGTGGTTGAGCGCCATCCCGACCTCCGGCTCGCTGCTAGAATCCGGTTCTAGAATTTCTTTAGCAGCACATTCTGGTCGCGGTGCCGTCGGGATGTCAACGAGCCAGTGCCGCGCGGGACCCTGAGGGAGCCAGCCATGGGCCTGCTTGACGGGAAGGTCGCCATCGTGACCGGCGCAAGCCGCGGTATCGGCGCGGAGATCGCCAGACGTTTCGCCGCGGCAGGCGCGGCCGTCGCCGTCGCGGCCCGGACCGCGGAACCAGGCAGTTCCCCGTTCGCGGGAACGATAGGCGAGACCGCCGAGCAGATCCGCGCGGCCGGCGGGACAGCCTTCGCCATCGCCACCAACCTGGCCAAGCCGGAAGACCGTGAGTTCCTGGTCGCCGAGACGGCCCGCGAGCTCGGAACGCCCGACATCTTGGTGAACAACGCCGCCGTGACGTACTTCCGCCGGGTTGAGGATTTCACGCCCAAGCAGTACGCGCTGATGTTCGACGTTCAGGTCCAAGCGCCTTTCCACCTGTCCTCGCTGGTGTTGCCTGGAATGCGGGAACGCGGTGCCGGCTGGATACTGAACATCTCCTCCATCGCCGCCGTGCATCCCCAGATGCCGCCTGCGGCCCTAGCTGGTCGCGGTGGCACCGTCTACGGCATGTGCAAGGCCGCGATCGAACGGTTCTCCACCGGACTTGCGGCCGAGCTTTACCAGGACAACATCGCCGTCAACGCGCTCGCGCCGAACAAGGTGGTCCCGACGCCAGGCACGATCTTCCACCACCTGACCACGGTGGGTGACACCAATTCTGAGCCGCCTTCGGTTATGGCGGCCGCCGCGCTCGCGCTGTGCAGTGCCGACCCGACGTCGCTGACCGGCCGGGTCGCCTACTCCATCGACCTGCTGACCGAGCTCGGCGTCTCGATTCCGGCCAGCTAACAGGCCGTTACACTCCGATTCTGGCCGCCAGTCGCTCCCTGTGGTAGTTGCTGTCACCGAGAAACAGCTCGCTTGACTTGGCCCGCTTGAAATACAGATGAGCGTCGTGTTCCCAGGTGAAGCCGATTCCGCCGTGGATCTGAATGTTCTCGGCGGCGGCGTGGAAGTACACGTCCGAGGCGAGCGCCTTGACCAGCGAGGCGAGCACGGGTACCTCAGGTGACTCCTCGGCTACGGCGGCGGCGGCGTAGACCACCGCCGAGCGCAGCGACTCTACTTCGAGCATCAGGTCAGCGCACTTGTGCTTGATGGCCTGGAAGCTGCCGATGGGCCGGCCGAACTGGTGCCTGAGCTTGGCATATTCCACGGCCATGTCAAGCACCCGCTGCGCCCCGCCAAGCTGCTCGGCTGCAAGCGCGATGGCCGCGATGTCGAAAACCCTGGCCAGGATCGCAGTCGCGTCGCCTGGAGAGCCGACGAGCCGGCCGCTGACCGAGCTGAAGCCGAGCCTGGCCAGCTTCCTGGTCTGGTCGAGCGCCGCCAGCGGCTTGCGCGTGAGGCCGGCCGCCGTCCCGTCGACGGCGAACAGCGTAAGACCGCCCTGGGTTTGCGCGACCACCAGGATCAGGCTGGCCGCGGCACCGTCAAGCACGAAGCTCTTGTGCCCGTCGAGCAGCCAGCGCTCCCCGTGCCTGACCGCGGTAAGCCTGATCTGATCTGGTTCCCACGAGCCGTCGTCTTCGGTGAACGCGAGCGTCGCGATCGTCTCGCCGCTGGCAATTCCCGGCAGCAGGTCCTGTTTGGCCTTCGTATCCTGGCTTGACATCAGCGCGTTCGCCGCGAGCACCGCGCTGGCCAGGTAAGGCCCGGTATACAGGGCAGCGCCTAGCTCCTGCAGGATGATGGCCTGCTCGGCGAAGCTGAACCCGGCACCGCCGTACTCTTCAGGGATCGCGATGCCCTGCAACCCTAGCTGGCCGCCCGCGGCCGCCCAGACCTGCGGATCGGTCGAGTCGTCGTCGGCCGCCATCAGTTCCCTGACCCGCGTCAGCGGCGCCCGGTCGGCGAGGAACCGCCGTACAGATTCGCGCAGCTCAACCTGCTCGGGACTCATCGCAAGCTTCATGTCGCCAACTCCGTTTCAGTAATGACCAGCACCTTGTCCAGGTCAGCGGCAATCTGCCCGCGCGCCCCCCGCAGCAGTTCGACCCCGCGCAGTTCGCCGAGCATCGCCAGCACCTCGCTCTTGCCCGCCGGCAGTACCCGCAAGCTCACGTCCCGCAGCGGGCCGTCGAAGTCGGCCGCGACCGAACTGGCGAGCAGGAACCTGGCCCAGCCCGATGTGTCAGAGGCGCCGACCACAGCCAGGCTGCGCGGCGCGAAGAACTCGGCCAGCCTGGCAGGCGCCACGAGGTCGCTAGCTGGCGGCACGCGGCTCCTTGGGCAGGCCGAGTGCCCGTTCGGCGATGATGTTCCGCTGGATCTCGCTGGTGCCCGAGTAGATCGTGCCTGCCCTGGCCGACAAGAACACGTTCTGCCATTCGGTCGTCGGGTAGTTCGGGCCGTCCGGCCTGATCAGGGCGTCGGTGCCGACGATGCCGATCGCGACCTCGCCGAGTTTCTTGTGGTACTCGCTCCACAGCAGCTTGGTGATCGAGGATTCCGGGCCGGGGGACTGGCCCTGCGCGGTCTGGGCCAAGGTGCGCAGCCCGTTGAACCGCATCATCTGGACGCCGGTGTAAGCGCGGGCCAGGTCCTGGCGTACCAGGGGGTCGGTGTTCTTCGCGTGCTTGCGCGCGGTCTCGACCAGTTCCCAGAACTCCCGCTCGAAGCCCAGGTGCTGTACGGTGACCGCTCCGCCGCGCTCGTGGCTGAGCGTGGTCATGGCCACCTTCCAGCCGTTGTTCAGGCCGCCGATCACGTTGAACAATGGCACTCGCACGCCGTTGATGAAGTCCTGGCAGAATTCGCTGGCGCCGGAAAGTTGCTTGATCGGCTGGTAGGTCACCCCGGGCGGCTTAAACGGGAACAAGATGTAGGACAGGCCCGCGTGCTTGGGCGCGTCCAGATCGCTGCGGCACAAGGCGAACATCATGTTGGCCCTGGCCGCCCCCGAGGTCCACACCTTGGTGCCGGTGACGACAACTTCGTCGCCGTCCACCTCGGCCTTGGTCTCCACGCCGGCGAGGTCCGAGCCGTGGTCGGGCTCGGAGAAACCCTGACAGTAGGCATCTTCCCCGGTGATTATTCTTGGCAGAAAAAAAGCCCTTTGCTCGTCAGTACCGTGGACGATAATGGAAGGGCCGACGAGGCTCTCGCCCATGCCACGCCGCACCCTGGGCACGCCCGCCGCGTGGAACTCCTCGTTAAGCACGGCCAGCCGTACGCCGTCCATGCCCTGGCCGCCGTACTCGGCGGGCCATTGAGGGCAGATCAGCCTGGCCTGCGACAGCCTGGACTCCCATTCGCGGTACCTGGGGTCCCTGGCCGCGATGGCGAGTTCCTCGCCACGGTAGCCGCCCGCGGTGACCGCCATGTTCCAGTCAGCCAGTTCGGACAGCCCGTCAGGCGCGTTCGCCGCGATCCAGTCGCGCGTGCGGGTGCGGAACTGCGCGATCTCCGGCCCGAGGTCAAGGTCCATCGCGTCCCCAATCCTAGAATCCCGTTCTAGGACAACGTACCCCGGCGGCTATTGTCAAGCCGTGATGGCCGCCGTCAAGCCGGGCCGCCGGCCATGACGCGGGTCGCGTACTCGATGACGGCGTCGATGATCTGGCCGGCCGAGCGGCGGTTCCTCGCCGCCGCGACCTCGCGGGCGCCTTCGCCGATCAGCGAGGTCAAGATCGCGGCGTAGAGCCGGTCGAGTGAGGTGTCGGCCAGCTTGAGCAGCGCGTCGTTCTGGCTGATCCACTCGTGCACCCGGCCGCGCCGCACCAGTTCGAAGCCGGGCGGGCCGTCTCCAGAGACGAACAGCATGGCGAGGTCGCGGCGCTGCCAGCTGCCTTCCAGGTAGGCGCGGGCGCCGACGCAGAACAGCGCCGTCGGATCGGTCTCTTCTTCCGACCTGGCCTTGGCGACCGCCTGGCTGGCGGCCGTCTCGTGCGCTTGCTGGTGGTCTTGCCAGAGGGCAAGGAAGAGTTCGTTCTTGCCACCGAAGTGGTGGTAGAGGCTGCCGACGCTGGAACCTGCCCGTTCGACCACGTCGGCGATGCTGGCGTTCGAGAACCCCTGTTCGGTGAACACGTCACGGGCCGCGTCGAGCAGCGCGCGCTTGGTCTGCTTGGTGCGGCTCCACTGCCAGGCACCGCCAGCCTGCCTGCCGGTCAGCTCACTAGGCATGTGTCCCGCCTGCCCGTACCATGCTAGAAGTAAATTCCAGAAGGTCATTCTAGTAATAGCTAGTAGTAGGAGTCGCACCTGTGGGATCGCTTGACGGGCGTGTCGCCATCGTGACCGGGGCCGGGCGGGGGATCGGCCGGTCAGTTTCCAGGTTGCTCGCGGCCGAGGGGGCCGCCGTGCTGGTCAACGACCTCGGGTCGGCGGTCGACGGTTCTGGCTGTGACGCCGGGCCCGCCGCCGAAGTGGTTGCCGAGATTACCTCGGCCGGCGGCAAGGCGGCCGCCAACGGCGCCGACGTGTCGGACCACGCCGCCGCGCAGGCACTGATCGAATCGGCGGTCGAGCAGTTCGGACGGCTCGACGTGCTGGTCAACGTGGCAGGCATCCTGCGGGACCGGATGATCTTCAACATGTCTGAGCAGGAGTGGGATGACGTTATCCGGGTGCACCTGAAGGGCTCGTTCAACACCAGCAAGTTCGCCGCCATCCACTGGCGCGGCCTGGCCGACCCGTCCGGTGCGTACCGCATCATCAACTTCACTTCGGTGTCCGGCCTGCACGGCTCGCCGGGTCAGCCGAACTACGCAGCGGCGAAAATGGGCATCGTCGGGCTGACATACTCTTGCGCCAATGCGCTGAGCAAGTATGGCGTCACCGTGAACGCGATCTCGCCTGGTGCGGTGACCAGGATGACCGACACGGTGCCGGCCGAACGCCGTCGTGCCGGGTTCCCTGACGACGACGAGCGGTCGCCGGACAACATCGCGCCGATCGTGGCTTACCTGGCCAGTGACAGGTCGGGCTGGATCAACGGCCGCATCGTGCACGCCGCCGGATACGAGGTTTCGCTTTACAGCAACCCGGAGGCGGTCGTCCGCATCGTCGGCACCGGCCCGTGGCAGTTCGACGATCTGGCCGCCGAGGTCGAGCGCTCGTTCGGCGCCATGCTCGGCCGGGCCGGTTAGCGGCATGGGCAAGCCAGTGCCCAAGCCAGTGCCCAAGCCAGTGCCAGAGCCGACGCCGGAAACGCAGCCGTTCTGGGACGGCTGCGCGGCGGGGGAGTTGCGCCTGCAGCGTTGCCGCGCATGCGTGCGGCCTTACTTCTATCCCCGGCCGGTCTGTCCTTCCTGCGGCTCGGCCGAGGTGGAATGGTTCACCGCAAGCGGGGACGCGACGTTGTACTCCTATGTGATCAATCACAGGCCGGCGCCAGGCTTCGAGGCTGACGCGCCTTACGCCATCGCCGTCGTGCAACTCGCCGAAGGGCCGCGCATGATGACCAGCATCGTCGGCGTGCCGCAGACGCCGGAAGCGCTCTCGCTCGACATGCCGCTGCGGGTGACCTTCGAGCAGCGCGGCGACATCAGCCTGCCGGTCTTCGAGCCAGCGGGGGAGTGGCGCCAGTGAGCAAGGCGGCGATCATCGCCGGGGCGGCGGAGACCAACTCGCTCGGCAAACTACCCGGCTACTCCACGCTCGGCCTGCACATAGAGGCAGCGGTGAACGCGGTCGCGGACGCGGGCCTTTCGTTTCGCGACATCGACGGCATTGCCACGGTGAGTGCGCCTGGTCCCGTGCAGGTCGCGCACGCGCTTGGCATCACGCCGCGCTGGATGGACGGCACCGGCGTCGGCGGCACCTCGTTCCTGCTGCACGTGCGGCACGCGGCCGCGGCCATTGCGGTCGGGCAGGCAAGCACGGTGCTGATCACGCACGGCGAGTCTGGCCGGTCCAGGGTCGGTGCGGCTCGGTTCGCCCCTGGGCTTTCCTCGCCGCCCGGTCAGTTCGAGGCGCCTTACGGCACGTTCGGCCCGACCACCGCCTTCACGATTCCCGTGCTTCGGTACATGAAGGACTACGGCCTGACTCACGAGCAACTGGCGTACGTGGCCGTCGCCCAGCGGCGCTGGGCCGCGAAGAACCCGAGGGCCATGTTCCGCGACCCGATCACGGTCGATGAGGTGCTCGCCTCCCGCTTGGTGGCCTACCCGTTCCATTTGCTCGAGTGCTGCCTGGTCACCGATGGCGGCGGGGCACTCATCGTCACCTCAGCCGACCGGACCGGTGACTTCCCCAAGCCCGCCGTGCATGTGCTCGGCGCCGGGGAGTCGATGGAAACCCCGATGATCTCGCAGCTGCCTGACTTCACCGAGTCGGGGGCGTTCCGGCTGGCCGGGGCGGCCGCGTTCGCCGAGGCGGGCATCACCACGAGCGATGTCGGTCACCTGATGATCTACGACGCGTTCGCGCACTTGCCGATCTACGGGCTAGAGGCGCTCGGCTTCGTGGCCAAGGGCGAGGCAGGCGCCTTCATCAGCGACGGCAATACCGAGCCAGGCGGTTTCCTGCCGCTGAACACCAACGGCGGCGGTCTTTCTTACACCCATACAGGGATGTACGGGATGTTCGCCATCCTCGAGTCGGTGCGCCAGTTGCGCGGCGAGGCAGCGGCCGGGGTGGACCCGGAAATAAGCGTGGTGCTCGGCAACGGCGGCATGTTCGCTACCTCAGGTGTCTTGGTGCTCGGCCGCAGCCCTCTTTGACAGCTGCCAACGAATGTGGAGAAAGAGGATGTATGGTGCGTGATGCGATAGCTATCACCAGTGCCCGGATTGTGCCGGTTATCGGCGAACCGATTGACGGCGGAACGGTTCTCGTCCAGGAGGGCAAGATCACGGCTGTCGGTGCCGCGGTCGTCATCCCTCCTGGCGTGCGGGTGGTGGACGCGGCAGGCTCCTGGGTGCTGCCCGGCTTCATCGACGCGCACGCGCACGTCGGAGTGCACGAGGAAGGCGAAGGCTGGGCCGGCAACGACACCAACGAGATGACCAACCCGGTCATGGCCCAGGTCCGCGCCATCGACGCGATCAACCCGGCCGACCTCGGTTTCCGTGACGCGATCAGCGGCGGTGTGCTTGCCGTCAACGTCAACCCTGGCTCTGGCAACCCGATCGGCGGGCAGACGGCCGCGCTCAAGACGTTCGGCCGCAGTGTCGACGAGATGCTGCTGCGTGCGCCGGCCGGCCTGAAGTCGGCGCTCGGTGAGAATCCGAAGCGCGTCTGGGGTGAGCAGAAGCACACGCCGGCCACCAGGCTCGGCACCGCCGCCGTGATCCGGGGCGCCTTCGTGGACACGGCCAACTACCTGGCCAGGATCGAGAACGAACGGGCCAAGCCGGCCGAGCAGCGCCGCGTTGTCAACCGCGATCTCAAGCTCGAGGCAATCGCCAAGGTCCTGCATGGGGAGATCCCCTGGCGACAGCACTGCCATCGCGCCGACGACATCGCCACGGCCCTGCGGATCGCCGACGAGTTCGGCTACCACCTGGTGATCGACCACGGCACCGAGGCGCACCTGCTCGCCGACGTGCTCGCGGCCAGGGGCATTCCCGTGATCATCGGGCCGCTCTTCACCAGCCGCTCCAAGGTCGAACTGCGCAACCGGTCGCTGGCCAATCCGGGAAAGCTCGCCAGGGCAGGGGTGACGATCGCGATCACCACTGATCACCCCGTCGTTCCCATCCATTTCCTGGTGCACCAGGCCGCCTTCGCGGTCAGGGAAGGACTCGACGCGGGCACCGCGATCGAAGCGCTGACGATAAACCCGGCTCGCATCGTCGGCATCGACAACCGGCTCGGCTCGATCGAGGTCGGCAAGGACGGCGACCTGGTGGTCTGGTCCGGCGACCCGCTCGACGTGCTCAGCAAGGTGCAGTTCGCGTTCATCGAGGGGAAAGAGATCTACTCGTTCGCCGATGGCCTGGCGACCTTCGCGGACCGCAACCCGCTCGAGCCCGGCAGCTAGCCCCGTTGAGCGCGCTCGACTACAACGGCCAGGTCGTCGTGGTGACCGGCGGTACCAGGGGTATCGGAGCGGGGATAGCGGCAGCCTTCCTGGCTGCGGGCGCGCAGGTCCTGGTGTGCGGGCGGAGCGAGCCAGGCGACGGCCAGGCGGAGTTCTTCCGCGCCGACGTGCGCGACCCCGAGCAGGCCAGTGCACTCATCCGGGCGGCCGCCGCCAGATTCGGGCGACTCGACGTGGTGGTGAACAACGCGGGCGGCGCGCCACCCGCGCCCGCCGCGACTGCTTCGCCGCGGTTCCACGCCAAGGTTATCGAGCTCAACCTGATCGCGCCGCTGCACGTCGCGCAGGCGGCCAACGCCATCATGCAGGAGGGAACCGGCGGATCGATCATCATGATCAGCAGTGTCAGCGGCACCAGGCCCTCGCCTGGAACCGCGGCCTACGGCGCGGCCAAGGCGGGCCTGACGCACCTGGCCGTCAGCCTGGCGATGGAGTGGGCACCGAAGGTGCGGGTCAACACGGTCGTGGTCGGGCTGGTCGGCACCGAGAACTCGGCGGGGCATTACGGCGGCGAGGAGGCGATGGCCGCTGCGGCGGCTTCGGTGCCGCTCGGGCGGATGGCCACGCCGCTTGACGTGGCCAATGCCTGCCTTTACCTGGCTTCACCCTTGGCGGAGCAGGTCAGCGGCGCCGCCCTGGTGGTGCACGGCGGAGGAGAACGCCCGGCCTTCCTGGTTTAGCCATCGGTCCCTGCTAGCCGCTGGTGCACGATGGCGTGCAGTGAATTCCTCAGCTGCTCGGCGGCCTGCGGGCTGAGTGGGGCGAGGAACTCGCGCTCAGCCTCCTCGCTCGCCGCGCCGGCCCGTCGGAGCGTGTCTTGCCCGGCGTCGGTGAGCTCGACTACGTTGCGACGCCGGTCGTCGGCGTCCGTATGACGTGAAACCAGGCCCTTGTCTTCGAGCGCGTCGAGCAGCCCGACCATGGTCGTCCGGTCGATGCCGAGCCGATGTGCCGCCTGTTGCTGAGAGGGCGGCTTCTGGCCGGTGAGGACGAGCATCACCGCGAGTTCACGCCCGCTGATGCCGTACGGGGCAAGCGTCCTGGCGTTCACTTCCGCCATCTTGAGCTGAGCGTGCTTGAGCAGATACCCAAGTCGCCTGCTCGGTTCGCTGGCAAGTCCCTTCGACGGGTACTTGGTCATTCTCGGTTTGACAGGAGAATACAGGAGAACGCAAGAGAATAACGGAAGAAAGCTGAGAGTGCCATGGCCGGAGAAGGACCGCTCGCAGCCGAAGTTATAAGTGCCATAAAAGAGGAGATTAGCCTCGCCAATAAGAGCTGTCCTGATCTCGGCGGCAAGCTGCGTGTGGGAACGGCGCCGTCCGCCGACCTGGTGGTAAAGGACTCGAGGGTGCTGACGCACACGCTCGACCTCACCGTGGTGCCGGCCGACAATGACCTGGACGGCGAACCGGGTGCCGCCAATTCCGGCTCGGCGCTCGTCGCGGCTATCAACGCGGCGAGAGCTGCCGTGGTAATTCCGGAAGGGTTTGTTCATACCGCCGCCAGCAGCGACAGTGGCCTATTGCTCGGCGACGAGGAGGTCTCGGCGCGGCGGTTACCCACGCCTTTGCCCTGACGCTAGTGCCTTAGCTTCGCATGGTCCCAGGTAATGACGCGGCTGGGTTCTACCACGTACCCGAAGCGCTTTCGCGCGGCATGCTCGACGTAATGCGTCAGCGGATCCTGCTCACCGTCCGCAGCCGGTGCATTCGCCAGCATCGGATCAGCAAGCACCCTCGTGATGGCTCGCCCGATGTCCGCGACGGCCGCCGGATCGGCTATCCGGCGCGCCGTCCCCTGCACGAGCACGCCCTTGAGGTCGAAGTACTGCTCGCCGGTCTCCACCAGGCAGCTGATTCTCGGGTCCCGTTCCAGGTTGAGCGCCTTCTGCGAGGTGCGGTAGGTCCAGAACGTGATCCGGCCGCCGATCGTCACGTAATACATGGTCACCAGGTGCGGGAACCCGTCGGGACCGTTGGTGGCTAGCTGGACTTTCCGCTGACTGGCCAGGAGTTCGCTTGCCTGCGCCTCGGTCATCGCGACCTGGTCGCGTTGCTTCATCAGCCGAACCCGATGGTCTCGCTGGCCAGCGGCAACGTCGCCGCGCAGGCGAAACCTGCGCTCTGGTCAAACGCGGGCCCGAGCGCGGCGGCGACCGAGTCGAGCGTCCACATGCCGTCAGGCGAGCCATGCTCGGACGCGAGGAACACGGTACGCAGTGCGGGGGGTGCCAGCACGGCCGCTACTCCGCCGTGCACTACGAACACCTCGCCGTTGATGCGCTCGGCCGCCGGGCTGGCCAGGTAAGTCACCAGCGGAGCGACGTGCTCGGGCGCCAGCGGATCGACCTGGCCGGCAGGCGCCTCGCCCATGAGCCCGGCGGTCATGTCCGTCCGCGCGCGCGGGCAGATCGCGTTAGCCCGCACGCCGTAGCGCTCGCAGCCGCGGGCCGTCGCCAGCGTGAGCGCCACGATGCCTGCCTTGGCTGCCGCGTAGTTGGGCTGGCCGGCCGAGCCAAGCAGGAATGCCTCTGAAGAAGTGTTCACGATCCTGGCGTAGACAGGGCCGCCTGCCTGCTTGCTCAGGTCCCGCCAGTAGGCCGTGGCCAGGCGGGAGGTGACGAAATGCCCGCGCAGGTGCACCCTGATCACGGTGTCCCAGTCGTCTTCTGACATCGTGAAGATCATCCGGTCTCTGAGCACTCCCGCGTTGTTGACCAGGATATCGAGACCGCCGAACGTGCCCGCCGCCGTCGCAAGCAGAGCCTCGCCTGTTGACCACAGCGAGATGTCGCCCGCGCAGACGACGGCCGCGCCGCCGGCCGCGGCGATCTCCTCGGCGACGGCGTCAACCGCCTGGCCTGGCAGGTCGTTAAGCACCACCCGGGCACCTGCCGCCGCCAGGGCGAGTGCCTCGGCACGGCCGAGGCCGTTGCCTGCTCCGGTCACGATCGCGGTTCGGCCGTCGAGACTCACTGTCGCTCCTCAGTAACCAGGGCCAGACAAGATGCCGCCGTCGATCAGGAATTCGCCGCCCGTGCAATAAGAAGAGTCATCGGACGCGAGGAACATGACGAGCTTGGAGACCTCACGGGACTTGCCGAACCGGCCAAGCGGCAGGGCCTTGAGGTAACGCTCGCCGCGTTCGAGGTCCATGGTCTGCGCGGCGTCGAACACCATCGCGGTCAAGATGCCGCCCGGATGCACTGAGTTGACCCTGATGGCGTGGCGCCCGAGTTCCTGCGCGGCCGCCTTGGTCATGCCGCGGATCGCGAACTTGCTCGCCGCATAGGCGGTGCAGTCGGCCGCGCCAGTGAGGCCTTCGATCGAGGAAACGTTGATGATCGAGCCGCCGCCCGCCGCCTTCATCGGCTCGGCCGCGTTCTTCATCCCAAGCCAGCAGCCGCCCGCATTGACGTCCATGACCCGCTTGAATTCGGCCAGCGGCAGTTCGGTGATCGGCGCCTGGACCAGGATCCCGGCGTTGTTGACCAGGACGTCGAGCTTGCCGAACGTGCCCGTCGCGGTGGCCACCGCCGCGGCCCAGTCGGCTTCGCTGGTGACGTCGTGGTGCAGATAACGGCAGGACTCCGGGCCAAACCCCGCCTCGCCGAGTTCTGCCGTGACGGCCTCGCCCAGGTCATCGAGCACGTCACCGAAGACAACCTTCGCGCCCTCGGCGAGGAAGCTCCGAACGTGGGACTTGCCCATCCCGCGCGCGCCGCCGGTAATCAGCGCTACCTTGCCATCAAGTCGGCCCATGCCGCGACCTCGCCTCGTCCAGGCAGAAAACAACCAAACGCTTGCTTGGGCGAGAATAACAGGGGCAGACTTCCTCCGGTTAGCCCGCAGTCGCCATGTTTCGCGTAGTATCTTGAGCCGGACCGAAGAAATGGATGCATGCCACCCATGAGCGTAGACAGGGACGAGGGCGACCTCAAGCAATCCTCGGGCACCAGTACCAGTGCCGGCCGTGCCGCGATTGACTTGCGCGATTTGCGCAAGGACTACAAGGAAGTGCAAGCCGTCAGGGGCATGAACCTCGAAATCACCTCTGGCGAGATCGTGGCGCTCCTCGGGCCAAACGGCGCGGGAAAGACCACCACGATCGACATGATCCTCGGCCTTTCCCAGCCTTCCTCAGGATCGGTATCCGTTTACGGACTCCGTCCGCGCGAGGCCATCGAGCGCGGCCTGGTATCGGCCGTGCTCCAGACCGGAGGATTGCTTAAGGACCTCACGGTCAGGGAGACCGCTCAGTACACGGCCAGCCTGTTCACCAGGCCGCGGCCGGTTGATGAGGTGCTTGCGCGTGCCGGAATCAGCGCGATCGCCGATCGCAGGGTCGGTAAATGCTCGGGCGGCGAGCAACAGCGGCTGCGGTTCGCGATGGCGTTGCTGCCTGATCCGGAATTGCTGATCCTGGACGAGCCGACGACCGGCATGGACGTGGAAGGAAGGCGCGGGTTCTGGGGTTCGATCAGGCAGGACGCCGAACGGGGCCGCACCGTTCTGTTCGCGACTCACTACCTTGAGGAGGCCGATGCCTACGCCGACCGCATCATCTTGCTGCGGCACGGCGTCGTGGTCGCCGATGGCACAAGCTCGCAGGTGAAGGCGCTTGCGGCGGGCCGCACCGTGCGGGCGACGCTTCCCGGTGTCACTGAAGCCGAGCTTGGCACCATCCCTGGCGCTGACAGCATCGAGCTGCGCGGCGATACCGTGCTGATTCACGCGAACGACAGCGACGCCGTAGCCAGGTACCTGCTGACCTCGACACCGGCGAAGGACCTTGAAATTACGGCGCGGGCACTCGAAGACGCCTTCATCGCCCTCACCAGTGACGTGACCACCCAGGCAGGAGGCTCCAAGTGACCGCCCCTTCGCTAACCAGGCCGATGCGAGGCCGGGCCGGCATCAACCTGACCGTGCTCGGCATCGAGGTCAGGCGGCTGGCTCGCAACCGGCGGACGATCATCTTCGCCCTGGTCCTGCCGATCGTGCTGTTCTTGTTCGTCGGCACCAACAAGCAGTACTCCAAGCTCAATGCGGCGGGGATCGTCGGCCAGGCATCGCCTGCCCATGCCAACGTCTCCGCCTACCTGCTGGTAAGCATGGCCCTGTACGGGGCCGCGCTGGCGACCACGGCAGGCGGCGCGATGGTCTCGATCGAGCGTGCACAGGGCTGGAGCCGTCAGCTCAGGATCACGCCGTTGTCACCGACTTCCTACATCATCATCAAGACGATGGTGGCAATGGTGCTTGGGCTCAGTTCGGTGCTCGCTGTCTTCGTCGTGGGCCGCGCGAGCGGCGTCCCTGACTTCTTCGCCGGCTACGGCTACCTGTGGTTCGTCACTGCGGCCTGTGTCTGGATCGGGGCGCTTGTCTTCGCTGCGCTCGGGTTGTTCATCGGCTACCTGCTGCCTTCTGAGAACGTGATGCAGTTCCTCGGCCTCGTGATGGCGGCGATCTCGTTCGCCGGCGGCTTGTTCTACCCGCTGAACCAGGCCGCGAAGATCCTGCAGGACATCGCCAAATGGACGCCGATGTACGGCCTGAACCAGCTTGTCCACGCCCCGCTGCTCGGCGGCACGATCGACATCATGTGGGTTGTCAACGCGGTCGCCTGGCTCGTGATCTTCGTCGCCGGCGCCGTCCTGCTGTTCCGCAGGGACACTGCGCGGGTCTAGCGGGTGGCGAGCGGATGCTCCAGCGGTGTCCAATCGCCAGCCGTGGCTTCCACGTCCGGTGCGGTCCTTCGGCACCTACCGAGGTCCCCTGTGCTAGAGCCGGACGGTCAGGTACTGATCCCGTTGAATAGCAGTTCCAGGAAGGCGTCCGCGACCTGCTCCGCGCTGTAACCGCCTGGCCGGTTCCGCGCCGCCGGAATCCACAGCACGTCGCGGAGCAGTCGGTAGGTCAGCGCCGGGTCGAGATCGGCGCGGAAGGCGCCTGCCTCGATGCCGCGTTCGAGTTGGCTGATCCAGGTGCGCTCGACTTCCCGCAGGGCGGCTCTCAGGTAGCGGAACCTCGGTTGACTGGTGAAATAATGCCAGTCGTTCTGGAGCATCGTGAGGGCGGCGCGGTTCCCGGCCAGCGTCTTGCTGGTTGTTCTGACTATCTGGGCTAGTACTTGATTTGGCTCGCCGCCCGAGGCGACCGCGGCCCGGTAGTCGGCCAGAATCTCGTCGAGGAACCGGGCAAGGATCTCATCGCCGATCGATTCCTTGGAGTCGAAGTGGTGATAGAGGCTGCCGGACAGGATTCCGGCCGCATCGGCGATCTCGCGGACGGTGGTGGCGCGGTATCCCTTCTGCGCGAATAGCTGGCCGGCCAGGCGGACCATATCTTCTCGCCTGGCGGACTTCTCGGTGCTTTTTTCCGTGCCGTCGGCCACTCGATCATTATGGCCGTGACGTCCGGCGGTCAGATGGGGTAGGGGTCGGGCGCGGCCTGGTAGCTGCGCCCGCTCGGCGCCGTCCAGGTGAGACGCCGCCTCGTCCAGTGTCTCCGCGTCGGCGACCAGCGTGACCCATGGGCGGCAAGCAAGAGGACTCGCGATCAGCGCCCGCCGGCATCACCTCGCTCGCGATCGAATTAGCCAGATTTCCCCACACAGCTAACCTAGCCAAGGGGTAAGACAGTCTCGCCGCGATCTCCCGCCCTGCTTCAGGCGGGCGGCGTCAGTCGCCTGGCTGCCTCGATCGAGTCAACGCCAGGCGTCGGAAGGATCGCGATGACCGGCGTGTCGAGCCCGGTCGCGCGGTAGGCGTCGACTCGTTCGCGGCAGTAGTCGAAGTCACCGTGAATAACCAGCTCGTCGACCACGGAGTCGGGGATGGCGGTACCTGCCCCCTTGCGGTCACCCGCGTTCCACCGGTCCATCATCGGCTGGAGCAAGTCACGCCGGCCAAGCCAGTCGTGGAAGGCGAAGTACGCGGGCACGGTCAGGTACCCGGTCAGTGCGCGGCGGGCGATGGCCCTCGCCACCTCGACGTCGGTCGTCGGGCAGACGAAGATCCTGGCGATCACTTCCGTGCCGGGTCCAGCCACCTCCCTGACCGCGGGTACGTCAGCCGGCGACAGCCAGTTCGTGATCACCGCGTCTGACTCGGTGGCGGCCAGTTTCACCATCTGCGGGCGCAGCGCGGCCAAGGCCAGGGTCGGCGGCTCGGCCGGCGGGCGATCTAGCCGGAACCCGTTGATGCGGAAGGTCTCGTACGTGGCCGTTACCTTCTCCCCGGCGAGCGCCGCCCGCAAGAATCGCAGCATGTCGCGCGAGCGAGCATAGGGTGCCTCGAACGGGATGTCGTTCCATTGCTGCACGACGACCGGTGTCGAGGTGCCGACGCCGAGCATGAACCGGCCAGGCGCCAGATCCGCCAGCGTCGCGGCCGTCATCGCGAGGCAGGCCGGGCCTCTGGTGTACACCGGCGCTATCGCCGTGCCCAAGCGCAGTTCGCTGGTCCACTGCGAGGCAACCACCAGCGGCGTGAACGCGTCGATGCCGTTCAACTCGGCCGACCACAGGTCGGTATAGCCAAGGCCGGCCAGCGAACTCACGACCTCACGTTGCTCGGGCAGCGAATGCCCGTGCAGCGGCACCGTGAGTCCCCACCGGGTGCCAGCAAGGGTACTCGGCTTGGGCGCAGCTTCAGTCATGTGCCGACCTTAGTTGGTGAGCGAAAGCGTCGCCCCGTTCGGGTCGGTGATCCGGTGCGCGCCAGGCGCGTCGCCTAGCCTGGCGAAGTCACCTCTCACGCGCCGCCGCGGACCTTGCGGTCCGACCAGGATCGTGCCGTCCGCGTTAACGGCAAGCAGTTCTCCGTCCAGTCGCAGCAGCACCGGCCCGTCACGGCCGGCCGAGATGGCGACCCGGCCGGCGGCGACCCCGTCTAGCACCGCGGCAGGTTCGTCGGCCTCGGATAGGACCCAGGTGGTCGGCGAGCCAGGCGGGGCGTCCGAGCCCGGCCGGTGCCAGTCGCTGCCGCCGACCGCGATGGCCTGCGGATACCAGGCCAGCCACCAGCTGAGCGGCGTGGTCCAGTGCAAATCAAGCCAACTCCAGTGCCATACCTCGAGCAGCGGCGGCCGCCGCCGCATCGGCGCCGTCCAGCTGTTCTGGCCACCATAAGGATGATTGACCGACAGCAGCCCGCCACCTGCCTCGGTCTGCTCGAGCCAGGCGTCTGGCGGCTGCCTGAAGTCGACCCATGGCAGGTCGCCAAGCGCGTTGGCGTGCCCGTGCTCGGTGGTCACCTCCTGGCCGGGGACGAGCACGATGCCGTGCCCTGCCCCTGCGGCCGGAAGCTCGCGGTGGTGACTCGTCGTGTTGTGGTCGGTGACCGCGATGAAGTCCATACCCCGCTCCACGGCGAATCTGGCCAGCTCGGGCACGGTCATCGCCCCGTCTGAATGGACCGTGTGCGAGTGGAGATCACCGGCCAGCCAGTGCATGCCGCAAGACGCGGGCAGCTCCCGCCTGGCCGGCCGGTCGACCAGCGGTGGTACCGCGGTCCTGGCCGGCTCCGCGAATTCCGCGTGGGAGGTCTGCGCTGTCAGCTGGTACCTGACCCCGCCCCACGGAATCCTGTGCAACCCGATCACGACCTGCCAGGTCCCCGGTTCGAGTTCGCCAGGCAAGTAACCGGGAGTCGCCGACGTGGCGGTAATCGTGAACGACCGCCTGGCGCCGCCTGACCAGCCTCGGAATCCGGCCTGGTCGAAGCAGCCGAGATCGAGCCCGGCACCGGCCGCGTTGTATTCGAGTTCAACTCTTAACGCGCTCGACCCTGGCGGTACCTCGACCGGCAGGTAATGCCAGGCCGAAGTGCACTTGTCCTCGATGGTCCATTCTCCGGCATGCCGAGTCAGCGTCATACCCACCTGTCTACCCGGAGCATGCGGGGGTTGACGCCTTAATTCAACGCTTGTAGAGTTCAACGTACGTTGAATTTATGGAGGAGACTCCGATGTGGGCAATGATCGTGAAGGAGTTCCGGCAGGTCCGCAGGGACAGGCGGACGCTGGCGATGATGATCGTGCTACCTGTCTTGCTGCTCGTAGTGCTTGGCTATGCCGCCAGCTTCGACGTCAAGACCATCACCGTGGCCGTCGCCGGCCAGCAGGCCGGCACGCAGGCCGACGCGGTTGGCGCGTTGCTCGGCGCGCCGTTCAAGGTGGTCGAGACCGGCACCGGCCAGGGCGCTTCCTGGGCCAGGGACCAGTTGCGTGACGGCAAGGCCGAGATGGCGGTCGTCACCGGTGGCGCCAGGCCGCTCGTCTACATCGACGGCAGCCAGATCTTCGCGGCAAGGACCGCGCTCACCGCGCTCGCAGGCCATACAGCAGGCGCAGGCCATACAGCAGGCCTCGCTCCGAAGGTGGCAATCCTGTACAACCCTGGCCTGAATACCTCCGACATCATGATCCCCGGACTGTGCGGCGTGGTTCTGGTCTTCGTCGGCACGATCATCACCAGCCTCGGCGTCGTCAGGGAACGCCAGTCGGGCACTCTGGAACAACTCGCCGTCATGCCGCTCAAGCCGAGGGACGTCGTGCTCGGCAAGATCGTCCCCTACTTCGGCGTCGCCGTCGTCGACCTCGCGATCGTGCTCGCGGTCGGCATCACCGTATTCGGCGTGCCATTCCGCGGTGATCCATTCAGCTTCGCGCTCGGTGCGCTGCTGTTCCTCTTCGTCACGCTCGGTCTCGGCGTGCTGATCTCGAGCGTGTCCCAGAACCAGGGCCAGGCGATCCAGCTAGCCGTCATGACCCTGCTGCCGCAGATCCTGTTGTCAGGACTGATCTTCCCGCTCGGCTCGATCGCCGCCGGGGTGCGCTGGATCGCATACCTGCTGCCGCTGACCTACTTCAACGAGATCGCCCGCGGCGTGATGTTGCGGGCCGAGCCGATCGGTGCCCTGTGGCAGCCGTTCTTGTTCCTCGTGCTGCTCGGCGTGGTCGTGGTCACTGGCGCTATCCTGCGGTTCACCGGCTACCTCGCGCCAGCCGGCCGAGGCGGGCGCCTGCCCGAGTCCGCGGCGCTTCGGCAGGAGGTCGGGGCGTGACCAGCCAGCTCACCGGCACCTGGGGTATCAGGGACCTGGACTTCAGTTACGGACGCAAGCGGGCACTCAGGCAGGTCAGCCTCGAGGTGAATCCTGGTCAGGTTATCGCGGTGGCCGGCGGTGACGGCGCGGGGAAGACCACGCTGCTCCGCTGCCTGGCCGGCGCCTTGCCCCCGGCCGCCGGTACGGTCGCGAGGCCGGCCAAGGACCGCATCGGCTACCTTCCGGCAGGGAGCGGCATCTATCTCGACCTCACCGTCGCCGAGAACCTCGACTTTCGTGCCAGCGCCTACCGGATGCCGCATCAGCAGGCCAGAGCCCGCGCGGATGAGCTCTTGGCCGACACCGGCCTCGCCGAAGCCAGAGACCGCCTGGCCGGCCAGCTTTCCGGCGGTATGCGCCAGAAACTAGGCATTATCGCCGCCATGCTGCACCGGCCAGAGCTGCTCATACTCGACGAGCCATCGACAGGCGTCGACCCGGTGAGCCGAAGCGGGCTATGGCAGCTGATCGCCAGGGCGGCAGCGCAGGGATGCGCAGTCGTCATCGCCACCACCTCGATCGACGAGGCCGACCGCTGCGCGAGCGTGCTGGCCATCGAGGAAGGCGCGGTCGTCGCCAGCGAAGTCCCGGCCGGCTGGCGCAAGCCGCCGAGGCTCGCCGCGCGCCAGCCGGGCAGTAACGGCAGCGAGGAAAGCTTGGTTCAGGTGGCTGGCGCGGTCAAGCGCTTCGGCGACTTCACCGCCGTCAGCGACGTCAGCCTACAGGTCGGCGCGGGCGAGATCGTCGGCCTGCTCGGGGCCAACGGAGCGGGCAAGACCACGCTGATCCGCATGCTGCTCGGCCTCACCGGCACCACCCGTGGCCAGGTCGCGCTGTTCGGACAGCCACCCTCACGCGATACCAGGCGCCGGCTCGGCTATGTCCCTCAGGGCCTTGGCCTTTACGACGACCTCACCACGGCAGAGAACTTGCGTTTCGCCGCGGCTGCCTTCGGCTGCCCCCCGGAGCTGCCCGACGACGTCGCTGCTTACGCCGATGACGTGGTCGGCGTCCTGCCACTCGGAGTCCAGCGCAGGGTTGCCTTCGCCCAGGCCCTGTCGCATGATCCTGACCTGCTGATCCTCGACGAACCCACGTCAGGGGTCGACCCGCGCGGCCGGGCTCAGCTCTGGGACACCATAGGCGCGGCGGCCGACCGGGGCGCCGGGGTGCTCGTGACTACCCACTACATGGAAGAAGCGGCCGAATGTGACCGGCTGGTGATCATGGCGGACGGCGCAGTGGTCGCGGCGGGCACCACGGCGGACATCGTCGGCGAACGCCAGGTCACTGCCGTCGCAGCGGATTCCTGGTCAGCCGCCTTCGGCCGCCTGGAGCGGGCAGGCCTGCAGGTCGCCATGGCCGGCCGCGCCCTCCGGGTGCCTGGCGCCACGCCAGAGCAGGTCACCCGTGCCCTCGGCGGCCTGCCTGCCACCGTCACGAGCGTGCCTGCCACGCTAGAGGAACGGTTCTTCGAGCTGGTCAATCACCATGAAAAGCCTTTATTTCCGCAAGAAAGCACCGGATGACTGAACGCAAGCCGCGGGCCCGTTCCGGGCGGAGATCGGGTGAGAGCGGCACCAGCGAAGCAATACTCGACGCCGCCAGGGGCCAGTTCGCTGAGCACGGCTATCAGGGCGCGACGATCAGGGGAATCGCCGGTGTCGCCGGGGTCGATCCCGCGCTCGTGCACCACTTCTACGGCACCAAGGAGGCACTGTTCGCCGCTGCCATGCGCCTGCCGGTAGTGCCTGGCGAGGTGATCGCCGGCATCGCGAAGGAAGGCACCGGCCTTGGCGAGCGCCTGGTTACCACGGCGCTGACGATCTGGGAGTCACCGGAGGTCAAGGACACGTTCCTTGGCCTGCTCAGGTCGGCCATGACCAGCGAGCAGGCGGCGCTCATGCTGCGCGAGTTCGTGGCCGACACGGTACTGACCGCGATCGTGCGGCTCGGCGGGCTCGACCGGATCGGCAACCAGGCGGAGGCGCAGTACCGTGCGTCGATGGTGGCAACCCACCTGATCGGCCTCGCGCTGACCAGGCTCGTGCTCGGGCTGCCCGCAGTGACCAGCGCGAGCGTCACCGAACTCGGTGCGACGGTCGGCCCGGCCGTCGAACGTTACCTGACCGGTGAGGTGGCTATACCCGATCGGCTGACGCCCACGTAGCATCGCAGGAGTGGACAAACTTCTCGGAACTTTCACGCTGGACGACCTGAGGGCCAGGAAGAGTCACAAGTGGACCGTCTACCCGGCTGACGTGCTTCCCGCGTTCGTGGCCGAAATGGACTTCATGATCGCCGAGCCGATCGCGGCGGCGGTCAGGGCGGCGCTCGACATCGGCGACACCGGCTATCCGGGAGACGGCGAGCTTGGCGAGGCCTTCGCCGTGTTTGCTGGCGAGCGATTCGGCTGGAAGGTGAGACCAGACCGGGTGTTCGCGATTCCCGACGTGATGACCGGGATCGCGGAAGTCCTCATGGCGGTTACCCCGCACGGGTCAGGCGTGGTCATCAACCCGCCGGTGTACGGGCCTTTCTTCCTCCGCCTCGGTTACCTCAGCAGGCAGGTGGTCCAGGCGCCGCTGCGGCGTGCCAGCGACGGCCGGTACGACCTGGACTTCGCGGCGATCGACGCGGCGCTTGCCAGGCCGGATGTCAGCGCATACCTGCTCTGTAACCCGCACAACCCGCTTGGCCGTACCTGGAGCCGCGATCAGTTGCTGCAGATCGCCGACCTTTGCCAGCAGCATCAGGTCGAGTTGCTCGTCGACGAGATCCACGCGCCGCTGGTACTGGACGGAGCCGAGCACGTGCCGTTCGCCTCGCTCGATCATCCGCTGGCAGAACGTGCCTACACGTTCAATTCGGCCTCGAAGGGGTGGAACATCCCCGGCCTGAAGTGCGGCGTGACCGTCGCGGGAAGTGCGGCGGCGGCCGCGGTGCTGGCGGGCCGATGGGAGGCGCTGCTCGCGTCCCACCTGGGAGTGCTCGCGTCGGTGGCCGCGTTCACGCAGGCAGGCGACTGGCTGGAGGCAGTGCGGCATCAGCTAGCGCAGAACCGTGCCCTGCTGGCCGAATTGCTGGCAAAGTGGCTGCCGCAGGTCGGTTACCTGCCGGGTCAGGCCAGCTTCCTCGGCTGGCTCGACTGCCGGGGGCTCGGCCTAGGCGACAACCCTGAGGACGCCTTCCTTGAGCGCGGGCGCGTCGCGCTGACCGGAGGGACGTACTTCGGCACCCAGGGAGCCGGTTTCGCCAGGCTCAACATCGGGACCTCGCCTGAGCTGCTGACCGAGGCCGTGCGGCGAATGGCGGCCGCGGTCGGGCGATGACCGGCACCTTGACCCTGTTCAGCATGTCCTATCCATGTAAATCTGAGTAAACGACATGGCGGCTGATCGCGGTGGAGGGTTTGATGGGCAGGGATGTGCCGGCGATCACGATAAGCCGCAGGGACCGGCGTGCTTACCGCGCGAAAGTCCGCAGTTGCCTCGACGTGCTTGCCAGGATGCTGCATGAATCTAGATTTGAGACGGATATTCAACATGTAGGACTGGAAATCGAGTTCAATCTAGTCGATAAATGCGGTAATCCGGCGATGGTCAACCACGACGTGCTCGCCATGATCGCCGACGAGGCATGGGCGACCGAGCTAGGCAAGTTCAACATCGAACTGGCCGGCGATCCGGAGGTACTGACCGGCGGGGTGTTCACTTCGCTTCAGTCTTCGCTGAACCGGATCCTGCGACGGGTATCTGAAGTAGTCGAGCCGACGGGTACCAGGCTGGCGATGATCGGGATCTTGCCGAGCCTGTGCGAAGACGACGTGAGCGAGGAAACGATCTCGCTCAACCCCAGGTATCGGCTGCTCAATGACGAGATCCTGGCGGCCAGGGGCGAGGAGATCAGGATCCTCATCGAAGGGCAGGATCGTCTGCTTGCCTATGCCGATTCAATTGTCGCCGAGGCGGCATGCACGAGCTTCCAATGTCACCTCCAGGTCAGCCCGGACACTTTCGCGAATTACTGGAACGCGGCCCAGGCAATCGCCGGCCTCCAGGTCGCGGCCGGCGCCAACTCGCCGTACTTTCTCGGCTGCGAGTTATGGCACGAGACCAGGATCACGCTGTTCGAGCAGGCCACGGACAGCAGGCCTGAGGAGCTGCGTGAGCAGGGGGTACGGCCAAGGGTCTGGTTCGGTGACCAGTGGGTGACTTCCGTGTTCGACCTGTTTGAGGAGAACCTGAAGTACTTCCCCGCCCTGCTGCCGCTCAGCGAGGACGAGGATCCGGTCGCGGTGCTCGAACGCGGCGAGGCGCCGCAGCTAGCGGAGCTTACGCTGCACAACGGGACCGTGTACCGCTGGAACCGCCCGGTGTACGCCGTCGTCAACGGCAAGCCGCACCTGCGCGTCGAGAACCGGGTGCTGCCCGCAGGACCTACCGTGGTGGACTCGATGGCGAACGCGGCGTTCTACTACGGCCTGGTCGGCGAGCTGGCCGAGGCCGAGCGGCCGATCTGGTCCCAGATGTCGTTCTCGGCTGCCGCGTCCAACCTGGTGGCCGGGGCCAAGTACGGGCTTGACGCCGAGGTGTACTGGCCTGGCCTTGGCATGGTGCCGGTGGCCGAGCTGATCTTGCGCAGGCTGCTGCCGATGGCGGCCAGGGGCCTGGCTCGCTGGCGGATCGACAGCTCGGATGTAAGCCGCCTGCTTTCGATCATCGAGCGACGCTGCGTCACCGGCCAGAACGGGGCGGCCTGGCAGATCAGGTCGGCACGCCAGCTTCAGGCACACGGTATCGGCAGGGACGAGGCACTGCGGCTGATGACGCAGGACTACCTGGAACTCAGCGCCACCGGCGAGCCGGTGCATTCCTGGCCCCTCACCTAGTGGTAGCTGCCCTAGTCCTTGTGGCCGTCGGGCAGGTGCCAGCGGTATGGGTGGATCAGGTTCCGCAGCGGCTGCTCTGGACCCCAGGTGCCAGGCTCGTAGAATTCGACCGGGGGAGGGTTGTCAAGCAGCGGCGTGGCTACTTCCCAGATCCGCTCGATCTCGTCCGACCTGGTGAATAGCGACTGGTCGCCGAGCATGGCTTCGAGTATCAGCCGTTCGTAGCCTTCGAGTTCGTGCATGCGGTGGAAGGAGTCTGAGTACTTGAAGACCATCTCGACTTCCTTGAGCCGCATCTGCGGGCCTGGCTGCTTGGTCATGAACTGCACACAGATCCAGCCGGGATCGTCGAAGTCGATGACAACCTCGTTGCTCCGCTGGTCCTGCCTGGTCCTGGCCGTCACGGGGAACATCCTGAGCACGGGTTCTTTGAGCCCGAGCGTGACGGTCTGCCTCCGCTGCGCCATCGACTTGCCTGACCGCAGGTAGAAGGGCACCCCTGACCAGCGCCAGTTGTCGATGTCGACCCGCAGGGCGGTGAACGTCTCCGTGTCGCTGTCGGCGGCGACGCCCTGCTCGCCCCGGTAGCCCGCGTACTGCCCGCGCACCACCTTCGCCGGGTCGAGCAGGCGCATGGCCTGGTACACCTTGGATTTCTCGTCCCGAAGCGACTTGGCGCTGAACGTGGTCGGCGGTTCCATGGCCACGAACCCGAGCACCTGGAAGAGGTGGGTCACGATCATGTCCCTGAAGGTGCCTGTCTTCTCGAAAAACGAGGCTCGTCCTTCGATGCTGATGTGCTCAGGCACGTCGATCTGCACGTGTGAGATGTGATCGCGGTTCCAGATCGGCTCGAACAGGCCGTTGGCGAACCTGAAGGCCAGGATGTTCTCGACCGACTCCTTGCCGAGGAAGTGGTCGATCCTGAACACGTGTTCCTCGCCGAAGACCGAGTGCACGGTCGCGCTCAGCTGCTGGCAGGACGGGAGGTCGTAGCCGAACGGCTTCTCAATGATGACGCTGGCGTTCTGCGACAGCTTGGTGTTCCCGAGCATGCCGATCACCGAGCCGAACGCCGACGGCGGCACGGCGAGGTGGAAGATTCGCTTCGGGGTGCCGCCGATTCCCTCCTCCGCGCGGGCCACGGCGTCGACAAGCGGCTTGGGATTGTCCGCGTCAGAGCAGGCGAAGTGGAGCTTGCTCTCGAATTCTTTCCAGGCCGTGCCGGTCGGCTTGGCCAGGCCGAACTGCAAGCACGCGTCTTTGGCGTGTCCTCTGAACTCGTTGTCAGTCATGATGCAGTCGTGCGGCGCTGAGCCGATCACGCGGTACCCGGCCGGCAGCAATCCGGACTTGGCCAGATGGAACAAACCAGGCAGCAGCTTGCGCTTTGCCAGGTCACCGGTTGCGCCGAAGATTACGATGACATGGTCCTCTGGGCGCTTGGTCGCATGATTGTTGGATTGCATGGGGCCAATAGTGCCATGCCGCCGCAACGGGAAGACTTCGCCACGTGAGCATTGACAGGGAAAAGCAGCTAGCCGCGCAGGCGGCGGCCGAACTTGTCGAGGATGGCATGGCCGTGGGTCTTGGCACCGGCTCGACAGTGGCGTTCTTGCTTCCCGCGCTCGCCGCAAGGAAGCTGGCGATCAGGTGCGTTGCCACCTCGGTGCACACGCAGCGAAAGGCGACCGAGCTAGGTCTTGAGGTCGAGCTCGCCGACATGCTCGATCACCTGGACATCGCGATCGACGGCGCCGACCAGATCACGCCGGACGGCTGGCTGATCAAGGGCGGCGGCGGCGCCCACACCAGGGAGAAGATCGTGGCGGCGTCGGCCGCCAGGTTCGTGGTGATCGGAGACTCGACCAAGCCGGCGGACGTGCTGCGCCCGCCAGTGCCGCTGGAACTGCTTGCCTTCGGACTGCCGGCCACGCTGCGCGAGCTTGGTTCTGCCGTGCTGCGGGCCGGCTGGCCGCCCAGTCCTGATGGCGGTGTCATAGCCGACTACACCGGGCCGGTCGGAGATCCTTCCGAACTTGCGGCGAGGCTGTCGGCTACCCCCGGCCTGGTCGGGCACGGCCTGTTCGAGCCCTCGCTGACCGCTGATGTGCTCATCGCCAGGGCCGGCTCGGTAGAACACAGGATCCTGCGGTAAACCGGCTGGCTGGCTGGCTGGCTTGCGCTGCTCGGCTCGTCGCTGCGCCCTGACCGGCGAGTACAGCACGCCCAAGTTCGAGGAGTTTCCTTACCGGATCTTCGTCTCGGACTTTTCCGCGTGACCGCCGAACTCGCTGCGCATCGCGGAAAGCAGCTTGTCGGTGAACTCGCCCAGGCCGCGCGACTCGAACCGCTGATAGAGCGATGAGGTGATGACTGGCGCCGGCACGCCCTCTTCGACGGCGGCGAGCACGGTCCAGCGGCCTTCGCCTGAGTCGGAGACGTGCCCGGCGAACTCGCTCAGGTCTGGTGACTTGGCCAGGGCCGACGCGGTCAGGTCGACCAGCCAGGAACTGACCACCGAGCCCCGGCGCCAGACCTCGGCCACCTCGGGGACGGGAATGTTGTACTGGTAGGCCTGCGGGTCGGTCAGCGGGGTCGTCTCGGCGTCGGTCTCGGTCTCTTCCAGGCCGGCGTTGGCGTGCTTGATGATCGACAGGCCCTCGGCGATCGCGGCCATCATGCCGTACTCGATGCCGTTGTGCACCATCTTGACGAAGTGGCCGGCCCCGGCCTGACCGCAGTGCAGGTAGCCTTCAGCGGCGGTGCCGCCCGGCTGACGGCCTGGAGTGTCCTCGACGTCGCCCTTGCCTGGCGCGATGGTCTTGAAGATGGGGTCGAGCCTGGTCACCGCCTCGTCGTCACCGCCGATCATCAGGCAGTAGCCGCGTTCCAGGCCCCAGACGCCGCCCGAGGTGCCGCAGTCCAGGTAATGGATGCCCTTGGGGCGCAGTGCCTTCGCGCGGGCGATGTCGTCGCGGTAGTAGCTGTTGCCGCCGTCGATGACCGTGTCGCCGCGGTCGAGCATCGAGGCCAGGTGGTCCAGGGTACGGCCGGTGATCGCCGCGGGCAGCATCAGCCAGGCGGTGCGCGGTGGCTCCAGTTTGGCGACGAAGTCATCGAGATCGCTCGCGCCGGTTGCGCCCTCGGCGACGAGTGCGTCGACGGCGGCGGAGTTGACGTCGTAGACGACGCAGTCATGACCGTCCCGCATGAGCCTGCGGACCAGGTTCGCCCCCATGCGCCCGAGACCGACCATGCCTAGCTGCATCGGGTGCTCCGTGGTCATCTTTCTGATACTCCTTTGATCTTGCGGTAACGCCTGATCAGGGCGTTCGTTGACGAATCATGATGAAGCTCTGGCTCGGCCTCGCTGGTCAGCTCGGGACCGATCGCCGCCGCGAGTGCCTTGCCTAGCTCGACTCCCCACTGATCGAAGGAGTCGATGCCCCAGATCGTGCCTGCCGTGAATACCGCGTGCTCGTATAGCGCGACCAGGGAGCCGAGCAGGCGGGGAGTCAGGATCTGCGCCAGGAGCACGTTGCTCGGCCGGTTGCCTTCCATCACCTTGTGCGGCGCGACCTGCGGCGGCGTGCCTTCGGCCAGCACCTGCTCAAGGGTCTTGCCGAAGCCGAGCGCCTGAGCTTGCGCGAAGACGTTGGAGGTGAGCAGGTCATGCTGGTCCCTGATCGGGTTGAGCGAGGTGCCGAAGCCGATCAGGTCGACGGGGATAAGTTCGGTGCCCTGGTGCAGCAACTGGTAGAAACTGTGCTGGCCGTTGGTGCCAGGCTCGCCCCAGAACACCGGGCCGGTGCCGTAATCGACGTGCGTGCCGTCCAGGGTGACGTGCTTGCCGTTGGATTCCATGGTGAGCTGCTGCAAGTATGCGGGGAACCGCTTCAGGTACTGCTCGTAGGGCATCACGCCGATGCTCTTGACGCCGAAGAATCCGACGTACCACACCTGGAGCAGGCCCATCAGCGCCGGCAAGTTGCCGGCCAGCGGTGCGGTGCGGAAATGCTGGTCCATGGCGTGGAAGCCGGCCAGCAGCTCGGCGAACCGCTCGGGACCGATCGCGATCATCGTGGACAGGCCGATGGCCGAGTCCATCGAGTAGCGGCCACCAACCCAATCCCAGAAGCCGAACATATTGGCGGTATCGATACCGAACGCAGCGACCTTCTCCGCGTTGGTCGACACTGCGGCGAAGTGCCGCGCGACCGCCGCCTCGTCGCCGAGCGCACCGACGATCCAGTCGCGGGCGCTGCGCGCGTTGCTGAGCGTCTCGAGCGTGGTGAAGGTCTTGGAGGAGACGATGAACAAGGTCTTGGCCGGGTCCAGGTCACCGGTGGCCTCGGCGAAGTCCGTAGGGTCCACGTTCGAGACGAACCTGAAGGTGCGGCTGCGGTCGGAGTAGGCGCGGAGCGCCTCGTAGGCCATGACCGGGCCGAGATCCGAGCCCCCGATGCCGATGTTGACGATCGCGGTGATCGGCTCGCCGGTAAACCCGCGCCACTCGCCTGACCTGATCTTCGTCGCGAAGGCGGCCATCGCCTCGAGCACCTCGTGCACTTGCGCTACGACGTCTGTGCCGTCCACGATCAGGCTGGTGCCCTTCGGCATCCGCAGGGCCACGTGCAGGACGGCCCGGTCCTCGGTGACATTGATGTGCTGGCCGGTGAACATGGCCTCGATCCGGTCGGCCAGGCCAGACTGGCTGGCCAGCTCGAAGAGCAGCGCCAGCGTTTCCTCGGTGATCAGGTTCTTCGAGTAGTCGAGAAAGAGACCCGCGTCCTCCGCCTCGGCGGTCAGGCGCTCGCCACGCAGCGGGTCGGCGGCGAACAGGTCACGCAGGTGCAGATCCTTGATCTTGCCGTGATGCTCGGCGAGCGCGGCCCAGGCGGGCCGGCTGCGCAGCGGTGTGCTCACTTCGCTCGTCCCCTCGCTTCGCAAGTATCCGTTCGCGACCCTAGCGCGCTTTGCGACACCGCCAACACAGATACTCGTGTTATGAGCGAGAAGACGGCCGTGCTGCGGCTTGGCGACAGTCACCTGCCGGTGGTTGACCGGGCGCGGATCTACTGTTGCGGTATCACCCCTTACGACGTCACGCATCTCGGTCACGCGGCCACCTTCGTCTGGGTTGACGTGCTGACCCGCGTGCTCGGCTCGATCGGGGTCAGCTCGCAGCTGTGCAGGAACGTCACCGACGTGGATGACGTGCTGTTCGCGGCCGCTGAGCGGTCCGGGTCTGCGTTCGACGCGTTCGCTTCTGTGCAGCAGTTCAGGTTCGACCAGGACATGAGCGCGCTTGCGGTACGCGAACCGCAGTTCGCGCCGCGCGCGAGGCGGAACGTCGGGCAGGTGATCAGGCTGGCTTCGGCTCTGCTGCGAACAGGGACGGCTTACCTGCGCGACGGCACGGTGTACTTCCGCGGTGCCGCCGTCGCCGAACGGGCCGGGCTTGACCGGGATGAGGCCGGGAAACTAGCGGCCGAGTATGGGGCCAGGCTCGATAATCCCGCCCAGGACGACCCGCTTGACGTGGCGGTCTGGCAGCGGTCGCGGCCAGGGGAGCCCGGCTGGCCCTCGCCGTGGGGTACCGGGCGGCCTGGCTGGCACGCGGAGTGCGCGGCCATGTCGCTCTCCGTGCTCGGGCTGGCCGTGGACGTGCTCAGCGGCGGCGATGACCTGCGGTTCCCGCACCATGCGTATCAGGTCGCGATGGCCGAGGCGGTCAGCGGTGTCCGGCCGTTCGCGCGGACCAGGTTTGGCGTCGGCGTGGTCCGGCTGAACGGGGCGAAGATGGCGAAATCGACCGGCAACCTGGTGCTGGTCAGCGACGTGCTCGAGAACTACGCTCCGGCCGCGCTGCGGCTCTGCCTGATCGACCGGCCCTGGTCGGCGGGCTGGGATTACTCGGCCGGTGAACTGGAGGCGGCGACGGGGCGGCTGGAGCGGCTCTTCCGCGCCGCCGGCCGCCGCGGGGGTTCGGCTGCGGCGGCGCAGGCGGCGTCAGAAGCGGTGTCCGATGCGCTGTGCGCCGGGCTGAACGTGAGCGCCGCGCTCGACCTCGCGGAAGAGGCTGGCGGCGCGGCGGCGCGCGGCCTGATAGCGACCCTGGGACTCGGCGAATAGCCAATGCGGGTACTCGTCGCGCCTGACAAGTTCAAGGGGAGCGCGACGGCGGCTGAGGCTGCGGCGCAGATCGCGGCCGGGCTGGCCGACGTCAGGCCGGACATCGAGGCAGTGCGGCTGCCCGTGGCCGACGGCGGGGAAGGCACCGTCGCCGCCGCCCTGTCGGCCGGCTACGAACTGGTGCCCTGCGAGGCAGAAGGCCCGGTCGGCGAGCCGGTCAGGTCAGGGTTCGCTTTCCTGGCCGGGGCCGCCGTGGTCGAACTGGCACAGGTAGCAGGCTTGCGGCTGCTGCCAGGAGCGAAGGCGCCGCTGACCGCATCGACCTATGGCGTCGGGCAGGTGATCCGCGCCGCGCTCGACCACGGCGCCTCGACGGTCGTGCTCGGCATCGGCGGCAGCGCGAGCACCGACGGCGGCGCCGGCCTGGTCCAGGCGCTCGGTGTCCGGCTGACCGGCGGCGACGGCGCGGAAATCGGGCGCGGCGGAGCGGCGCTCGCGCGACTGGCGGCGGTGGATGTTGCGGGACTCGACCCGCGGCTGCGCCCAGCCGGGCGCCGGTGCGAAGTCCTGGTCGCCAGCGATGTCGACAACCCGCTGCTCGGGCCGGCCGGGGCGGCGGCGGTTTTCGGGCCGCAGAAGGGCGCCACAGGTGCGCAGGTGGCGATGCTTGACCGCGCGCTGACCAGGTGGGCCGAGCTCACGGCGGCGGCGACCGGTCGCCGCTGCGCGGACCTGCCTGGGGCGGGCGCGGCCGGCGGTACCGGGTTCGCGGCGCTCGCCTATCTCGGTGCCAGGCTGGTGCCAGGCGTTGACCTAGTGCTTGACCTGATCGGGTTCGATGCGGCACTTGCCGGGGCCGACCTGGTGATTACCGGCGAGGGCAGCATGGACGAGCAGTCGCTTCGGGGCAAGGCGCCGGTCGGCGTGGCCAGGGCCGCGGCCAGGCGCGGCGTTCCCGTCATCGCCGTGGCCGGCCAGTTGCTGCTGACCAGGCAGCGGCTTGCCGAGGCCGGGTTCGCGGCGGGCTACGCGCTTGCGGACCTCGCGCCCGATCAGGCCGCCAGCATGGCCAGGGCAGGTGACCTGCTTCGCCAGGCAGGCGCACTGATCGGGAGTAAATGGATCGGGAGTAAATGGATCGGGAGTAAATGGATCGGGAGTAATTAGACTGGTTGGATGACTGAGTTCGTGCTTGCCGTGCTTGGCACCGCCTTAGGTGTTTTCGCCGTCTCGTCCGTCAGCAAGTTGCGTGGCCGCGCCGCGTACCTGGATTATCTTGCCAGCCTGCGGGACACCACCTTGCTGAGCGAGCGGGCACTCCCCGGCGCCGCGGTCCTGCTCGTGACCGGCGAGGCGATCGTCGCCGTCGCGGCTGCCTTCGCAGTGGCGCTTGTCGTGGCCGGTCTGGCCGGCGTGATGGCCGCGGCCGGTCTGGCGCTCGCCCTTGCCTGCGTCCTCACGGCGGTGCTTGCGGCGGGCGTGACTGTCGTCTTGCGCCGCGGCATCACCGCCACCTGTGCCTGCTTCGGCGCCAGGGCCGGCCGGCCGCTTGGCCCCTCGCACCTGATACGCAACGTGTCCTTGCTGGTAGTGCTGCTAGCCGGGCTGGCCTGCGTTCCGTTCGCCAGTGCCAGGCCGTCGGCGCCCGGATCGCTGCTCGCCTTGGCGGGCGGACTGGTCGCCGCGCTGCTTTTCGCTCGCTGGGACGACCTGGCGTACTTGTTCTCGCCCGCGACGGTGACCGGTCCAGGCCGCTGAAGTCGCGGGAATGTCCCCGCCCCGGCCGAGGTTGATACCCCTGCGGGTATCGTAGGGTGCCTGCGGCGAATGGAGGCATTGATCATGGCAACCGTGGAACTCACCTCGCAGAACTTCGATGAGGTCGTGGGCGGCGCGGACGTGGCCCTGGTGGACTTCTGGGCGGCGTGGTGCGGGCCATGCCGCATGTTCGGGCCGATCTTCGAACGCGCTTCCGCCAAGCACTCGGACCTGGTGTTCGCGAAGGTCGACACCGAGGCTCAGCCCGAGCTAGCACAGGCGTTCAGCATCAACTCGATCCCGACCCTGATGGTGATCAGGGACAAGGTCGTCCTGTACGCGGAGGCGGGCGCGCTGCCAGAGCGGGCGCTCGAAGACCTGATCAAGCAGGCACGCGAGGTCGATATGGACAAGGTGCGCGCCGCCATGGCGGCCGATGCGGCCGGCGACGCGGCCGCCGATCAGGAGGACGTGCAACCGCATGTCCACTGAGGAAGACGAGTCCCGCGCGGCTGTGCTCAACCGGCTGCGGCGGGCACACGGGCAGCTAGCCGGAGTGATCGCGATGATCGAGGACGGCAGGGAGTGCCGCGACGTGGTGACCCAGCTCGCCGCGGTTTCCCGCGCCATCGACCGGGCAGGATTTAAGATCGTGGCCAGTAACATGCGGCAGTGCCTTTCTGGTGAGTCCGCGCTGACCGAGGACGAGCTCGAGCGATTGTTCCTCACCCTGGCTTGACCGGACTTTCCGCCGCCCAGGTAGCCGAGCGTCAGGCCGCTGGCCTGACGAACTACCAGGGCAGGCAGCCGACAAGGACAATCGCTCAGATTCTGCGCGCCAATGTCCTTACCCGATTCAACGCCATCCTGACCGTGCTGCTCGTCGTGATCGTCATCGTCGGGCCGCTCCAGGATGCCCTGTTCGGCCTGGTACTGGTCGCGAACAGCGGCGTCGGCATCCTTCAGGAGCTGAGGGCCAAGCGCACGCTCGACCGGCTGTCCGTGCTCAACGCGCCGACGGCGCGGGTCATGCGGGATGGCGTCGTCGCCGAGATACCGGCTGGGCAGGTGGTGCGCGACGACGTGGTCGAACTGCGGACCGGAGATCAGGTCATCGCCGATGGCCTGATCCTCACGGCCACCGGTCTGGAGATTGACGAGTCGCTGCTGTCGGGCGAGGCGGACCCGGTCGGCAAGGAACCGGGCGACGAGGTGATGTCGGGCAGTTTCGTGGTCGCCGGCCAGGGCCAGATGACCGCGACCAAGGTCGGGGCCGGTGCCTATGCCGCCGAACTGACCAGGCAAGCGCGTGGCTACTCACCGGCCAGGTCGGAGATCAGGGACGCCATCAACCGGCTGCTTGCCTGGATAAGCTGGGCACTGGTCATCGTCGGTCCGCCGCTTGTGTTCACCCAGCTCAGCTCGGGCCAGCGCCTCGACGAGGCGCTGCGCGGCTCGGTAGCCGGTCTCACCGGCCTGGTGCCCGAGGGACTGGTGCTGCTGACCAGCGTCGCTATGGCGGTTGGCGTGGTGCGACTGGCGTCGAGGCGGGTACTCGTGCAGGACCTGCCCGCGATCGAGGGCCTGGCCAGAGTGGACCTCATCTGCTGCGACAAGACGGGCACCCTCACCCAAGGCAGCATGCAGGTCGTGTCGGTCGAGCCGGTGCTGGCTGAGCCGGTGCTGGCTGAGCCGGTGCTGGCTGACCCGGTGCTGGCTGACCCGGTGCCGGTGGACGCCGTGCTCGGCGCGCTGGCGGCGGCCGATCCGCGGCGCAACGCCACCATGGCTGCGCTCGCTGCCAGGTTCGCCGACCCTGGCTGGCGGCCGACCGGGGTCACCGCGTTTTCTTCGGCCCGCAAATGGAGCGCCGCCAGCTTCGACGGCTCAGGTACCTGGCTGATCGGTGCCCCGGAGATGATCTTGACTGGCCACCAGGCCGTGTCCGGCCGGGCGGTGCTCGACCGGGTCGGCCAGCTCGCCGCGCAAGGCAATCGCGTGCTGCTGCTGGCGAGGTCGCCGCTCCGTGTGCTGGCCGAGCGGCTGCCTGAGCAGGTCAGTCCGGTGGCGCTCGTCGCGCTGCAGGAACGGATCAGGCCAGATGCCATGGCCACGCTCGGGTACTTCGCCAGCCAGGGCGTGCAAGTGCGGGTCATCTCCGGCGATCACCCGCAGACCGTCGGCGCGATCGGCCGCAGGCTCGGGCTGCCAGGCGCTGATCATCCGATCGACGCGCGTGAGCTGCCAGCAGACACCGGAGAACTGGCCGCCGCGGTGCGGGATGTCACCGTCATCGGCCGGGTCGCGCCCAGGCAGAAGCAGGACATCGTGGCGGCGCTGCAGCACCTCGGGCACGTGGTGGCGATGACCGGCGACGGAGTTAACGACGTGCTCGCGCTCAAGAACTGCGACGTCGGCATCGCGATGGGCTCAGGCACGCCGGCCAGCCGGGGAGTGGCCAGGCTGGTGCTGCTCGATGACAGGTTCGCGACCCTGCCTGACGTGGTCGCCGAGGGAAGGCGGCTGATCGGGAACGTCGACCGGGTGTCCAGGCTGTTCTTGACCAAGACCTGCTACGCGATGCTGATCGCCGTCGGGGTGAGCATCGGCTCCTTGCCTTATCTCTTCTACCCCAGGCACCTGACCATCGTGTCCACGCTCGGCATCGGCGTGCCCGCCTTCTTCCTGGCGCTGGCGCCGAACGCGGCCAGGATCGCGCCGGGCTTCCTGCTCCGCGCGCTGCGGTTCGCCTTGCCTGCCGGGCTGGTCGTCGCCGGCGCCGCGCTGGCGGCGTTCCTGACCGTGCGCGGGCTTGCCTACGACCTTGACACGGCCCGCACCGCCGCGACGGTGGTCACCGTCTGCCTGAGCCTGCTCGTGCTCGCGGCGCTGGCCAGGCCGCTGGCAAGCTGGCGGGGCGCGATGATACTCGCCCTGGCCGCCGTATTCGGCGCGCTGTTCGCGATACCTGCGCTGCGGTCGGCGCTCGCGCTCGTGCTGCTGCCGCAGCGCCTGTTCTTGCTCTGCCTGCTGCTCGCCGCGGCGGGTTTCGCGGTGCTGCTCGGCGCCTGGCCGCTGGCGGCCAGGCTGTTCAGTCGCCGGCAGGCGGGTAATCCGCAGGGAACCTGAGCCTGGCTGCCGCCGCGAACGGCGCGTCCCTGACGGCCGTGACCACGCTTCCGCCGTCGAGCGCCTGGCTGGCCAGTTCGTCGAGTACGTCGGGAACCTGGCGGCCAGCTGACGCAGGGTCCGGGCAGCCACAGCCAGCCGGCGCCGCGCCGATCGTGATCGCACCGCAGTCGGTGCAGACCAGGCCGGGTATTGCCTGGTCGTCGGCAAGCACAAGCTGGGCCACGGCGCGTGATCGCACGGCAGTGACGCACTGATCCAGGTTGGTGGTCACCGCGATGCCAGGCGGCTCGGTGAGCACGTCGTTGACTAGCTTAGCCTCGTTCGCGTCGGCCCAGTCGGCGATCACCGGCGCGGACAGCTCGCGAACCCTGGCCGGGGTGGCGGTTTGCAGGTCGACCCGGAAGCTGCCCGCCACCCGGTCCTTGACCGGCGGTGGCAGCATCTGGGCGAAATGACTGACCTGCATCTCTTGCCCGCCAAGTACCAGCGGCGGAGATGTCAGCTCCGCGAGCACGCTGATCGTGTCGCGGTAGTGCTTCTTGGACAACTCCATGATCCGCTGTTCCATCCGGTATCCCTCGAGCCCGTACCAGCCGGCGAACTTAGGGCTCGGCACGCTGCGGTCGGTACGCTCGGCCAGCGTGTCGATCTCGTCGTCGGCCACGCCAAGCAGCCAGGCGTGCCTGGTGTCGATCACCGCCACCTGGTAAGGCGGATTTCGCTGCTCGGCTGCGAGTAGCGGCCTGATGTAAGGTTTATCGCTCACCACGGCACGGTCCTGGGTGGCCAGGTCAGGCCCATGGCCGGGGAGACTGATCACCTCGAGCAGGCCGAGCTCGCCGCTGGCGAAGATCGCCATGGTGTGGCCGAGCCAGTCCTTGGCACCCGCCGTGACCGCCGCTGCGACCGCCTCAATGTCGGCAGGCGACCGGTCGCCGCCCGCCGCCTTCACGAGCTCGCGTGCCCTGGTCGCCAAGCCGCGATGCTCGGCCAGGTCAAGCGGGATGTTCAGGTACAGCGAGATGACGGCCGTGCGGGTGGCGCGCCGGTCGCGAAGGGCAACGGCTTGGGCCACCGTCGTCACGATCTGCTCCCGCCAGCGCTCGTGCCGGCCGGCTGGTCGAGCATTTCCCTGATGTCGGCGGGAAGTACGCCGAAGGCCTCGCTGACTACTCCTGGTGAGAGGTGCTTGCGCAGGGCAGCCGTCACCAGCTGGCCGGCGTCCAGCGCATCCGCCTTGTGTACCTGGGCGTCTTGAGCGAACCTGTCCAGGTACTCGTCCTTGCTGTACTTGACGGGCACCTTGCTCGGATTCCAGCCCTCGTAAAAGACGCCACGCAGCAGTTCCGGCAGCTGGGCAGCCAGGTGCGCGGCGACCGGCACGGGCAGCCTGTCCCGCAGCGTGTGCAGCCATGACCTGGTGACCTTGTAGGCCATCCGCCTGTCTTGGGTGTCGAAGCCGCTCGCGACGTCGCTCAGCCACTGGTTCGTCGTGTCGATACTGCGGTCGAGACTGTCCACTCCAGTACGTGACATGACGCGTCCTCCGCTACTTCCTGGCTTGCCGTTTGCCGGCCGGGCGGTGCTTCGCGACAATCGTGTCGGCAGAAGGGAAGAACACGCTCTCGTGCCCGTCTTGCCAGTGGACCAGGTACGGCGGATTGCCCTCGTCGCCGTGCACCTCGATGATCTCCCCGTGCCGGTCGACATCGCCCTGGTGGCGGCCCTTGACCGTGAGTTCATCCCCGACTAGCGCTCTCATGGATCCCCCCGTCTCCAGTCTTAGTCAACTACTCCCCGGTTCCGCCTCGACTATGCCTGCCGGCGGACATGACCGCTTCGCCGATCCAGCCGTTAGCCTGGTGCTATGTACACTCCCGCGCATTTCGCCGCCGATGGTGACCTGACTAAGATTGCCGCTTTTGTTGACCTGGCCGGTTCCGCTGACCTGGTGACGTTCGACGGGAGCAGGCCGGTGGCCACCTTGCTGCCGGTCATCTGGGACCTGGCAGAGACGGGTAACGGCGCGGGCTACGGCAGGCTGCTCGGGCACGTGGCGCTGAACAACCCGCAGTGGCGGACAGCGCAGCCGGGGGCAAAGGCGCTGGCGATCGTCGGCGGACCGCAGGCGTACGTGTCGCCGTCGTGGTACCAGAGCAAGAAGGAGCACGGACGGGTGGTGCCGACCTGGAACTACACGACGGTGCACTTCACCGGCGAGGTGCGGTTCCATCAGGACCCGCGCTGGTGCAGGGAGATCGTGACCAGGCTCACCGAGCGGCACGAGGACGGTCGCACGGACCGGTGGCGGGTCACCGACGCGCCGGAGAAGTTCATCGAAGGCCAGTTGCGCGCGATCGTCGGCGTCGAGTTGCTCATCGAGCAGGTCGAGGCCAAGGAAAAGCTGAGTCAGAACCGGTCGGTGCAAGACCGCGCCGGCGTGATCGCGGCGCTGCGCGGCGAGCCGGCCATTGGGGCCAGGCAGATCGCCGACCTCATGAGTGCCCGTGAAGCAGGTTCGGCCTAAATCGGCTGCGAATTGCAATTCCCCCTGATGGCACGGGGCTACAAGTTATAAGGATCTGCGGCAGACCCGACGCTGAACCGGCCTTCCAGGGCCGTCCGGGTGATTATGGTGCCGGCGATTACCTCGAAAATGGCCAGCGCGGCGGCGCAGGGTGCGGCCGTGCCTTCGGTGCCGAGTCCGGCGGTGCGGAGCGCCTCGCGGAGGCGCGGCGGGTCGCTGCCTTCGATGCCTGAGTCCGCAGACAGGCCGACTTGGGTCTGAACCAGGAAATCGTAGGTCTCCTCGTTCCCGCCGGGAACGCCGTCCTGCAGCTGAACCACTTCGACCTGGACTGCTGTCCTCGCCCGTGGCCGGCCTATGGGCAACATGCCTGATATCAGGCCGGGCAGATTTAGAGCACCGCTAGTTCCTCGCTCAGGTCGTCCAGGCCAAGCGAGCCGAGCGAAAGGGCGGCCATATGCCAGGCCTTCAGGTCGAATTCCTCGCCGCTGGCCGCCTTGGCTGCCCTGGCCGCGTCCCGCCCGGCCAGCCAGGCGCGTTCGCCGAGCTTGTAGCTGATGGCCTGGCCCGGCATGCTCAGGTAGCGGACGATCTCGCTGTCAAGGAATTCCTTCGGACGGCCGCTGTGCCTGCCGAAAAATTCCCTGGCCAGGTCCGGGGTCCAGGTCTGGTCGGCGCCGACAGGGGAATCGGCGGGGATCTTCGCTTCGACGTGCATGCCGATATCGATAATGACCCTGATCGCCCGCGCCATCTGCGCGTCCAGGTAGCCGAGGCGGCTGCCAGGGTCGGCCAGATAACCGAGCTCGTCCATCAGCCGTTCGGCGTAAAGGGCCCAGCCTTCGACGCACGCGCTCACGGCGCCCGCGCTCGTCTGGTAGATCGACAGCCGGTCGTCCAGATAGCGCCATTGCGCGAGCTGGAGGTGGTGTCCAGGGACTCCTTCGTGATACCAGGTGCTCACCAGGTTCCACAGCGGGAACCTGGTCTGGCCGAGTGTCGGCAGCCAGGTACGGCCCGGCCTGGCGAAGCCGCGTGATGGCGCCGTGTAGTAGGGTGCCGCCGCGCTGCCCGCCGGCGCGATCCTGGCCTCTACGACCCTGATCGGGTCCGCGATGTCGAAACAGGTGCCGTCGAGTTCGGCGATCGCGTCGTCCATCATCCGCTGCAAGCGGCCGCGGATCTCCTGCACACCTTCGACGGCCTCGCCGTGCTCGTTCAGGTAGCTGAAAGCTTCCGCCATGCCCGCTGTTCCCGGCCGGATCTGCCCGGCCAGGGCCGTCATCTGCGCCGAGAGCTCGCGGTATTGCGACCAGCCGTACTCGTAGGCCTGCGCCAGGTCCAGGTCGGCACCGGTGAACGCGCGGGCGCAGACGCGGTAACGCTCGGCGCCGACACCATCGGGCTGACCCTCGGCACGCGGCAGGTAGCCGGCGGCCAGCCAGTCACCGAGGCCGGCGATGGCCTCGATGGCGGCCGCGGCCGCCCGGTCCAGGCCGGCGCGCAGCGCACCGGAGACGCCCGCTTGCTCGGCTCCGGCGGCGAACTGGGCGAACCACCCCTGGCCTGCTCCGGCCGCCGCCCAGTCGCGATACTGGCCGATCACCGTGCGCACCGCCCTCGGTCCCGCGATCAGGCCACGGCTCAGTCCTTCGGCGAGGGTCGCACGGTAACCGGTCATGGCCTGCGGCACTCGCGACATCCGGGACGCGATGGCGGCCCAGTCCTCTTCCGTGCCTGCCGGCATGTCGAGGAACACGTTGCGCACGCGCTGCGGCGGGCCGAACAGGTTCGAGATGGCGCGGAAATGCTCGCCGCTCGCGCTGAACGCGAGTTCTGCTCCGAGCCGCTCGCGCAGCAGCCTGGCGCACCGCCGGTCGTCCGGGTCATCGGTGCTGGCCGCCGCGACCTCGGCGAGCGTGCGCCGGGAAAGCTCGTCGGTCGCCTCCTGCCCGGCCGGCGACAGGTCGGGCAGCCGGTCTTCGCCTGCCTTGAGCCCGAGTCTGGTCGACAGCAGCGGATCGAGCTCAGCCAGCGCGAAGACATAACTGTCGGCAACCTGGCGTGCCGTCCGCTGGCCGGGCCGTGAAACCGTGTCATAAGTAAAGTCCGCCATGACGGCATTCTGCCTTATGTCGGGTCGTCCCGCCGCCGGCCAGCGCTAAGGCATGAGGCCGTGGTCGGCGAAGACGGCGTCCCTGGTGGCCCTGATGGCCCTGTCGACCGGGTCGGCCGGGTCGAAGCCGCGTTCGTAGGGGGTAAAGGCGGCAGGGGCTTCCTCGGTCAGGTACTGCGGCGCGGTTTCCCTGGTCCTGCTGGTCACGTAGGCACGCCAGCGCGGCGGCGTCTCGGCCGCCGGGTCGAGCGGATGCCCGGTCGCCTCGGCGATCAGGTGAGTCCAGGTGCGCGGTACCACCTGGACCAGTGAGTAGCCGCCGCCGCCGGTCAGCAGCCACCGGCCGCCAGCGCACTCGTGGGCCAGGGCGTGGATGGCCGCGTGCGCGGCACGCTGGCCGTCGATGGTCAGTTCCAGGTTGGCCAGCGGATCCGACCAGTGCGTGTCGCAGCCGTGCTGGCTGACCAGTATCTCCGGCCGGAACTTGCGCAGCAGGGGCGGTACCACCGCGTGAAACGCCCGCAGCCAGCCCGCGTCCGCTGTCCCTGCGGGGAGCGCCACGTTCACCGCCGAGCCTGGCGCACCTGGGCCGCCGGTCTCGCTGGCTCGGCCGGTGCCGGGAAACAAGGTCGCCGGGTGCTCGTGCAGGCTGATCGTAAGCACCCGCGGGTCATCGTAGAACGCGGCCTGCACGCCGTCGCCGTGGTGCACGTCGATGTCCACGTAGGCGATCCGCTTGGCTCCCCTGGCCAGCAGCCAGGCGATGGCGATCGCCGGGTCGTTGTAGACGCAGAACCCGCTGGCGTGGCCGCGCATGGCGTGGTGCAGTCCGCCCCCGATGCTGATGCCGTGCGCGGCCGATCCGGTCCACACCGCCCTGGCGGCCGCCAGGGTAGCGCCGGCGATCAGGGCCGACGCCTCATGCATGCCGGGAAAGATCGGGTCGTCCGGGGTGCCGAGCCCGAACCTGGCCGCCGCCTCGAACGCCCCGGTGGCGCCCGCCTTCCTGACGGCCGCGATGTACTCGGGGTCGTGCACGAGTTCAAGCTCGGCGTCGGTGGCCGGCTCAGGCGGGCGCACCTCGAGGCACTCCGCGTCGAGCACGCCGAGGTTACGTGCCAGTTCGATGGTCAGTTCTACCCTGATCGGCGCCAGGGGGTGGCCGGGCCCGAAGTTGTAGCCGGTCAGCCGGTCGGTCCAGGCGAGGTGCGCAGTGCAGGCCATCCGATCATTTTGTCGCGGGCGCGGCGCGGTCACGCGGGTGGCCGGCTACAAAGGCGCGAATTTGGTCAGCCCGCGGGCCGGCCTGATCCATGCCGCCCGCGCTGCGGGAACGATTCCGGCGACCAGCCCGGCGCAGGCCCCGGCGAGCGGCGCCGGCCAGAGCGTCACCGGGTTGGCCACCGGAGTCCAGCCCATGGCCTGCGCCGCCAGGACGATGACGGCCACGCCTAGGCCGGCTCCGGCGAGTCCGCCTAGCAGCCCGAGCAGCGCAGACTCGGTGAGCACGTGCACCGCGATGTGCCGCCGCCTGGCCCCGAGTGCTCGGCGCAGCGACAATTCAGGCAGCCGCTGTGCCGCGATGAAATAGGAAAATCCTGATATGCCAATAAGGCAGAAAACGGCTCCCGCCCAGCAGGCAATCGCGAACAAGCCGTGCAGTGCGCCCGAGACCTGCCGGTCTAGCTGCACCGGGCTCGGCGGCACGGCGACACGGAACTGGCGGGGTGCGGCTGCACTGATCTCGTAAGGCGCCAGCCTGGCCACCGTCGCGGCGGCGCCAGGCCTGACGCGGACCACGATCGCGGGTCCGCCGCCCGCAGGCCGTCCTGGCGGACCGAAAAACGCCGTCGCGGCCGAGGCAGGCAGCATGACCGAGCCGAGCAGGGCGGGCCGCGCGGGTGCGCTCGCCACGATCCCGGTCACCGTGCAGGCCAGGCCGCCGAGGTAGATGAGCTGCTGGCGGCCTGGCCAGGCGAGGCCGAGTCGGCGGGCGAGCGCCGAGCCGACGAGGCAGGTGCCGGCCGCGTGTGCATGGTCCCAGGCATCGAACGCGCGGCCCGCCCCTACCTTGACGCCCGCCGCCGCGAGGAACCCTGGACCGGCCGCGATCACCGGCGGGCGCAGGCCGGCCACCGGCCATGACCCAGGTCCAGTGCTGACCGTGACTGGTCCGCCGTCCAGGCGTGCCGGCCACCACACGCCCGCCGCGACCACTCCAGGCATCGCGGCCAGCCTGGCCGCCGCGCCGGCCGGGAAGGGGAACGGCGGGTCAGGCAACCCCGAGGCCGGCGCGGTGATCGTCAGGGACGTCGGCAGCCTGGCCGCGAACGCCTTCGCCACCGCGCCTTCGGCGGTGCTGATCAGGCCGAGCGCGGCGACGAACCAGGCCACCGCGAGCATGACGCAGCAGCTGGTGAAGATGGCAGGTCCATGCCTGGCGGTGATCGCGGCGCCGGCCTCGGCGAGCGCGTCTGGCGCCCTGAGCACGGTCGGCCTGGTCGCCACGTTAGTCATTGAGGCCGGCCGCTTCCCTGGCTGGAGTCGTGCTAGCTGCTGCGGCGGTGATCGCCGGCGCCTCGATCGCGGCGATGCGGCCGAGCAGTACCGACCTGGAACTGTAGGCGGCGGTGAACTGGTCGTCGGTGGCCGCGATCACGGTCCTGCCTTCCCTCGACAGCGCTGCGAGCAGGCCGCCGATCCTGGCCGCGGCTTCTCGTTCAACCCCGGCTGCTGGCTCGTCACAGAGCAGCAGGCCAGGGCTGGTGACCAGCGCCCTGGCGATCGCGCACAGGGCGAGTTCGCCCGCGGATAGCTGCCAGGTCATGAGCGCCGCCCGGTCGGCAAGCCCGGCCCGCTCCAGGCAGCCGAGCGCGATGGCAAGGCGGCGCGGGCCGCGCTGGCCCGCGTAGCGCAGCGGCAGCATCACATTGTCGAGCACCGACCTGCTCGGCAGCAGCATCTTGCGCTGGAACACCAAGCCGATCAGCCTGCCGCGCAGCGCCGAGGCCTCCTTGTCCTTCAGCCTGGAGGTATCCGCGCCGTTCAGCAGGTACCTGCCAGCGGCCGGCCGGTCAAGCAGACCGAGCACGCTGAGCAGCGCCGACCGGCCAGACCTGGGCGTCCCGGCCAGCGTGATCAGTTCGCCTGGCCAGACCGTGAGGTCGATGCGGCCGCCCGGCGACGGCGTCGACCTGGGCTGACGCAGTTCGATCGCCTCGAGCTCGACGACGGGAGGCCGCAGGCCGGTCGTCACCGGCGCGCTCCGATCACGACGTGGTCGCCTGGCCGGAGCGCGTCCTGGCCGGCCGGGGTCACCGCCACGTAACCGCCCGCTGACCGGCCGGTGGTTACCGTGACCCGGCTGGTGCGGCCGCCAGGTGCGATCGTGGTGACGAAGCTGACCATGCGGCGTGCCGAGCCGGTGCTAGATACCGCGGCCAGCGGCACCGTGAGTACCGGGGACCTGGTGACCGCTGACCAGATCGTGAGCCTGACCCTCAGGCCGGTCAGGCTCTCGGCCAGCGGGTGTTTCAGCGTGACATGGACGGGGAAGCCCGCCAGGCCGGCGCCTCTGGCGTAGGCGGGAATGGCGCCGATCGCCGTCACCGTGCCGGCCGCCGCGACGTGCGGGCTGGCTGAATCGATAACGGCCGGGTCGCCCGCCCTGATCAGCGTGGCCTGCCCGGCGCTGAGCAGCCCGGTCACGTACGGGTTACCTGTGGCCAGTCTCAGCACGACGCGGCCGGCTGCCACGGTGCTGCCCGCCCTGGCATCGACGGCTACGACCAGCGCCGCCGCCGCGGGGATGTAGCTCACCTGAGCCATGGGCAGGTAGACCTGCGGCGGCAGGTGCCGGCCGGGCCGGCTCGGCTGCCGGCGGTAAAGCGGTGCGGAGTAGCCGAGATGCTGGTAGAGCAGCCGCAAAGCGAAGGCGGTGCCAGGGCCGAAATAGCCGGCCGCGTCGTAGTCGGCGTAACCAAGGCCCCTGAGCGCGGCCTGCAACTGGGTCACGTCCGGGCCGGCATCGCCTTCTCGCAGGTCGCGAAATGGCGGCAGCGTGCCCCTGAGCAAGATGACCGGCCTGCCGTCGATCTCGGCGATCACCTGTCCTGGCCTGACCACATCCCCGAGCTTGACCGGCACCCCGGTGAGGACCACGGCACGGTAAGGCGCGGCGGCGGTCACCGCCACGGTGTGCCCGGCGCGCACGGTGCCTGGTACCGCGATCTCGGTCCGCAGTACCCGCATGCTGGCCACGCCGGTGATCACAGCGCCGGCCGGCGCCGCCGATCGCGCCGCAAGCTGACCCGGCGACTCGATCAGCCTGGCCGCCGCCAGGCCGGTCGCTGACATGACGAGCACTCCGGCAGCGACGCCGGCCAGGAAGAATCGCCTGGTCCGCAGCGGATCAAGCAAGGACCAGGTCTTCGGCCCCCCGTACAACCGTTGACCCCCCGTCTACCTCGCGCACGCTACCACGATCGGCTCGCCTGGCGGCTTCGGAACGACGTGGTGCGTGGATTGGCTATGGCTGGGAATGCTGTCGGTGTGCGACGGACGGGGGACCGTAGCAGATGGAACACGTCCAGGCCGCTCAGGCGGGCTGCTCGCCTGGCCGGGATGGACGGCAATCCTTTGCGGCGCGGCATCGACCGGGCTGAACGGGCGTTCTGGCTGCTGCTCGCGGTGGCATTCTTGATCGCCGTGCCGCTGCTCGTGCCGATGGCGGGCGGCGCGACCAGGGCAAGCAACATGCGACTGGTCGTTGCCGAGCGGTCCTGGCGCGAGGTCAGCGCGGTCGTGCTCACTGCCGCCCCCGCCAGGATGAATGGCTTCAGTGCCAGCGAGACGGCATGGGTTTACGGCCGGTGGCGGACTCCGGCTGGCGTCCGCAAGACCGGCCTTGTGCCTGCCGCGCCAGGGACGCCGGTCGGGGCGAGCGTCAAGATCTGGGTTAACCAGCGTGGCGCGGTGACCGGGCAAGGTCCGGTCACCGCTAATATCGTGACATTCCGTGTAATTCTGGTCGAGGTTATGACCGCGCTCGGGCTTTTGCTGACCGGGTTCGGGCTTGGCTGGCTGGTCAGATGGGCCATGGACCGGCGCCGCCTGGCTTGCTGGGCGATCGAGTGGGCTTGCTTCGGGCCGCGCTGGTCGGCTCGGCACTTACCAGGAAGGCGCGTGAGCCAGCCATTAAGCGACGCTTCATACCTGACGGACTCGCCATGCTTGACCATTGCCAGCCGCGGATGGTTGGGTTCACTGCATGAAGTCTGGCATGAACCCTGACAGGTCAGATTTGGTCCGCACGTGATCGCGAATTCAATCGTCTTTATCGTAATTACGATAATATTGTGCGCTGCGGGGATGCTTGCCTGGTTCGGTATCGGGCAGCTTGCCCTGTCGGGAGCCGCAGCCATCGAGCGCGACGGCCTAGCCAGGGGCAGGCGCGCTCCGGCCTGGACGCTCGCCGACGCCGCCGGGCAGGCGCACTCGTCGCCGCCTGCTGCGGCTTCGCTTCAACTGATCCTGTTCGCCGATCATTCGCTCAGGGCGTTCCCCTCGGTGGTGGCCGGCCTGCAGGAGCTCAGCCAGCCTGGCGACCTGGAGATCGTGATCTTGACCAGGGGAGCGAGCGAGGGCGCGGCCGAGCTGGCCTGGCAGCTTGGCCTTGACGGCATCACCGTGCTCGCCGGGTCGCCGAAGCTGTATGGCGACTACAACGTCAGAGTCATGCCGTTCGCCATCTTCGTCGACCAGGCCGGCCTGGTCAGGGCGTCCAGCCTGGTAAATCACGACTGGCAACTGGTCAAGCTCAGGCAGATCGCGGGCATGCCGCCAGCCGCCGACCAGGACGCAGAACTGCCTCGGCCCGCGTTCAGGCTGGCGGTGTAGCCCAGGTGCACGTCACGAACGCGGTGCTTGAGATCGGGGTGCTCGGATGCAAGTCCGCCGTCGCAGTGCTGCTTGTGGCGGCGGGCGGGGCCAAACTGGCCGATCCGGCCGGTTTCGCGGGCACCGTGCGGCTGTTCTTGCCCCCGCTCGCGGCCGGCCCGCTGATCTCCGCGCTTGCGGTGCTGATCGCGGCCGGAGAAGTCGCGGCCGGCGCGGCCAGTCTCGCGCTGCCGCGCGCCTGGTGGCTGAACCTGGTGGTGCTGGCGATCTGCGTCAGCTTCCTCGTCGTGTGGACGGTCGGTTACCTGCGATATCGCGGGCGGCCATGCCGGTGTTTCGGCGCGCTGTCGCGGCGCGGCTTCAGCATCGCCGGGGTATTCAGGGCGGCCGGCCTGGTGCTCGCCGGACTGCTCGGCTCGCTGCCTGTGTCCGCGATCGCGGTGCGGCTGGGGCCGGCAGCCGAATTTGCCTTGCTCGCGGCTGCCTTGCTCGTGGCGCTGGCGGCGTTCAGCGCGGCGGCCGGGGCGCGGGCCGGAGTGAAGCCTCGCTCCCTGAGGAGATGGGCGTTATGGTGCGGATACCACTTGACCTGGCGGTCGCGCAGTGGGCCTTGCTCGGCGGGCTGGGCGTTCTCGTCTTCGTGCTGTTCAGGCAGCTTGGCCAGCTGATGAGCGGCACCGGGCAGGCCGGAGAGCTCGGCCCGCCGGTCGGCCGCCTGGCCACCCCGCTGCACTATCTGAGGCCAGGTGAGCGGGAGCCGAGGCTACTGCGTCCCGGCGCCGGGCAGCCGCTGGTGCTCGCCTTCGTCGATCCGACCTGTCCGTCGTGCGAGGAACTCGTCAAGGTGCTCGGCTCGTTCGCGGCGGCCGGCGAGCTAGGCGGTACGCGGGTCGTGCTGATGATTTCCGATCCGGTCAGTTACCTCCAGATCTCACCGGCTTTCGAGGCCACCGAGCTTGAGATCGGCCGTCCGGCGCGGCCCGCCGAGCTTGACGCCTACGCGGTGTCGGCGACACCGCTTCTGGTCGCCATCGACGGCTTCGGCACCGTCAGGGCGGCCGGCTCGGCGATCGAGGCTGCGCAGGTGCGCCAGTACATCACGAGCGCGTCGGCGGCCGAGCCAGCCGCCGCGGCACTAGGGGAGGCAAGCAGATGAGCCTTGGCAAGCCGGGCAAGCCGGGCAGGCGGGTGACCGAGCGGGTAGCCAGGCGGGTGAGCCGCAGGGACGCGCTGCGCCGCGCCATCGTCGGCGGCACGACGGGGCTGGCCGCACTGGCCGCGGGCAACAGCGCGGCGCAGGCGCAGACCTGCACGTGCGGACCGACGCGACGGTGCGACAAGTGCCCGGATATCGGCTGTCCGCACAAATATCACCTGTGCAAGGGCTCGTTCAGCAGCGGTTGCTTTAACGCCCAGGGTTACCGGTGCGAATGGCCTTCAGGTAACTGGATCGCCTGCATGGGCCTGGGCAAGGGCCTTGGCTACAAGGTCTGCTACGACTGCATCGGCCCTGGCGGCTGCGAAGGCTGGTGCACCTGCCTGACCAAGTGCATCTGCTGCGGCTGCACCAGCCCGGCCGACATCAAGGCAGAACAGCGCCAGCTACAGCATCTCGACCTGGCCTGACGATGCCGCTGCAGGTGCTGCCGGTGCTGCCCGTGCTGGCCGGCCTGGCCGTGGTGCTCGCGGCCGTCAACGGGTACTCCAAGGCGTACTCTCCTTGAGGCGTGAACTCGGCCGTCTCGCTGGCGGCCGGCCTTCCGGTCGGGAGGCCCTGGGCGCGGTGCCTGGTCGTGGCCGCCTATGCGGTGCCCGCTGTCGCGGTATGGTCGCTGGCCGGTGCACTGCTTGCCCTGGTGCCCTTCGCGGCCGGGCTGGTGCTCGCGGTCGGCTACGGCGGGTACTACGGCGTGACCGAGGTCACCGGAATGCGCGGGCTGGCGGCGCCAGGCCGGCGCTGGCAGGTGCCGCAGACGATGCTGATCGACGCGCCACCCTGGCGCAGGGTCGCGGTATGGGGGGCGATACTCGGGCCAGGGTTCTTGACCAGGAATCCGTACGCCGGATTCGGCCTGCTGCCCGCGGCGGTCGTGGTGGCGGGAATGGCGGGAACGCGGGCTGCGGTGGCGCTCGGCGCCGTGATCGGCCTGGCCCATGGCGGAGCGCGGGCGATCGCCCTGCTTTCAGACCTCGGCGCGCTGCGCGTCGGGGTGGTTGCCGGTGCAGGTGCCGGTGCCGGTGCGAGGGCCGGAGCGGGCGGGGCGGCGGCGCAGCTGGACCTGTTGCTCAAGGCCGTCTACGCCAGGCGGGTCGACGGCGCGGTACTGATCGCGATCGCCGTAGCCGCAGCGGTTCTGATGGTGAGTTACTTCTGAGAACCAGTAAAGGAGGAAGGATGCCTGCAAAGAAGCGGTCAGGCGCGGTCGCCGCCGCGCTGCTCGCGGTCGCCGTGCTCGGCACGGCCGGCTTCACCAGTGCCCCGGCCAGGCACGGAAAGGAGACCTTCGAGATCGTCGACACCATGCCAGGGCCGAAACACGCCCGGGCCGACGCCTACGGGGCGTTCAAGGCCAAGGGTTACTTCTGGCGCAAGCGGGCCAGCCTGGTCTTCCCGCACGGGAGAATCGCGGTTCACCGGCACCTGCTGAGCACGTCGGTCAACCCGCCCAACCTGTCTACCTGCGTGTTCACCGAGAGCCAGACCGGCACGTTCGACGTCTTCTATGCCACTGGGTGGTACAAGGGCCTGCGCTACAGCGGCAACTTCACGACCCGCATCACCGGGCACCTGAAGAAGACGGGGAATGACCAGTGCGGCTCGGTCATCGTCGCATACCGCGCGGTTACCTACGAGGTAGGGGATATCCCGTAAGATACCGGGCCGGGAGGGCTGATGCCGGACTTGTCGTTGCTGCCGCCTTCGGCGGTCGTTGCTGGTGCTGACCTGCTGATCGGCGGCTGCTCGCTCGCAGCGGTGGCAGAGCGGTTCGGGACTCCCGCATACGTCATCGACGTGACCGCGCTGCGGGACCGTGCCCGCGAGTACGCCGCGGCGCTGGCGAGTTTCCATCCGCGCGGCGCGGGCCTGGTCTGCTTCGCGGTCAAGGCCTACCCTTCGGTATCGCTGATCAGGGTCCTGGTCGATGCTGGCCTCGGCGCCGACGTAGTCGGGGCAGGAGAGCTGCGGCTGGCGCTCGCCGCGGGCGCCGATCCGGCCACTATCGTGATGCACGGCAACGCGAAATCCGATGCGGACATTCAGTCCGCGCTCGACGCCAGGATCGGCCACATTGTCATCGACGGCTTCGACGACATCGACCGGATCGAGCGTCTCGCCAGGCACAGGACCCCGGTCCTGCTTCGGGTGAGCCCTGGGGTCGAGTCGGCGACCCATGCGGCGCTGGCGACCGGCGGCAAGGGCTCCAAGTTCGGCGTGCCGGTCGAGTTCGTCCCGCAGGCCATCGCGCGACTGCGGGACAGCCAGGTCATCGAGTTGCGCGGACTGCACGTCCACATCGGTTCGCAGATCGCGGCGCTGCGCCAGTTCGAGGAGGCCGTAGCCGCCCTGGCCAGCCTCGAGCGGTTCGCGGTGTACGACTTCGGCGGCGGACTGGCGGCCAGGTACGTGGCAGAAGATCCGGCGCCTTCCGTTAGCGAGTACGTGTCCAGGCTGACCGGCGCCGCGCACCGGTTGCTCGGCGAGGACATCGAGATCATGATCGAGCCTGGCCGGTCCATGGTGGCCAGGGCCGGCCTGACCTTGTACCGGGTCGTCACCGTCAAGCGGCTAGCGCGGGGGAAGATCCACGTGGCGGTGGACGGCGGCATGGGCGACAACCTGGACGCCTCGCTCTACGGCCAGCGGTTCTCGCCGCTAGTGGTCGGCAGGCAGGATGGCGAGCAGGTGGTGGCCGACCTGGTGGGCAAGCACTGCGAGGAAGGCGACGTGATCACCCCTGGCGTCACGCTCGCCGATCCGCGCGTCGGCGACCTGGTCGTCGTGCCGGTGACCGGTGGCTATAGCTTCACCATGGCCAACAACTACAACGCCGCGCTCAAGCCGCCGGTGATCTTCTGCGAGGACGGTACCGCTCGGGCCGTCGTCCGGCGGGAAACCATGGACGACCTGCTGGCCAGGGAAATCGGCTAGCCACGCAGGCTCAGTCGGCCAAGTGGATCGTGTCCGCCTCGATGATCTCGTCCTCTGCGGCGGTGAGTTCCGCGAGTTCCGCGAGTTCCGCCTGCGGGCCGGCGGGTGCCGCCTGCTCCGCCGCGTCTACCGCCGCGCGCTCCTTGAGGACCTCGGCGCCGCTGTGCCGCAGAGCCAGGGTCGCCGCGATGACCAGCACCGCCATCGCCATCCCGAACACGATGACCAGGCCGTGATGGAATGGCCCAGAGATCAGTTGCGGGAAGAACTGCCTGCCGGTCAGCACCGCCACGTTGGAGGCGGGCAGATGGGCGAGCACGCCGGTCGGCGCGAGCAGCGTGTGCACAGGGTTATAGCCGAGGAACGCGGCGAACAGGCTGCCCACCGGCGGAAGCTTGCCGATCCCCAGCGCGAGCGCATGCGGCACGCCCTGCCTGGCCAGGCCATTGGTCATGGTCGTGGGCAGGGTCGAGGCGAGGCCCGCGATCATCAGCGAGAAGAAGATGCCGATGGAGAGCACGAAGCCGGAGTTCGTGAACGTGGCCATCATGCCGGCGGCGGCGCCGCGCTGCTTGGCCGGCACGCTGTTCATGACCGCCGCCGCATTGGGCGCGGAGAACAAGCCCATGCCCGCGCCGGAAACGAAGATCAGCGCCGCGAACACCGGGTAGCTGAAGTTGGTCGGGATCAGCAATAGCCCGAAGAACGCCACCGCCGACACCAGGAGCCCGCCAGAGGCGAAGTACTTGGCGCCGAACCGGTCGGAAAGGAAACCGGACAGCGGGCCTGCGACCAGGAATCCGGCGGTCAGCGGCAACAGGTAGATGCCGGACCACAGCGGCGTGTCCACGAATGCGTAGCCGTGCAGCACCAGCCAGATGCCCTGGAGCCAGATGATCAGCATGAACTGCATGCCGCCTCGGGAGATCGAGGCGAGCAGGGCGGCGCTCACGCCGGTCGAGAAAGACCTGATCTTCAGCAGCCGCAGGTCGAACATCGGGTTCTTGACCCGAAGCTCGACGAAACAGAACGCGGTCAGCAAGGCCACGCCGCCGATCAGGCCGGTGAGCACGGTCGGGCTTGTCCAGCCCATCGAGTGCCCGCCGTACGGCTGGATTCCGTAGGTTATGCCGGTAAGCAGCGCGATCAGGCCGACGGCGAACGTGATGTTGCCCAGCCAGTCGATCTTGGCCGGAGTACGGGCACCGAGTTCACGCAGGCTGACATAGGACCAGATCGCGCCGCCGATGCCGATCGGCACCGACACGATGAACACCAGGCGCCAGTCCACCGCGGCCAGGATGCCGCCGAGTATCAGGCCGATGAACTGGCCGGCGATGCCGGCCACCTGGTTGATGCCCATCGCCATGCCGCGCTGGTTGGAGGGGAAGGCGTCAGTGAGGATGGCCGGCGAGTTCGCCATCAGCATCGCGCCGCCGACCGCCTGGATAATGCGGAACCCGATCAGCCACAGTGCGCCGCCCGGCCCGGTAAGCGGGTCGAACGGCAGCGCGAGCGCACCGAGCCCGAACAGCGTGAAGCCCAGGTTGTACATCTTGACCCGGCCGTAGATGTCGCCGAGTCGCCCGAGCGTCACGACAAGCACGGCCGAGACCACCAGGTAACCCATCAGCATCCACAGCAGGTAGCTGATGTTGCCAGGCGTCAGCGGGTTCAGGTGGATGCCGCGGAAGATCGCAGGCAGCGAGATGATCACGATGGACGCGTTGACCGTCGCGGCGAGAATGCCGAGCGTGGTGTTCGAAAGCGCGGTCCACTTGTAATGGGCACCGCGCAGGCCGCGCTTGCCTTGCGGTCCCGCTGCCGCCGCGCCGTTGAGCGCGCTGGCGGCCGGGTCGGGGCGTGTCCCTCCGTGACTGCTGTCTGTACTAGCCAAGTTAGTTGAGCCTCACACTGGTGCGGTCTGACCATGAAAGACCCGCCAGAGATCCCGGCGGACGACTACGCGGACGGTTACGTGGAACTTCCCGCCGTCCTAACTTATTTCATTGGCTAACTATTCTCCAGGCCAGGACTTGAAAGCCGGCGGCAAGGGCGACTTAACTGAGCGCGGGAGGTTCAGCCATGACCGCGACCAGTGAACGCGCCAGCGGCGCCAGTCCAGTGGACTTCGCCGCCTACGGCGACTACGGCACCTACCAGCGCAAGCAGCCCGCCAGGGAATTCGTCCGCGCGCCCTACCCCTTCGCCGGGCGGATCACGGCCGACGGCTCGAGCGGCTACCCCGCGGAGCCTGGGCGCTACCACCTCTACATTTCCCTGGCCTGCCCCTGGGCGCAGCGCACCGCGATCGTGCGCAAGCTGCTCGGGCTCGAAGAGGTCATCTCGCTTAGCGTGGTGGACCCGGTCAGGGACGGCCGGGGCTGGGCCTTCCGGCCAGGCCGCGATCACGGTCTCGACGAAATGAACGGCTTCGCGCTGCTGCGCGAGGCCTACGAGGAGACCGAGCCCGGTTTCGATGGCCACATCTCGGTGCCGGTGCTGTGGGACAAGAAGACCAGCCGCATAGTCAGCAACAACTTCCCCGACATCACCATCGACCTGGACACCCAGTTCGCGGCCTGGGCCAACCAGGAAGTGCGGCTCTACCCGGCTGAGCTTCGCCAGCAGATCGACGAGATCAACGAGAAGATCTACGCGACCGTCAACAACGGCGTCTACAAGTGCGGCTTCGCCCCAGACCAGCAGGCATACCACGCGGCTGTCACCGATCTGTTCGCCACGCTTGACCAGCTCGAGCTCTTGCTGGCCGACCGCAGGTACCTTACCGGCGGCACCCTGACGGAAGCCGACGTCCGCCTGTGGGTCACGCTGGCGAGATTCGACTCGGTGTATTACTCGCACTTCAAGTGCAGCATCAGGCGCCTTTGCGATTACCAGAACCTGTGGGGTTACGCCCGCGACCTGTTTTCACTTCCCGCCTTCCGTGAGACCACGAACTTCGACCACATCAAGCGCCACTACTTCATGACCCACCCCCACCTGAATCCGCGCCGCATCGTGCCCGAGGGCCCGGTGCTCGACTGGACCAGCCCGCATGCACGGGCCCGCCTATCGGCGCCGGGTGAACTCCACTAGCAGCCTGGCGGGCATTCGCAGGTTGGGTGACGGCAGGTAACTCAGTTGCTGGTCGGCTAGCTCGCAGCGGGCAAGCACCGCGTCGAGTACGCCCGCAGCCAGCGCCCTGGCCTGATCGGCGCCAGGGCACGGCCGCCGGCCGGCCCCGAAAGTGCAGGTGGTCAGGTCCAGCGTGACGGTCCCGCCGTCAGGGGCAAGCCGCTTGGTCCTGCGCACCGGAGGGTCGCTTGCCAGCGTGCCTGCGATGATCTCGCCCGCGTCCTCCGCTCCGTCCTGATCGTATTCCTCGCCGGTGAACGCCCTGATCAGCGCGTTGCCGATGAGGGCGGCGGTAGCGTCGCAGGCCTGTTCGAGCAGGCCGATCCTGGTCGCGAGCAGTTCGGCATCGGCCGGGCCGAGCACCGCGGCCAGGAACTGAACGCCGGCGTCGGCGCCCGGGCCGGCCAGGTCGGGATTTGGGTAGCCGGAGGCGGAAGCGAGCACGGCATCCACGGCGCCGTCCCTCGCCGCCGCGGCAACGCCGAGCGCGGTCGCGAGCACCGCCGCCGGCACTCGCCTGGCCACGACCATCACGTCGAACGGCTCTTCCCCGCCGGCCGCGGCCAGTTCGCCACGGTCGAGTTCGGCACGGTCGAGTTCGGTGCCGGCCAGTTCGGCGGCGGCCGACCTCAGCAGGGCCGGGTTGAGCCTGGCCAGTTCCTGCTCGGTCACCTCGCGGCGCCTGTCGTGTACCTGGCCGTCACAGAATCTGGCCACGTGTGCCCGCAACCAGGCCATGGTGCCATGCTCGGTGACCGGCACGGGCGGGGCTGGCGGCACCAGATAGGCCGGGTCAGCCAGGATGGCGCGCACCTCGGCGTCGCCGGTGATGAGATCGTTTGGTTCTGTCGGCATAAGGCAACGCTAGGGCAGAAATTCGCCGGCGCTTGCCGAACTATTGGCCTGCCATCATGAAACCATGACTCAATCCGGAGCTGACCTAGCCTGGGCCGCTGAACTCGCCGCCCTGGCTGGCCTGCTGGCCGACAACACCAGGGCCGCGATCTGCGTCGCCTTGCTCGATGGCCGGGCGTGGACGGTCACTGAACTGGCCAAACACGCCGGCGTGGCTACCTCGACCGCGAGCGAGCACGTGACCCGCCTGGTCAACGGCGCGGTGCTCGACGGAGTGCGCCAGGGCAGGCAACGCTACGTAAGGCTCGCCGATCCGGCCATCGCCCAGGTGCTCGAGGACATGCTGGCGCTTGACCGGCCTGCGGCCGGAACTCATCTTGTCCGCTCCCTGCGCGAGGCGCGGGCGTCGGCCGCCGTGAAGCGAGCCCGCACCTGCTATGACCACCTGGCCGGCCTGCTCGGCGTGCAGGTCACCGATGCCCTGATCAAAGACGGGGTGATCGAGCAGTATCCGGAATTCTGGCTTACCGCCGACGGCACGGACTGGCTTGGCGAACATCTCGGCATCGACGTTCCTGTCCTGTTCAAATCGCGCCGCCCGGTCATCAGGTCGTGCCTTGACTGGACAGAACGCCGGCCGCACCTGGCAGGCAGCGTCGGTGCCGCTCTTTGCGCTCAGTTCTTCGAGCGATCCTGGATTCGCCGGGCCGGCCGTGGCCGCGCGGTCGTCCTCACCCCCGCCGGGGAAGAGGCGCTGCTTGGCTTGTGGAACCTGGACGTGCGCAGCGCGGCGTGAGATAGGCCAACATGGGTGCCATGGCGGACGCTGAGGTACTACCAGCACAGGGCATCGGGGAGCTAACGGCAGGCCGCAACGTCGGTCTGTGGCGGCACCGGGACTTCATGTCGCTATGGGCGGGGCAGTCGGTCAGCGAGATCGGCTCTAGCGTCACCATCGTGGCGCTGCCGCTTACCGCCGTTGTCCTGCTGCACGCGTCCACGTTCGCGGTCGGCTTGCTTTCCGCGGCCAGCACCGCCTGCTTTCTGCTTGTCGCGCTGCCGGCCGGGCTCGTGGTCGACCGGGTCACCAAGCGCTGGCTGATGCTTGGCTGTGACCTGGCCAGGATGGCGATCATCGGTTCGGTGGCGGTTGCCGCCGCCTTCGGCGTGCTGACGATGGCGCAGCTTTTCGCCGTCGCGCTGCTGGCCGGCCTGGCGACGGTGTTCTTCGATGTCGCCTACCAGAGCTACGTGCCCTCGCTGATCAGCAAAGATCAGCTGTACAGCGGCAACGGCAGGCTGGCAGGCACGCAGGCATTCGCGGGCGTCGTCGGTCCTGGCCTGGGCGGCGCCCTGTTCGGGCTGCTCAAGGCCGGGGCGATGACCGTGGACGCGCTCTCCTATGCGGTCTCCGCCGGCTCGCTGCTTCTGATCAGGACCAAAGAGCAGGCCGTCGAGCGCACCAGCCGCGAGAACATGCGCAAGGAGATCTTCGTCGGCCTCAGCTTCGTGCTCGGCCACCGGGTGCTGCGCAAGATCGCCGCCTGCACCGGCTGGGCGAACCTCTTCGGGTCGATGGTCTCTGCGCTCGAGGTGCTCTTCCTGGTCCGGGTGGTGCACGTCAGGCCGGCCGAGATCGGCTTGCTGATCGGGATCGGCAGTCTCGGCGGGGTTGCTGGCGGAATAATGTCGGGGCGGCTGGCTAAGTGGATCGGCACGGCGCGGATCATCTGGTTCTCCATGCTTGTCTTCGGCGCCGTCCCGATGCTCTTGCCGCTGACGGCGGCGGGCCCGCGGCTGATCCTGTTTCCCGTCGCCAACTTCGGTCTCAGCTTCTGCTCCATCGTCTACAACATCGCTCAGGTCAGCTACCGTCAGCTGATCACGCCGCCCGAGCTGCTCGGCCGGATGAACGCGGCGATCCGCTGGATCGTCTGGGGCACGCTGCCGCTCGGCGCGGTGCTCGGCGGCGTGCTCGGCAGCGCGTCGGTGCTCGGCATCAGGCCGACCCTGTGGTTCGGCGTGGCCGGCAGCTGGGCGGCCGGTTTCTGGGTGCTGTTCTCGCCGCTCGGCCGCCAGCGGGACATAACCCCGGCCATCCCGGCCGAGGGCCAGGCGGGCTTAACGGGCCGAGTTGAGAATGCGCGTGCTTGCGGCGGCCGGCGAAGGTGCGCACGATGCCGAGTAGTTCGCGGCTGGTCAGGCCGAGCACGGCCGCGTCGGCACGGCCGACCTCGTCGAGTCGCGGCAATCTGGCGAAGGTTGCCGGCCCGGCGAATCTCGGCACCTTCGTCGCGTCGACCTGGCCGATGATGCCGTCCCCTCCGATCCGGGGAGCCGGCCCGGTCATCTCGCCCGCCCGGCGAGCGCGGCGGTCCAGGCGGCGACGGTGCTCACCTCGGCCTGCCTGGGAAACACCTTCGCTGTGAGCACCCGGTGCACCTCAGGGTCAGCGTCGAGGCAGCCGTCCTCGAGCACGACAAGCTCATAGTCCAGGTCCGCGGCCTGCCGCACGGTGGAGAGCACCACTCCGCTGGTCGCGATTCCGGCGAGCACCAGCTTGCGGGCACGAAGGCCGCGCAGGACGACCTCAAGGTCGCTCCCGGTGAAGGCCGAGACCCGCTTCTTGACCACCACGATGTCACCAGGCACGGGCGCGACCTTCGGGTGCACCAAGGTCGCCGGATCGTCGTGGCCGAAGCCGCCGGAGGCGGCGATCGCGGAAAATGTCCGGTTGCTGGCGGCTATCTCGGGGTGACCGGGCCGGAAGCTGATCGTCACGTAGATCACGGGAATTTCGGACCTGCGGGCAGCGGTGACGGCCTTAGACAGCCGGTCAAGGTAACCGGGGTCGTCGCCGAATCGTGCCGCAATGCCTTGCTGCACGTCCATTATCAGCAATACCGTCGTGCCCACTCGCGCCTCCGCTGCCGTGACTGCCCGCTCATTGTGCCGTTATGCCGCCGCCCTGGCACGGCAAGGGGTGCGGGTAGCGGCGCAGGAAAAATCCGGATGCGGCAATTCCGCGTGCGCAGGTACGGTCCTAGGCGTGGACCAGGACGGATACTTCGGCGAGCAGATCGCCGCCAGCTACGACGATCCCGATTCGCCGATGTTCTCCGGGAGCGTGATCAGCGCGACCGCTGACGTGCTCGCCGGGCTGGCCGGCCGGGGGCGTGCGCTCGAGCTGGCCATCGGGACCGGCCGGATCGCGATTCCGCTCGCCGGGCGCGGGGTGCAGGTGCACGGGATCGACCTGTCTCGGGCCATGGTCGCCAGGCTGCGGGCCAAGCCGGGCAGCGAGGATATCGGCGTCACGATGGGTGACTTCTCGGCGGTCAGGGTCGAAGGGACGTTCTCGCTCGTCTATCTCGTCTTCAACACGATCATGAACCTGACCACCCAGGAAGCGCAGGTCGCTTGCTTCCGCAATGCGGCCAGGCACCTTGAGCCTGGTGGTTGTTTCCTGATCGAGGTGGCGATTCCCGACCTGCGCAGGCTCCCGCCTGGCCAGCGGGCCGTGCCTTTCGAGGTAAGCGGGTCCGGGTACGCGTTCGACCTGCTCGACGTGGCCACCCAGGCGACGAGCTCGAACTACTTCACCAGGCGAGAAGACGGCAGCTACGATTTCTGCTCGATACCTTTCCGGTATGCCTGGCCGGCCGAGCTCGACCTGATGGCTCAGCTCGCCGGGCTCAGGCTGCGGTACCGCTGGAGTGACTGGTCGGGGGAGCCGTTCACCAACGAGAGCACCAAGCACATCTCGATCTGGGAGAAGCCGGAGGCGGCGGACTGAGTGGGCCTCACCTTCAGCGCGATGCCCGTGCGGGCCGCTATCCTGGCGAGCAGTGGGCCTGATGCGCCAGCGGCGGCAACTGGCCGTGGACCTCGCCGCTGGGGTAGTAGTCGCCGGTGCGCGGGTCCAGCTGGTAGGCGAATGGCGGCGGATCCCCTCCTGCGATGTGTGCCACCGCGGTGAGCAGTCGCGCCACGTCCTGTTCCGTGGTGTTGATGCCCGCGCTCGCCCGGACGGCTCCCGGCATCGCGCTGCGGTCGCCGCGTCGGACCTTGTCCCGGTACTGGTGCACGTCCTCCCGCGTGTAGCGGAGCAGTCGCATCAGGTAGGGGTGCGCGCAGAAGCAGCCGTGCCGCACCCCTATCGCGTACTCGGCCGCGAGCCTGGCGGCGACCAGCGCGTGCGGGACGCCGTCGACGGTGAACGCGGCCACGGGAAGTGTCTGCGCCTGCGGTCCTGGCCCGAGCAGGCGAATGCCGGGGATCGAGGCCAGCCCTTGCCTTAGCATCAGCCCGACGTGCCGCTCATGACCGATCAGGGCAGGCCAGCCGATTGATGTCAGCGTGTCGATCGCGGCGTGCAGGGCCACGGCGCCGACCAGGTTAGGGGAGCCTGCCTCCTCGCGTTCCGGGGGCGCGGTCCACAGCACCTCGTCGAGGTCTACCAGGTCCACGGCGCCGCCTCCGGCGAGGAACGGATCCCCGTCGGCGAAGGCGCGCCGCGGGCCGGTCAGGATTCCGGCGCCGAACGGCGCGTACATCTTGTGCCCGCTCCAGGCGATGAAATCAGCTTCGGCGGGAATCGGCCGGTGCGGGGCGAGCTGGGCCGCGTCCACCACCACGGGGATGTTACGGTCGTGCGCGGCCGCGATGATCACGTTCAGTGGCGGCATCCAGCCGGTGATGTTGGATGCGCCGGTGATCGCCAGCAGCCGGGGTAGCGGGCGCTGGTCAAGCGCCGCCTCGACATCGCCGGCGGTGAAGGTTCCTTCGAGGTCGCACTCGACATGCCGGCAGGTGGCGGCGCGGGACCAGGGAAGCAGGTTGGCATGGTGCTCGGTCACGGTGGTGACGACGACGTCATCGCGGGAAAGCCGCAGCCGGTAGGCGAGGTGGTTCAGCGCCTCCGTGGTGTTCCTGCAGATGATCGCCACGTGGTCACCGCTGTCCGCCTGCCCGGCGAAGGCGAGAGCGGCGGACCTGGCATCCTCGTATGCGCGGGTGGCGACCTGCGACTTGTAGCCGGCCCCGCGGTGCACGCTGGAGTACCAGGGGAGGAACTCCTCCACCCTGGCCAGGACTTGCGGCAGCGCCGCTGTCGACGCGGCCGCGTCAAGCGACAGGTAAGGCCGCTGCTCGCCGTCGGCACACGGCACCGGCATGCCGTCGCCGACTAGCTGGACAGGGGGACTTACCGGATCGTCCGGGTGACTGCCTGTGCTCATCAGAGCCTCCCGTATCAGGGACCTTTCCTGAGGATTATCCTAATCTAGAATACTCCCACGGGTATATAGGAGGCTGATCATGGTCATAGATGAGGCCGTTCCCGTGCACGCACCCTCCGCACGTCCAGCGCGGCAACTGCCGGCCTGGGCGAGCGTGCTCGCCGTGGTCGCGCACCCCGATGACGAGAGCTTCGGCCTGGGTGCCGTCGTCGACACCTTCGCGGCGGGCGGCGCGGCCGTGCACATCCTGTGCTACACCCATGGCGAGGCGTCCACGCTCAACGAGACCCGCGTCGACCTGCACCGCGCGCGGGAACAGGAGCTTAGCCAGGCTGGCGCGGAACTCGGCGCGGCCAGCGTTACCCTGCTTGACTACCCTGACGGCCGGCTCAGCCTCGTGCCACCCGCGGAACTAGCGGCTCACGCCATCGCCTTTGCCGCCCGCAGCATGGCCGAAGGGCTCCTCGTCTTCGACGAGACCGGGATCACCGGCCACCTTGACCACCAGGCCGCTACCGCTGCCGCCGTGCTGGCCGGGCAGCAGGCCGGCCTGCCCGTCCTGGCCTGGGCGCTGCCGCAGGCGATAGCCGGTCAGCTCAAAAGCGAGACCGGCTATGACTTCGCCGGGCAGCCGCCGTGCCGGATAGACCTGTGCGTCCGGGTGAGCAGGAAGCGGCAGCGCCGCGCCGCTCTCAGCCACGCTAGCCAGATACCCCCTGGAGCGGTCCTGTGGCGGCGCCTCCAGCTACAGGGCGAGTGCGAGCACCTGCGCTGGCTCGTCCCGCCGCAGGAGCCGCAGCGGGTCCGTTAGCTGTCTGGCAGATGAATGTTCAGCGACAGGTAAGCTAACTAAGGTCGCTCTGTCGCGGACCTAATCCAGGAAACGGCCAAGGAGCAGTCGGTGGATGCAGTCATCGTGTTCATCGCGCAGTACTTTTTCGTCCTGTCCATCGCCGTCGCCGGCCTGGTGTGGCTCCGTGTTCCTGCGGGCCAGAAATGGACGCTGGCGGTCACCGGAGTCGCTGGCGGGCTACTCGGCCTGGGGCTCATCACCGTCGCCGGCCTGCTGTACTACGAACCTCGGCCGTTCGTCACCCAGCACATACACCCGCTGTTCGCGCATGCCGCCGACAACGGATTCCCGTCCGATCACGCCACCTTGACCATGTTCCTGGCGGTGTGCGTCCTGTTCTACTCCCGCCTGTGGGGTGGCGTGCTCGTGGGTAATGCGCTGCTAGTCGGGACCGCCAGGGTGCTCGCGCATGTGCACTCGCCGCTGGATATCGTCGCCGGATTCGTCTTTGCCGCGGTGGCTGCGCTGCTCGCGCACTGGGCGGCGCCATGGATGGTGCGCAAGCTTCCGCTTGCGCCCGCCTCGCCTCGCCCGGCAGGTGACGCCAGCGGCACCCAAGGACGTGGTTCAGGCAACGTACGCTGAGAAGCATGGACGTATATGCGGACGCTGCGGGGCTGGTCGAGCGGTCGGCGGCGGCTTTCGCGGACGGCGTGCCCGAGCACCCGGCTGACGATGGCTTCTTTGGGCCGTCCAGCGTCACCTGGCGGGCCAGCGGTGACCTGTCCGCGCCGGTCGGCGGGCTGCGGGCGCTGCTGATGCAGGCACTGCACCCGCTCGCCATGGCCGGGGTCGACCAGCACAGCGACTGGCGGGAAGACCCGGTGGGGCGGCTGGCCGCCACGTCGCGTTACCTGGCGACGGTGAGCTTCGGCGAGCAGGCGGCCGCCGAGAAGGCCGCGGCGCGGGTCAGGCGGATTCACCAGCGGGTGACCGGGACCGACCACGTGACGGGGCGGGACTACTCGGCCAGCGACCCGGCCCTGCTGCTGTGGGTGCACGCCGCCCTGATCGACTCGGCACTTGTGGCCCGCGAGCTCTTCGGCTCCCCGCCAGATGACCGCGAAGCGGACGCCTACGTGGCTGAGATGGTGGTTGCGGCCGAGCTGGTCGGCGTGCCACGCGAGCTGGTGCCTGTGTCGGTCGCGCAGCTCGCGGCCTACCTCGATTCGGTCAGGCCCGAGCTTGCCTGCACGCCCGCTGCGGCGGAGTCGATGGCGTACCTGCTTGACCCGCCGGGACTAGACGAGGACCTCGCCGGGATCTGGCGCGACATCAGGGACGGTGCGGTCGCGTCGCTGCCCGAGTGGGCGGCCGGGATGTACGGCTATGATCCGGTGCCGCTGACGGAGGAGCGGCGGACCGAGATCAGGCAGGCGCTCGGCGTGCTCGACGCGGTGTATCTAGGCGAGCCTGGAGTGCTCGAGGCGCGGCAGCGAGTCGCTGGCCGGGTGCGTGCGGCGCGCCTGTCATGAGCCGGAGGTTCCTGGCCGGCGGGGCGGTCGCCGTCCTTGCCGGTGCTGCCGCCGGTGCTGCTGCCGGTGGTGCCGTGCGGTGCTGGCGCAAGCGCGGGATGAGCCTGCGCCTTGAGCGCGGGTTCGCCGCCTTGGCTCTGGTCGCGCGTGGCGGTGCCAGGTACGCGGGCGGAGCGCCGAGGCTTTTCACCGCCGCGGGCGAGGCCAGGCAGCAGCTGCGGCAGGACCTGGCGCTGGAAACGGCGCAGGACGTCGCGCAGACGCTCGGCGCGATGAAGGGCGTCCTGATGAAGATCGGCCAGATGGCCAGCTACCTGGACGAGGGCCTGTCACCCGCGGTGCGGCGCACGCTGAGCCGCCTGCAAGACAGTGTCCCGCCGATGAGCGGCGAGCTTGCCGCCGAGGTCATCGAGGCCGAACTCGGGGAGCGGCCTGAGCGGCTTTTTGCCGAGTGGGACCCTGAGCCGATCGCGGCGGCGTCGATCGGCCAGGTGCACCGCGCGATCACCCGCGACGGCCGGGCCGTCGCGGTCAAGGTGCAGTATCCGGGCATCGCCGAGGCGATCGCGGCCGACCTGGAGAACGTCGCGCTGCTGCGCCGGATGCTGCGGGTCACCGCGCCGAGCCAGGACGTGAACGCGCTGCTTGCCGAGCTTAAGGAGCGGGTGCTCGAGGAGATCGACTACCGGCGCGAGGCGGCCAGCCAGGCCACGTTCGCCGCGTACTACGAAGGTCACCCGACGATCATCGTGCCGCGGGTGCTGCCTGAGCTTTCTTCCAGGCGGGTCGTCACCAGCGACCTCGCGGTCGGCGCCAAGTTCAGCGAGCTCGAGCAGTGGTCGCAAGACGAGCGGGACCTGGCCGCGGAGACTATCTACCGGTTCGTGTTCCGCAGCCTGTATGAACTGCACGCGTTCAACGGTGACCCGCATCCCGGCAACTACTTGTTTCACGGGGGCGGCCGGGTCACGTTCCTTGATTTCGGCCTGGTCAAGCACTTCACGCAGACCGAACTTAACCCGCTGATGAACATGGCGAAGAACCTGTGCGTGAAGAACGACCCGGAAGAGTTCAGGCACAGCATGGAGGCCGCCGGGTTCCTCGTGCCAGGGGCACCGCTGACCACTGAGCAGGTCGTGGAGCACCTGGCCGTTTTCTACGCGACGATCAGGGAGCGCAAGCGGCTGACGATGACGCCCGAGTATGCGTCGTCCGTGGTGAGGCGGTTCTTCGACCTGCGGAGCCCGGTGGCCGAGTTCGTTTCGATCCCGCGTTCTTATGTGGTGCTTCAGCGGATCAACCTGGGGTTGTTCGCGGTGCTCGGCGAGCTTGAGGCGACCGCGGATTGGCGGTCCATTGCCGAGGAGATCTGGCCGTTCGTGCGCGGACCCGCCGCTACCCGGATAGGCGAGGCCGAGGAACAATGGCGGTTGAGCCGACGGGAGATGGTGCGATGAGCACGGGTGCGATGAGCGCGCAGGCCAGGACGCTGAGCGAGCTGCTTGACGCTCCTGACAGCGCCAGGCCCGCCCTGGTCGTGGCCGAGGACGGCAGCACCCTGACCTACGGCCAGCTTGCCGGGCGAGTGGAGCTGCTGGCCGGGCTCCTCGCCGCCGCCGGGGTCAGGCGCGGTGACCGGGTCGCGGTCGTGCTGCCTAACGGCCCGGAGTTCGTGCAGTTCCTGCTGGCGATCACATTGCTCGGGGCGGCGGCGGCCCCGCTCAACCCGGCCTACACCCATGGCGAGTTCGTCTTCTACCTGACCGACATCGCGCCGAGGCTGGTGCTCATCCCGGCCAGCCGTCCGGCCGCGATCGTCAGCGCCGCGGCGGAATGCTCAGCCAGCCTGCTGCTTGCCGAGGCAAGCGACGATGGTCCGCCTGGCCTCTTCCTGACGGGAAAGGAAGTGAGTTCTCCGGCCAGTTACCAGCAGGCCGGTGCGGCCGACGACGTGGCCGTCGTGCTGCACACGAGCGGCACGACCAGCCGGCCGAAGCAAGTGCCTTTGCGGCAGCGGAACATGATGGCGTCTGCGGTGACGATCGCCGGCCACTACCGGCTCGGCGCTGACGACGTGTCGTTTTGCGTGATGCCGCTGTTTCACGTGCACGGCATGGTCGCGTCCACGCTGGCGGCGCTGTGCGGCGGCGGTGCTGTGGTCGTGCCGCGCCGGTTCACGCCGCAGCGGTTCTGGCGGCAGGCCAGGGAGCACGGGGCGACCTGGCTGTCGGCCGGTCCTACGCTGCATCAGATGATCCTCGATGCCGGGTCAGGCTCGCTCGAGTCGCTGCGGTTCGCGCGGTCGTGCAGTTCGGCGTTGTCGCCCGCACTGCTCGAGCGAGCCGAGGCGGCGTACGGGGTGCCGATGCTCGAGGCATACGGCATGACCGAGGCCAGCCATCAGATGGCGTCGAACCCGCTGCCGCCGGCGGCCAGGATTCCCGGGTCCGTCGGCGTGCCGACCGGCACGCAGATCGGGATCGCGGCACCGGGCGGTGCTCTCTTGCCAGAAGGACAGGCAGGAGAGGTCGTGATCAGGGGGCCAGGGGTTATGTCCGGGTACGTGGCCAACCCGGCGGCGACCGCCGAGGCCTTCTACGGTGACTGGTTCCGCACCGGTGACCTCGGCGTGCTGCGGGGCGGCTACCTGTACCTGGCGGGGCGGCTCAAGGAGATGATCCTGCGGGGCGGTGAGAACATCGCGCCTGCCGAGATCGAGCAGGTGCTCATGTCCCATCCGGCGGTGCGGGACGCGGTCTGCTTCGGTGTCAGTGACGAGAAGTACGGTGAGCTTGTCGGCGCGGCGGTCACGTTGCAGGATGCGGCCGGGCCGAAGGAGCTCATCAGCTACTGCCGTGAGCACCTGGCGGCGTACAAGGTGCCGTCCGCCATTCACGTGCTCGACCAGATCCCGAGGACCGCGACAGGGAAGGTGCAGCGCCGGATGGTGGCCGCCGTTGTCGCCGAGCAGGCAGGGTAGGGCTGGCGTCGATGCGGGTCGTGGTGCTCGGAGCGGGCGCGATCGGGGCTTACGTAGGGGCGGCGCTGGCGCGGGGCGGGACCGATGTCACGCTCATCGCGCGCGGCGCCCACGGGGCGGCGATGGCCGCCGGCGGAGTGCGGGTGACCTCGCCGCGCGGCGATTTCTCCGCCCATCCGCGGGTGACCTCTGACCTTTCCTCGGTCGCCGGCGCCGATGTGGTGTTCGTCGGGCTGAAGGCCTACAGCCTGCCTGCCATCGCTCCCGCCCTCGGTCCGCTGCTTGCTCCGGGGGCGGCGGTGATCTGGGCGCAGAACGGTATCCCCTGGTGGTACCAGCCAGGCCTGGAGAGCGTGGACCCCGGCGGGGTGATCGCGCGCTCGATTCCGGCCGGGCACAGCGTCGGGTGCGTGGTCTACTGCTCGACGGAAATCGAGTCTCCGGGCGTGATCAGGCACGTCGAGGGCACCAGGTTCACGATCGGCGAAGCCGACGGTTCTTCCTCGCAACGGTGCAAGGACATCTCGGCGGCGTTCGCGGCCGGCGGGCTCAAGGCGCCGGTCGAGTCACGGCTTGCCGATCAGATCTGGCTGAAGCTGGTCGGGAACGTGGCGTTCAATTCGGTGACTGCGCTGACCCGCGCGACGCTCGGGGAGCTAGGGTCCGAGCCGGCGATGGTGGAGTTGCTGCGCGCCATGTTCGGCGAATGCGCGCTGGTGGCGCAGCGGCTTGCGGTCAGGTTTCCCGTTTCGCTAGACCGCCGGCTGGCGGCCGGGCTGGCCATCGGTGATCACAAAACGTCGATGCTGCAGGACCTCGATGCGGGCAAGCGGCTTGAGGTCGGGTGCCTGACCGGGGCGGTCATCGAGCTGGCCGGGCGGTTCGGCATCGAGGTCCCGCACCTGTGTGCGATCCACGCCTGCGTGTCGCTGCTCGACCGGCTGGCCACCGCGCAGCAGGAACGGGCAACCGGTGATTGATAGCCCCTTTCGCCTGATGTAATCGTTTAACCTGCCATTGATTAACCATCACGCACAGCATGGGCGCCCGCCCGCCTAGCCGGGAACGGGTCATGTTTTGGCAGGCCAGAAGGGGTTTCATCATGTCGCCGGCCGGGGTCTTCGACGGCTACCACCTGCCGCTCGGACGACCGGACGAGGCCTGGGGACCTATGCCGCCTACAACCAGCTTGGCGGTGCGAGCACGTTGCTCTGCGAAAAGCCCTGCGGGCTGACGGCCGCAGAGGCGAGCCAGAACGCGACGCTGGCAGAACAGGCCGGCCTGCCGCCTGCCGGGGACATGGTCAAGGTCGAGGTCTAAAGCACCAAGGGCACAGCGGGCTCTGTCTTCCTCGATCCGGCCAGCGGCGACGCGCCGTTCCGCGCCGCGCTGCGGCTCCAGGCCGAAGACTTCGCCCGGCTGGTGCGGACAGGCACGGGTAACGGCGCGCGGCGGAGGACGCGGTCGCCGCGCTCAAGATCGCTGAATTGGCTAAGGAGAGCTAGAACGTGTACACGATCGGCCAAGCTGTTCAGGCCCAGGCCGACCGTCGCCCTGATCGGCTCACCTGACCAGCGGGAACGCTGGCCCCAGATCGAGTCGGTGGCTGGCCAGGTGGTGAGGTTCTGCGAGGCACGGGGATACGAAGCGATCCTGCACAATGAGGTCGGCACTCAGCTTGCCACTCAGGACGACGTGGTGCGGGTGCTCGAGTCGACGGCTGCGGCGCTTTGCCTCGACACGGGGCACCTGATCGCGGCAGGCGGGAACCCTCTGGCCATCCTGTCCGGTTTCCCGGACAGTGTGACCCATGTGCACCTGAAGGATTCCTCGTCGGCTGCTTGACCTAGGGGTCGAGCTTGCGGTGATCAAGCAGGGACCGGCCGGGTTCTCGCGCTGACCGCCTCGGAGTCGGTGACCGTGCCGCCGGTGAAGATAGGTGTGCTGAACGGGCTCGGTGGTGGCGACGGGTTCGGCGGCGCACTTTGCCATGGCCTGCTGGCCGGCCGGCCGCTTGAACGGGTGCTCACGTTCGCCAACGCCGCCGGGGCGATCGTGGCGTCCAGGCTGGAATGTTCGACGGCGATGCCGACCTCGGCCGAGGTTGACGCGCTGCTTGCTGGCGAAGAGGTATGACACCGTGTCGCAGACACCGCATCACTGGCCGCGCGGGCGCTGGTTTCCGGCAATCTCGAGGTCAACCTGCCGCAGGAGAAGGCGGGCTGGTCCTGGTCGTCACTGGTCGGGCCAGCGTCTTCGAAGGGGTCACCGACTTTGCCTACGTGCCTCGCCGGTCGTCTGTGCGTATCTCCGCTGCGGGCGGCGGCGGGCGTTACGCCCTGCCGGGAGCGCGGGCATCCCGTGACCTTCCGGTGCGGTACGGCCCGGCGTCCGGCGTGCCTGTCATCGCGTGCGAGGTCATCGCTCCGGACAGGTCGGGACCCGGCGTACCCCTGCGGTCCGCGATTCGCGCGCGATCGGCTACCACCGGGTGTACGGGCCTCCTGAGCGGCCGATCGACGTGCTTGCCGAGGTCGGCTCAGGCGACCTATTGCTCTTGCCGCACGGGTGGTACGGCCCGGCCATGGCAGTGCCTGGCAACGACATGCACTACTTGAACGTGATGGCCGGTCCAGGCGAGCGCCGGTGGCAGATCTGTGACGACCCGGCACACGCCTGGGTGCGGGATACCTGGGCAGGCGAACCGGTTGACCCCCGGCTTCCGTTCTACGTGAGCCCGGCATGAGGCGTACCGTCGGGCAGGCCATCGTCGCGTTCCTCGCGGCGCAGTACTCATCGCGTGACGGCGTCTCGCACCGCCTGGTCGAAGGCTGGTTCGGGATCTTCGGGCACGGGCTCGGCGAGGCGTTGCTGGCCTGTGAGCTAGCCACCCCAGGCGTGCTGCCTTACTATCTGGGACGCAACGAGCATGCAATGGTCCACGCGGCGTTGGTTCGCCCGGATGCGGAACCGGCTTTCCGTGCTTGCCAGCACCTCGCCGATCGGGCCGGGCGCGACCAACATGGTGACCGGCGCCGCGCTGGCCACCATAAACCGGCTCCCTGTGCTGCTTCTTCCTTCGGACACGTTCGCGACCAGGGCCGCCGATCCCGTGCTTCAGCAGCTTGAGCACCCCGGTCAGCGTGATGTATTGGTCAACGACGTGTTCCGTCCCGTGTCACGATTCTTCGACCGGGTGGACCGGCCAGAGCAACTGCCGGACCCGCTGCTCGGAGCGATGCGGGTACTCACGGACCCGGCCGAGACAGGTGCGGTGACCATCTGCCTGCCTGAGAATGTCCAGGCGCAGGCGTTCGACTGGCCAGCCTCGCTGTTTGCCGACCGGGTCTGGTACGTCCCGCGCCCTGTACCTGACCCCGGCTCCGTGGCGAGAGCGCTCGCCCTGCTCAGGGATGCCAGCCGGCCGCTCATCGTCGCTGGCGGTGGCGTGATCTACTCTGAAGCCACTGCGGAGTTGCGTGCCTTCGCGCAGGCTACTGGCATCCCAGTCGCCGAGACCCAGGCGGGCAAGGGTGCACTGCCCTACGACCACCCTCAGGCGGCAGGCGCGATCGGCTCCGCCGCCGCGAACGCGCTCGCCCGTGCGGCTGACGTCGTGATCGGTACCAGGTGGTCTGACTTCACCACCGTCTCAGGCCGCGCCTTCGCCGCGCCAGGCGTGCGGTTTATCAACATCAATGTCACTTCCTTCGATGCCGCCAAGAATTCCGGGCTCGCGGTGACTGGTGACGCTCGCGCCGCCATCGCCTCGCTCGCCGAAGGCCTATCCGGATGGCAGGTTCCTGCCTCATACCGGGAGCATGCGGCCGCCTTGGCGTTGGCCTGGGACGCGACGGTCTCTCGCGCGTACTCACTTGGGCACGCGCCGCTGCCTGCCCAGTCCGAGGTGATCGGGACAGTCAACGCTGCCGCCGGGCCACGTGATGTCGTGGTGTGCGCAGCCGGCTCCCTGCCTGGTGACCTGCATAAGCTGTGGAGTACCAGAGACGAGAAGGGCTACCACGTCGAGTATGGCTATTCCTGCATGGGTTATGAGATCGCCGTACGTGATGGTCGGCGATGGTTCCTACCTGATGATGTCGTCAGAACTGGTCACCGCTGTCCAGGAGCGCTTGAAGATCATCGTCGTGCTGGTGCTGAACCACGGCTTCGCCTCGATCGGAGCTTTGCCTGAGTCGGTGGGATCGCAGCGGTTCGGTACCGCTTACCGGTACCGTGACTACATCAGCGGCAGGCTCGACGGGCACTTGCTCCCAGTGGACTTGGCCATGAACGCGGAAAGCCTGGGAGTCCGCGTGTTCCGCGCCCGCTCCATCACCGACCTCAAGGCCCATCTCGACCAGGCCAAATTGACCGACGGCCCGGCGCTGATCACCATCCAGACCGATCCGCTTGTGTCCGCGCCGGACAGCCAGTCCTGGTGGGACGTTCCGGTCGCGGAAGTGTCCGACCTGGAGTCGGTGACCTCCGCCTCGCTATCCTACGAAGCCGCCCGAGCCAGTCGAAGCAGGTATCTATGACAACTATCTTCGAACTCACGACTCCGGCCCTGGTGATCGATGAGGCGGTGCTCGACCAGAACATCGCGGAAATGGCTGCCGCCCTGCCCGATGGCCGGCTGCGACCGCACGTCAAGGCGCACAAGTGCACATCGCTGGCCAGGCGCCAGGCGGCCGCCGGTCATACGGCCTTTACCTGCGCCACCATCAGGGAGTGCGAGGGCATGGCTGCGGCCGGCCTTGGCGCAGACTTGCTGCTGGCCAACGAGGTGCTTGACGCCCGCAGGGTCGGTGTCCTGGTCGAAGCGGGGGCGCGGGTGACGGTTGCGGTCGACTCGCCGCAGACCTTGCGGGCCGCCGTCGCCGGCGGGGTCAGGGAAGTGCTGATCGATGTCAATGTCGGCTTGCCCCGCTGCGGGGTCGCCCCGGACCAGGCAGGCCGCCTGGCCGACCTGGCCAGGGCGAGCGGTCTCGATGTGCGCGGTGTCATGGGTTACGAAGGGCACGTGGTCGGGCTGGAGCAGGCCGCCGAACGAGCCGGGAAATGCCAGACGGCCATGGAGTTGCTGATAGCTGCCCACACCGATGTCGGCGGTCCGGTCATCTCGGCCGGAGGTACTGGCACCTACGCGCTCAACACCTGGGCGAACGAAATCCAGGCCGGTTCTTATGCCCTGATGGACACCGCCTACGGGCGGCTTGGCCTGCCCTTCGGGCAGGCACTCTTCGTGCTCGCGACGTTGATCTCGACAACTGGTCAGTGGTCGGTCGCCAATGCCGGGCTCAAGTGCTTCGGCATGGACCACGGCAACCCGTCACTCGACGGCGCCGACCTTTGGTACTGCTCAGACGAGCACACGGTATTCTCCCCGCCCAGGCCACTCGGCGATGTGGTCAGGCTGGCGCCCGCCCACATCGACCCGACGATGGCCTATCACGAGCGGGCTTACCTATGCCGTGGCGAGGAAGTAGTCGACGTCTGGCCGATCGACCTGCGCGGCTGGTAAGCCGCTCGCACGCCAGGGCAGGACGATAGCTGGCGGCTGGCGCGGGAAGACGGCGATCGGGTGAAGTGAGCTGAGGTTACCGCCGCCCAGTTGATCCGCGCCCGCGTCAGCCGGCGCGGGCTGTATCTGACCCCGGCGCTGACCCCGGTCTCCGGACGGCCGACGCGCCCGGCTCTCCCCGCAGGTCCGTCACGACCGCGACTGCAGGCCCGTCACGACCGCGACCGCAGGCCCGAGCGCGCAAGCCAGCACAACGTGCGCGGAATTGCGCACGTTGACCGCGCTCCGGCCCGCCCGCGACACCTCGCTAGTTGCCAGCGTCGACCGAGTCTGGAGCGCTGCTTGCTAGGCTGAGCGGGCAAACGCAGGTCCGTGCTTCGGGTCCTCGCGCCCGACCGGGTCGTCTCATCCGTCACACAAGCAGGATGGGGGTCGGCTCCGGTGCGTCGGTGCCGAAGACATCAACTACTTCGAGGCAGCCGACGGCGGAAGGCGACGTCAGCGCCCTCGCCGTGGGCAATCGGGTGTTACCGGGCGTGAGAGACGGCTGGCCGGCCCATCGAATCGCGCGGGTGGCATGGCCTGGCCGTCACAGCCTGGCACTGACTTGCACCGTTACGAGGAGACAGCCGATGCCTGGCCGACTGACCTACGCGGCTGGCAGGCGAGCGCCAATGCCTGCGAAATAGCGCCAGATATGGACTTAGCGGTGCCAATCCTGGTTGTATGTGCGCCATGGATTTACCTTCGACCGACGAGGAGAGATCCAAGCGGTCCGCCGAGTTGAACGGCACAACGTCGGCCGGGGCTCGGGACCCAGCTGGTGCAACGGACACTGCGGATCCGCCGCGAGGGGTCGGTCGCCCCGACGAAGCCCGCCCGCCGGCTTCAATCCAAGAGTTGCAAAAGCAGCGCTGGGTTGAGCGCCTAGAGAAGGCAGAAAACCAGCCAAGCATCCGACAAGATCTTAAAGCTCGCCTCAACCACTTTGAGAAGGGGAATCCCTCATCTCCCTGGGAAGAAGATGGCACCCCCAAGCCCCCAGTGCCCCTCCTATCCGACCTAGAGCGTCCGTCGCCCCCACTGACCGACGCCGACTACAAGGCCCACGTCCGCGAAGTGGTGAACGGTATGGCCGACGCCGCAACGGCGGATCCTCCGATCGGAGTCGAGCACTCAATAGATGGGAAAGGGCATGTATGGACTCCTGAGAGAAACAAGATCCATGCCGAAATGGTTAATACTGCCTATAGCGACTCTCAAGACGTCCCCTGCGAACACACCGCTGTCATTGCTGGCGGCCTGGGAGGTGCCGGCAAGACCACCGTGCTCGAGAGATATGCAGGCATTGATCTTTCAAGGTTCCTGATGATCAATCCCGACGATTTCAAGGAAGATCTTGCCGAGCGCGGATTAATCGCGGAAATCCCTAATCTCTCTCCGATGGAAACGACCGGTCTCTACCACGAGGAGTCCTCTGATGTCGCGCGCCGACTGGGGATGACGGCGATGGCTGACGGGAAGAACGTCATCTGGGACATCACGATGTCCTCGGTAGACTCAACGGCGCGTCGAATACGAGAATTGAAAGATGCCGGTTATGGAAAAATTATAGGCATATTCGTCGATATTCCAGTAGAGGTGAGCTTGGCCAGATCTGAATCCCGTCATCGTCGTGGACATGATCAGTACCTTGCTGGAAACGGACTAGGAGGTCGCTATGTCCCTGCTGACCTCATTACGGGCAAAACTGACCAAGAATTCGGAACAACTAACCGCCGTACATTCGAGCGACTTAAGGGTGAATTTACTGATTGGATGATATACGATAATTCTATCGATGGTCGTGCGCCAATCTTGATCGAACGGAAAACTGAGGAGATATGAAGCATGGCAAATGAAGTAGTTGAACTACTAGATGCTCTATATCAAGGCAATATGGCCGTGGATGAGGTAGCTGAGCACTTCAGGAGCCGTTCATGGCCCAGCCGTGGGCGCTCTCAGAAACAAACCTATCTGGATATAGCGGCGGCGGATATGGAAGACCCTGATCCATACATTCCTGGGTCATACGATGATGTCGTCGCAGCATACGACCGAGGTCGATTGACGGACGAGCAGTACGCGATACTGGCTAACGCTATAGCTCAAGCCATTCGAACGAATGATGATAATCTGTAGTTTATTGCAAGTGCGACAGTTCACGGCATGGGCGCCGGAAACGAAGTGATGACATCTTCCGCAGGCCAGGTGGTGGCCGCATTTTTGCGGAGGAAATTGGCGCAACCTTGGTTTGTCAATGAAAAGTAATTTCGGGAGATGATGAGTAGGATATCGGATTAGGGCCTCCGGCGACGACCGCGTAAGTATTACCGGGCGGCCTACGACAGAATAGCCCAGGATTTCTCACGAGCAACCAGCGAAGTTACATGTGAGTTTGCAGCCTTCCGCGCCGAATTCTCGCGCATACTGCCGGCACCTGCGGGCATTGCGGACCTCGGCTGCGGACCAGGACGAGATGCCGGCTGGTTCCGTTCTGAAGGGCACGGCAGTGTCATAGCCTCCAGGCAACGCATTGCTGATCTTGGAGGCGATTGGTGGGGCGAAGGGTTCTGACGTTCTCGGACCGCGACGGGGCTGAAGGCCGGGCAGGGGGTCCGGCGGATGGCGCTGTCAAAAATTACAGTCCCCCGAAGGACCTGCCGCCCCAGGAGTCGTCGCCACCTGACCTGCCGCGGGCGAGGATTCAGCAGTTGCTGGTGCGGAGATCAGTGATTGCGCGCCGAGGTAACCGGCTAGCATCGCGCTTGCGGCTTGCCCGACTAGTTCGTCGCCTGGCAAGAAGCGTGGA